>CAZEJT010000001.1:291664-924622 GCA_964512655.1 uncultured Chlorobiaceae bacterium | reverse complement strand
AAATATACGTGAGGCAACATCCTCGTTTTGGATAGATTTTAGGTGAGTCAAATCGTCTAGTTGCTCCGGTGGGGGTCATTTAGTACATTCGGGAATCCATCCGCACTGAGGTACTGCAATGAAATTACCAGAGGCGCTTCTTCATCAATTCAACCAACGGAAGTATATGTACGGGCTCCTAACCCTGCCGGTCTTCCTGTTGCTGGCAGCCGTCTTCTCTCCCAGATCCGTATCAGTCGCAACCATTGACGTGAAGAATGGCCAGTTCGTGGTCTCGATTACCGTGAGCGGCGAGGTCCGCGCGACAAAATCGGTCACTCTCTCGAGTCCGGGCGTTTGGGATGGCAGCGACCTGCAAGTTATCTGGCTGATCCCCGAGGGGACCACCGTACAAGAGGGCGATGTCGTTGCACGGTTCGACACTGCGAAAGTGGTGAAGTTCCTGACGGATCAGCAGTCGCAGCTCAATATCAACCTGTCAGACCGTGTTAAACTCGAGGCGGATCACAAGGCATCGATGAACCAGCTGGGAACCGAGCTCAAGAACGCGGAGTTCCAATATGAGCTCTCGAAACTGAGCGTGGAGCGGGTCCGTTTCGAAGCCGAAGTGCAGCGGAAGGAAAAGGAGCTGCAGCTCAAGCGCGACAGCATCGCGGTGGATCAGGCGCGGCTGAAAATCGAGACGCAGACCGCGATCAACGAGTCGGAGATCAATAAGGTCAACGTTCAGATCGAAAAAGCCCGCTCCGACGTGGACAAGGCGGGGCGCGACCTCCGAAAATTTACCCTCCGCGCGCCGATGTCCGGGCTGGCGGTGTATGAGATGAACTGGCGCACTGGCAGGAAGATCGCTATCTCAGACCAGATCTGGCCGGGCATGTCAGTCATCAGCCTTCCCGACCTCTCCAAAATGCAAACCAACGGATATGTGAATGAGGTGGATGTCAGCAAGGTGAAGAAAGGGCAAAGCGTAAACATCAAGCTGGACGCGTTCCCCGACAGGCTGTTCCACGGAGTCGTCGCCTCTGTCGGGACGATCGGCCAGCAGCAGGACCGCAGTTCGAGCATCAAGACGTTCGAGGTGGTGGTCGACATCACCGAAACCGACCCGATCCTCAAACCGGGCATGACGACGAGCCTCGAAGTCGTGGTCCAGACACTTCAGCAGGCGCTCTACGTCCCTCTCGAGTCCGTGTTCACCAAAAACGGCAAGACCGTCGTCTACATTGCGGACGGCTCCTCTACGCGCGAAGCGGAGGTGACGACGGGCATGAGCAACGGCAACTTCGTGACAATCACGCAAGGACTGAAGGGCGGGGAGAAGGTCGCGCTCCGCGACCCGACGCTCAAGGAAGAACAGCCCGTCGGCCCCGCGTCCGAACCGAAAAGGACGAAGATGTGAACCTGAGCGAGAGCGCGGCGGTCGGCTTCTCCGGCCTCATGACCCACAAACTTCGCTCCATCCTCACCGCTCTCGGGATCATCTTCGGGGTTGCGGCGGTGATCGCGATGCTTTCCATCGGCGAGGGAGCGAGACGCGAGGCGCTGGAACAGATCCGCCTCATGGGAATCAACAATATAATCATCAGGGCGGCGGACCCGACCCAGCAAAGTTTCTCCAAGGCGAAGGCGAGCTTTTCGCCGGGCTTGACCATGCTCGATGGGCGCGCGATCGCCGAAATTTGTCCTTCGGTCGAATCGGTTGTTCCCCAGTGGGAGAAGACTGTTGCGGCCCAGTACCACAGCGAACGAAAGGACGTCAAGGTCATCGGCACCACGCCCGATTTTCTATCGGCCTTCCATTACGCTGTCGGCGAAGGGATGTTCCTCGACCGGACCAATCTCGAAAAGCAGGACAATGTCTGTGTCATTGGAGACGGGGTGAAGGACAAACTCTTTCACTTCGAGGATCCCCTCGGCAAGGAGATTAAGCTCGAGAATCAGTGGTTTGCCGTCATCGGAGTCATGGAGCGGCAGCTGAGCGGCACAAGAAAGATCGAGAACCTTGACCTTCGAAACCTGAACATGGATGTCTACCTTCCGCTCACGACGGCACAGTATAAGATGGAGCGCGTGAAAGGGACGTCGGGCGGATCCGCGGTGTTTTTTGGAGGCGGGGTACGCGTTTCGAGCGGGTCGAATGTGAAGGTCCCACGACAGCAGCTCGACCAGCTTACAGTGAAGGTGAACAATGAAGGCGCACTGGATGAGGCCGTACCGCTCATCAGGCGGATTCTCTCCCGCCGACATTTCGGCGTGGATGATTATGAAGTCATTCTTCCCGACCAGCTCGTCGAACAGAGCCAAAAGACCCAGCGGATCTTCAACGTTGTCATGGGGGCGATCGCCGGGATCTCTCTCCTGGTGGGGGGAATAGGAATCATGAACATCATGCTCGCATCGGTTCTTGAGCGTACGAGGGAGATCGGCGTGCGGAGGGCGATGGGGGCGCGGAGATCGGATGTCCTTGCCCAGTTTTTGACGGAGGCGATCGTGCTCAGCGTAGCGGGAGGACTGGCGGGAATTGTAGTCGGATACGTTCTGACAGAGCTCATTACACTCTACGCCGGATGGAAAACCTTCATTTCCTTTCCGGCGGTTACCCTCGCTTTCTTCGTTTCGGTCGGAGTCGGCGTCTCGTTCGGATACTACCCGGCCAGGAAAGCCGCGTACCAGAATCCCATCGAATCCCTCAGGTACGAGTAATACAGCCGTACCGCCCCGCACAATCTTCTTTGGAGGAGCCCCGATGAAGTCCGTCATGCGCGTTCTGCTTTGCGTGGTGATATGGCCGGCCCACGCGGCCCCGCAACGGCGATACGATCTCACGCTTGAACAATGCATCGCACTGTCGCTCGGGCAGGGTTATGCGGCTCAGAGCGCGACGCAACAGTTCTATGCCTCGACAAAGAGCTTCGAGGCACAATCGCGTGCGGCCGCAACCAGCGTTGATCTGAGCATGAGAACTCCCGACTTTAATGAATCCCTGACAAGCGAGTTCAATCCCATCACGCAACGCTATGAGTTCTACCAGCTTCGGACCACCTATCTCAGAAGCAATCTCTCTATCACCCAACCCATCGCCCTGAGCGGAGGCACCCTTTCACTCTCGGGGGATTTCTTCAAGCGAAACCAGCTGACGGGCGTCGCCGGGTCATCAGAGGAACTCAACGATTACTTCAGCTACTTTCAGGTCCAGTTGCGCCAACCAATCCTCGCCGCAAATACGATCAAAATCGGCAAGGACGAGGCGACCCTCCGAGTGGAGCAATCTGTTTCTGCATATCGCCGGGATCACCTCGATGTTGTTTTCAACGTGACAAGCGCCTTCTACGCTGCACACAGGGCCTCCGAATCAGAGAGAATATCAAGGGAACAGGTGCGACAGAACGAAGAATCGTACGAAACCGCCAGGAGCAAATACGGGGCAGGTTTGATACCGGAGGTCGAATTCCTGCAATCGGATGTGGATCTGGTAACCAGCAAGAACCAGCTCTTAAACGACTCGCTCGATGCGGCGCGAGCGGGGAATACGCTCAAGCTTCTACTTGGATTGCGTCTTGAGGACACGATCGGCCTGAAGGCCGACCTCACGTTCACCCCGCTCACGGTCGACAGGGATTCTGCAATCGCGAAGGCCCTGGCAAACCGGTCGGAACTGCTGAATGCCGGCCGTGAGAAGGATATATCGAAGATGGATGTAGACCTGGCTTCCTCCGGCCGCAGGCTCCGGCTCGATCTGACGGCGAGTTACGGCCTTAACCGCAACGACACCAGGCTGGAATCTGTCTTTGGCGATTTCGGCAAGAGCAGGGCGGTTGCACTCGATCTTACAATACCCCTCTTCGACTGGGGGCGGCACGGTCTGCAAGTGGAGGCCGCTGAGGCACAACTGAGAATTGCCGAGCTTGCATACACCAATACCGAACAACGGATCAGGCAGGAAATAATCGATCTTCTCTCGCAGATTTCTGTTGCCCAATCGAGGATCCAGGTCCTCGCCAAGAGTGTCGACGTGGCTCAAAAGGGCTACGAGATAAGCCTTGAGCGGTTCAGGGCAGGGACGATCACACGAAACGACCTCGCGCAGGCCCAGCAGCGATTGACAACAACAAAACTGAACAACCTCATCTCGCTGATCGACTATCGCCTTGGAGTGGCCGACCTCGCAAGGAAGACGCTCTGGGATTTCGAACGCAATCAACCGGTGGAAGCAGCGCTCCCGCCCTGACCGCTTCACGGACGTTCCACTTGCCTCATGCACGTTTGTAGTCGAAATCCTGCAAGCGGGATCTCACCGCCGCGGCTACAAAAGAGGGAGACCCCGCTGTTTTGATTCGAAAGCGGAATTTGGTTACATTTTGCGAATGACGCCGAGCGAAGAAAAAAACACACTCCTCCTCACGCAGCTCATTCTGATGTTCGAGACTGCCGCCTTCCAGCACATGGGGAAGCTCAAGAACCCGATGACCGACCGCGTGGAGCGGGATCTTCAGCAGGCGCGCATCTCGATCGATATGCTTGAAATGCTTCAGTCCAAGATGAAGGGAAGTCTCAACCGCGACGAGGAGCTCATGTTATCAAATGCCCTTCGGGACCTGCGCCTGAACTACGTGGAGGAGGCTGCAAAACCGGCGCAGGAGCCAACGCAGCCCTCCCCTTCGGCTCCCGGGCCATCCTGAGCGCGATGAAGTTCGGCATTCTGGGGAACACCAACAAGCCGGGTATCGCCGAGGTGACCGGCGCTCTCATCACGCTCCTCCGGGAGCGCGAGCAGCCGTTCGTCGTTCAGCAGGAGCTTGTCTCGCTGTATCACCGGATGGCGGGCACGGAGCGCCTGAAGGAGCCGTCGATTTCCCCTGCGGAAGAGCTACCGCGGCGCTGTGAGCTGCTCGTATCGCTGGGAGGCGACGGAACGATGCTTACCGCCGCTCGAGTGGTGGGAAGCCTCGGCGTGCCGATCCTCGGAGTGAATCTGGGAAAGCTCGGGTTTCTCGCGGAAGTGTCGGTGGAGGAGATGGCCGGAGCCATCGACGAAATTCTCCGCCGCGAGTACTCCATCGAGGAGAGAATGGTGCTCCATACCCGGAGCGCCCGCGGAGACGTCTGCTACAGCTCGCTGAACGAGGTGGTCGTCGACAGGGGGATCTCGCCGAGAGTAATCCAGCTCGAGATGCACGTTGACGATCAATACCTCGTGACCTACGCGGCTGACGGGATCATCGTCAGCACCCCCACGGGATCGACCGGCTACTCGCTCGCGGGAGGAGGACCAGTGGTCGTGCCGCAGAGCAGAGTGGTGACGGTGACGCCAATCTCTCCTCATACGCTGACCGCACGTCCGGTGATTATCCCCGACACGAGTGCGATCAGGATCAGCGTGAACACGGCTTCGAAACCCGTCCACCTCACTGCCGACGGGCAGGTTGAAGGATTCTACGATGCACCCGCCGAGTTCACGATCCGGCGCGCGCCCTACACGGTGAAGCTCGTGAGACGGCTCAAGAGCAGTTATTTCGATCTCCTGAGGGCGAAGCTTCTCTGGGGGCGCGACGTGAGAATCGGCCCCGGCCGCTAGCCCTCCCACCGGGTTCCGGCGCCACGTCGGCATAGAAGCGAAGTTCCCTGCCATATCAGCGCACCACGATGTCTAAAAATGCTTCGATATTCATTTGCCAGTCCTGCGCGTACGAATCTCCGAGGTGGGCGGGGAAATGTCCCAATTGCGGCACCTGGAATTCGTTCGTCGAAGAAGCGGCGCCCCGGAGCAGGGCAGCGCCGAGGCGCCCAGGCCTCGAGGGGCGCGGCGCAATTCCCCTGCGGGACATCGCGGCCGAGGGAGAACACCGGATAGAGACAGGCTGCGCGGAATTCGACAGGGTTCTCGGAGGCGGGATCGTGGCGGGCTCTGTCATCCTCCTGGGGGGAGATCCCGGCATCGGAAAGTCGACGCTCATGATGCAGCTCGCGGCCCGGCTCGGCGAGCGCCGCGTGCTCTATATCTCCGGCGAGGAGTCGCCCTCCCAGATCAAGCTCCGCTCGGCCCGCCTGGGCGGGCACAGCGGCGAATCATTTCTTCTCCTCGGCGAGACCGATACCGGTGTCATCTCCGGGCTGATCGAGAGGGATCCTCCCGAGATCATCATCGTCGATTCCGTGCAGACGATGGTGAATCCCGGGCTCGAGGCGATTCCGGGAAGCATCACACAAGTCCGCGAGGCGACCGCTTTGTTCACGAAGTTTGCGAAAGAGAGATCCATCCCGGTCCTGCTGATCGGGCACGTCACCAAGGACGGTTTCATCGCAGGCCCGAAGGTCGTCGAGCACATGGTCGACGCGGTGCTCCAGTTCGAGGGCGAGCGACACCACGCATACCGGATTCTTCGCGCGATGAAGAACCGGTTCGGTTCGACCAACGAGATCGGGGTCTTCGAAATGCTCGATTCGGGCCTCCGCGAGGTAGCGAATCCCTCGGAGGTCTTCCTCTCGCAGCGTTCGCCCGGGGCATCCGGTTCGACGGTTGCCGCAACCCTGGAAGGGACAAGGCCCCTTCTTGTGGAAGTGCAGGCCCTCGTCACATCGGCGGGCGGAGGGGTACCGGAAAGGAACACGACGGGGGTGGATTACCGCCGGCTGGCCCTCCTTCTGGCGGTGCTCGAGAAGCGACTGGGGATGCCCCTGGCGCGCAACGACGTGTTCGTGAACATCGCCGGAGGCATCAGCATCGATGAACCGGCGGTGGACCTCGGCATCGCCCTCTCGATCATCTCGAGCGCGCGCGACCGGGCAGTCGACGCCGGCACCGTGGCTGTGGGAGAAGTAGGCCTGACCGGGGAGGTGAGGACCGTCAGCCAGATCGAGAAGCGCCTGCAGGAGGCGGCAAAACTGGGGTTCACACGGGTTCTTGTGCCTGAAGGAAACATGAAGGGACTGCGCGACCGGAAGGGAGTTGAGGTGATCGGGGTCGGACGAATCGACGAGGCCGTGGAACGCACATTCGGGGAGGACAAGAGGCGATGAGATCCGTAGTCCTCGCCACGCGCAACCCCGGAAAGGCGTCCGAGATACGGTCTCTCCTCGCCGGTCTCCCCATCGAGATCAGAAGCCTCTCCGACTTCCCCGGGATGCCCGAAGTGGTCGAAGACGGGGGGACGCTGGAAGCGAACGCCGTGAAAAAGGCGGCGGAAACTTTTGAGCGCCTGAAGGAGCCCGCAATCGCGGACGATTCCGGGCTGGAGGTGTATGCGCTTGAGATGAGGCCGGGAGTGCGGTCGGCCCGGTATGCAGGTGAACACGTAACGTATGCCGACAATAACAAGAAGCTACTTCGCGAGCTCTCCGGCGTCCCGTTACAGGAGAGGGGAGCCCGCTTCAGATGCGTGGCAGCCTTTGCAGCAGAGGGAATTCTCAGAACCGTCGAGGGGGTCTGCAACGGACGGATCGCTACGGGTGAGAGAGGGGGAGGCGGGTTTGGGTATGATCCCCTCTTCATCCCCGAGGGATATGACAAGACATTTGGCGAATTATCCGATCGGATAAAAAACCTGATCAGCCACCGGGCTCTCGCATTCGGGCGCTTAAGGGATATTCTGCGAGAATACGCGAATAATTCTACATGACTTCCAGTTCGCAATATTTTTGATGTCGGAAAAAAATCTTGCTATTCGAGTCCGAGATGATTATCTTATTCGAGAAATGTGACGATACCGCTCGTGCGTTTGTTTCGGTGGGGTGTACGGGGTAAGCGTCTCACACCTGCCTGGGAGTTTCCGGCGCGGGGGGTCATCTGGCGATTACTACCGACTGTGAGGGGACAGTTCGTTGGTGAAGAGCGGAACACGCCGGAAAAATCGGTTTCCTTCTTCAGCATCCGGCAAGACAACGGCAAAGTTCTCTGGTCCGGTGTGAGGCTCATTGAGCCTTGGTGGATCGGAATTGAAGCGATTCATGATGGAGTTGTGCTGCTGCATGAGTTTGCCGTACCCGATTTTCCCGATCACAAGAAAATCCATGCGCTTGATCTCTCCACCGGGGGCCACCTCTGGTCGAACGAGGAAACCAAGTACCTCTTCGGGGCGGGCGACAGCATCTATGCCGCGGCCGAAAGAGACGGGGTGGTCCGGTACGTCTCGCTCGATTGTGCCACCGGAAGGGAGAGAGGCGAAGTCGAGGCGTCAGAGATTGCGGTCCTCAGGCGCCGGGCACACTCCGAGGCTCATGAGACGGTTGAGTTTCCGTTTCCATTCGATCGGGATGCAGACCGGGGAGAGGGGCCGGGGAGACGAATTGAGAGCGTACTGCTGGGATCAGAGCGGATTCAATTCATCGAGTACATCGAAAAGCAGAGAATCATTGCTCTCGGGTATTACACTTTGAGAGGAGAGGACGAGCTCACGCCGACCATGGACCACCATTTCGTCATTGCCGAGCAGGGCACGGGGCGGATACTCCACCACGACGTTCTGAATGCCGGCGTCTCGGCGGCGGTCCCCGACACTTTTTTCGCCATTGGCAACATGATCTTCACGATTGCGGAAAAGAAGACTCTGAAGGCATTCGACGTGTCCCCGGAAGGGATCGCACGTGGCTAAGATAGGCGTCAAACATGTGGATGCCTTCACGACCGCTCCCCATACGGGAAATCCGGCGGGAGTCGTTCTCGACGGCAAGGACCTCAGCGAGCGGGACATGCAGGGGATCGCCAGGGAATTGAACCTCTCGGAAACCGCATTTCTTCTTCCGCCCACGAAGCCCGATGCCGATGCGAGGATACGGTGGTTCACTCCGACCACCGAGGTTCCGCTCTGCGGTCATGCCACAATTGCCGGGTTCCACGTCCTCGCCGAGGAGAGCCGGATGAACATGGTGAAAGAGGGGAAGTACCAGTTCCGGCTCGAAACTGCGTCGGGAATTCTTCCGGTGGATGTGACGAAGAAAAACGGGCTGATCTCGATCATGTTCGGCCTCAAGGTGCCGACGCTCGACCGGGCCATCACGTACAAGATCGACCTCGTCCGGGTGCTCAATATTTCGATGAGCGATTTTGACAATCACCTGCAGATCCTCCGAAGCGATTACCTCCTCGTTCCCCTCAAACGGCTCCATACGCTCTTTTCGATGAAGCCGAACTTTCTCGCGATGTCGAACTTCCTCGAGTCGAGGAATATCCGGGGACTCTGCGCGTTCACGACGGAAACGGTGGACCGCGAATCGGTCGTCCACTCGCGCTTTTTCGCGCCGAACTGCGGCATCAACGAAGACCCGGTGACCGGCTCGTCCCACGCGCCGCTCGCCGTCCACCTGTTTCAAAGCGGGGTGCTCGACCTCCGGAACGGACGTTGCGTCTTTCAGGGCGAGCAGGGCGACGCGATCGGAAGGAGAGGAAGAGTAACCGTCGAGCTCGAGGTGGCCGACAACAAGCCTGCTTCCGTGAAGATCGGCGGGAATGCGGTGACGGTCCTCGAAGGCGAAATGCTCCTGCACGACTGACGGAGGTATGACGCTCCAGTCCGGTTTCTTCCTCTTCCTGCTCGTTTCCTCGATCGTCTTTTTTGCCTTCAGTTTCCTCCGGCTGATCCGTTACCTGCGCATCGGGAAGCCCGACGACCGGAGCGGACACACCATCGAGCGCCTCAAGAACGTGCTGGTTGTCGCCTTCGGCCAGTCGAAGCTGTTTCGCGAGCCCCTTGCCGGGGTGATGCATTTTTTCATCTTCTGGGGGTTCGTGATCCTCCTCCTCGCAATCGCCGAGACGGTAGGAGAGGGGATTTCCCGGAGTTTCTCGCTCTCGTTCCTCGGGCCGGTCTACGGGCCGCTGGTATTCGTCGAGGATATCCTTGGCGCGCTGGTGTCACTCTCCGTGATTCTCGCGCTCTACAGGCGGTACGTATCCAAACCGCCCCGGCTCGATGTAAGCGGGCACTCGAGAATTGATGCGACGATCATTCTTCTCCTGATCCTGTGCATCATGTGCGCCATGTTCGCTCAGACTGCCGCGAATATTGCGCGGGGTATGCAGCCCTCAGCAGGGTTTCGGCCGGTTTCGGCGTCAATCGCCCGTCTGCTTTTCCCGGGGTCTGCTCCGGAGGATCTTGAAGGAACGTTCAGACTCTTCTGGTGGCTCCATATCCTTCTGGTGCTGGGGTTTCTGAACTACCTGCCGTACTCGAAACACCTGCACATCCTCTCGTCCATTCCGAACGTCTATCTTGCGAAGCTCGGTGCCCGCGGCACACTCAAACCGCTCAATCTCCAAGATGAGGCGGCCACGAAGTTCGGGGCGGGAGACGTGGAAGATCTCACGTGGAAGCAGCTCCTCGACGGATATTCCTGCACCGAATGCGGCCGGTGCACCGCCGCGTGCCCTGCCGCGCTCACCGGAAAGCCTCTTTCCCCGAAGAAAATCATCGTGGACATCCGGAGGCGTCTCATGGAGAAGGGCTCTCGAGGCCGGCCGGGAGATCGCCCCGAAGGCGTTCCTCAGGCTGCGACGGCGCTGGTCGGAGAGTACATCACCGAAGACGAGCTCTGGGCATGCACCACCTGCATGGCGTGCATGCAGGAATGTCCGGTTCAGATCGAGCATGTGGATGCGATCGTGGACATGCGGAGGTATCTGGTCCTCACGGAATCGAAATTCCCGAAAGAACTCCAGGCGACGTTTCAGAATCTCGAGCGCAATTTCACGCCCTGGGGGTTCAGCCATTCCGCGCGGGCCGACTGGGCCGAGGGTCTCGACATTCCAAGGCTGAGCAGTACTCCCGAGGCGGAAGTGCTTTTCTGGGTGGGATGCGCCGGCGCTTACGATGTGCGCTACAAGAACGTGACGAGGGCGTTTGCCGCCCTCATGAAGATCGCAGGGATCAGGTTCGCCATACTCGGCACCGAGGAGAAATGCAACGGCGACCCGGCCCGGCGCTGCGGCAATGAGTATCTCGCGCAGACGCTCATGACGGAGAACGTTGCCACGCTGAACGGGCGGGGCGTGAAGAACATCGTGACGACCTGCCCCCACTGCTTCAACATCTTCAAGAACGAGTACCCCCAGTTCGGCGGGAACTACACGGTGACACACCATTCCGAGTTCATCGCGGGATTGATCGCATCGGGAAGAATCAGGCTTTCGAAGGAAAAGAAGGCCGCGCTGACGTATCACGACTCCTGCTATCTTGGAAGGTACAATCAGCTCTACGACGAGCCGAGGAACGCCCTCAAGGCGATCCCCGGCATACGCATGCATGAGATGAACCGCTCACGCGACCGCGGGTTCTGCTGCGGGGCGGGGGGAGCGAGGATGTTCATGGAAGAGCCGACCGGGAAGCGGGTCAACATCGAGAGGACCGAAGAAGCTCTCTCGCTCAACCCGGACGTGATCGGGACGGCGTGCCCGTTTTGCATGACGATGATGACGGACGGGGTTAAGGCAAAAGAGGCCTCGGGCCGGGTAGAAGTGAAGGATATTGCGGAACTGGTACTTGAAGCGGTGGAAGTGTAAGAACCGATGAGAAACGCCGGCTGAAGCCGGCGCCTACCGAAAATGTCGTGAGAGTCGGGGGGTGCGCAACGAACCTAGCGAGAGGAGTTCCCGGCTGGTGTCACGGTATGGACCGTGACACCAGTTTAGGAGGAGATAGGAGGATCAGGAGGGAGGCCGTTGACGCGGGCTAAAGCCCGCGCCGACCACGGTTGCAACGGTGAATGGACCCGCCGACGGCATCCTCACCCATCGAGGCGTTCGAGCGGATGGCGGCGGATCAGCATGAGGATCGCCGACTGGGGGACGATGAGGTATTTCTTCTCTTCGTATTCCATCTCGATGGCCTGTTCGCGGAGGAAAATGGCGTAGTCCCCCTCTTCCGCCTGAAGGGGGATGTACTTCACGGGGTCTTTCGGCGTGGGCGACCACGATTCCTGGTCGATGAAGTTCGGGTTCGGCACGGGGTAGCCGGGACCCACCTTGATGATATAGCCGCTCTGAACGCGCTCCTTCTCCTTCACGTTGGGCGGAAGATAGAGCCCGTGCTCGGTCCGGTCGCGGTCGCTGTCGGGGATCACGAGTACCTTGTCGCCCACCACGATCATCTCTTTCCTGCCTGAGTGTTCCATCGAACCTTCCTTCTTACCGGGTTCCGGGGATTGAGGAGGAGAGGAACGCCTTCAAGTCGTCGAACGTCCCGAACGTCCTGGTCACGCAGCCGAGGATCCACCCCGGAATATCCTGCAGGGGATACGACGTGACCAGATAGACGGGCTTTCCGAAAAACCTCGCCATCGTCAGCTCTCCTTTTGTTCCGGCCCCCTTCGCCGCCCCCTCGTCCCAGTAACAGATGATGTAATCGGACCGTTCGGCAATCTCTTTGCAGTCGATCTCGACGAGGCTCCGGGCGATCCTCTGATAGCGGGAGACGTCATCCGTCTTGAGGGCGCGGAAGTCGACGGCCGGTTGCTGAGCGCTGAAGAATCTTTCGCTCTCGACATTGGGGTTGAAGACGTCGTGCCGGAGATTCGCCTCGAGCCAATGCTGCAGCTCCCTGCGCCAATGGACGCCCTCGCCCGCGGCATATTCCATTCCTCCGGAAAGGTACGCGCGCATTGTGTGTCAGGTGAATTTGTTGATATCAAGCAGGGGATATACCATGCTGTATCCGGCCCAAAGGACCCCCCCCACGACGAGAGGGATGGAGAGGTTGTCGTCGATGTCGATGGGGAGGGCTTCCGTCACCGCCCCGGCCAGGGATGCGGCCGCTCCGATCGCGTATTCACCGGGCCGGTATTCCACTTTCGGCAGGACGCAGACGACCAGGAGGGCGCTCAGGAAGAAGGCGGCGCTTCCTTCGATGCTCTTGCCGAGGAACCTGTGCCTTCCGAACCGCTTCCCGACGAGGGCCGCCGTAAGATCGGAGATAATCAGGATCGTGAAGCTCGTGACCGCAACGATCTTCGGAAAAATAAGCGCGGCGAGGGTCGCCGCGATCAGGACGTACGTAGCGCCGTTGAGGCGCTTTTTTTCGCCGCTCGACTCGCGCGACCGGAGGAGGCGACCGAAGGCCGCATAAAACCAGCTCTCGATGGGACCGTGGAAATACCGCGCGATGTCGACGGCCATGAAGACCGCGGTCACCGGAATCAGCACCGCGAGGGCGACGTCCCGTGGAGTGACGAGATAGAAGAGGGGGATGGCAATCGAACAGAAATGGATCGACTTTCGGATGAGCTCGATGCGGTAGCTTTCATCTTCCGGAAGGCGATCAGGGCTTCTGCGTATCTCCGCTCCGAGGGGTGCTGGACTGTTGGTCAATGGCAGTCTGGGGGTCGGTCTGGGGGGCGGTCTGTGGACTCTGTTCCTGTCCGTTGGTCCGGCGGTCGGAGGGCGGGAGAGACTCGCCGCGGATCACCTTGTCGATTTCGTCGCCGTCGAGGATTTCGCGTTCGAGGAGCGCGGTCGCAAGGCGGTGGAGCGCGTCGAGGTTCTCGCGCAGGATATTCTCAGCGCGGTCCATTCCTGCGGTGATGATCTTCTTGACCTCCTCGTCGATGGCGATCGCGGTGTTTTCAGAATAATTCTTCGACCGGGTGATTTCGCGGCCCAGGAAGATCTCCTCCTCCTTCGCGCCGTACGCCAGCGGGCCCAGCCGCTCGCTCATCCCCCATTCGCACACCATTTTGTGCGCGAGGTTCGTTGCGCGATCGATGTCGTTGCCCGCGCCCGTGGTGAACTGTTTGAAGATGAGCTTTTCCGCTGCGCGACCACCGAGGGCGTAGGCGATCATCGCCTCGAGGTACTCCTTCGAGTAGGTGTGCTTTTCGTCGATCGGGAGATACGTCGTGACGCCCAGGGCGCGGCCCCGGGGAATGATGGTTACCTTATGGACGGGATCGGCCTCGGGTATCTTGCGGGCGACCAGGACGTGCCCCGATTCGTGGTACGCGGTGACCTTCTTCTCCTGATCGGAGATGATGAGGCTCTTGCGCTCGATACCCATCATGACCTTGTCTTTCGCCTCCTCGAAATGACGCATGCTCACCGCCTTCTGGTTCTGGCGGGCGGCGAGGAGGGCGGCTTCGTTCACCAGGTTTGCGAGATCGGCGCCGGCCAGCCCGGGAGTTCCTTTCGCCAGGACGTCGAGCCTGACCGAATCCTCCAGCGGAATGTTGCGGGTGTGGACCTTCAGGATGCCTTCCCTACCCCGGACGTCAGGACGGTCGACCACCACCTGCCTGTCGAATCTCCCCGGGCGCAGAAGCGCCGGGTCGAGCACATCGGGTCTGTTTGTCGCGGCGATGATGATGACGCCGCTGTTCTGCTCGAACCCGTCCATTTCCACCAGGAGCTGGTTGAGGGTTTGCTCCCTCTCGTCGTGTCCTCCGCCGAGTCCGGCGCCGCGGTGCCTGCCGACGGCGTCGATCTCATCGATAAAGATGATGGCCGGCGCATTCTTTTTGCCGGTCTCGAAGAGGTCGCGCACACGGCTCGCCCCCACTCCCACAAACATCTCGACGAACTCGGCGCCCGAGATGGAGAAAAAAGGGACGCCGGCTTCGCCCGCCACCGCCCGCGCGAGAAGGGTCTTCCCGGTGCCGGGGGGCCCTAGGAGGAGGACGCCCCGCGGTATTTTTCCGCCGAGCCGCTGAAACTTGGTCGGTTCCTTGAGAAACTCGATGATCTCCTGAAGCTCCACCTTCGCCTCATCGGCGCCGGCCACGTCCTGAAACGTCACCTTCGGGGAGCCCTCGTTAATGCTCTTCGCGCGGCTCTTCCCGAACGAGAAGATCCCCTTCGTTCCGATCCCCTGCATGCGCCTCATGATAATCAGCCAGACAACAAAGAGGAGCACCCACGGAAGCACGCTGAGGAGCGCGTTCATCCACGTGTTGTCTTCCTTGGTGAGCGTGAAGCGGATCTCTTTCTCATTCCATTCCTTCACCACCGTGCCATCGATGTACGGGAGCGTCACGACGAAGCGCTGGACGGGAAGCGTGCGGCCGGTGGAGGTGGTAACGTCGACCGGCTTCTTCAGGACGCCGTGGAAATCGAAATTGTTGAGATCCGATTTCTTGATCGTCGCGTTGTTGATCAGCCCTTCCTTCAACAGCGTCTGGTACTGGGTGAAGTCGAGCTCATACTCGGTCCCTTCCTGGGACCGGAAGAGGGTCATGACGATGAAGACGCCGAGGATGATGGCGGACCAGCTGAGGACGACCTTGAGGACTTTTCCCCAGTTGAAATCATCGTCCCCCCGGAACTGGTTCTTCGAGGGCCTGTTCCTGCGCCCCCGGGGGAGTTTCCTGCGAAGCTGCTTGTCGTTTTCCATATCGAAAGTTCTAACGTTTTGCCGCTTTGATTGGTTCATTGCTGATCCGGTAAATCCCCCGCAGGTTCCTCACTTTCTGGGAGTAATCGAGCCCGTATCCGATCACAAAATAATTCGGGATGACGAATCCCACGTAATCGATCGGGACCCGGATCTTCGCGGCATCCTTTTTATAGAGCAACGTCACCACCTTGTACGACCGGGGGTTGTGCTGTGAAATCCGCCGGATCATGAAATCGACCGACAATCCCGAGTCGACGATATCTTCAACAATCACGATATCGCGCCCTTCAACCTGGCAATTCAGCTCCTTCAGGAGGGTGACATTCCCGGAGCTGATTTTGGCGTCGCCGTAGCTGGAAAGCTTCATGAAATCGATTTCGCAATCGATGTCAATGTGCCTGATCAGATCGGCCATGAACACAAACGCGCCGTTCAGGATTCCGATGAAAATCGGCACCCGCCCTTTGTACTCCCTGCTCAACTTCCTGCCCAGCTCCTTCACACGCGCCTGAATCTTCCTCTCGCTCAAAAAGAGCTCAAAACGGTCGTTGTTGACCGTTACGTATTTATTCATTCACGACGCGTGCTTCGGGGCGCATATTCGAGTCTGAGAACCCTCGCTGTGGACGGTGTAATCTTATGCCTGTCATCGAGCCGCTTTCCGCACACCCAGACAATCTGGCCGTCGGAAACCAGGAGCGGGATCGTCAGCTTTTCAAATAACGGTATTTTTTCGTCAATAAAAAAGTCGCTCACCTTCTTGCGCTTGTTCATGCCGAGGGGCACAAACCAGTCCCCTTCGCTCCAGCTCCGGAGGATGCATTCGGAGCCGATCGTATCCGCATCGACATATTCCGTGTTCGGATCGCTGCTCAGGCGGGCATCCGTCGTGAAGCCCGAGCCGAAGGAAAAATGTTCGAACTCATACCGCGCGTCCGGTTCGATCCGGTGGCGGTAGGGAGCAAGGCTTTTGATGCGGGCGAAGATCAGCTCGCCCCTGTTCCGGTAAAAAACGATGTCTTTGGCGATCGAGCACGATGAGCCGGTCTCTCCCTCCGCGACCCGGAGCATCGTCTTCACCGTCCCGAAGTCGATCTCGCGCGAAGTGAAGTTCCGGGCGAGATGCAAGAGGAGATGCTCTCGAAGAAAGAGCGGGTGCGACCTGAACGCGTTCAGGTCGAATGCAAGCGTGCCGGGAGATTCCGAGACATTCAACGAGGGCATGGCTCCCTGCGCCACTTCCCCGAGATACGCCTCGAGCTGGTCGAAGAGCTCCCCGGTGCGCCGCAGGGTCGGGATCAGGTTGGGGTTGACGTTTTGCCGGATCAGCGGAATCACCTCATGCCGGAAGAAATTGCGCGTGTACGCCCGGCTCGCATTGCTGGCATCCTCCCTGTGAGGAAGCCCTCTCCTGAGGGCATAGTCCAGCACCTCCTCCTTCGTCGCGAAGAGCAGGGGCCGGACGACGCAAAGGTCGCGCCGCATCACCGGAATCCCCGAAAGCCCGTGAACTCCGGCGCCGCGGAAGAGATTAAAGAGGATGGTCTCGGCGTTGTCATCGGCCTGGTGGGCGGTGGCGATTCTCTGGAATCCGAGAGAACTACGGAGTTTCGCGAAAAACTCATACCTCAATTCGCGGGCGCTCTCCTCGATCGACCGTTTGCGCGCCTCGCTGACCGCGCGCGTATCGGCGCGCTCCACGTAGCATTCGAGGTGTCGCTCCCTCGCCACAGACCTCACAAACGCCTCATCGCGGTCCGATTCATCCCCCCGGAGCCCGTGGTTGAAATGCGCCACGGCGAGGACCAGCTGAAATTCCTCCCGGTAGCTGTCGAGAGCGTCCAGGAGCACCATCGAATCGGAGCCGCCGCTTGTAGCAACGATGACTCTTTCGCCCGGATCGATCAGGTGGAAGCGCCGGACGAATTCCCTGAATCGTGAGAGAAACGGCTCTCCTGAGGTCATCGTACTCGTTGCACCATAAAAAAATTCCTTTCGGATTTCCGAGTCCGAAAGGGTGATTTCGCGAAGTAGCGGAGGAGGGAGTCGAACCCCCGACACACGGATTATGATTCCGTTGCTCTAACCAACTGAGCTACTCCGCCGCAAGTCCTTGAAAATATACGACAAATACGCAAGAGTTGCAAGGAAATGGCCGCTTTCGTACTTTTGATCTTCACGATTGCAGGAATTCTCCAGC
The DNA here is from genome assembly GCA_964512655.1 of uncultured Chlorobiaceae bacterium. Classification (GTDB taxonomy): domain Bacteria; phylum Bacteroidota; class Ignavibacteria; order UBA10030; family SZUA-254; genus VBOC01. Next base: position 907,108 of record CAZEJT010000001.1, on the reverse strand, counting down.
ACATACAGCACGCCGGTGCCCTTCTCCGGCGAATGGCTCAGTACGATCCCCGGCGGCCCTGCGGCACCTGCAGGGAATCCCGTAACGCTCGACGAGGCGTTCCGGGTCTGCGCAGAGATTACCGCTTCCCACTACGAAAACTTTCCGGTGGCGTCCCTCTTCCTCCCGGAAGAGAGGCGCCCGTACATTCAGGCGATTTATGCGTTCAGCCGCATCGCCGATGATTTCGCGGACGAGCCCGGCCTGCTCCCGGCAGATCGGATTGCGCGGCTGCGCGACTGGGAGCTCATGCTCGAGGAGTGCTATCAGGGGCGTGCTGAGCATCCGGTCTTCATGGCCCTCGGAGAAACGGTCAGAAAAAACGGCATACCGATCGGACTTTTGAAGGACCTCCTCGCGGCCTTCACGCGCGATGTGAAGCAAAACCGGTATGAGACATATGAGGATCTGCTCGGGTATTGCCGCTGCTCGGCGAATCCGGTTGGAAGGCTGGTCCTGACGGTGTTCGGACACAGGGATGAGTCGCTCTTCCTTCTCTCGGACCGGATCTGCACCGCGCTCCAGCTTACCAATTTCTGGCAGGATATTTTCGTCGATCTCGAAAAGGACCGTCTCTATCTTCCCCTCGAGGACATGCGCCGTTTCGGCTACACTCCCGCGATGTGGCTCAGCCGCGCCACAGGCCCGGAGTTGCGCGAGCTGATGAGGTTCGAGGTCGAGCGCACGAAAGGCCTTTTTTATGAGGGAGCTGACCTCCCCGAACTCGTCGAGAAGGACCTGCAGATTGAGCTGAGGCTCGTCTGGCTGGGAGGGATGCGAATCCTCGAACGCATCTCGAGAAGCGGGGTGAGCCCCGAGAGGAGGCCCACGATCGGCGGCGGAGGCAAGCTCATGATCCTCCTGCGGGCCCTGACGATCCGGCGCCTGGGAAGGTACCGAAGGAAAAAGAAGCCGTGGGATCTGACCTAGCGCTGCTTCCGGGAAAATCGAGCTTCGCATACTCCTTTGTCTTCCTGCCGAAGGAGAAGCGCGAAGCCCTGAAAGCGGTCTATGCCTTTTGCCGGAAGACGGACGACATCGTCGACAGTCCCGACGCGGGAGAACTCCAGGGGAAGACCGAATTGCTCCGCAGGTGGAGGGCCGAGCTCGAACACGCTTTCGAGGGGCGGTCGGACTATTCCGTCCTCAACCGCCTGAGCGCGATCGCCAGGCGGTTCAACATTCCGGTACGCCATTTTTACGAGCTTCTCAGAGGGGTCGAGATGGACCTGACCACGAGCCGCTATGAGACCTTCGAGGAACTGGAAGAGTACTGCCGGCTCGTGGCCTCGTCGGTAGGGCTGATGACACTTGAGATTTTTGGGCCGAGAAACAGCGCCTCCCGGGAGTATGCGGTGAACCTCGGAATCGCGCTTCAGCTCACCAACATTCTGCGCGACGTCGCGATCGACGCAGCATACGGGAGGATTTACCTTCCGCTAGAGGACCTCCGCCGGTTCGGGTATTCGGAGGCCGATCTGATGGCGCACGTTTACTCGCCGCAGTTCCGGGACCTTATGGAATTTGAGACCCGCAGGGCGGAGGAGTACTACAAAAAGGCAACGCTGCTCCTCCCGCCCGAAGACCGCCGCGCCATGTTCGCCCCGAAGATCATGGAGCGGATCTACTTCCACACGCTCCTGCGCATTAAGGATGCCCGCTACGACGTGTTCGACCGCCGGGTACAGCTGCCGCGAACTCTCCAATTCCTGATCGCAGTGAAGTACTGGGTCAAGCAGCGGCTCTTCGGCAGATGAACGGTTCCCCGCTCTAAGGTTACTCCTGGATAGCCGCGCCGCTCACGCAGACGTCGTTGTCATAGGGGGAGGTCTCAGCGGGCTCGCCGCCTCGGTGGAGCTCGCATCCCGCGGGGCCGCCGTCCTGCTTTGCGAGGCGGCACCACGCCTCGGCGGGCGCTGTTACTCCTACGTCGACGCCGCCACCGGGGACACCGTCGACAACGGCCAGCACGTCCTCCTCGGTGCCTACCGCAATCTCCTCGGGTATCTCGGCCTGATCGGCTCTCTGCGCTTTCTGAAGAAGGAACGCGCTCTCCGCCTCCCTCTCCACCATCCTCAGAAGGGATTCCATTCCTTTTCCGTGCCTGTGGTGCCGAAACCGTTCGACCTCCCGGCGGGGATGCTCAGGTTCGGCCTCCTCACGCTCCAGGAGCGCCGCCGGCTACTCAATGTCGGGGTTGCTCTCCGGGGGTGGAACAAGGAACTGGAGGATTCGCTGGCGCGCACAACCGTGGAGGAGTGGCTGAGCGGACTGGGCCAATCGCGGGATTCGATGGAGTGCCTCTGGAATCCAATAGCCGTGTCAGTCATGAACGAGAGTCCGGAGTCCGCGTCCGCACTCCTTTTTGCCAGGTCGCTTCGCGCGGCATTCATGGGGGAAAGGTCTGACTCCTCGATTCTCCTTCCGGCGGTGGGCCAGTCGGAACTCTACGTAACGGGTGCGGTCGAGTATCTTCTGAAGCGGCGGGGGAGGATCATGTTGAACACAGAGGTCCGGAGAATCGCTACGCCCGGACGGGGGAACGCGAGCCTCGAGCTGAAGGACGGCCGAAAGATCGGCGGCGATTTCATCGTCAGCGCAGTCCCCTACTATGCCCTCAGCCGGATGGTCCCCGAAGGGTATGAGAGCGAGTCCCCCTTCGCGGGCCTCGGGAGGATGGGGAGTTCCCCGATTATTTCAATACACCTCTGGTTCGAGAGGGACTTCATGGAGTCTGACCTTCTCGGTCTCATCGGGAGGAGAATTCAATGGCTCTTTAACCGGAGGAGGATCATCCGCGCCCCGGGGAAAAAAACGGGCTACGTCTCGGCGGTCATCAGCGCGGCGCGCCCCTTTGTTGCTTTGACGAAGGAGAGGTTGGTCGAGATCGCCCTGGAGGATATCCGCGGTATCTACCCCGGCGCGGGGAGGCTGATCTCCTCAGTAGTCATCAAGGAAAAACGTGCCACCTTTTCCCCGATCTGCGGGACTGACGTACTCCGGCCGGGCCCGCGGACTCCAATCCGAAATCTTTATCTCGCCGGTGACTGGACGGATACAGGACTACCGGCCACCATAGAAGGCGCCGTCATGAGCGGCCTGAAGGCCGCCAGGTTGATCAGGTGATTATACGGCGGGGAATCCGAGGATCTTCGCGACGGCTGGCTGCACGGGAATGAGAACGGCGAGCATGGCGGCCGCCATGAGCCACTTCCAGGGGACTGCCCTCGACTCGTGGATCACCGCAATGCAGAGGAAGAGAAGGATCATCGAATAAAAGCAGAGGATGACGAGCCCGGCGGTCGGATTGTGAAGGCCCAGAAGGGGGAGGAGCCCGCCCTCGTCTGCAACCGGCGGGGCCTCGCGGTTGAAGAAAAGACGGATGCAGATCACGAGCGCCGCGGGAAGCCTTCCGGCGGCACTGACAAAAGCCAGCGAGGAGAAGAAGAGGTTCTTGGGGGAGCGCACGAACGCGGCAAAGGAGAGGAGCGCGAGGATGAAAGACGCCGCGGGACCCGCAAGCTCCTCGATCGCGGCCGATTGCAGCGTCGATTCCCGCGGAAGAAGAGTGTGAGCGATAGCGTGCGCGTATCCGTGGATCAGCATCGATGCAACGATCGACAGCACGAAGGCCGGAACGCCGGCCAGCAATAACCGTCGCGCGGAGAGCTTGTCCGCATCGTCAGCGAGTGTCAAGTCCATGTGTCCCAACCGGTCGTTCATGATCTCCTATTTTGGAGGGCAAATGTACGCGATTTTCCCGTCACATTCAAGAACCATGGCCGCGCAAGTTCTTGATTTTTCATACACAAAGGGGTACCTTGCGAAATGACAAAGGCCCCGAAGGATTTTTATCGCGAGCTGGAGTGGCGCGGGTTCATACACTCCGCGACAGAAGGGGCCGAAGCTCACCTTCGTACAGAAGCGGTCTCCGGGTACATCGGCTTCGACCCCACTGCTCCGAGCCTCCACGTGGGATCGCTCCTTCCCATCATGGGCCTCGTCCATCTTCAGCGCGGAGGCCACAACCCCATAGCGATCGCCGGCGGCGGCACGGGGATGATAGGCGATCCGAGCGGGAAGACGGCCGAGAGAAAGCTTCTGTCGAAAGAAGACATCGACCGGAACCTTGAGGGTATCAAGGCGCAGCTCTCCCGCTTCCTCGACTTTCAATCTCCCCCGAACCCCGCTCGGATCGTGAATAATGCCGACTGGCTTTCCACCATTTCGATGCTCGATTTTCTCAGGGACGTGGGGAAATACTTCTCTGTGACCGAGATGCTGGCGAAGGACTCGGTGAAGTCGAGAATCGACCAGGAGCAGGGGATGTCGTTCACCGAGTTCAGCTACTCTCTCCTTCAAGCATACGATTTCCTCCAGCTTTTCGACCGGGTTCACTGCACCCTCCAGATGGGGGGAAGCGACCAGTGGGGGAATATCGTTTTCGGCGTCGCCCTGATCCGCCGGATGCGGAGCGCCGATGCACACGGCATCGTATTTCCGCTTCTTACCACATCGAAAGGGGAGAAGTTCGGCAAATCGGAAAGCGGGACGATCTGGCTCGACCCCGCGAAGACCTCGCCGTACCGGTTTTATCAGTACTGGCTCAACACGGACGACCGGGACGTGGTGCGGTATCTGAAGTATTTCACGCTCTTTTCGCGCGAGCGGATTCAAGAATTGGAGGCAACGGTCCGGGAGGCCCCCGAACGGCGCGCCGCTCAGGCGGCGCTCGCCTCGGAGGTGACCCGGACGGTCCACGGTGATTCGGCGCTTGAAGGGGCCGTCCGTGCGTCAAAGATAATCTTCGGGGAAGCGATATCGGGTGTTTCCGATTCCGACCTCCTTGAGATCTTTGCAGACGTACCCTCGGCCGAAATCCCGAAGTCGCGCCTCTCCGGTTCCGGCATGCCTCTGGTCGACCTCCTCGTGGAGGCCGGGGTGGTGAAGTCGAAAGGAGAAGCCCGCCGGGCCATAGAGGGCGGTGGGATTTACGTGAACAATGTCCGTGCAGGGGAGCCGGAGAGAATGGTACCGGCGGAGGAGGCGTTGAGGGGAAAATTTATCGTCCTGCGCAAGGGGGGGCGCAATTATACGCTGGTGAAAGTCACGTGACGGGCGGGCTCCGGATTACGACGGCCCGCTGAATGGCGTTCTTCAGCGCTCCGGCGCCCGACCAGAGACCCGCGCTGACCCTGCGGGAGCGGTTCCGGGCTCTCGCCAACCTCCCCGAGCTGCTGCGTCTGATATGGGCCACCAGCAGGCCGCTCACGGCCGCCGATTTCATCCTGCGGTTCCTGAAGGCGGCCGCGCCCTTCGGCCTGCTCTACGTCGGCAAACTGATCATCAACGAGATCGTCGTGCTGATCCAGGCAACGGGAGAGCGCGACTTCAACCGCCTCTGGGTCCTCGTCGCATCGGAATTCGGAATTGCGGCGGCCTCGGACCTCCTGGGAAGAGGGATCGCGCTCATCGACTCGCTCCTCGGCGATCTCTTTACCAACCGCACCTCCGTACAGATCATGGAGCATGCCGCCGAGCTCGATCTGTACCACTTCGAAGATTCAACCTTTTACGACAAGCTCGAGCGGGCGAGGCAGCAGACGACGGGCCGCACCGCGCTCATGACGCAGCTCTTCAGCCAGCTCCAGGATCTGATCACGATGGTCATCCTCGCGGCCGGACTCGTCGCCTTCAACCCGTGGCTGATCGCCCTCCTCTTTGTCGCCCTCGTCCCTGCATTCCTTGGCGAGGCGCATTTTAACGCCAAGACCTATTCGTTCATGAGAAAATGGACGCCCGAGCGCCGGCAGCTCGACACTCTCCGGTACGCGGGCGCGAGCGATGAGACTGCAAAGGAAGTCAAGATCTTCAATCTCTCGGGTTTTCTCACCGCCCGATACCGGGCGCTCTCGGACCGCTTCTTCGAGACGAACAAGTCGCTCGCGCTCCGCCGCGCGGCATGGGGAAGCGGCCTGGCAGTCATCGGAGCCTCCGGGTATTACCTCGCATACATCTTTATCATCCTGCGGACGGTGCGCGGAGAGGGGACTCTCGGAGAGCTCACGTTTCTTGCCGGATCATTCAGGCAACTGCAGAACCTGCTTCAGTCGATGCTCGGCCGGTTCTCCGGTTTGGCAGAAGGGGCCCTCTATCTAGGGGACCTCTTCGATTTTTTCCGACTCACGCCGAGGGTGCGTTCGCCGCTGCACCCGAAACCATTTCCGCGGCCGATTCTCCACGGCTTTACATTCGAGGATGTCGGTTACATCTACCCGAATTCGACGCGGTGGGCGAACCGGCACCTCTCATTTACACTCAGGGCGGGGGAGAAACTGGCCCTTGTCGGTGAGAACGGCGCGGGGAAAACGACGCTCGTCAAACTTCTCGCACGCCTCTACGACCCGGCGGAAGGGAGAATACTCCTCGATGGATTCGACCTGAGAGAATATGATCTGAACGATCTCAGGAAAGAGATCGGGGTGATCTTCCAGGACTTCGTCCATTACCAGATGACGGCGGCCGAGAACATCGCCGTCGGGAGGATCGAAGCCATGGAGGACCGGGGGAGAATCCGGACCGCGGCCGAGCGGAGCCTGGCCGACCCCGTGATCGGAAAGCTCCCGGCCGGCTACGACCAGATCCTCGGAAAGAGATTCGACACGGGTGTAGATCTCTCGGTGGGTGAGTGGCAAAAGGTCGCCCTGGCGAGAGCATACATGCGCGACGCTCAATTGCTGATCCTGGATGAACCCACGGCGTCTCTCGACGCGCGAGCGGAGCACGAGGTGTTCCAGCGCTTCGCCGACCTCACAAAAGGCAAGTCGGCAGTTCTGATTTCCCACCGCTTCTCCACGGTCCGGATGGCGGACCGGATAGTGGTGCTGGAAAACGGTGAACTCCTTGAGTCGGGCACGCATGAAGAGCTTCTCGCCCTCGGGGGGCGCTATGCGGAGCTGTTTCAGCTTCAGGCGCAGGGTTACAGGTGAGCCGCTGAGGCAGCGCGCCGGCTTCAGCCGGCGCCTACAGGATCTGGAGGGCGCAGCGGGAACGCGGTCTGAAGACCGCGCCTACAAAATCTGCCGGAATTTGGTATATTATGAGTAGAACCGGGGCTTGTGAGATGAAAACAATAGTATTGATTCAATCGCTGATGCTCGTCGTGTCGGCCTCCGCCTGCTTCTCCGGCGGGGGGGACTCGACGGGCGGGAAAGGTAGTGTCATGGAGTACAAGGTATCGAAGCCCGACTCTGATTGGAGAAAGGAACTTTCACCGGAAGCGTATGAGGTCCTGCGGCAGAAGGGCACGGAGCGCCCGTTTACAGGCGAGTACTGGGACAATCACGAGGCGGGGATCTATTACTGCGCCGGCTGCGGATATCCGCTCTTCAATTCGGAGACGAAGTTTGAGTCGGGGACCGGCTGGCCAAGCTTCTGGGCACCGGATAGTCAAAAGGACGTCGTCGAGCTCTCCGATTCGAGTTTTGGGATGATCAGGACCGAGGTGCTCTGCAGCACGTGCGGGGGCCACCTGGGACATATCTTTGACGACGGTCCGAAGCCGACCGGCCTCCGCTACTGCATTAATTCTGCCGCGCTGAAGTTTGTGAAGAAAAAATAATCGATGTAGCCCGCCGATGCCGCGATTCTTTCGTCCGCTGACGGCACTGATCGGGTATCTTCTGTTTGAGTGTTGCGCCACCGCGCTCCCGGGGGAGTCGGAAGAGCCGAGAAGCCGGTCGATATCAGTCGAGCAGGGATTATCCCAGAGCTCGATCTGGTGCATTCTTCAGGATCATTACGGATTCCTCTGGTTCGGGACGGCCGACGGACTCAACCGCTACGACGGATCCTCCTTCGTCGTCTTCCGCCACGACCCTCTCGATTCCGCCTCGCTGTCGAATAACACCGTCTGGTCTCTTGCGGAAGACGCGAACGGCGACTTCTGGGTCGGCACGAACGCGGGAATCAACCGGTACGACCGCTCGACGAATTCGTTCAACCGCCTGGAGCACGATCCCGTACTGAGCTTCTCCGCCGGGCGGGGCCCTTCGAGGTTCTTTGTCCTCGATCACGAGGGAGTGCTCTGGGTTGCGCCGCCCTCGGGTTTGGTCGCATACGAGCCGGCCTCTCACCGGACCCGCCCTCTTTCACCCGCACTCTCCGTCCCCGGCACGATCCCGCTCTGGGAAGAGAACGATTCCGTCATGTGGGTCGCATCGCCCCGCCGGCTCGCGCGGTACCACGTCCGTTCGGGAGCGGTGGAAGACGCGATGGTGCCGGCCCGGGGTGATCGCATCATCTTTTCGGCGATCTGCCGGGACAGGGCTGGAACGTACTGGGTCGGGACGCAGGAAGGCCTATACGAGTCGGCGGATGGCCGGCCTCCATGGCGCGCGTACCGTCACGATCCAAACGACCCGGGAAGCCTCAGCGAAAACACCGTTAGGGATATCTGTGAAGACAAGAACGGAGATCTCTGGGTGGCAACGTACTATGGCGGGGTGAACCGGTTCGACAGGGAGACTCGCACATTCTCTCGCTTTGTACCCGAGGTCGGCGAGGGATCGAGCAAGCGATTCGAAGGCGCCGTCTCGCTTCTCTGCGACAGATCGGGTCTCTTATGGGCGGGCTATGACGGCTCCGGCATCGTCAGGATCGATCCGAACCGGCGGAAATTCCGGCATATCCTACTCCCTCCATCCGGAGGTAAGAGCACCGGAGACAATTTCTTCAAGTCCATCATGGCAGATCGAACCGGCAGGATCTGGCTTGGCACATTCGACCAGGGTGTGGCGGTGTACGACCGGGGCACGGGCCTGGTGAAGAGGTTTCCCCACGACGCGCACAACCCGAACAGCGTCTACGACAACCGCATCAGCGCTCTCTACGAGGATCGAAATGGAAGAGTGTGGGTGGGGACGGCAGACGGAATCGACGGGTATCTTCCTTCATCGGGCAATTTCCACCATTATCCCCCTCCCCCCGGTAAGCGGAAACCCGGCTCAAACCTCTATATAACGTCGTTCTGCGAAGACTCATCCGGGACCCTCTGGGTGGGATCGTACAGCGGGCTGATGAAGTTCGACGAGGGGTCCCAGAGCTTTGTCGGCGTGAAACTCCCCGCCGCGGGGGATTCGGCGATTGACAGCATCCGGATCGAGTCGCTCGCGGCGGATTCACGAGGACTCTGGATCGGGATGTCTCAGTTTGGTCTTGCGAGGCTCAAGTTCGCCGGGGGACCGACGGAATTCTTCCGCCACACGAGCGACGAAATGAATTCCATCAGCAACGACCTCGTCAAGACGATCTGTGTCAACGGCGACAGCATCCTCTGGGCAGGAACTGGCCTGGGCCTTACCAGATTCGACCTCCGGCTGAGGTCGTGGAAGCACTTTTACGTGGCCGACGGCCTGCCAAACGATTTTATCTACGGGGTGCTGAGGGACCGGCGCGGGAACTTGTGGATGAGCACCAATAAAGGCCTCTCCCGGATGAGCGCGACAGACTCTCCCCATCCTGTGTTCCGAAATTACACGCCCGACGACGGCCTCCAGTCGTATGAATTCAACACCGGGGTGTACTGCCGGAGCGCAGCGGGCGAGCTGCTCTTCGGGGGAGTCAATGGATTTAATATCTTTGATCCGGACTCCGTGCGCGACAACCCGGTCGTGCCGGCTATTGTCATCACGGGCTTCAAGAAGTTCGACCAGCCGGTGCCATGGAAGGGTGATCTGAACCGGGGAGCATCCATCGAGCTGAAACATACCGAGTCTGTGTTTTCAATAGAGTTCGCCGCGCTTGAATTCACGCATCCGGAAAAGAACCAGTTTGCATACAAGATGGAAGGGTTCGACGCGGAGTGGGTGAGGTGCGGCACCCGCCGCGAAGCGCGCTACACGAACCTGGATCCGGGTGCCTACATCTTTAGAGTCCGAGGCTCGAACAGCGACGGTATGTGGAACGAGGCCGGCGCGTTGCTCGCCATCACCATTGCCACGCCCTTCTGGAAAACATGGTGGGCCTATTCACTCTACGCAGTCGCAGCCCTTTCAGGATCGGCGGGGGTCCGATGGCTTGCGGCAAACTGGAGGCTCATCGCGGCCCACCGCCGCTCGAGGAGCGTCTCGCATTACCGTCTGCTCGGGCTTCTCGGCGAGGGGGGAATGGGGAAGGTCTATGAAGCGGTCGATCTGAATACGCGGCAGCAGGTGGCGCTGAAAGTTCTCAACGCTTCGCTCCTCCAGGATCAGGAAAACAGGCGGCGTCTCGCCGCGGAGGGGCAGCTTCTTTCTTCATTCTCCCATCCGCATATCGTGCGTGTGATGGAAGTCGGAGAGAGCGCTGGAAGGGGGTACATCGCCATGGAGCGCCTCACCGGCGGAACGCTCAGGGAATACCTGGAGCGGTCATTTCCCATTCCGAATCCCGAAGTCGTGCGTCTGCTCGTTCAGATCTGCGACGGCCTCGCCGAGATTCATTCACGGGGAATCATCCACCGCGATCTCAAAACCGGCAACATCATGCTCGACGGCTCCGGGAACATCCGTATTATGGACTTCGGGCTCTCGAAGTCGCCGCTGGTCACTACGATGACATCTCTCGGTACGGTGATCGGCACGCTGGGGTATGTTGCTCCCGAACAGGTCACCGGGGTCATCGTCGACCATCGCGTGGACATTTTCTCATTCGGCGTGATCCTGTATGAACTCCTCACGCGCCGACTCCCGTTCAGCGGGGAGAACGAAATTGCGGTCATCCATTCGATCTTCAACACAGAGCCGGAGCCCCCGTCGTCGGTTCGATCCGGCGTACCGCAGGGGTTTGACCGGATCGTGAAGAGATGCATTATGAAGAATCCCGCCGAGAGGTACGCTTCCGTCAGGGAGCTCTACGCGGACCTTGCAGAAAGCGACATCGGTTAAGCATGGACGGAAACTCAGAAACGCGCGTGCGGATACAACAGCTCCTCGGGGAGTCCATGGGCAAGATCTCTTCGGCATTCATGGGCCTCTCGGCGGAATTGAAATCGGGCCGGACGGCGCCGGAGGCCGGAAAGAAGCTCGACAAACTCTTTACGATGTTCATGGAGTTAAGCAGGACGATCTCCGGGGATGTGAATTCCCTCCTCGATGAAAGCCGGAAGCTCGAACAGGCCCTTGAGCGGCTACGGGAAGACAAGCGCCGGCTCGAGGTGTTGTACACCTCCGGTATCCTCTTCTCCTCGGAGACAGAGCAGAAATCCTTGATGGCAAAAGCCATTGAGGTCGTGGTCGGAGAGCTGAGGGCCGACGCCGGGTTCATCGTGCTCGCGGACGAGCTCGGAGAGCCGGAATCGGTCTATTCCAGAAACATGAACCCGGACGACGATCCCTCGGCGAGGGAGATGAGCACCTCCGTCATCAGAAACACCATCGCGACACAACGCGCAGTGCGGGCCGCGGGCGGAGAAGCCGAGTTTGCCCTCTCCAAGCAGCAAAGCGTTCTCCGGCTCGGTATTACTGCCGTGCTCTGCGTTCCTCTCGTCTCGGGCCCGAAGGTCCTCGGCGCCGCCTACCTCGACAGGCGAAAGGAACAGGAGCCGTTTACGGAATCGGATCTGATCTTCTTACTCTCCTTCGCGCGCCAGATCGTGCGAGGACTGGAGACGTCGATCGAGATATCCACGCTGCAGAGCAGGCTTCTCTCCGATGTATCGATGAAATTCTCCGATCTGCGGAAGGAATTCAGATGTCCCGCGATCGTCGGCTCGAGCAAGAGATTGTTCGAAGTTCTCAGGGTCGCGGCGAAGATCGCACCCACCGATGCGCCGGTGCTTCTCCTCGGCGAGAACGGAACGGGGAAAGATCTCCTCGCGACCGCCTTGCATGAGAACAGCCGCCGCGCGGCTCAGCCCCTCGTCACGATCAACTGCGGGGCGATCCCCGGCGACCTTCTCGAATCGGAGCTCTTCGGTTATGAAAGCGGGGCGTTCACGGGCGCCACGAAGTCGAAGCCCGGCAAGCTCGAGCTTGCAGCGGGGGGGACAGTGTTTTTCGACGAGGTGGGCGAGCTGTCCGTCAATCTTCAGGCCAAGCTCCTCCGTGTCATCCAGACGAGGGAGATTGAACGGCTCGGCGGATTGCGCGCCATGGGGATCGATGTACGCTTCGTCGCCGCCACGAACAGAAACATTGCCGAGATGATTGAAAAAGGCTCGTTCCGGGAGGATCTGTACTACCGTCTCAAGGTCATCGAGCTCACAATGCCGCCCCTGCGCGAGCGGAAAGAGGACGTGCGCGAGCTCGCGGAAGGCTTCATACGGAAATACTCGGAAGGGAAGAAATCCTTTACCGACGACGCGATCGCCGCCCTGGAGCAATACGCGTGGCCGGGTAATGTGCGCGAGCTTGAGAACGTGGTACACCGATCTGCCGTGCTCGCAAAGGGCGAGACAATCGAGGTATCCGACCTCCCGCCGGAGATTATCGAGCGTGCATCGCAGGAACCGGCCGTCTCTCTTGGAAGGCCCCTCCTCGACGCGGAGAACGAATTCCGCCGGCTCTACATCATAAAAACGCTTCGCGAGTCTTCATCAGTTGCCGAGGCGGCCCGAACCCTTGGAATAAACCGGACGCACTTCTACAAGCTCCTCAGCCAGCTCGGGATAGAGTACTAAGACCCGTAGTCGTTATTCCGAGAGCCTCCCGTAGTACATCGTTGCTGTGTACTCGAACGCCACGCATCCCCCCTTCTGATGCTCCTCGAAGATCCGTTTGAATTCCCCGATCATCGCTTCATAGCCCGGGTCACCCGCGCCCGGAACGAACGAAGAGGATAGAAGCCGTCCCTTCGCTCCGGTGAAATCGAACTTCTGACTGTGCGGGAACTTTTTTACGGCACACATGCCTTCTCCAAAAAACTCCTCCATTGCCTCCGCGCCTATTCGCCTGTGATCCACCTGCTCGTAATCGGTTCCATGCCGTATGAGGAGATCCTCGTACGCGCGGAGGAAGGGCGATGCGTCGAGAAGCCGCTCATTCCAAATGATCATCATTCGACGGGGGGGCCGAAGGATCCGAAGAGATTCCGATCTTGCCTTCGCGCGGTCGAACCAATGAAACGCCTGTCCGGCTGACACCAGGTCCACCGACGCGTTCCTTAACCCCGTTGCTTCAGCAGTCCCATCGATGCTGTGAAATCGCGGGTATGCGGAGAGGAGGTGTTCGCCTGCCTCGCGCATTTCACGATTCGGCTCGACCCCGAACACCTCGTTACCATTCTTCAGAAACTCCTCAGAGAGGATCCCTGTCCCCGAGCCGATATCCGCGACAACACTCCTCTCCGTCAGCATCTGATCATCCAGAAGGGTTTTGATTACAGCATCCGGATATCGCGGCCGGTACCGTACGTAATCATCGACCCTGTTCGAAAAGCGTCTGGTCACGTCTGTCATGTCTCCGAAAATAACGAACCCAATCCATCGGATCAAGAAACGACGTATTGGGCTTCGAACGATTACGCCGGCTAAAGCCGGCGGCTACAGCCCGCGCTGGTGTCACGGTATGGACCGTGACACCAGTTGAACGCTATCGATCGGATCAAGAAATGACGATTTAGGGTTCGACCAACCACGCCGGCTGAAACCGACTCGTAGAAGGGGGGCGCGGAGCGCCCCAAAGCAGCATTCCGCCGCGGAGCGGCGGAACAAACGGGAGGGAGAGGAATTGCCGGCTGGTGTCACGGTATGGACCGTGACACCAGTTCCAGGAGATTGCGGAACTGGTGCTTCGGGCGGTGGAAGTGTAAGCTCGGATGAGCAACTCCGGCTGAAGCCGGCGCCTGCAACCCGCGACAACGATCCTGAAACTTGTCGCTGTGATGCGACAGCTTACCCATTCTTCGCGTCTCCATCGAGCGACACCTTTACAAGCGACCCATCCGCCTCGCCGCAGGTCATCTCAGAAACAACAAACTCCATTCTCTTCGTACTCCGGCACGGGCTTTGCTAAATGGGAGGCGAATACATCCGTGATTGAATGGAACAGCGCATACTCGTCATCGATGCCGATACGAAAGAGCTCCGCCGCCTGCGTGAAATCCTGACGAGGGAGGGCTTCAGCATCATGACCGCCACAGACAAAGAAACTGGAATCGAAATCTGTAAACGAATACCCGTCGGGTTCGTGCTGGCGAAGGCATCGCTGCTCGGATTTGGCGACGGACAGGGGGAATCTCATTGACAATCTTACGAGGAGACACCATGATACATTTCTACGCACTTTTTTCCATCCTCCTGACAGTTTCCCTCACGGAACGGATGCCGGCGCAATGGGTTCAAACCTCCGGCCCGGAGGGCGGGGCAATTTTTGCCCTCTATGCCGACGGACCGAACCTGTACGCTGGTACGAATGCAGCCGGCGTCTACCGTTCCACGAACGGCGGGGCGACATGGGAACAGAAAATCAACGGGTTGGGCTACCAGGCCGTCACAACGATCGGCAAAATCGGACCGTATCTGCTGGCTTCGGGTACCGTGGGGCTGTACCGCTCGACCGATGACGGTGATACGTGGAGCGCGGCAACGGGGCTCCCCGCCGGGAACGGAGTGAACTCACTTGCCATCATCGGATCGAACGCGTTCGCAGGTACGATGGGGAAGGGCGTCTTCGCTTCGACCGACAGCGGCGCCACATGGTCGCCTTCGAACTCAGGCCTGCCCGGCGGAGGCGCGACGACCGGCGTCGGAGGCATCGCGGCGGTTGGAACGACGCTCCTCGTGAGCGCCACAAACAACAGCATCCTCGCGCCGATGTACCGCTCGACAGACCTGGGGAGTTCATGGAATCTGGCGAACACGGGATTACCGTCTGATTACTTCCAGTACGATGCGATGTACTCCGACGGGGCGACGGTCTATTGCGGTGGCGTGCACATGTACAAAACCACCAACGCAGGCGACAGCTGGGTTGAGGCAGATTTCGGGATCCCCCCTTACTCCGGCATGTCGGCAGTCAGGGCGAGCGGGAGTAACCTCTTTGTCGCTGCTTCTTACTATATGTACCGGAGCTCCGACGGAGGGGGATCGTGGAGTCCGCTCGGAGGCGGCCTGCCGTACATGAACATGGCGTCGGTCGAAATAACGGGGGGTGCCGTGTATGCCGGGACAATCGCGGACGGAGTCTACAAGTCCACCGACAATGGCGACCACTGGGTCGCCGTGAACACCGCACTGAAAGCGCGCGACATGAATAATTTCATACTCGACGGGCCGAGACTCTATGGCAACGGGAACAGCATCTTCAAGACAACTGACGAGGGGAACACGTGGATTGACGTTCGGGGAGACCTGAAGGACTCCTCCAGCCAGCCCACGCTTATCTATGTTGACGGCCCCACCCTCATGGAGCGCGATTTTCCGGTCGACGGATTCGAGAGATCGGGTGACAGCGGGGCGACCTGGGAGAACATCGGGGCCGGCCTCTCTTCCTTCGGCATGCTGGGGGGATGCGTCGCAAGCGGAGGTGCCCTCGTGGCCACAGACGGCCGTATCTTCCGGAGCGGCGACGACGGCGCCTCATGGTCTCAAGTGGACACGTCTCTTGGAAACCTCGTAGGCTTCTCCGGGATCTATAAGATGGGTGGTACACTCTTCGCCTACGGCCTCGGGGTTGCCGCATCGACCGACGACGGCGCGAGCTGGAAGTGGTCGGATTCCGGGATCGCGGCCTATTTCGGAGTAGCGGGCTTCACCTCGGTCGGATCGACATTGTTCGCCGGAGGGGGTTTCCCCAACAAAGTGTATAAATCGACCGACGGAGGAGCGATCTGGGTAGCCGTGACAAACCTCCCCTCGGGCGGTTCAACATCGCAGCTCCTTGGGCTTGGGAACGACCTCTTCGCGTGCAGCCCGAACAACGGGATCTTTATCAGCAAGAACCTTGGCGTCTCGTGGACGAGAATTTCGACAGGACTGCCCAACACCAACTACCAGTACTCGCTTGAGATCTATAACGGAATGATGTACGCCGGAACGAGCGGGAACAGCGTCTGGAAAAGGCCCCTTTCGGATGTGACATCGGTCGAGGAGCTCCATGCTTATGTACCGGAGAAATTCTCACTCGAGCAGAATTACCCCAACCCATTCAATCCATCGACGAGCATCGAGTTCGAGATCAAGACGCCAGAGGATGTTCACCTCGCTGTGTTTGATGCGCTCGGCCGGGAAATCGCATCGCTGGTGAGCGGCCGGCTCTCCCCCGGCAGATACAGGGCCTCGTGGGACGCCTCCGGCGCCTCGAGCGGGGCCTACTTCTACCGCCTGAGGGCCGGAGCGCGCACCCTCGCGAAGACAATGATGCTTGTGAAATAATCAGACATTAGACAGGGAGTCTCACGATGAACAGAATTGCTGCGATCCTGATTTCACTTGCCGTGTGCTCGACGGCGTTCGCTAAGTGGACGAAGACGAAGGGGCCGGAAGGGGGATTCGTCTCGATCATATTTAACGATCCGGTGAGCGGGTCGATTTTCGCAGGAGGTAACGGCTTCTATCAATCGACCGACAACGGCGCTACGTGGAGCGAGTCGAACTCCGGAATGGATGCGGATGCGAGCCCGATTGACATGGTCCGTTCGGGCTCAGATCTTTACGCTGCCTCGCTCAGCAAGGTCTATCGTTCGACTGATAACGGCAATACATGGACCGGCTCGACGGTTCCGTCGCAGGTGATCTCTCTGGGGACGATCGGAGGAGTCATCATCGCCGGGACAGGCGTCTACGGGGCCTACCGATCGACGGATAACGGCGGAAGCTGGCAGTTGGGCAGCGGCTTCGATCCCGCCAACAATATCGTTCAGGCGATCGCGACCGTGGGGACGAAGCTCATAGCAGGGCTGGGGGGTAAGGCGGTGTGGGCGTCGAATGACAGCGGCAAGTCATGGGCTCGCTCCTACACCGGCACCGCATTCGGCGCAGGGCATACGGTGAACGCCTTCGCCCTCCACAACGGAAAAGTCTTTGCAGCCTGCTCAGATTCAGCGATCTTCGTATCGACAGACGGAGGGTACGCCTGGACACAAAGCGCGAGCGGGATGAATCCCAGAGCACAGGTGAGCACGGTTGTGTCCAATGGAACCGACCTCTACGCGCGAGTCGTGTCTGCTTACGTCGGGGTAGACACGGGAGTGGTCTATCGCTCGACGAATAACGGGGCATCGTGGAGCTCGGTGAAATCGGATCTCTGGTACACGAACGGCAACTGCATAGGCTTTGGGACCGGAAAGGTGTTCTACGGGACGGCCGCAGGAATCTATGCCACGACAAACAATGGCGCCCATTGGTATTCATCGAACACGGGTCTCACGAATGCGAGTCCGTACGAACTTGCCGTGAACGGTACGACCCTCTTCGCCGGCACGATCGGAGGGATCGCAAAGACCGATGACGGAGGCGCGACATGGATTATGGCCAATGAGGGTCTGCCGCCCGGTACGGGAGCGAGCTCGCTGACGGTCCGCGGCGGCTACATCTTCGCAGCGACCGGCAACGGAGTCGTCAGATCGAACGATAACGGTGCGTCCTGGAGTCCGGCAAACAACGGCCTGACGGGATTTGCGCTGTACACCTCGAAGGTAGCCTCGGGAGCCACTTCGGTCTATGTCGGCGGAACGTTCGGAGGGGTTTACGTTTCCACCGATGATGGTGGAAATTGGACGGGACCGGGAACAGGCCTTCCCGGTTTCGGAGGGATAGGAGCGATCTTTGTCGACGGATCGGACCTCTGGGTGGGCGCGGGATCAAGCGGTATCTATCATTCCACGGACAACGGCGGGTCGTGGACGCCCGCAAGCACAGGCCTTCCCGACTTCAGCAAGACCGTTGGCACGATCACGCGGAGCGGAAGCACGCTCTATGCCGGTTTGAGCACCTATGCGGGGAGCCCGGTCTACAGGTCAACGGACGGAGGAGCGAGCTGGACAGGCTCCTCTAACGGCATTCCTTCCGTAAGTTTTATCTCGACGCTCACATCCGTGGGATCCTTCGTGTTCGCGGGTTTCGGGTCGACAAATAGCGGAACCGGCGGCCCTGTCTATCGCACAAGCGATAACGGGGCGAACTGGACTCCCGTCAGCGAGGGGCTCCCGATCCCCTCCTCGGTCAACTCATACGCCGTGACGGGGGGAAGCCTCTTCGCGGCCTATCTCGGAGTCTGGAAACGCCCGTTGTCCGAAGTTACGGGAGTGCGGCTGACGTCTCAAGCCATTCCGGAGAGATTCGCCCTCGAGCAGAATTATCCGAACCCCTTCAATCCCGAAACGAAGCTTCGGTTCGAGATCCGGGAAACGGGCCACGCACGCCTTGCGATCTATGATGCGCTGGGGAGAGAAGTCGCCACGATCGTCGATCAGGCGCTCCGTCCCGGATCATACGAAATCCCGTGGAATGCTTCGGGTTGCTCGAGCGGGATCTACTACTTAAGGCTCACATCTGGATCCTACGCAGCGACGAGAAAGATTGTGCTCGCCCGGTAGGGAGGTTCAAGGGGCCTGTTTGAAAGGCCATGTGCGGGACCGGTACGATCGAATGAGGTAGATCCCGATCCCGGCGAGGAGGAGGACGGCGGCGTAGCGGATTTCTTTCAGGAAATTATTCCGCATGACGAGGACGAACAGAAATCCTCCGAACGCCATTAGCGCCGGAAGCGGATAGAGCCACATGCGGAATGGCCGGGGGAGATCGGGCCGTCTGATGCGGAGGACTACTACTCCCGCTGTCTGAGCGAGGAACTGGAGAAGGATTCGTATCACGACCAGCGCGGCAATCACATCGGCGAGCCTCAAAAGGCAGAAGAGCATCCCCGCGACCGCGAGAACGGTCAGTGAGACATCTGGAAACCTGTGCTTCGGGTGCAGGTGTGAGAAGGATCTGAAATAGTCTCCACCGACGGCAGCCGCATAAGGCACGCGGGAATATCCCAGGAGAAGGGAGAACACCGACGCGAAGGCCGTCCACATGATCAGCACCGCCGCCGCAATGCCCGCCCAGCTCCCGTAGACCCGTTCCATAAAGCTCGACACGACGTAGTTTCTCGCATCCGAGGCGGCGGTCTCGCGGAGCTCCTGCCAGGGCACGACGCCGAGGATGCTGACATTCATCACGATGTAGATCACCGCCACCAGAGCGATTGACACGAGTACCGCCCGCGGGATCGTACGTCCGGGATCCTTGATCTCGCCGCCAAGGAAACAGACGTTGTAGTATCCCCAGTAGTCATACACCGCTACGAGCATTCCGCTCCCGAGCCCGGTGAAAAAGCCCGTCGAGAGGGAAAACGCCCCGGGAGGAAAGCTGAACGCCCGTTGAGCGTCGAAGTGCGTCACCCCCGCGATAACGATCCAGAGAATCGTCAGCATCACCCCCACCCAGAGCAATTCCGAGATCCGTCCGATCACGGTTATCTTCCGGTAGAGGAGAACGAATGCCAGAAGACAGCATCCCATCGCAACGCCCGTCCCGGGTGTCAGAAGGATATTCGCCTCAATGGCGCCGATCAGCGGAATCGAAAGATGGAGTTGCTGGCTGAAGAGGGTTTGTCCGAGAGCCGGAGAGAGATACGCCGCATAGTGAGAGAGTCCGATGCATCCCGAAGCGATCGATAGCGGAGCGCTGAATGTCAATTGCCAGATGAAGAGAAACGCCATCAATCTTCCGGCCGAGGCGGGCCCGTAGATCTCTTTCAGGTAGCGGTACGATCCTCCCGATCCGGGCATCGCGGCTCCGAGCTCGGCCCACACGAGCCCGTCGCATACCACAAGCAGGGCGCCAACGATCCAACCGAGCATGGCCTGCGGGCCACCCATGGCCGCCACGATCAGCGGAATCGTGATGAACGGCCCGACGCCGATCATGTCGATCATGTTCAGCGAGGTCGCCTCACCCAGGCCGATGCCGCGGATTAGTCCGTGGGGGGACTCAGCTTCAGGCCCGGGTGCGGATGTCATTCAGTGGGGTAGGGGTGCTCGAGGCTGGGAGACCAGATTCAGGAAGAGTTTCACCGCGCCTTCCTGCAGAGTCCGCAACTGCCTGTAGAGCGCGAGGGAAACGTACGCATAGGAGCCGCTGCCATAGCGTGACCAGAGGAGGGAAGTCGGCGGTTGCTCGTCGTTTTCATCGCTCATCGCGAGGATGCGGTCGTACCTCGCAGATGTCTGAAGAGTATCGTCGGCCGGAAGATAGATGCTTCGTTCCTGGATCCAGTTTCCCCAGTCGCCCGCTCCGATTGCGTTCGGTTCATTCAGGAGAGGGTGATGCGGCATCAGGATGGTCACGGCTGCGTCCTCCTCCGTGACGCGCTCGCCGGTGATGCGGAGAGGAAAGGGTGAGAGATTCTTGCCGTTCCAATCTCCTGTTTTATGGTAGGAGCAGACGATGTTTCCGCCCCGTTTCACGTACTCGAGCAACCGGCTGTTGTATGAGACCGCATCAGACCTGTACGCGTAGGCGCGCAGGTCGAGCAGGATCGTGGAGTACCGGTCCAGATCTCCGCTCTGAAGCTGAAGAGAGTCGATCAGAGCGTACGGCACTGCGAGTGAACGGAGCGTCTCCTCATGTGTATCGTCGTAGGTCTTGACAAGACCGATGAAAATGCCCGGCGTAAATTTTGCCCTCACAGGCACGCGGCGCACTACCGCATCGGAAGCGGCCTCATATCCGGATACGGCTGCCGTGGCGACGAAGCGAAGGAAGGAGACAGAATCCATAGCGGGCGAGTCGAACCGGAGCCTGAGGGTATCGCTCGACAATGAATTCCGGTAGCGCTGTTTGAAGATCTCACGTCCGCCGACAAACACAGAGAGCGTCAGGTCGTTCGACGGTGGGGTTCTCCTGTCGACAAAATGCGCGATGAATTCGTCGGAGGGGGCGACCTGCACTGCCTCGGGTGAGACGCTCAAGGAGAACAGGGGGATGCCGCTCGTCGCGCCCGGCAGAGTCCCCTGGGTTCGCGGCTCGGGCCGGATTCCGGAAAAGATATCGTGTGCATCGTAGGGGTATTCCCTGTCGCTGCGCTCGAGGATAAACCTGCGCCGCCGGAAGACTTCCGGAATCGAAGCAAGTGAGATGCGCCCTAGGCCCTGAGACTTATGCTGCTGAAGGGCCGCTACTGCAAGCTCTTCCATCGAGCGGCCGAGAGAGTCGCGTGCGACGACCGGGATCTCCACGACGGGGGTCGTGCCGAGGTATGCGGTGTCCGCGGGCAGAACTCTCCAGAAGAGTTTCTTCGGCTGCCACGGGCCTACGGTGGCGGAGAACTGCTCGGGATGATAGCGCGGGTCTGACGCCTTCCCGAAGGCTTCGAACGCCGTAATCCCCGCGGCCTGGTGATTCCCGTGCTGTCTCCTCGGTTTCCTGGTGATTGTGTCATGATTGGAGATGATAACATCGGGCTTCAGGACCCTGATGCAGTAGACGAGCTGTGATAGGACGCTGTCTTTGCCTCCCCACCTGGCAAAGGTTTCTTTTGCAGTTTTAGAGAAGCCGAAATCGGGGAATCCCAGGAAGTGGGCCTCGGCACCGAGGATTTTGGCGGCTTCAACGGTTTCGTTTGTGCGGAGGGCCCCGAGATCGCCGTACAATTCAGAGCCGGTCTCGTTCTGGCCGCCCTCTCCGCGGGTAAAAAAGATCTCGTAGGTCCTGACCCCTTTCAGTCTGGAGTAATATGCGAGAGTCCCTCCATCCTCATCGTCGGGGTGGGCGCAGATGCCCATCAGCACGAGCGACGGGGCCGGGCGGGAGTGATCCTGCCGGCCCGGGACGGCGCCAGGCGCCAGAGCAACGAGAAGCGCGGCGAGAAAGGGGATTCTGACGAATGGATTCAAGGCTCCGCTAATGTAAAGAAATGGATTTCAATTCCCAACCTCGCGCATGCCTATCGAGGTTGACTTTCTTCGGCGACTTTCGTATACTCAGTCCATGAATTCAGGATGCACTTTTTCATACCGGTTTTATTACTTCGGCACTATGCCGCCGGCAGAGGAGCATCCCACGTAAGCTCAATCACACGAGCGAAGAATCGATGAAGCCCTGCCGAGACCGGCGGGGCTTTTTGCTTTCAGGAGATTCCATCAAAAGGAACACGCCATGATCATCGTGATGAACTTGCAGGCCACGGACGCCGACGTCCGAAGCGTCACGGCCCGGATCGAGGAGCTCGGCCTCCGGGCGCACGTTTCAAAAGGAGTGGAGAGAACCATTATCGGCGTCATCGGAGATGAGCGCCTGATCAAGAGGGAGCAGCTCTCGCTTCTTCCGCAGGTTGAAAACGTCATTCCTGTGCTCAAGCCCTACAAGCTTGCGAGCCGCGAGTTCAAGGGGGGTGACAGCGTCGTGGACGTGGCCGGCGTGAAGGTGGGAGGAGCCCGGATCGCGGTGATGGCAGGTCCATGCTCGGTCGAAAGCGAGGAGCAGCTGATGTCGACGGCGAGGGCGGTGAGGGCTGCCGGAGCCACCCTTCTCAGGGGAGGGGCGTACAAACCGCGGACAAGCCCGTATGCGTTTCAGGGCCTGGGAGAGGATGGCTTGAAGCTCCTGGCGAAGGCGAGGGAAGCCACCGGACTCGGAATCGTTACGGAAGTCATGGAGTCGGCGGAGGTCGAGCTCGTCGCCGATTACGCGGACCTTCTCCAGGTGGGCGCAAGAAACATGCAGAACACCAAGCTCCTCCGCAAGCTTTCTCAGGTCAACAAGCCGGTCCTCCTGAAGAGGAATTTCTCGGCCACGCTGAATGAGCTCCTGATGAGCGCCGAATACCTTCTCTCCGGCGGCAACGAACGGGTGATCCTCTGCGAGCGGGGGATCCGCACCTTCGTGGAGTACTCGCGAAACACGCTCGATCTTAACGTTGTTCCTGCCGCCAAGCTCCTATCGCATCTTCCCATGATTGTCGATCCGAGCCACGGCACGGGGAGGCAGGACCTTATTATCCCGATGAGCAGGGCCGCGATCGCGGCGGGCGCCGACGGCCTGATTGTCGAAGTTCACCCGAATCCGTCGGAAGCGTTTTCCGACGGGGATCAGTCGCTCACTCCCGCAGCGTTCGATCAATTGATGCGGGAAGTACGGAGTATTGCCTCCGCTCTCGGCCGCGAAGGCCCCGGAACTCCTTGATTTTCCAGGGTGTTTTCGTTACGTTGATTTTGAAACGATGACGACCGCTGCCATTAAGAAGCTCAGGGAGATCGTGGGCGCGGAGAACGTGCTGGAGTCGCCCGAGTCGTTGATCTCCTACTCCTACGATGCGACGGCGATGAAGCCGCAACTCCCCGCGGCCGCCGCGGTTCCATCGGGAGCGGACCAGGTCTCGGCCATCCTCCGCCTCGCCAACGAAGAGCGCTTTCCTGTCGTGCCCCGCGGATCGGGGACGGGCCTCTCCGGGGGCGCGCTTCCGCTCGAAAACTCCCTCGTCCTTCTCACCAACCATTGGAACCGGATCCTCGAGATCGACCGGGAGAACATGACGGTAACCGTCCAGCCCGGCGTCATCACCGCGCACCTTCACCAAGCCGCGGAACGGCTCGGATTTCTCTATCCCCCCGACCCGGGGAGCTCCAGCATCTGCACGATCGGGGGAAACGTCGCCGAAAACTCCGGGGGCCTGCGCGGCCTGAAATATGGCGTCACGAAGAACTACGTCCTGGGGCTTGAGGTGGTGCTTCCGACGGGAGAGATCCTCAACACCGGGGGCAAATCGGTGAAGGATGTGGCCGGATACAATCTGAAAGATGTCCTTGTCGGTTCGGAGGGCACGCTCGGAGTTTTCACAAAGATCCTCCTCAGAATGATCCCGCAGCCCCAGTCGCACCGCACAATGCTCGTTTTCTACGCATCGATGGATGACGCCGCCAGGACGGTTTCCGCGATCATCGCCGAGAAAATAACCCCGGCAATGCTCGAGTTTCTCGACCAGGTGACGATCCGATGTGTAGAAGAATACACCCATCTCGGGCTTCCCGTCGATAGTGAGGCGATTCTCCTGATCGAGGTCGACGGCAGAAGGGCGGTGGTCGAAGAAGATGCGGCGACGATTGCCGAAATCTGCAGGAAGCACGGCGCTACGGGGATCAAGATCGCTAAGGACGAGCAGGAAGGCCTGAGGCTGAAAACAGCCCGGCGAGCGGCCTTCACCTCGCTTGCGCGCGTGAAGCCGACGACGATCATGGAAGACGTTGCCGTTCCCAGGGCCGACCTCGCGCGGCTGGTAGGCCGCATCGGAGAGATCGGCAGAAAAAACGGCGTTATGATCGGCAACTTCGGCCATGCGGGGGACGGCAACCTGCACCCGAATTACATGACTGACGAACGCGACGCGGCTCAGTTTGCGCTTGCGGAAAAGACGGTGTTCGAGGTCGAGGAGGCAGCCATTGAGCTCGGAGGGACGATCACCGGCGAACATGGCGTCGGACTCTATAAGAAGAGGCTCCTGGAGAAAATGGTCGGCTCGGCGTCGATGCAAATGATGCGGAAGTTGAAGGAGCTGATGGATCCAAACAACGTCCTGAATCCGGGCAAAATCTTCGATGTCAGGCCCAGGTGCGAAGGGACGCTGCCCCGCGACCGCGAACAGATCAGAAAATTCGAAGACGTGGCATGGGTGTAGACATTCTTCGCATCCACCATCTGACGGCAATCTGCTCCGACGCGCGGCGGACGGTCGCCTTCTACACGAAGACCCTCGGGCTGCGTCTCGTGAAGAAGACGGTCAACTTCGACGACCCCGAAGCGTACCACCTCTACTTCGGAGACGGGAGCGGGACGCCGGGAACGCTCGTCACATTTTTCGAATGGCCGAGGATGCCCGCGGGCGAGCGGGGGATCGGCACGACGCACCATCTTGCCTTCATCGTGGCAAGCGAGCAGGCCCAGCTTCAGTGGAAGCGCCGCCTCATCGACCTCGGGATCGGCGTGACGGGGCCCTATAACAGAACCTATTTCACATCGATTTACTTCAGGGACCCGGACGGATTGATCCTCGAGATCGCAACATCGGGACCCGGCTGGGGTGTCGATGAAACGCCCAATGAGCTCGGATCGCGCATGATCCTTCCAGAGGCGGCGCTCGTCCGCGGCGGGAGGAACGAAGACGAAATCGCGCGCACGACCTGGCCATCGGAGGTGCCCGGTATCACCGACGAGATGCAACTGAAGGGTCTCCATCATATCACCGCGATCGCATCCGATATCGACCGGACGACGGAATTCTATACCCAGACTCTCGGGCTTCACCTTGTGAAGAAGACCGTCAATTACGACGATCCTACAGCTCCACACTACTATTATGGGGCGGGCGACGGTTCGCCGGGGGCCGTCGTTACCTATTTCGGGCCCGGGGTGAGGCCTGAGCGCCAGGGGAGGATGGGGAGAGGCCTGACGCACCATTTTGCATTTGCAGTGGAAAATGATGAGATTCAGCGTGCATGGCGAAACAGGCTCATGAAAGCCGGTATCCCCGTGACTCCGGTGCTTGACCGGATCTACTTCAAGTCGGTGTACTTCAGCGACCCCGACGGTCACATCCTCGAGCTCGCAACGCTCGGGCCGGGGTTTCTCGTCGATGAAGAACGCGAGAACCTGGGTACGGGGCTGCGCCTTCCGCCGTGGCTCGAGGAAAGCCGGGCCAGTCTCGAAAAAACCCTCGTCCCGATCGCATGAATCCGATCCGGACTTCCCTCGTTCACAAGGTCCTTGTCCCTCAGCGAAAAAGCTCGTCAAAGTATCCCGCCTTGATTCTCCTTCACGGCCGCGGCACCAATGAAGATGATCTCCTCGGGCTGGCAGAGTATCTCGACGACCGGCTCCTGATCCTGAGCGCCAGAGCTCCCTTCCCCTTTGCGCACGGCGGGGGATTCACCTGGTACGAGATTGAGGAGGTCGGAAAACCCGAGCCCAAAATGTTCGCCGAGAGCTACCGGAAGCTGACTCAGTTTTTGGACGACGTAAAGGAGCAGTATCCGGTGGACCCTTCGAAGATCCTTATGGGCGGGTTCAGCATGGGCTCTGTGATGTCTTATGCGCTTGCGCTGACGCGCCCTGAGAGCGTGGCCGGCGTCGCGGCGAACAGCGGATATATCGCCGAAGGAAGCGACATGAACATTCAATGGGAGCAGATACAGCAAAAGCCCTTTTTTGTCGCTCACGGCGTCTACGACCCCGTCATCCCTATAGGCTTCGCCCGCAGGGCGAAGGAGCTCCTCCTGCTCCACAAAGCGGCGGTCACCTACCGTGAATATGATATGGGCCATCAGATCGCTGAGGACAGCCTCAAGGATATGATGGAGTGGCTCACGCAGCATATTTAGGCCGGTCTCCGATATCGCGCGATGATTCCCCTGCGAGACAGCACCCGTTCCGAGACCGTTCCAATCGTCAATTACACGCTGATCGCGGCGAACGTTGCCGTCTTCCTCTACGAACTCTCCCTCGGAAGCCATCTCAACCAATTCATATTCGATTACGGCCTCGTTCCCGGACAACTTCTGGAGATTATCCACTCCGGCAACGTCAGCCTCGGCACCTTCCTGCCCATATTCACGTCGATGTTCATCCATGGGGGATGGATGCATCTGTTGGGGAACATGCTCTTCCTCTATATATTTGGAGACAACGTGGAAGACCGGTTCGGCCACGGATGGTACCTGGCCTTCTATTTCGTTTCCGGCATCGCTGCGGCAAGCACCCAGACCTACTTTAATCCGGGTTCCGACGCTCCGATGGTGGGGGCGAGCGGCGCCATCGCCGGGG
Source organism: uncultured Chlorobiaceae bacterium (assembly GCA_964512655.1). GTDB lineage: Bacteria > Bacteroidota > Ignavibacteria > UBA10030 > SZUA-254 > VBOC01. The sequence continues at coordinate 880,293 of CAZEJT010000001.1, read as the reverse complement.
TGCTGGGCGCTTATGTGTGCATGTTCCCGAGCGCCCGGATCACCACGCTCATTCCGATAATCTTCTTCTTCCAGATCGTCGACCTGCCCGCCTTCCTCTTCCTGGGCATCTGGTTCCTGCTCCAGGCGGTGAGCGGCGTTCTCTCCCTCCGCATCGGCTCTGACGCCGGCGGAGTTGCCTGGTGGGCCCACATCGGAGGATTTGCCGCAGGCGCCATTCTTTTTCCGTTCCTCAGGAAGCCGCGAGAACAATGAGCGTTACGGGCCCGGATTCACTCGATGAGGTCCTGAGCCACTGCATTCATTGCGGGATGTGCCTCCCGGTATGTCCTACCTACGCGCTGACATTGAAGGAGCAGTCCTCCCCGAGGGGACGTATTCGCCTCATCCGCTCGGTCAGGGAAGAGAAGCTCGATCTGACGCCGGAGTTCGTGCACGAGATGAATTTCTGCCTCGACTGCCAGGCGTGCGAGACCGCCTGCCCGGCGGGAGTACGGTACGGTTCGCTCGTTGAGGACGCGCGGCGCCTCGTGTTTGAGAAAAGAAAGGATCCTCTACGCACGCGTATGGCCAAGTGGATTGTCCTGAGGGGCATTCTGTCATCCAGGCGGAGGACGAATGCAGCAGCCCGCCTGCTCGGGCTCTATGAGCGATCCGGATTGAAAGAGACTCTGGAGAGGAAGGGCTTCCTGGAAAGAATTTCCGCACCGCTTGCAAGGAAACATAGGATGCTCCCCCAAGTTGGGGAGACATTCTTTGACGAGAACGCGGGTGACGTTTTTTCACCCCCCGGGCCCCGGCGCGGAAGGGTAGCGCTCCTCTCGGGATGTGTCATGAACGTGGTATTCCCCCGGATCCACACTGATACCCTGAACGTGCTCCTGAGGAACGGCTTCGAGGTTGTGATTCCGCCCCGGCAGAGCTGCTGCGGTTCCCTCCACAGCCACAATGGAGATCTCCGGGAAGCGCGGCGCCTTGCCCGCCGCAACGTCGACGCGCTTGATTCGGGTTCGTTCGATGCCTTGATTGTGGACTCGGCAGGCTGCGCGGCATTCCTCAAAGAGTATGGCGGCGTCCTCTCGGACGACCCACGGTACGCCGAGCGCGCACGGGCACTTTCCTCGAAGACAAAAGAGATCACCGAGTTCCTGGATGAAGCCGGGTACGACAAACCCGGCTGGCCGGTGCGGAAGCGCATCACGTACCACGACGCCTGCCATCTGGTGCATACGCAGAAGATCAGCCGGCAGCCCCGGGATATTATTCGTTCGATACCCGGGGCGGAAATCGTGGAGCTCCCCGAGTCGACCTGGTGTTGCGGCAGCGCCGGTGTGTATAATCTTACCCAGTTCGACGATTCCATGAAGCTCCTTGAAAGGAAAATGTCGCACATTGCCTCCACAAACGCGGACATCGTCCTGACGGCAAATCCGGGCTGCCACCTTCAGCTGGCGTTCGGCATTCGTGAGAAGGGCCTTTCGATGGAGGTCATGCACCCGGTCAGCCTCCTCGCTTTGGCCTATGGCTGAGCGGTCGCGGGTATCCTTGACAGTCAACCTCCGTTGGACTATATTTGCTCGAAGTCGGTCTCACGTTTGCCCTTCGGCATGAGATCGCCCGGTCGAGTCCTGCGCCTACTGATAACACTGTCGCTGTTGGCTGTACTGCACGCTCACGCGCAGGATAATCTGCGCACCGAATTATTCGGCGACGTCGACAAGCTCATGTCCCGGGCGGCTTCTCAAAATGCTTCGATCCTTGCTCCCCAAAGCTATGAGAAGGCGGCCCGCTATTACAAGGAAGGGGAAGATCTCTATCTTAAGGGGCGCGACATCGAACAGATTCGCGACAAGCTGAAGAACGCATCGGCATATTTCTCGAAGGCGCTGGATGAGAGCAAGACCGCCGGAGAACTGTTCGGCGCGCTGATGGCCGCGCGAAGCAGTGCGGACAGCGCCGGCGCCCCAAAATCCGCCACAAGGCTCTGGAGTAAGGGGGAAGATGGGTTCGCGAATGCCGCCCGAGCCCTTGAAAACGGCGATGCGCCGGGAGCAAAGCGCGCCGCGGATGAGGCGCACGCCGCGTACAGAAGCGCCGAGATCGAAGCAATGCAGTCGAACTACCTTTCTCCTGCCCGGTCCCTCCTTGCCAGAGCAGATCAGGAAGGCACCAGGGACGACGCCCCCAAAACCCTCGCGAAGGCGCACGACCTCGCGCAGAGAGTCGAGAAACTCCTTAAGCAGGAGCACTACGACCCGAATGAAGCGCGCCGGCTGGCGCAAGAAGCACGATACGAATCCGCGCATGCGCTCTATCTCTCCGGCGCGATTAGAAAGATGAAAATGCAAAAGGGAAGTCTTGAGGACGCGTTTCTTGCCTCCGAGGCCCAGTTCGAACGGCTTGCGGTCATTCTCGGCATACGTTCGCGATTCGATACCGGGCTCGGCGGGCCCGTCTCAGAGGCAGTTGCAGCGATCAAGGAACGTGACGCGAAGGCTCTGAAAGACGCGGACCAACTACGGCAGGCGAGGGATGCGGCGATCGGGAAGGACAACGAAATAGAAGATCTCCGTCGCCGGCTATCGTCAATGGAGGGTAGGCTCGCCCCGCCGGGAAACGACAAGGGTCCGCCGCCCCCGGCAGCCCAGGCAATCGAGCCGGCAGACGCCTTCAAACAGGTCTCTACGATGTTCCTCCCCGAAGAAGCCAGTGTCACCCGCGACGGCGGGAGGATTGTCGTACGCCTGGTTGGGTTGACCTTTCCCCCGGCGAAAAACACGATTGAGCCTGAGTATTACAACCTCCTCACCAAGGTGCAGGATGCCATCAAGAAGTATCCCGACTGCGGCGTCGCTATTGAGGGGCATACCGACTCCCAGGGAAACGATGAGGCGAACCGCGCCCTCTCCGAGAGCCGCGCGAAGGCAGTGGCAGAGTATCTCATGGCCAACATGGGGGTAGAGCTTGGCGTGAGTTATCACGGGTACGGCAGGACCAGGCCCGTGGCTTCAAACGACACTCCCGACGGGAGGGCGAAAAACCGCCGCATCGACGTGGTCATCACGCCGCATCAATAACATCACATCGTCCGGAAAGGGATCGCATGGAGAATCTTAAACCACTTCATCCGTTCACGGCCGGCGAAACGATCGACCGCCGATCGTTTCTCTCGATGGCCGGCAGAGGAATCGGGCTCGCCGCGCTTACCACCCCGTCGGTCGCCGCGCTGATGGGTGAGCTCCGTGCGGCGGTTCACCGCGTCGAACCGCTCGACCCCGTCGAGACCGCCTCGGATGAAGACTTCTGGCTGGAGATCCAGCGGGCGTTTTCCGTCACGAGGGGGATCACGAATCTGAACAACGGCGGCGTGTCGCCCTCGCCGAGGATCGTCACCGAGGCCCTCGTGCGGTATGTCTGGGAGCAGGAAGATGCGACCGCCTACACGATGTGGCAGATACTCGAACCGCAATCGGAAACGATTCGCGCAGGGCTTGCGGAAATGTTCGGATGCGACCGCGAGGAGATCGCCATCACGCGCAACGCGTCCGAGTCGCTTGAAATCCTCCTTTCCGGAATCGACCTCAAATCGGGGGACGAGATCCTGACGACGACGCAGGATTATCCCCGCATGCTCACGACCCTCCGTCAGAGGCAAACGCGGGAGGGTTTGGTCCTGAAACTTATCAAGGTGCCGATTGCCCCGAAGAACCTCGACTCCATCGTTGAGTCGTTCGAGCAGGGAATCACGCCGAAAACACGCCTCATCCTGATGTCGCATGTCATTAATATCACCGGGCAGATCACGCCCGTGAAGAAGGTGTGCGAGCTGGCCCGCTCGAAAGGAATCGAGGTCATCGTCGACGGCGCCCACTCCTTCGGCCATTTCGCATTCAAGCAGAAAGATCTGGGGTGCGACTATTATGGAACGAGCCTGCATAAGTGGCTCTACGCGCCCAAGGGAACGGGCCTCCTTTTTGTCAGGAAGGAAAAGATTGAGAAGATCTGGCCCCTGATGGCGGCAGAGCAGAAACAGGCCGCAGACATCCGGAAGTACGAGGAGATCGGAACACACTCCGCCGCTCCAAAGCTGGCGATCGGCGAGGCGCTCTTGTTCAGCAACGGGATCGGGGCCGACCGGAAGGAGGCGCGGCTGAGGTATCTCTCGAGGTACTGGATGAACCGCCTCAAGAGCCTCCCCAACGTCCGGTTCCACACTTCGTTCGACTCCCACCAGTCGTGCGGGATCGCGAATATCGAGATCGAGGGGATCGACCCCGCTGCAATAGGCGCATACCTGATGGATAAGCACAAGATTTTCACGACCCCCATCATCCACGATGAGTTCAAGGGGATCAGGATAACGCCGAATCTCTATACCACCCTCAGGGAGCTTGACAGGTTCACAGACGTCATGGAGACGATCTCAAAGAACGGCCTGCCAAAAGGGTGAGCGGGAGGGAGGAGGATCTCCCGGTAAAAATTTTCTGTTGACTTTGTACGGGGAATCCTCGAAATTATCCGAAGGGAGGAGTCTCACCGGGACATCCTACCGGACCCAGAGGCTGATATGACATCGAGTACGCCACAGATATACCAGTGAAATCCGCCTTTCTCTGCGCGCTGCTTGCGTTCCTCATCCCGGCCAATGCGCCGGCGCAAACGTCTTTTGGCCTCCACCTCTTCACCGTAAGCCTCGCCTCCGACACGATCAGCGGGACAGCATTCAATGATCTTGCCGGGGATGCGGCAAAGGACCTGTCCGACCCCGGCCTGCAGAACTGGCGCATCCGGCTCTTCGTGGCATCCCTCGAGGTAGACAGCACCTTGACAGGCTCCGACGGGAGTTATCGTTTCACGAGTGTGGGACCCGGAAATTACACCGTTTCCGAAGAGGCGCAGAACGGATGGTCGCAGACCCTTCCGGCCTCAGGGGGGTCCTATTCCCTCACCCTTCCGGGGGGTCAGAACTCCTCCGGCAACGACTTTGGAAATTTCCTGCTCGTTTCGGCGGGCGGGAATGCGTTCGAGGATCTGAACGGAAACGGCATCAAGAACGGCGGGGAACCCGGACTTTCGGGGTGGCGCATGGATCTCTTCCGCGGAAGTCTTCATGTAGACAGCACCCTGACTGACGGGAGCGGCGCATACTCCTTCAGCGCTCTCGGACCGGGATCGTATACGATCAGCGAGCAATCACAGGCAGGCTGGACGCAAACACTTCCGGCGTCCGGGGGCTCGTATTCATTCACCTCGCAGAGCGGGCAGAGCCTGACATCCCGGGATTTCGGGAATTTCCATAACGGTTCAATCAGCGGCATGAAGTTCCGGGATCTGGACGCGGACGGCGTGAAGGATTCCGGAGAGCCCGGCCTTCCAAACTGGAGGATTCAGCTCTTCCGGGGGAGCCTCCATCTTGACAGCACACTGACGAACGCGGGGGGGAGCTATACGTTCAGCAATGTGGGCCCGGGCGCGGTGACTGTCAGCGAGCAGCTTCAGACCGGATGGACTCAGACAATGCCCGGTCCTCCCGGCACCTACACTCTATCGCTTCAAAGCGCTCAGAGCGTATCGGGGAGGGATTTCGGGAACGCGCGCTACAGCGCGGTGAGGGGGGTGGTCTTCTATGACCGGAATGGAAACGGGAACCGCGATCCGGGCGACGGAGGATTGACGGGCTGGACCGTCACTGCCACGGCGGCGCATCCGGCGAACAGCCGGTCAACCGTCACGCAGGGGGGGGGACTCTATAGTATTCTTACGCTTGTCCCGGACACCTACACAATCGGACTCACCGTCCCTCCGCTCTGGGCGCGGACGTCGCCTCTCTCTTCGACGTACACGCTGGTCATCACGACGGATACGGACACATCCGGCTTTGATTTCGGCGCACGTTCGATAACGGACTCGACGAGGTTCCGGTCGTTCCCCGCGGAAAGCCTCCTCGTCAAAAAGGCAGTGCGCAGGAAGAAGGTGGAATCGAAATGGTGTTTTGATTTCAGAAATGACGCACCCCCCGGGCCGGTGAACGGATTGCACGTCTCGTTCAACAGGCTGGTCGACTCCATTACGTCAAAGGGCCCCTTCGCTTCAGCCAATCCGGCAAGCGGGAAGGAAATCGACTTCTCCGGCGCTTCGATAGCCACCGGTCAGACGGTCACGATCTGCGGGTACGGCTCGAAATCCGGCGTGGCAGCGCGGCGGTGGTGGTGGACCTTTAACGGAACGATGACCGGCGTCAAGCACGGGGCGCAGTCTCCGGCGTCGCAATCGTTCCTTCTGGCGATGCCGAACACTGCGAACGTACGCGAGGAAACATTCCTGCAATACTTCTCATCGGGGATGACGCTGGGGATTCCGCGGCCGGATGCGCGCACGTTGTACGGATGGGCGGTGATCCCGAGAAGCCTGCAGATGTATAACGCATTGATCAGCAAGGGCACGACGCACACAGCGTCGCCTTCGGGGTTCGTGTCGTTCAGGGGCCGGGCATTTCTCGGAAAGAAAACGACGCTCACGCCGCTCACTCACAACAACCGCCTGGTCGCGGACCTGATCGCGCTGAAGCTCAACATCGGATCGAGCCTTCTCGCTCACACGCCGCCGGGGTATGGAGAACTCATCTATGAGGAAGGCCCCAACCAGCTGAGCGGCATGACCCTCAACGAGATTGCGGCCAGGGCTGATTCGCTTCTGACGTACTGGACAGGCGTATCTCAATCGGCGTACACAAACCTCGACACGGTGATCAGGAAGGTCAACGCGGCCTTCACCGCTCCAATGGACACGGTTTCATTCGCCAGTTTCCTCCGGATCACCGGAGTGGCCTCGGTCAGCAGCATCCCGTACCTCCGCCCGAGCCCCCTGGCCCACCCGATCGTTGTCGCGCCGGCCTCGAACCAGACTGAGGATCTACCCCCGGCGTTCTCGCTGCGTCAGAATTATCCAAATCCGTTCAACCCTACAACAACGATCGAGTTTGAACTCGCAGCTCCGTCGGTGGTTACACTCAAGATCTACAACATCCTGGGTCAGGTTGTCGCCACTCTCATCGACCGGGAGCAATTGGAGGACGGGCCGGGGGCCGTGGAATTCGATGCACGCGATCTCGCCTCCGGAGTTTATTTCTACCAGATCATTGTTGAAGGGATTCCCGGCCCGGAGGCGGATGAGGGTCCGCGCACGTCCGTGAGCTTCCGGAAGATGCTTCTGGTGAGGTAGGAGCATGAAGCTAGGAGCGGCATTGATCCTTGCGGGGTTCGCGCCTTTCATGCTAGGACAGGAGCTCTACCGCCCGGCAGACTCCACGCTTTCGGGACCCCTCATTTCCTCCAGAACCGGCATGGAAACCGCGTGGGACCTCCCGAAGAATCCTCTTACCGGTTCCCTTCCCGCCGATTCGTCTCAGGCTCAGCGGATCATTCTCGGGTACAGAATTTTCACGAACACACCGCATAGAGCGCGGCGCCTCACCGGGAATTCGCTGTCATGCAATAACTGCCACCTCAATGCCGGCCAGAGGGAGAAGGCGATGCCGCTTGTGGGGGTTGCAGGCGTTTTTCCGGAATACAACAAGCGCGCCGGCCGGCAGCTCTCTCTCGAAGACCGTATTGTCGGCTGCTTCGTCAGGTCGGAAGACGCCCCGCGCGCAGCTGGTTCCGGCGACCGGGTCGCCGCCATGGGCGACAACGCAATCGTCGCCGACACAACGGCGGAAGTCCGGGCGCTCGCCTCTTACATCTCGTGGGTGTCGGAGGGATATGGAAGAGGATCGAAGCTCTCCTGGAGGGGACAGAACACTATTTCTCCCGATCAACTCGTTCCCATCCGGAATCTCGACACAAGAAAAGGGAGGACGCTCTTCCGCGAGAAGTGCGTGGCGTGCCACGGGGAGGACGGCCAGGGAGTCCAGATCGGAGATAAAAAAGCGGGCCCCTTGTGGGGCCCGCGGTCATGGAACGACGGCGCCGGCGCGGCACGTGTCTACACGCTTGCAGGAATGATACTTTACATGATGCCCTATCTTGATGTGGGAAGCCTCACCGCCGCGGAGGCCCAGCATATCGCGGCGTACATCAATTCAAAGCCGCGCCCCCGCTTTCCCCACAAGGACAGAGATTATTCGGCGTCGAAAGTTCCCCCCGATGCTGTCTACTACCGTAGCACGCCCGGCGCTCCCGACACCTCGAGGCAGAGGTAGGTCCTCCAGGAGCCCCCTCTTCTCCCTCGAGTCTTTACCTTATTACCCGGCGAAACAGTAGGTACAGCCTGCCTCCTGGGCGCGGTTTATCGCATAGACACCCGAAGGGAGGATCTGAATACCAGGGATAATTCCCGCCACCCAATCTTTCTTCACGTCGGCGGGATCCATGTTCATCTTCTTTCCCACCATGCCGCTGTACACAGTCAAGGCCATATCGCACACGCCGATGAGGACGCCGCTTTTCTGCAACGCCTCTATCGACATGTCGGGGAGCAACTGTTCCCCGGGCTTCGGCTGATAAAAGGGATTGCGTACGGCGGGCGCTTTCGTGGCGGCATCGGTTACCTTGAACTGCTCGCCGAACTTGTACTTCGGCCAGAGGTCAGACACCATCGCCGCCGGAATCCCGTCGTGCCGGAGCACGATGACCGCCGTGATATCACTTTCGGGAACTCCGAACCGCTCGTGCGACATGAGGAGTATGCGCGCCCATGCGAACGGGAACCCGCTGTTCGTATCCGGGGCGTCATACACCTGCTTGTGCTTTCCCTTCATTTTCCCGACCCATGCCTCGAAGGATGCGTCGGAAGTCTCCGGCAGGGGGGAAGCATACGGAGAGAACGGACGTGGAGCGGCTTTCGACAGCGATGCAAGGCCGAGCATTGAAACGGCGCCTGCTGCAACCGTTCCCAGGAATCCGCGGCGGCGGGTTGGTTCGGTGAGGTTAACCATAGCTGGACCCTCCTAAAGATGTGATGAGTTGTGGTTGGGCGGTGCTGATGAAATGATGGGGAATGTAAGGAATTGAAAAAAATGATGCAAGCGCTCCGGACCCGAAACGCATTGAAACGGATTGCTTTTCCTTCGAGGAACGGCTATCTTTCTTCATGCAGCAGGTCATCGTGGTCCACCATCACGAAATAATCCTTAAGGGGGAGAACCGCCGGCATTTTGAGAGGCAATTGATGAAAAATGTCCGGATTTCGCTTCGGGACATTCATCCGCTTCCCACCGTGAGGGGGGGCTACGGCCGTTTTGTCATTGAAATTCCTCCGGGGGGAGATCTTCTTGAGAGCGAACGACGGCTCATGGACGTGTTCGGACTCTCCAACGTCTGCGCCGGCGTGAGAGTGGATCAGGAAGTTGGCGCCATCTGCGCGGCCTCGGAGAGGCTTCTTGAAGGAAGAGAATTCGGGACGATCAAGGTCGATACCCGCCGGGCCGACAAGAATTTCCCCCTCTCGTCCACTGCCGTCAACGAGCACGTCGGGAAATTCCTGTGCGACCGTTTTTCGGTCCGTGCGAATCTCTCGAGGCCCGATGAGACCGTGACCGTAGAGCTTGCGGACGGGACCGCTTACGTCTACCGGTCGAAGCTGAAAGGTCCCGGCGGACTTCCGGCCGGCGTCAGCGGCCGGATTGTCGGTCTGCTCTCGGCCGGTTTCGATTCGCCCGTTGCCGCGTGGCAGATGATGAGGAGGGGCGCGTCTGTCTCTTTTGTTCATTTCCACAGCATGCCGTACACCAGCCGCCGTTCCGTCGACCAGGTCCGTGAGATTGCCTCGGCTCTTACCCGATTCCAATACCGGTCGAAGCTCTACCTTGTTCCCTTCGCCGACGTACAGAATGTTATCGTCCTCCGCGCCCCCCAGCCGCTGCGGGTCATCCTCTACCGGAGAATGATGGTGCGCATTTCCGAAGTGATCGCGAGAAACGAGAAAGCGGAGGGGCTCGTTACCGGGGAAAGCCTGGGCCAGGTGGCGTCGCAAACGCTGCGCAACATCCGCGTGATCGATGGCGCGGCTTCCCTTCCGATCCTGCGGCCCCTTTCGGGCACAGACAAGGAGGAGATCATTTCGCTTGCGAGGCGCGCCGGGACGCACGACATCTCGAAGGGGCCCTACGACGACTGCTGTTCTTACCTCGCGCCGCGCAACCCGGACACGTGGTCGTCTGCATCGGAGGTCGAGACGGCGGAGGAGGGACTGGATATTGCGGGGTGTATGAGCCGGGCGCTTGAGGCGATGAGCTCGGAGGTCTTTGCATTTCCTTCCCTCATGGAAGAACGGCTCGTGGAAGATCCCGGCGAACCGGTCGCGTGAAAGGCCTGGCGGCATGAGCGCACGGATCACCGTGAAAAAGAACGGAAGCCTTCGGGTCGAGGGAGACTTCGAGATTGTCGACACCGACGGCAAGAAGTTCGACCTCTCGGGCCGGACGTCGATTTCCCTCTGCCGGTGCGGCCTCAGCAACAACAAACCATTCTGCGACAGCACCCACAAGGTCTGCGGATTTGCATCGGAGGTAATCGCTTTTACACTCCCCCCTCCGGCGCCCAAACCGCCTCAGTAACGATATCCTCCGAAACCCCATTCACCGATTGAAAGGAATTTCAATGATCGTACGGATTCCCCCAGACGATGGCAGGGAACTATGAAGAATCGCCGTGATTTTTTGATCGACCTCGGAATCGCCCTCGGAGCGATCACGATCGCGAGGAAGAGTGCTCTGGCCGGACGGGGCGGGGGAGGGGGCGGGGCAGGAAAACCCGACTCCCTGGCTGCCGGCAGGAAGGCGATAGGGAAGGAGGAAATCGACTTCCGGTACGCTCCGGGGACCTGGCAATCGACGTACTGTTTCCCGGACGATCCTTACAAGAGTCTTGTCGGGAAACACGGAGAACTTCTTATCGGACATCCCGGACTGGGGGGCGATCTCGCCCAGTTTCCCCACGTGGTCTCCATCTCGCTAAAGGACAAGCCGGCAGGCACCTTCGTAGTTCAGAAACTCGAGGCGCCGGGAATCCCCATCATCACGACGAGACTTTCGTGGGAAGGCCAGGAAGCGGTACTCACTACGTTTGCCACGAATGAGAAGGAGGAAGGGAGGGTTGACAACCTTCTGGTGGAATTCCGGCAGACGGGGAAGAAGGAGGCCGAGTGCTCTCCCGAGATCCGGATCATATCGCAGAGCGCGTGGTCGTTTCAGAACGCGGACGACTCCTCCTCGAAGCGTGATCATGCCGGTATCGTAACGATCCGGGGCGCGGCGAGTCCGTTCCTCATCGCGGACTCGGAAGTCGAGTCCTCCGTCAAGGACGGGATCCAGCTCATTCGCCTGCAGGCTGAATCGCTCCGGAAGGACCGGCCGGCAACCTGGTTTATCCGCTTTCCGCAGGAAGGGCAACCGTTTGAGAAGCTGAAGAAAGGACTCGGCCGCAGCGGCGACCTCCTGGATGCGAGCAGGACATTCTGGAAGGGATGGAAGCCCTTCGGAGGAAAAGTAGACTGGAAGCTCCCCAATCAGTATCAGGATTTTCTGATCGCGTCTTCAAGAAACATCGCCGAGGCCCGGGAGATCAAGAAGGGGAGGAACGTGTTCGAAGTCGGGCCGACGGTCTACCGCGGACTCTGGGTCGTCGACGGGACGTTTCTCATCGAGGCCGCCCGCTATCTCGGCTTCGACAAGGAAGCGCAGGAAGGGCTCGAGGCAATTTGGGACCTCCAGGATGTCCACGGTGGGTTCGTGGCTGGGGCAGGAGAGGCGCATTGGAAGGATACCGCGGTGGCGGTCTACGCGCTCGTCAGGCAGGCGGAGCTCTCACAGAAATGGGAGTTCTTCGACCAGACGTACCCGGATGCTCACAAGGCAATGATGTACCTCAGAGACCTCGTCGCGAAAACGCAGCCTACCGGTTCGGGGAACGGCAAGTACGGGCTCCTACCCCCCGGCTTCGGAGACAGCGGGATCGGCGGAATCCGCCCGGAGTTGACGAATTCTCTCTGGACATGGATCGCATTGAAAAAACTCGACGAGGCGGCTCAGCGTTTCTTTCTTCCCAAGCGACAGGACATTCGCGACTTCCTTACCGCATTTACGCTCAGGATTCCGGCGGCAGCCCGCGAGGAAATGCGCCAGCACCCGAACGGGTTTTCTTATCTGCCAATGCTGATGAAAGACGACAGCCTGTGGAGCGCCCGCGAGGAGTCGAAGAGGCCTCTTCCGCAGGCGGCACAGATCTATCTTTCACAGGCCCTCTATCCCGGGCTGATCCTGCCGGTGGACAACGGCATCGTCAAGGGCCATCTGGATCTGATGAAGGCGGTCACACAGGAGGACATCCCCGCGGGCACGGGCTGGCTTGGAAGGGAGAGCGTGTGGCCGTACAACGCCGCCATTACGGCTCAGACCTATCTGTGGGCAGGCCTCAGAGACCTTGCGAGGAAGACCTTCATCGGGTTTCTGAATCACGCATCGCCGCTCCTTGCGTGGCGGGAGGAGCAGTCGCTCAGGTCATCGAAGCCGGAGCGCTTCGTAGGAGACATGCCGCATAACTGGGCGAGCGCCGAGTGCATCCGCTTCCTGAGGCACATGCTGATCTATGAAGACGGCGACAGCCTTCATCTTCTTGCCGGCATCGGAGCGGCAGACCTCGCCCGTAAAGAGCCGATCTCAATCACCTACTCTCCGACGCGCTGGGGGCGCGTGACGGTGACGCACGAGCCGGCGCCCAACAAGAGGTGGATCACAAGGTTCAAGCGGGAAGATTTCGACGCCGCGAAGATGCCGCCGATAGCAAACGTCATCCTCCCGAGAAAGCTCCCCCCGAACATTCAGTACGATTCTGTCACGGGCACCAAGGCGATCAAGAACGGCCCCGACGTGATCATCAAAGGAGAACTGACATCGTGGGAAGCCACGTGGATCGATTTCACCAAGTATTGAGGTGGCGGCGGAAGCGCGCCGCGTTCAGAAGGTGACGCCCGCGGAGTTGTAGACGGCCAGGCCGTTCGCCGTGCCGATCCAGACGTTTTGATTGAAGTCGTACAGGAGCGCGGTCACCGTATCTGAAGGGAGGGGGCTGTTGGCTGCGGTGAAACGCGTCCATGAGGTATCGCTCAGTCGAACGAGACCCGCCTCTGTGCCGAACCAGCGGATAGTCTGATGGTTCGTCGTGACGGCATTCACCGGCTCGTTTCTGAGCCATGGTCCGACCGATGCCGAATCGTAGCGTGTCCACTGAGCGGAATTCTGGTTAAAGCTCGCGCCGCCATTCTGCGTCGCGAACCAGATTGTGCTGTGGAGATCGAATGCGATCGCGTTGATCTTTGAATCGAAGGGCATCGGTAACCCCGTCCAGCTCAAAGTCCCCCCCAGCGAGTACGCCACCGATACCGCCCCTCCGGTCTGGGCTCCGAACCAGATTGAGTTGTCCAGGAGCGCATTTTCGGAACTCCACACCTGGTTGGAAGGAATTGCGGGAGTGTTGCTTTGATAGAAGAAGTGCCAGGTGCCGGTCTCATTGACCGCCCCCACGAACTGCATGATCCCGAGGGCGGTGGTAAACCACATTTCCCCGTAGGTAGTCTGAGCCGAGATGTCCGCCGCCCCTGAGAGGATGAAGTCGTAGAGGAGATCAGGGCTCTGGAAGCGTTTCCACACGGCAATGGTTGAATTCGGATTGTAGCGCTGAATTCCGCCGCCCTTCAATCCGAACCAGTAGCTGCGATCCTTCCCCTGCACAATGCAGGTGACCACATGGCTCGGAGGGCCGCCACGGCCGTCGATCGTGCTCAGCGAGTCTCGGATTGTTCCCCAGGATCCTCCGCTGAAGTACGATGCCCCATTGTCTGTTGCGAACCAGATTTTCCGGGAATTGTCGAGGAGAATTGAGTTGATGTGGTTATCGACCAGCGCTCCGGAAGACGCCTTAAACACCACCCAGACATCCTTTTCCGGCGGAGGTTTGGTGCCATCCGGACTCGAGCAGGCATTAAATGCGAGGGGGAGAAAAAGGATGAGGCAGAGAGCTGATGCCTGTAACCTGATGCGTCTACTCATCGATCGGAGCATTTTCTCTTTTGTTAATTCCTCGACAAATTTACAAAATATTAGCGAATACTCAAAACTCTTCGCGTGTACAGGCCTTCCAATCAGTCAAGCGTTAGACACAACGGTCCGTAAAAAGTTAACCAGCGAAAGGGACGAGATCTCCCTTCCGCCGCCGGTCGAGCCGCAAGTAACTTGACTGTAACGAATATTTTATCTATACTCCGTGATAATCCGGTTCACCCCAGCGCCCGGAATACCCATTGTTGTAACATCCAGCTACTCCCATGAAACGTATTCGATTGCGTTTTGTTTCATTTCTATTTCTTCTCCTTCTCCTTGCACTCCTGAGCGTGAGCTGCCAGTACGACTACAGCTCTCCGCTCCCCGGCCTGATCGACATACGGCTCCATTCAATATCGGATACGAACCGCATCTCTTTCAGCCATCTCAACAATTTTGTCCTGAAGATTACCCAGGTCAATGCGCTCCGGACCGACCGAGCGCTGGCCCCGGTCTACGGGGATGTGCAGGCCCTTAAGCGTACAACGGGCGTGTACAACACGCTCGATGAGCACGCCGAAGATTCATCGTTGGTGATCGGCCAGGCCGACCTCCCTCCGGGCGATTACCTGGGAGTGCTCATGCTCGTGCAGCCGGGCGGAAGCGTCATACTGGACGGGTACAGGAACATTCACGTGAACACGCTTCCCGATTTTGATGCCACACTCTCATTCCTGAAGCCCTTCAAAATCGTCGAACAGCATACGACGCGGATTGTCCTGACAATTAACATCGACTCGTCGCTGGTCAAGCAGGCCGACACGTTTCTCTTTACCCCATACTATTACATCTCATCGATTCAATACGAGTAAGCCACATGCATAATGCGCCTCTCCGGTGGTCCGCCGTCGCGGCGACGGCACTGACCATCGCTCTCTCGGGCCTGCACTGCTCGGGCAATCACCCGCAGCTGGGAAACATTCCCCCGATCACGCGTCTGTCGAACGTGCCTCCCCCCGACTCTTTTATCGTCACGAAGAACCCCCGGCTGACGTTATACTGGGTGGGAGACGATCCCGACGGCTTCGTTGTCGCGTTCCGCTATCGCTGGAATTTCCGGCTGAACTCGACGAGTCCCTTCCAGTATAAGCCGTACAGCATGGTCCTGAACATCATCGTGTCAAATTTTGCGCTGATGACCGATGCCACCACGGATAACGTCCCAAATGTCTATCACTACTTCGCAACGCTTCCGCCGGAAGGACTATATCCGGACAGCGCCAACGCTCTCGACGCCGGACACATTCTGACGATCGCCGGAGCGCACGTCTGGGCGTCGAATCCAAAAGCCGTTCGTTATCCGGTTCATACGAGTCCTAACAGCGGAACCTTCATTTTTGATTCCCAGGATTCTTTAAATCCCCATACGTTTGAGGTTTCGGCGATAGACAATGACGCGGCGATCGGAACTCCCGCGACGGTGTCGTTCGGAACGCCCCGCGTCCCGCCTCCCCAGACGCAGCTTACATCCTGCCCGAGCGACACAATTCTCGTCCGGGACAAGAAGACGGACACGTTCGGCGGCGTTCAGTTCCAGTTCCAGGGATTCGATCCGAACAGCAGGACGATTGATTACTCCTGGGTGATCGATAAAGACCAGTGGCCTCAAGACGCTATCCCGTGGTCGGCCTTCAGCCAGTCGACGACTGCCTCCGTGTTTGCTTCCGACTTCCCCGACCCGTATCAAACGAGACACACGTTCTACGTCAGGGGCCGAAACGAATTCGGGAGCATCGACACGCTCGGCTACTATGTCCATACGACCTTCGACGGAAACAACAACCCGATCGGAGTCGACACGATCTATTCGAGATGTTCGTTTAATACGCTGTACCCGCTCTTTCTCCGGCCGGGCGCCCAGAAAAAGATTCTGTTCCTGAACGATTGTTACAATTACGGCGCCGGCGGAGGAACCGTTATCCGGCCTACAATACCGATGATCGACGACTATTACAGGGCGATGTTCAATTCGATCGGATTGGCCGGAAAATATGATGTGTTTGATGTCATCGACATATCGAGCACCGGTACGCACATCTTCCCGGGGCGCGGGCAACTCGGACAGTATAGTACCGTGATTCTTACGCAGGACGTGGTGTCTGACGCCGACAATACCGTTGGGTTCGGACACGGCATAACCTCGGGCCGAGCGAAAATTCTGACGGATTACTGCTACATCGGCGGCAAACTCATCTTCGGCGGGTGGGCGCTCCCGTTCGCGCTGAATGGCGGGGCCGATTTCGTCAACACGATCGGACACATGCAGACACTCGGAACAGATCTGAACAGGGGGAATTTCATTGGCGTGCACGGAGACAAGGGATATCCCGACCTGGCCGTCGATACCACGCGGCTCGACACTGCCTGGCATGGCGGCTTGACATTCACCTGGCCGGGAAGACCGAGCGGTTTCGGCGAAATCATCGGACGCTATGACGCTGCCGACGACAACAGCGTCCTGTCATTCTTTTTCCCGCAACGGATCGAGGGCATGACGATTGCAGTGAGATACATCGGAATTACGTACAGCTCCGTATACTTTGGATATCCCCTCTACTATATGGATCAGTCATCGGCGGCGCAGGCGATGCGGAAAGCCCTTGTAGACATGCAGGAACTGAACCCGTGAATACTCTGAAGGAGAGAATCTCATGATGTCACTGCTACGATCCTCCGCGTGTGCGGGACTGGTTCTCCTGCTCGCGGTACCGCCGGCGTTTGCCGGCAATACAGGAAAGCTTACAGGGAGGGTTACCGATGCCCAGAGCGGCGAGCCCATTCCCTTTGTCAACATCCTCGTCGTGGGCACACAACGGGGCGCCGCCACGGACGCCGACGGAAAATTCACCATCATTGCGGTTCCCACAGGATCGGTCTCGGTCAGGGCGAGCATTCTGGGATACCAGACCGTGGAGGTCCGCGACGTTCAGGTGAACCCCGACGCAACCACCCCCGTTCCTATCAAGATGAGCTCGAGCGCAGTGGAGATCAACGAACAGGTCATTACGGCGACGAAGATGGTGAATAACATGGTCACCACGGGCACGCCGACCGTGGATGCGAAGACGATTTCCGAGATCCCCAACGTAAAGTCGGTGGAGGACGTCCTTCGCCTGCAGACCGGCGTGGTGAAACAAGGCAACAACCTCTTCCTGCGAGGAGGCCGCTCGAACGAAGTACAGTATCTGGTGGACGGCATTCCGACGAACAGCATCCTTGGAAATTCGGGTCAATTGACGACGGCAGGCACCAACGAGGAGCTCCAGAAGGTCTATGCCGGCGTGCAATCGGGAACGATCGGGGGCGGCGCCACGGGGCTTGCGGTTTCGGCTAATGCGATTCAATCGGTCAGCGTGCAGACGAGCGGCTTCGATGCGGATTACGGCAACGCCCAGTCGGGCGTCATCAACATCGTGACCAAATCCGGCGCGGATCGTTACTCGGCCTCCCTCCAGGCCCGCACCGACAGGATCGCGAAGACAAACGAGAATGAAAACTACAGCTCGTTCACTCTTGGAGGTCCCGACCCGTTAACCAAGTACATCATGCCGGGCCTCGGGTTGAAGCCGCCGGGTAATCTCACCTTCTTCATCAGCGCCGACGCCGACCGCTCCGACGGCCCAAATAATTTCGTTCATAACCAGTTTTATCATCCGCTGGACCGCCGCGTGGAGTTGAACGGTTTTCTCGGGGGAATCCTGAACGGATTGGGGTACCGCTACTCCGACGATCAGAACAACGCCTTCACGTTCAATTCGAAACTCCGCTATGACATGAGCGGAACGAATCAGTTTTCATACGGGTACCGGGCGAGCCTCGGCACACGCCATGATTACAGCAACGAGTACAAGTACCGCGCCGACTCTTCGCTCCTCTCTGCGACGCTCGCGATCCAGCATGTCTTCTCGTGGACTCACTTCTTCTCCACGAATTCATTCGTGCGCCTCTATCTCGGAAAGCTGGAAAGCCACGACGGGAACGACGTGGCCGGTATCAAGCCGTCTGACTACTCCTCTGCCTATCAGCTGCAGGATCCAAACGGCGACGGATTCTATGAACTGGGGACAGCGCAAAAATGGCTCAAGTCCATCACCCGCGTCTGGACGGCGAGGTTCGACTACAACAGCCAGGTTCATCCTCTCCATCTCCTGAAGGCGGGATTCGAGTTTAATTATGAAGAGATCAATTCAACCGAAATCGGGCTTCCCACCGTACCGCACGTCATTGGCGGGGTAAGCGTGAATCCTCCCATCGACGATCCGACGTACGCGCACGGAGATTATCCGGGGTACGGCTTTTATCGATGGAACCTCAACAATTACCCGAACCGCGGGGGCGTGTATATCCAGGACAACATCGAGTTCTCGGGCCTCAACCTCCACGTCGGGGCGCGATACGACTACTTTGACATAGGTCGTCAGGTTTTTTATGACGATTTCAGGGATAACTGGGAGGTTGCCCTGAACGGAGCGCAGAACCCAAACGATCCGGGTTATCTTCACTCGGATTGGGTCAGCGATCTCGGGTACGACGGGCACATCAACGCAAACGGCGACACGATCAAAGTTTCCAGGGGACTAACCGACAGCAAGCGCTTCCTCTATTACCTCACGCACGGCTACGTCAGTCCGCGCCTTTCCATCGGATATCCCGTCACCGACCGCATCGTGTTCTATTTCAACTACGGGCATTTCATACAGTTTCCGGACAGGGAGAATTATTATCGTGATCCCACGATTCTCGGCGCCAAAAACAACCTGATCGGTAATCCGAGTCTCAAACCCCAGCGCACGGTCCAGTATGAAGCGGGTTTTGAAGATCAGGTGACGGACGACATGGCGTTCACGCTTCACGCATTTTACAAGGACATCTTCGATTATCCGCAAAGCTTTTTGCGAAACGGCAACAACTTTCTACGCAACTTCGATTACGCGAGCGCCCGCGGGTTCGAAGTATCCCTGAATCAGGCGCTCTCCGGAAACTTCACAGCGAGCATAAGCTACTCCTACCAGCTCGCCAAGGGCCGGTCGTCGAACCCGCTCGCAAGCATCTTCCAGCCCCAGTTCCAGCTGCCGCGGGAAAGCCGGCTCGACTGGGATCAAAACCACACTGCTAATCTGTTCGCGACGTACCGCGTGGGTCCGAAGGAGGAAGGGAAGCTCTTCGGACTGCCGTTCGTAAACAATTACGGGATCTCGCTTACGTGGAGTCTCGGCAGCGGATTCCCCTACACCCCGTACCGGGGAAAGGTGAATGCGCGCAACGTCTATCTGCTGAACAACGAGACCAAGCCGTACAGCTCTCTGGTAAACCTTTCGATGTACAAGGGACTGTACGTGATGGGCGGCCTGAACCTGCTGGTAACTCTCGACGTCACGAACCTGCTCAATCGGAGAAACGTCAACACGATCTACAATCAGACCGGACTTCCCCCTCAGTACGGCGACGGAGACATCAATACCGGCGAGGTACTTCCCTGGAATCAGAACGACAGCAGACTTGATCCCTCGATCTTCAGCGATTCGCGGCAGATCATCCTCGGCTTGAAGATCAATTGGGAGTAACGCTGTGTCAACCTTAAAGGAACAAAACGGCATGAAACGCTCCTTGATCTGGATGTTTGTATTGGTCTTTCTTGTCGCTGCTGCCAGTGCGAAAGACAGGAAGAAAGTCGGAGGAGTGGTCAAAGGCGCCAACGAGATCGACGATACCGAAATAGGTGTCAGCTGGGCCAAGCACATCCTGCAGGGCTTCAATATGCGAATCTGGCTCACGAATCAGATCGCGTTCGGGCTGGAGGCATGGGATCCCAACTTTTCCCCCGCCTCACAGGTGCCGCCCGGCGACTGCGGCGACATCGGTATCGGACTGGAGTATCCCGTCGGCGGGTGCGTGGAGCACATGTTCGGCGGGGGCCCCTGGATCGGCGGGCTTGTGAACGGGGTCAGGAGGGTCGATGAGTCGTACAATGGCGACGATGCCCGTCACGAGTTTGAGCCGGAGAGGAAGGACACCGCCCGCGACAAAATCTGGCATACCTATGCAGGAACCGAGGTGTACGATCCGAATGGGTACAGCGGCTGGTATTATAATCACGGGCTCCAGGTCAACCGGCGGGGATGCGACGACGACGGCGACGGAAAGGTGGACGAGGACGAGCTCGACGGACAGGACAACGACGGGGACTGGAACCCGCTTACCGACGATTTGGGGTCCGACGGTCTCCCGGACAGCCTTGAAATGAGCTGCGACGGGAAGGTGTACGATCCCGTCACGAATCCCGATCCGGCCTACGATAACTACGACAGGTTCAACTTCGACAAGTGTCACACCGACGCGAACGGGAACTATGTTCGTAAGAGCGACGTCAATCGGTACACCCAGAACAACGGGATCCCCGACCACGGAGAGCCGCACGTCGACGAGGATTACGCGGCGATTTCGGAGAGAGATTATTACATGGGGGCCACCGACACCTTCAAGTCGTTCACGATCCCCGGCCATGTCCCGATGGGAATCAAATGCTTCATGAAATCGTACGCGTGGGCGGAGGATTTTGCGGATGGCGTTCTTCCCTTCGACTATTATTTTGTGAATATCGGAAACAACACGATTCAGAATGCGTACGTGGCGTTTTTCTGCGACATGGACGTAGGCCCGATCAACGTGAGCGGCTACTTCACTCATGATTACGCCTGCTACATCTCAGACCTCCGTACGGCGTATATCCATAATGCCGTGGACAGGGGCTCGACACCGATGGGCCTGACGGTGCTCAACACCCCGAGGCCGCTCGATTCCCTCAAATACATCTTTCAGTGGCACGGTTTCTCCGAGCCGGGTGTTCTGGATTCGACAATCTACTGCTGGATGAGCGGGCAGTGTTTTTCAGACCCCATCAAGCCATGCCAGTCGCCCTCTTCGCCCACCGACACGAGGTTCTTCTTCTCGTTCGGACCGTTCAATGCCGTGAATCCGGGCGACACGCTTAAAATCTCCGTCGCCCTCGTTGGCGGATACGGGGTGGAAGGCGGGCCGCACAATCTCAGAGAGAACGCGGAAAATGCCCTGAAACTCTTCAAGCGCGGCTATCTTCCGCCGTTGACGCTTCCATCACCGCCCCTGAAGATAACGGAAGGGTTCAAGAAAGTGCGCATCGAGTGGGGAAAGCATATCGATTCGCTGCATGTGCTCCAAAATCCCGAGGACGTGTGGGACGATTCGAGCAAGATTGCCCAGTCGTACCCTGACACAAGCTGGCGAAGAAAAAATCCGCCCTGCCAGGAAGGAATCGGCGTCTGTTCCAACGGACACCGCTGCATCAACGGGTATCTCACCGGGGGGAGGGTCTTCGAAGGATACCGCCTGTACAGGAGCGAGGATCCGAGCAATACTCCCGGAGACCTCAGCTGGACGCTGTTGAAGCAGTTCGACATCCCCGACGATGCATTTGAGTATAACGTGGGGATCGACAGCGTGTATGTGGATTCGAATCTCACGCGCGGGAAGCGCTACTGGTATTCGGTGACTTCCTTCGGCATTCCCGATCTGACGATCATCGAAACGGTGGACAGCACCGGCAGCATCCGGTTCGACTCTCTGTATGCCCAGAATACGGAGGGATCCAAGACTGCGAACAGGACAAAGGTTGACCTGTCATTCTCGGTGGCGGATACGCTCGGAAAAGTACTTGTCGTGCCAAACCCGTACCGCGTGGACAAGGATTACACATATGAGAACGGAGGATGGGAAGGACGGGCCTCCAATTGGACTGAAAACAACCGGCTTGTAAAGTTTATCCATCTTCCGACGAAGTGCACGATACGGATCTTCACGATGGCCGGCGATGCTGTGGCCACCCTCGAGCACGACGACCCGGTTCACGGGGAGTTGCAGTGGAATCTGCTCAGCCAGAGCGGACGGGCACTTGCGAGCGGGGTGTACATTTACTCCGTCGAATCGACGTTCGGCCAGCAAATCGGCAAGTTTGTTCTTATCCGCTGATCGGTGAAGGAGACCCTGAACATGAAAAATGCTACAGCAATCTCACGACAGCTGGCCGTCGGCCTGACTCTCCTTGCGTGCGTCACCGCCGCGCCGGCCGGCGACCGCTCGGGCACGGTGTCGGAACTTTTTCTGAAGCTCGGCACGAGCGCACGCGCAATCAGCATGGGGGGAGCGCAGGTGGCAATTGCCGAGGGTGTCAGCTCCATCGCGTACAACCCTGCCGGGATCATGGGAGTGACCGATGTCGGATTCGGCGCTACCTACACCGCATGGCTCGCGGACATGCAGCATTCCTTCGCGGGCGTGGTAAAAAACATTCCGGGTTTTGGAGCCGTTGGGGCGAGCTTCACGCTTCTGACGACAAACGACATTCCTGAAACCACTCCGTCCCAGCCGGAAGGGACCGGAAGCACGTTTCGTGCGAGCGACTACGCGTTCAGCATCGCGTTCGCGCGCCAGGTCACGGAGCAGTTCCGGGTGGGCATCAACGGCAAGATTATCCAGTCGTACCTCTATGACAGGGACCTGGGAGCGTCGTCATTTGCATTCGACATCGGAACGCTGTATGACATCCCGATCCTGCAGAGCCACATCGGCGTCTCTCTGACCAACATCGGCAAGGATGTCAAGTTCATCAATGAGACCTACTCCCTGCCGACGGCGCTCAGGTTCGGGGTGCTCCTCGACGTGATGAAGAATCCGACCAACTCCTTTGTCACCACGCTCCAGATCGCCCGGCTCAACGATGCCGACGAGCAATATAACTTCGGCACCGAGTACGTCTACAATAACCTGGTTGCGCTGCGGGGCGGATGGAAGTTCTCGTACGACCAGGAAAACGTGACTGCGGGGTTTGGCGTCCGGCTCAACTCTCTCGGTTTCAACAGCACGATCGATTACGGGTACAATAATTTCAAGTATCTGCCCGGTACGCACTCATTTACGTTTGAAATGCAGTTCTGACCCCTGCCGCCGGCACTCACCTGACCTTCAATCTGGAGATTTGAATGAAGTCGCTGTATGTACCTATCACTCTGTTCCTCTTCGGCGCCCTCCTGTTACAATCGGGCTGTACGCTTGAGACCCCGAGCACCGTCCAGAAGCAGCAATTTAAGGGAAGGGACCTCATCATTAACGAGGTCTTCACGATCTCGCCCGACAAGTACTACTCGTTCTCCTGGCTCGAGCTCTACAATCCGACGACGAAAAAAATCAAATGGTTCCAGGAGACGAGGCCCGCCGCAGGATTTTCGGTGGGGTCGGGCGGAACGATCGTGCACACAAGCAACGACGGCAGCGACTGGAGCGATTCGCTGAGTGCGGCGCAGAATTCCAACCTCGAATCGATCAGCATGGCCAATACGGATACAGGATTTGCGGTGGGATCGGGGGGGACAATCCTGAAGGTCACCAAAACGTCGGTTCAACATCTTGTGAGCGGAACGACGGCGAATCTGCACGGGATTGCGGCGGCGCAGGATCAGCAGAACCGAACCGCGTTTGCGGTGGGAGATGCGGGCACGATCCTCCGGACGGTGAATCGCGGGAATACCTGGGTTCCCCCGTTAACGCCCCCCACGCCCAACAATCTCAATTCCGTGTATTTCGGTTCCTTCGCAGCCATTTATGCCTGCGGAGACAACGGGACCATCATAAAGTCGGTCAACGCCGGAACCGCGTGGTCCACAAAGGTCGTGCCGGAGCCCTACCGGACGCTCAGCCTCAAGTCCATCAACTTCGTGGGCGATACCGGATGGGCGGTGGGTGACAACGGCACGATCCTCGGCACGAACAATGGCGGGAGCCTGTGGCTTGCCGAGACCTCGCGCGTGGGCGCGACACTCAGAGGAGGATTCTTTCCGCCCAGCCAGGTCCCGTTCCGTAATCGGACCGGCTGGGTTGTGGGCGACAGCGGCACGATTCTCTTCACGCGCGACTACGGCGCCACATGGAAGCGTCAGAATAGCGGCACACCCGCGCGATTGAACAGCGTCACGTTTGGCGACAGTCTGAGGGGATGGGTCTTTGGAGACGGGGGTACTATTCTGTCGACGACCAACGCCGGCAATACATGGCACTCGCAGGTGAGCGGAACCTCGGGAAACCTCCACGGATCGTCTTTCATTCAGCTCATCATCCGCGTGACCTCGCAGTACGTCCTTGAGTTATTTTCCCAGCGGAGAGAATTCTACCTCGACCCAACATCAGGTCCCAATTTCGACTATATCGTGAAGGTCGATACCGGGGTCGTGCTGTTTAATCCTCAATTCTTCGTCAATTTCGGTTTTCCGGCCCTCCCCGACATTTCCCCCGGGGGGTTTGCCGTCATCACCAGCGACAGCGACAAATTTAAGGACCACACAAATTTGGGTCCGGGAGACGGCACGGTAATAGCCAATACTGTTGCCTATTATCCTGATCCGAAATCAGTGCTCGGCGCACATCCCGTACTCTGGACGCTCATGCCCTCGGGTGAGATCCGGCTCGTAAAATACTTCTTCACCCAGGTGATCGCCACCGGCCAGTTCCTCGGTTTCGATTCCACGGTCGTCGATGTCGTTCGGTACGGGAACTACCGGCCCACTCCGGACGACTATCCAAACAATGCGCCCGCGGGATACATGCCGGAATGGTGGTCGCTTGCAAGGTATGCCGACGACTACGGGGACATACCGTCGAAGGAGAACTCGAGCTACTCGTTTTACGTTACGAAGGATCCGATCCCGCGCTGGTACAGCCAGCTGAGCCATCAGTCTCAGCATTAGGCGGAGGTTCACAGAGATGCAAAAAGCCGGCCCCGAAGGGGGCCGGCTTTGTTATTTGGGAGGGTGCCGGAGGAGGGACTCGAACCCTCATGGCCTTGCGACCATCGGTTTTTGAGACCGACTTGTCTACCAATTTCAACACTCCGGCAGGGAAAACTGAGCGTCAATATACGGAACGGCCCGAACTTAACCAACGAACTTAACCAACGTCACGTCAACCCTTGCATCTCTTGTTTATTTTGCAAACATTAAAGTCCAATTTTTCGCACGAATAAGGGGGAACAGGCGGCGCGGGCATGATACAGCTCAGGGAAGTGACGAAGAAATTCGGCGATTTCACGGCCGTTGACAATCTGTCTCTTGAAATCAAGCCGGGAGAGCTCTTCGGCTTCCTTGGTCCCAACGGCGCGGGGAAGACCACCACCATCAAGATGATCACCGGGCTTTTTGCTCCGACCTCCGGTTCCATACTCGTCAACGGCTTCGATATCCAGCAATTCCCCTCGGAGGCGAAGAGTTCTACGGGGTACATTCCTGATCAGCCATTCGTCTACGAAAAACTCACCGGAAGAGAGTTCCTCTACTTCAGCGCCGGCCTCTACAAGCTGAACCACGCCGAGGCGACCGAAAAGATCCGCGAACTGAGCGATCTCTTCGAGATCGGGTCGTGGATCGACCGCCGGACCGAGTATTATTCCCAGGGAATGCGGCAGCGGCTCGTCATTGTCTCTGCGCTTCTGCACACGCCGAAGGTCATCGTGGTCGACGAGCCGATGGTCGGTCTCGATGCCAGGAGCGCTCTCATCGTAAAGCAGGTCCTGAAGAAGAGGGCGGAGGAGGGAGCGGCGATCTTCATGTCGACCCACAGCCTCCCCGTCGCGGAGGAGCTCTGCACCCGGGTGGGCATCATCAAGAACAGCCGGCTCGTGTTCGCGGACTCGGGCGCCGAATTCCGCCTCTTCAAGGACAAGTACAACGGAAGGTTTGAATCGGCCTTCCTCGAGCTTACGCGATAAGAGGCATCCCCGGCCTGCCGGGCGCATGAGCGAGCTGGTTCACATACTCCGGTTCAAGACGCAGAGCCTGTGGAACCGCTCCACGGAGCTGAGCCCGGCGAATGTCATCAGGAGCCTCGGCTCGTTCATCGTCTTCGGCGGATTCATCCTGGGTGCGTACTACTGTTCGCGCGTTGCAACGGGGTACCTGCTCGACACTGCCCGGCTCGGGATGTTCTTGCTCCACCGTTTCATGTCGATGCTGCTGTTTGTGTTCTTCCTCTCGATCAACGTGGGTAACGTCATCGTCTCCTATGCGACGTTTTACCGTTCCCCGGAGATGGAGTTCTATCTCACCAAGCCGATCGCTCACACGAACCTCTTCCTCATCAAATTCCTCGACAACTTCTTTTACAGCTCGACAGTGTTCTTCATGCTCGCCCTCGCGGTGTTGTACGGGTACGGCTCCTATTTCCACATGTCGTGGTCGTTCTACATCAGGACGATGGTCTTCATGCTGATGCCCTTCATGCTCCTGGCCGGCTGCAGCGCTGTCATCATGCTGATGCTCCTGATGAGGTACGCGGGCACTCTCGGGGTTCGGACGCTCATTTTCGTCCTTGTGGCACTCTACCTGGGAGCCCTCTCCGGATACTTCAGCATTACGAATCCCGTGAAGCTGCAGGCGGCCGTCATGGAGCATTATCCCCATGTTGACGAGTATTTCGGCTACCTCGACGCTCCGCTGACGAAGTTCCTTCCCAATCACTGGATTGCCGAGTCGCTCTACTGGACGATGCGGGGGGACACGTCGTACGCGCTCTCGTATACGGCGCTGCTCGTCATCTTCACGGTCGCGGTCTTCGCCGTGATGGTCGCGGCTGCGAAGCGGCTCTTTTATTCGAGCTGGCTCTCGTCGCTCCAGCTCCGCAGAACGGGCGAGTCGCCAAGGATCCTGATGAGGATGTTTTCGCTCGCCAAGCCGGCGCGCTTCGATCAGCAAGCGACGGCCCTCGTGAGGAAAGAATTCTGGCAGTTTTTCCGGGAGCCGAGCCAGTGGATTCACCTTACGGTCATCTCCGCGCTGATCCTCACGTTTATCGCGAGCATCGCGCAGATCAATCTCCGCCAGACGCTTCCGTTCCTTCAGACGATATCGTATATGGTGGTCCTGGTGTTCAACCTCTTCCTCATCGCATCGATCGCGCTCCGCTTCGTCTACCCGAGCGTCAGCAGCGAAGGGATGAACTTCTGGAAGATTCTGAGCGCACCGGTCGAACGGAAGAAGGTCTTCTGGCTCAAGTTCACCGTCTATCTCATCCCGATCCTTGTCGCGAGCGAGGCGCTGGTGCTTTTTTCCCACCGCTCTCTCGGCGAATTCCCCGTTCTGGTGCGCCTGAGCATGGTGATCATGCTCTCCGGATCCGCGGCCCTCACCGCGCTCAATCTGGGCGCGGGGGGTTTCTTCTCTAACTATCGCGAAAAAAACCCGATCCGCGTCGCCTCGTCGCAGGCCGCGACCCTGACGTTTCTCCTCTGCATTCTGTATCTTACGGTGGTCGTCGCGTCGGTGTTCGTTCCGTTCAACGATTATTTTGCGTTCAAGCTCCGCGATGTGCCGTTCGATCCGAATACGATGTACTATGCTACGTCGCTCGTGTGCCTGATCTCGGGTCTCATGTGTATAGGATCCCTCGCGGCAGGCCTGCGCGCATTCAAACGCGATTTCTAAAGCGCAACTTCCCACAGGTTTCATGACAATCGGTCGGGCGATCGTCGCCCTGGCATTCATCGTCTCTGCGGCCCGGGCCCAGCAGGACCAGGATGTCTCCTTCAACTCCGCCGCTGAGAAGGAATTCCTGGACGCGGTGGCACTCTTCAAGAAAGGCAACGCCGCGGAGGCCGCGGCGCTCTTCGACGAGCTGCACCGGCTCAGACCGCTGCACCAGCGCACCACCGCCGCCTACCTCATGCTCGCGAAGTCCTGGCTCGAACTCAAGAAGTACGAGCAGTGCTCGCTTCTCCTCACGGAGTTTCTCGGGCGGTTTCCCTCATCCACGTATTCGGACGACGCTCAGTACACCCTCGGGCTCTCCAGGATGATGACGGGGGAATTCGAAGAGGCGGGGACCGACTTCTTGCGGGCACTCCAGGGGAGCGAGGATCAGGGGCTCAGCCGGAGGTCGGAGACGCTGTTCGAGTATCTTGCCGACGAGCGGCTGACCGCACAGGGGCTCGACCGGATCCTCCGCAATCCGCCGGGAGAACCGGCGAAAGACCTTGTCAGTCTGAAACTTGCCGAGAAGCTTGAGGCCGGGGGCGACATCCCGCGCGCGAAACAGCTCCTCTACGGACTCGCCGGCTCCGAGAAAGGCAACCCGTACCGCCAGCGCGCCCGGGATCTCCTGGACCGGCTCGAGCAGTCGGCCGGTCTGAAGATCGGCGTCGTTCTTCCGTTGATGGAGGACGCGGCGGCGAACCCCGTGAAAAGCCTTGCTTCGGAGCTCCTCGAAGGCATCACGTTCGCAGTCAAAGAGCAATCGTCACGATCCCGCTCTGGAACTCCGGTAACAATCGAGGTGCGCGATTCGAAGCGGGACTCCGCCGCCGCGCTCGCAGCGGTACGCCAGATGGCTGCTTCACCAGACGTGCTCGGGATCATCGGCCCGGTCTTCAGCAACGCCGTGGCCGCCTGCGCTCCGGTTGCACAGGCCTCGGGGATTCCGATGATATCGCCTACTGCGACTGCAGATGGCCTGGCCTCATTGGGGTCGGACGTGTACCAGCTCCATCCCGACTGGTCGACCAGAGGGAAGGCAATGGCCCGCTATGCCGTCAACTACCTCGGCTTCTCGACCCTCGCCGTCCTGTACTCAGCGGAGCTTCCCGAATCCCTCGCGGCCCGAAGCTTCATCGATGAGGCGGGGAGGCTTGGCGCCCGCATCGTTGCATCAGAATCGTTTCCCGCGGGCGCGAGCGATCTCCGCGACCAGTTTTTCCGCATGCGGCGAGCCGCCATTGCTCCCGTTGTACATCCGGCCGTGACCGATTCGCTCCATCCTCCTCCCGCGGAGACCGACACAATATCGGAAAACACGGACATTGCGGTTACGGCGATCCAGGGGATCTTCGCGGCGGTCGACAACGCCGAAGAAATCGGGATCATCGGTTCCCAGCTTTCCTATTTCAATGTCAGGGCGCAAATCCTGGGAAACGAGGAATGGTATGATCTCCCCCAGCTCGATATCCACAAGCAGTACGTTAACGGGGCGCTGTTCACATCCGATTTCTACGCCGACCCCGCCGATACCGCCTACGCGCGGTTTGAGCAGGGGTTTTACTCGTCGACCGGGCGGCGCCCCTCTAAGTACACGTTGATTGGATACGACACGATGACGATGCTTCTCGACCGGATTGCCGACGGAGCGGCCACGCGCGAGAGGCTCAAAGCATCTCTCGATGGTCTCGATCGCTATCCGGCGATCCATACGAGAGTGACCCTCAAGGGCGGAAGAGTCAATTCGAATGTTCACATCCTCAAGTACTCAGACGGCACCGTAAAGAACATCGTCCAGCTGCACGTCAACTGACCATTGGAAGGAGGCACCGATGGCGACATTGTTCGAAAACGCGGGGGAGCCCTCCCCGCCCCGTTCCAAAATTTCCGAATGGCCGGCCGCTGAGCGGCCGCGCGAAAAACTGATGCTCCTCGGGGCGCAGTCGCTCTCAGACGCGGAGCTTCTGGCACTTCTGATTCAGACCGGAGCCGCAAGGGCAACGGCGCTCGACCTTGCCAAGGCATTGCTGACCGAATTCCGCTCGATCGGACGCCTCAGCTCGCGCTCCTTCAGGGAGATCCGGAGGTGTAAGGGGCTTGGAAATGCCAAGTCCGTCGCCCTGATTGCCGCCTTTGAGCTCGGTCGACGGATTTCCTCGCACGGCGTTTCCCGCCGGATGAGAATCAGGGCGCCGGAGGACATCGTGAATCATTACCGTCCTCTCCTGAGGGACCTCCAGCAGGAGGTGTTCAAGGTGCTCCTTCTGGACAGCGCGAACCACCTGCTGGGGGATGAGACGATCTCGGTCGGGATCCTGAACGGTTCGCTTGTCCACCCCCGCGAGGTCTTCAGGCGCGCGATCCTCGAGCCCGCCGCCGGGATCATCCTCCTGCACAACCACCCGAGCGGCAACCCCGAGCCGAGTCCCGAGGACATCCAGGTGACCCGCCAGCTCTCCGAGGCAGGGAAGATCATGGGAATTCCCGTCCACGACCACATCATTATTGCCCTGCATTCGTACTCAAGTTTTGCGGAACGCGGCCTTTTATAGGATTCCTGGGCTTGGGGGAATCACCTGAGATTTGACTTGACAAACTGACTTTTATTTGGTACTTTCGGTCGGTACGCGTCCGTCAACTCTGTTGCGCATCCAAACAATTGAGGAGACATTCATGTTGAAACTGATAAGACCTCTGCTGGTTGCCGCTATCGTTTGCGGGGGTTTGGCGCTTTCGGGGTGTACCAGCTCTCCTTCCGAGGAGGAACTCAGGTCGCTGGATATGCTCAAAAAGGAGGCCGAACGGCTCGATGCAGAGGTGAAGTCCAAGAGAGCCGATGTGGCGGCCCTGCAGAAGCAGCTCGCCGACAGAAATGCCGCGCTGCAACAGTGCCAGTCTGATCAAGAGGCTGTCAAGAAAGCGATGGGTGGCAAATGAGGACGATCACGCTGATGCTCATACTTGCAGCAGCGGTGCTGATCACCGCCGTTCTCCCTGCCGCAGCCCAGGAAAAAATGACGAAGGACGAGTGGCAGGCCCAGATGACCTCCACCACGCAGAGAGTCGCCGAGCTGAAGAAGGAAAGCGCAGGGCTCGACAGCCAGAAGGTTGCCCTCCAGGCCCAGGCCGCCAAGGCCGATGCCGACGTCAAAACGTGCGAGGATGCGCTCTACGCCATGCTCGGAGTGGCGAGGGCGGACGTCGAGGCGTTTGACAAGGAACTCGGCGACATGGAAAAGCGCGTTGCCGAACTGCAGAGGATGACGGACGCGGAGCTCGTCGGGTATAAGGACGAGATCAGCCGCATGAACGACCGCCTGAAGGAAATGGCCGGCAGCAAGATCGCCATGATCCCGAGATACGGAAACCGCGTGCACGCCCTTCAGGATAAAGTTGCCGCCCTCATGCAGAGCCTGCAGAAGGAAAAGACCTACACCGTCGGAACCTGGTCGAGGGACCGGGATTGCCTCTGGAACATCGCCAGGAAGAAGGACATTTACGACAACGCATGGATGTGGCCGAAGATCTGGCAGGGCAATCGCGATCTGATCAAGGATCCGGACATCATCAAGCCCCGGTGGGTTCTGAAGATCGCGGAAGGGAAAGAGCTCTCGCGTGACGAGAAGTCGGCGGCCAACCGCTATTACAGAAAGAAGGCGGCAGCGCCCTCGTCGCAGTAATACGATGGCGCGCCGATGACGCGACCGGGAAGCACGGGAAGTTCGTCCGTTTGCTGACTCCCGCCCGAGTATATCAGGAAGCCCCTTCGCCCCAGGAAACTGGCGGACGAACGGGGCTTCTTGTGTTTGGGAGAGGAAGAACGCCCGGCCGTGGCTGAAAAAAAGATCAAGGCGCAGGGGGTCGACATGCTCCTTCTCCTCGGCCTAAACGACGCCAATCTGCAGGTGATGGAATCCCGCTTCGACGCCTCCATCACCGTCAGAGGGGAGCAGATCAGCATCCGGGGGGATGCCAGGGAGGTCGAGCAGCTCGAGAAAATCTTCAAAGAGCTTATTTACGTTCTCAACAAGAGCGGAACGATAACCACCAATGACGTCGAAACCGTCATCGATCTTGTCACCGTCAACGGAGATCCGGCCGTGCCCGCCGGCGTGGCATCACGGTTGGGGACGGACGAGCCCGACGAGGCCGTCCTTTTTACCCGGAACGGAATCATCAAGGCCAAAACGCCGGGACAGCAGGAATACATCAGGGCGATAAAGAAGAACGACATTGTCTTCGCCATCGGCCCGGCAGGAACGGGAAAGACCTATCTCGCGGTGGCGATGGCCGTGGCAGGATTGAGGAACAGGGAAGTCATGAAGGTGATTCTTGCCCGTCCGGCGGTCGAAGCGGGGGAGAGCCTCGGTTTCCTCCCCGGCGATCTCAAGGAAAAGGTTGATCCGTACTTGCGGCCGCTCTATGACGCCCTCGATGACATGATACCGCCCGAAAAGCTCAAAACGTTTGTGGAGCGAAGGGTGATCGAGGTTGTGCCTCTTGCCTACATGCGCGGGCGGACGCTGAACAACGCCTTCGTCATCCTGGATGAGGCCCAGAATGCCTCGAGCATGCAGATGAAAATGTTCCTCACGAGGATCGGTCCGAACTCGAAGGCGATCGTCACCGGCGATATCACCCAGATCGACCTCCCCCCGACCACGGTCTCAGGACTTGTCCAAATCCAGGAAATCCTCCGCTCGATCGAAGGCGTCGAGTTCTGCTACTTCGACCGGAACGACGTCGTCCGGCACAAACTCGTCAAAGAGATCATCGACGCGTACGACCACTATCACGCGGCCGAACAGTCGGAGGGAAACGAGACGCCCCGCCTCCACCGCCAGCGGCGTTGAGGCCGCCGGCCGGGCTCAGGAAACTCCTTTCGCCTCCTCCCAGAGCTCGTCCATCTCCCCCAGCGTAGCAGAGCCGATTTCCCTTCCCGATTCCTTCAGGCGTCGTTCGATGTACTGAAACCTGGAGATGAACTTCTCGACCGTGCGCCGGAGGGCGTTCTCGGGGTTGACTTTCAGGAAGCGGGCGTAGTTCACGAGAGCAAAAATCAGGTCTCCGAACTCCATCTCGACTTCTTCCTGACCGGCGGTATCGATCGCCCGGTGGAGCTCGTTCACCTCTTCTTCAACCTTCTTCCAGACATCCTCGCGCTTTTTCCAGTCAAACCCCGCCTTCGAAGCCTTGTCCTGCAGCCGGTGGGCGCGCAGGAGGGCGGGCAGTTCCCTGGGGACTCCTTCGAGGAGCGATTCCCTTCCTTCTTCGAGTTTCAGTTTTTCCCAATTGCGCTTCACCTCGTCGGCCGTCTCCGCCCGCGCCGTCCCGAAGATATGGGGATGCCTGAAGATCAGCTTCTCCGTGATGGATGCAATCACCTCGTCAAGGGTGAATTCGCCCTTCTCCTCGGCAATATTGGAATGGAAGACCACATGAAGAAGGAGATCTCCCAGCTCTTTTTTCAGTTCGTCGAGGTTGCCTGTGTCGATCGCCTCGACGACTTCGTAGGCCTCTTCGATCAGGCTCGCGCGGATCGATTCGTGAGTCTGTTCGCGGTCCCAGGGACACTCCCGCCTGAGCCGTTTCGTAATCTCGAGAAACCGGATGAATGATTCGCCTGTCATTGCTGATGCCTCTGAGTGGTGTTGAAAAAACGTAGACAAATTTGAGCACACTTGCAACGCGCGGAATCGTTGAATCTCGTTCCGAAAATCTCTATATTCTCCCCGCATCACGAATGCCCTCATCCCGAACGATCGAACATCAGGCACCTCATGAACCCGAGAGTTACCGCCGCAGTGCTCGTCGTCATCTCCGCGGCGGCGTTTCTTTGCGTCTCCGGCACCACCCGCCGTGAGGCCCGCATGCTGTTCGTAAACGGAACCGTTTACACGCTCGATGAACACAACACCGTGGCCGGCGCCCTTGCCGTCAGGGGGGCGACGATTGCCGGAGTCGGAAGCCCCGAGGAGCTCCGCCAGAAATTCGCTCCCGATACGGTTATCGACCTTCGCGGGAAGACGGTCATGCCCGGTTTCATCGACGCGCATGCGCACATGGACGGGTTGGGGCGCCTCCTTGAGTCGGTGATCCTTTTCGGCGCCCGATCTCCGGGCGAGGTCGCGTCGCTCGTAGAGGCCCGCGTTCGTGAGACCGCTCCCGGAGCCTGGATTATCGGGAGGGGATGGGACCAGAACCTGTGGGAGAGAAAAGAGTTTCCCGCTGCCTCCGTTCTCGACGCCGTTTCGCCTGCGAATCCCGTTGTCCTGATCCGGTCGGACGGCCACATGATCTGGGTAAACAGCCGGGCCATGGCGCTCGCTCATGTAGCGGGCGCGACCGCCGACCCTCCGGGGGGAAAAATCTACCGGCTTCCCGGCGGTGAGCCAAGCGGCATCTTCTCCGACAAGGCCCGGGACCTCATAGAAGACCATGTGCCTCCTTCTACGCCGGAGGACGTCGAGCGCCAGCTCCTCAAAGCCGCGGCGGAATGCGCGCGCAACGGGCTCACCGAGGTGCACAATATGGGCATCGACTCGATGCAGATCGGGATCTATCGGCGGCTCGCGGCCGAGCACAGGCTTCCGGTGAGGATTTATGCGGCGATCGGGGCACCGGGAGGCGCCTGGGATGCGTGGAAATACAAGAGTCCTCTGATCGGCGAATCCGGAGGCATGCTCACCGTGAGGTCGATGAAACTCTACATGGACGGCGCTCTCGGATCTCGCGGGGCGGCTCTCGTGGATGGGTATGCGGACGATCTCGGGAACAGGGGCCTCACAATCATGAGTTCGACAGAATTGGAGTCGTCACTGCGCGAGGCGCTGTCGCGCGGCTTTCAACCGTGCGTCCATGCGATCGGGGACAGGGCGAATCACATCGTCCTGAATGCGTTTGAAAAAGTTCTCTCCGAATTCCCCGCCGGCGATTACCGCCCCCGGATCGAGCATGCCCAGGTGCTCCTCCCCGAAGATATCCCCCGTTTCAGGAAACTCGGAGTTCTTCCGAGCATGCAACCGATTCACGCAACCTCCGACATGTACTGGGCCGAGGCGAGGTTGGGTCCCGAAAGAATCCGCGGAGCGTACGCCTGGCGCTCACTCCTCGAGACCGGGACGGTCATCCCCGGGGGATCGGACTTTCCCAACGACGGCATCAACCCTCTCTGGGGGTTCTATGCCGCCTTCACCCGCAGTGACCGCGAAGGCTATCCGCAGGAAGGGTGGCACCGCGAGCAGAGGATGACACGAGAGGAAGCAGCCCGCTGTTTCACGGGGTGGGCGGCCTATGGGGCATTCGAGGAGAGCTCAAAAGGGTCGATCGAACCGGGAAAACTCGCAGATCTGACGATCCTTTCCAAGGATGTCATGAAGGTCTCGCCACAGGAGATTCTCTCCGCTGAAGTAGAGATGACGATAGTCGGAGGGAAGATCGTCTATCAGAAACCGGACACATCGGTTGCCCAGTGAATAGCACGCCTTCAGGAGCACTGCCCCCGCATGTTTAAGCGACGCCTCTTCACACCCGGCCCGACCCCCGTCCCCGAAACGGTGATGATGAGGATGGCAGAGCCTATCATTCACCACCGGAGCAGGGAGTTCGGGGAAATCCTCGCGCGGGTGAACGAGAATCTCAAGTATGTCTTTCAGACCACGCGTCCGGTCCTGACACTCACCTGTTCGGGGACGGGCGGGATGGAAGCGACCTTCGTGGGGCTCTACTCTCCGGGCGATACGATTCTCGCGGTCAACGGCGGAAAATTCGGAGAGCGATGGGTCCAGATGCCCCGGGTCTTCGGCCTCAATGTCGTTGAATTGAAAGTCGAATGGGGGGAGGCGCCGACTGCCGATCAGATCCTCGAACTGCTCAAGAAGCACCCCGGGGTGAAGGGCGTCTACCTGACCCACAGCGAGACTTCAACCGGCAGCGCCTCCGATGTGCAGGCGATCGCGCGCGCCATCCGGGAGAATTCCGAGGCACTCGTCTGCGTCGACGGAATCACCGCGGTGGGCGCCCATGAATTCCGCTTCGACGCGTGGGGCATCGATGCCTGCGTGACCGGTTCGCAGAAAGGGCTGATGATTCCGCCCGGGCTCGCCTTCGTGGCGCTGAGCGAGCGGGCCGTTGCGGCCGCACGGAAGTCGACCGCGCCGAAATACTATTTTGATCTTCTCAAAGCGCTCAAGGCGTACGAGAAATCCGATACGCCGTGGACCCCTGCCGCATCGCTGATTATCGGGGTGGATGCGGCCCTCCGGATGATACGCGATGAGGGTATCGAAAACGTCTGGAAGAGGCACGAGCGGCTGGCGCATGCGGTCAGGGCCGGGGTGACGGCGCTCGGGCTGGATCTCTTCTCCGCCAAACCTTCGTTTGCGGT
Organism: uncultured Chlorobiaceae bacterium; assembly: GCA_964512655.1. Classification (GTDB taxonomy): domain Bacteria; phylum Bacteroidota; class Ignavibacteria; order UBA10030; family SZUA-254; genus VBOC01. The sequence continues at coordinate 844,269 of CAZEJT010000001.1, read as the reverse complement.
CACGGCAGTCCGGGTGCCGGAAGGGATAGAATGGAAGGAGATGAATACGATCCTCAAGGGCCGGTACGGAATCACAGTCGCGGGAGGACAGGACCGATACAGCGGCAAGATCTTCCGCATCTCCCATCTCGGTTACTATGACGAACTCGACATCGTGGCCGTCACCGCCGGTCTCGAGCGCGCGCTCGCCGACTGCGGCTGGAAATTTGCGCCGGGGAGCGGAGTGAGGGCCGTGCAGCAGTACTTTAGCTCCGCCGTGTGAGGGGCCGTGACCGTCCTCATCAGCGACCCGGTCGACGCGCAGTGCATTGAGATCCTCAAGTCCGAGGGCTTCACCGTTTTGTATCATCCCGGAATCTCTCCCGGGGAGATCCTGAACCTGGTCGGCGGGGCCGACGCGCTCATCGTCCGGAGCCAGACTCAGGTGAACGCGGGGCTCCTCGATGCGGGAAGGAATCTTAAGGTGGTAGGCCGCGCGGGCGCGGGGGTCGACAACATCGACGTCGCGGCGGCTACACGCCGCGGTATTATCGTGATGAACACGCCGGGGGGGAATACGATATCGACCGCCGAGCACACGCTTTCCATGATGCTCGCTCTGGCGAGAAACATTCCGCAGGCGGACCGGAGTGTCAGGGCCGGAAAGTGGGAGCGTGCGGCCTTCGTCGGCACGGAGCTCTACGGGAAAACGCTCGGCATCGTCGGCCTCGGAAGGGTAGGAGCTGAGGTTGCCCGGCGGGCCGCATCCTTCGGGATGACGATTGTCGCCTACGACCCCGTCCAGTCGGCAGAAACAGCGGCCAAGGTGAATGCACGGCTTGTCGATCTTGCCGATCTGTTGCGCCTCTCCGATGTGATTTCCCTGCATACGCCCCTCGTTTCCGAAACGAAAGGGATCATCGGCCGGGAAGCTCTCTCGAAATGCAAGGAGGGCGTACGCATCATCAACTGCGCCCGCGGGGGGATCGTCGATGAAGCCGCGCTCCTTGAGGGACTCCAACAGGGAAGGGTAGCCGGGGCAGCCCTCGATGTGTTCGAACACGAACCCCCCGGCCCGTCGGGACTCCTGGCACATCCCCATGTGGTGGTCACGCCCCATCTCGGTGCATCCACCGAAGAGGCCCAGGAGAAAGTGGCGATCCAGATCGCACGCCAGGTGGCCGATGCCCTCCTCGGAAGGGGAACGGCAGGTTCGGTCAACGCCGACATCATTGCGATGGCCCTTCGGGCGGAGCTTCACCCTTTCCTGATGATTGCTGAAAAGCTCGGGCGCCTTGTTTCGCAGCTCAAGGAGGGGAAGCTGAAGACCGTGACGGTCTCCGTAAGCGGAGATGCCCTCCGTGAGGCCCTTCCGGCGCTGAGCGCCGCCGTTCTCCGGGGTGCATTCGACGGAGTGCTCGATGAACCCGTCAACTACCTCAACGCCCCCCTTATCGCGAGGGAAAGGGGGATAGCGGTGAGGCTCCTTCAGGAATCCGGACATTCCATGCACGGACGGGTCGTGTCGGTGAACTACCAGACCGAAAAGGAGGAGCGGGGGTTTTCGGGAACTGTCTTCGGCGACCAGGATATAAGGATAGTTGGGATCGACGGGTTCCACTTTGAGATCAAGCCGGAAGGGCATCTCCTCCTCTACTATAATATCGACCGGCCCGGCATGCTCGCGGCCGTGAGTTCGATCCTCGCCAAGGCGCACATCAACATAGCCGGGCTCTCTCTGGGGCGTTTTTCCGCGGGCACCAGGGCCCTCACAGTGATCGCGATCGACACTCCGGCGGGGGAAAACGAATTGAATTCGATCTCACTGCTGGAGGGAATCTCCGAGGTCAAGATGATGAGTTTTTGACCTGAATCGACTGATCCGCAGATTCCGGGGGCATCGTATCTTCATAGGACGCAAGGATTTACGAATACCGACAATGTGACATGCAAACCGGGTAAAACTTGACAAGGATATATTCATTCACTATATTCTCGCAAGGTTCGTTTTGGGGGTTACTTCACGAACATAAGTGAGCGTGAACGTAAGAAAATTGTTACCGCCCATCTTTCAAGTTTCCGTCCTGCCATGACTTGTCCTGAGTTCCCCCCGGTCGCTTCGGTCTATTTTATTTGTGCCCCGGCGAGGAGGCTCCCCGGAACAATGGGGACCCCGGGGAGATCGGTCCGTGCAAGAGCCACCTGAGCTTTCTCACACCTGGAGGTTCATTTTATGATTACGAAAAGCGTCTGCTCTCTCCTGATGATCGGAGCCCTGGCTCTCATCAGTTCGAGTTGCGTTGATACTCCCAGCACCGGACCGGCTCCCCCCGATTATCATGCCCTCGCCCGCTTCGTCAACGTTTCCGGAGACGGTACCGGCGGACCGGTGACGGTGGATGGGAATGCAGTAACCGACCTTTCCTTCGGGTCGAGCAGCGCATATCTCGACGTCCTTGCAGGGGGGAGAAACCTCGGCTTTTCGTCATCTGTAGGGAAAGTGAACTTCCGCTCGAACAGCCAGAACACCGTCCTCATTCACGGGCTCCCGGGGTCCAACCGGTTTCTGAACGTGGACGAGGGATACAGTTTCACGAATAATGGCGGCGGGAACGCCTCTCTTGCGCAGGTAAAGTTTATTCACGTCGGGTTCCTCTCGGCGCCGACCATTTCGTTTCTCGACAGCTCGGAGACCGGCTCTCCCCTGGGGTCGGACGTCGCCTACGGCACATCCTCAGGGTATGTGAATCTGGCGGCAGGCGCCCACGAGGTGTTCGCAGTTTCCAACGGCGGATACCTTGCGGACGTTTCCGCCGCACAGGTCGCCCCGTCGCCCAGCACGTCGACGACGACCGGAACGGCTTCGTTTGACATCACCGTCGCCGACAGCACTGTCTACAGTGTAACGGTTCAGTCGGCGCTGAGCGACAGCCTCTACACCGCGGCGCATTTCCACCTGGGCGTCCCCGGCGTTAACGGGCCCGTGGTCCAGCCGATCGACATTTCGGGACAGGTCATCAGCTTCCCGGATGCAAACTTATCCGGCGCAAACGAGACGCCGCCCGATTCATCCGTTACCGCCTCGGCGGTCGGCACGTTCAGTTTCGGCAGGGACGGATTGAGCTACTCGATCACCGTCACGCCCGCAGGACTCGACTCCCCCTTTGTCGCGGGTCATTTCCATAACGGCGCTCCGGGGGTCGCGGGGGGGGTGGTACGCACAATCACTTCCACTCCCGTCGGAGACACGACCCTGACGGGGGTGTGGACAAGCAGCGACCTGCAGGCGCTCACGCCCGCACTGATCACCGAACTGCTCGCAGGAAATATCTACGTGAACTTCCACAGCGCCGCGCACCCGGGCGGGGCAGTCAGGGCCCAGCTCGTTCCCAACAGCACGACGACAAACATTTTTAGCGGAACCTGGAGCGGTCTCACGCAGAGCCTCAAGGACACCATTGTCGGGGGATACGTCTACCTCAACTTCCACAACAATAGATTTCCCAACAGCGTGGTCCGCGGACAGATGAACGTCGATTCAACCAAAGGCCAGTACGGGGTGGCCTCACTCCCCGCATCGGATTACACCGGAGCGAGGATGTACACGATCATCGCAACAGGTTCGGGAAAATCTCTGGAGCTCCTGCAGCTGTCAGACAGGCAGGCGGGAGTCTCAAAACTTTCGCCCCAGCCGGGTGCAATAAGCAAAAAATAAACTTGTTCCTCTCGCTCAACCTTGGAGGAGTTATGAAACACGCTTCATGGATTATCGCATTACTGCTTGTTCCGGTGTTCGCCTTCGGCGGCACCACCGGCAAGATCAAGGGGAGAGTCACTTTTAAAGAGACTCATGAGGGGTCGGCGGGCGCGATCGTCGTGCTCGCAGGCACCCCATACGGCGTCGCGGCGGATCCCGACGGGAATTATATCATCCTGAATATTCCCGCCGGATCGTACACGATCAAAGCCAGCCTCGTCGGGTACCACGCCCCCGCGGTCGACAAGGTCAAGGTCAATGCCGACCTGACCACGGAACTGAATTTTGAGCTCGTCGCGGAAGATATAAACCTCCCGACGGTCGAGATCACTGCGGAGCGACCCCTGGTGAACAAGTCCGCGACGAATGCCGTCCGGATCGTTACGACCGAGGACATTACCGCTCTACCGGTCCGCGGCGTGACCGGGGTCTTTGCCCTTCAGCCGGGAGTGGTGCTGCAGGATAACAACATCTACATCCGCGGCGGCAGAGAGGATGAGGTCGGGTATTACGTCGAGGGGGCAAGCAGCCGCAATGTCATGAACGGAAGAAATGCCGTGCTTCTCATCCCCGAGGCCGTCGAGGAATTTCAGATCCAGGCCGGCGGGTACAACGCCGAGTACGGCGGAGCGAACGCCGGCATCATCCGCCAGGAACTTCGTTCCGGAACGAGCAGCATCAAGCTCAAATACTCGGGAGAGACCGACCGCTTTGCACAGGTCGGCGAGAAGTCGCTCAGTTCCTTCTCCTACGGATACTGGGACCATGTCCTTACGCTGAGCGGACCAATCGTGAGCGATAAGATCAAGATCTTCGCGGCGGGCGAGAACCAGTTCATGCGCGATCCCATACCCACGTACTGGACCGGCTTTGAATTCCCGAATGCCGATTTCCCGTCTCCGCTGGTGGACGGCCCCGGAGGCGGACGTCCCGGCGACACGCTCTACGCCGGTCACGGAGTTCCGGCATCGTCGATCGACCCCCGCTACGGAGCCCTGCGAATTCCCGACGGGGTCATTCCCGGAAGGTTGTCGAACAGGTGGAACCTGAACGGGACGACGAGCCTCGACCTCAGCCCGGTCACAATCAGATTCGGCGCCGCCGTGTCGTGGCAGCGGCAGCAGATCAATGATCTCCCGGTCCAGAACATTCTCGATCTGGCGAGGATGCCGATGCGTGACAACAGCAACGACCTCTTTAACCTTAAGGTCACGCACCTGATCAACCCGAAAACGTATTACGAAGTCAACCTGAACTATTTCGACGCCCGGTTCAAGCAGTACGACCCGAACCTGGGAGACGATATCATGTCGTACGGCGACAGCATCGCCAACGCCAAACTCGGCTTCCAGTACTACAGCTACATGAACGGCAGGCTCGGCCTCTCTCCGACCGAGTACCGCTTCTACGGGTTCCCCTACGCGCGCGCCGGCGAGCTCCTTGTCGGCGGCTCTGGGGTCTCGGGATTGGGCGTTTCCACGAATTACATCAAATCGAAACAGACGTATATCGGCGGCTCGGCGGATTTCACGACTCAGTACCTGAGCCACGAGTTCAAGGTCGGCGCCTCCTACCAGAGGTACACGGTCCGGCGGTATTCAGTCGGGCGGCTGGAGAATGTGTTCCTGCAATTCATCTCCCAGCCCGACTCCCAGCGGAACACGGATTCACGCGCCGCATTGATGCGCTCGGCCGGAATTCCCGATAACGTCGGGTTTGACGTCTTCGGCAACGAGGTCGATAACGGCTTCGACGGTCCGAAGCATCCGGTCTTCTTCGCCGGGTATGTGCAGGACAAGATTGAGCTGAACGATCTGATCATCAACGCCGGAATCCGGTTCGACCTGTTCGACACAGACGACAGGGACTTCATCGATGCGACGAACCCGGGGTTCATCAACGGCGACATCTTCAACATCGATCCGTCGACGGTGACGAAGCGTCCGTCATTTAAGGCCGTCAGCCCGCGCCTCGGGTTGTCGTTCCCGGTGACCGACAGGACAATCTTCCACATGCAGTTCGGCAAGTTCATTCAGGCGCCGCAGCTGAGCAATATTTACATAGGCGGGCCCCTTCTTTCGCTCTTCGTGTCGGGAAGGAACTACATTCCTTCTCCGATCGGGCTCGGGCTTGACCCGGAACGGACCACGCAGTATGAGATCGGCTTTACAGAGCAGTTCACAAACTTCGCCGCATTCGACGCGACCGCTTTTTACAAAGACATCAAGGGACAGATCCAGGTGGGGAGAATCACCACTCAGAGCGGCGCCCTTGCAAAGTCGTACGACATCCTTCAGAACGGAGACTTTGCAACGACGAAGGGGCTCGAGGTGACCCTCACGCTCCGGCGCGTAAACCGGCTGCAGGCAAAGGTGAACTACACTCTCCAGGACGCGCAGGGGACCGGTTCGAACACGACCTCGGCGATCTCGTCGATTGAAAACGGCACTCTGAGGCCGACGGTTATCTCTCCGCTGACCTTTAACCAGGCACACAGAGGGAGCGTGAACCTGGACTACCACTTTGCTGGCAACAACGACGGGGGACCCGTACTCGAGAGGCTCGGAGCCAACCTCCTCTTCTCCTTCAACAGCGGTCACAATTACACGAAGGTCACCGGCGGACTCGGACAGACCGGGCCCGAGGACGGCGGCATACTCTACGACGGCGATCCCCGAAACCGCAGGCCCGTGGAGGCGATCAACGCATCGACGACTCCGTGGAACTTCAGCCTCGACGCGCGGATCGACAAGTCGTTCAGGCTCTCCAACCTGTTCGACGTGAACGTCTATATTTACGTGCAGAACCTGCTCAACACGCAGAACGTCGTCAACGTCTACGGCCGGACGGGGAATGCGGACGACGACGGCTTCCTGACGAACCCCGCGCTGAGCCAGGAAGTGATCAACGCCCCGGGGCGGGGAGACGCGTACGTTGCGATGTACCGCGACGCGAACCTCGCCGACCGGCAGAACTACTGGCGGAACCAGGGCGGAGACCTCCTCGGAACGCCGCGGCAGATCCGCTTCGGTCTGAGCCTGGACTATTGATATATCGTGTGGTGTCGGATTTCAGTTTATCAACCTGAGGTGAGACCACTATGAAAAACCTTTCTCTGTTCTTCGGCGCCGCGGCTCTGCTCCTTGCCGGAATCGGTCCGGCTCATTCCGCAGAGCGGCAAAAAGGCGGGGCGAGACCGGTACAGAGCCTTACGGGCACCGGTCCCTACTCGACGCTGGTGAACATCAACAACCTTTCGATGTGGATCGAGTACGATGGCTCCTCCGCGAGGAATCCGAGCACCGGCAACGCGGGCGTGACGTTTCCGCGGGGCACTTCGACCGGGATCTTTGCCGACGGCCTGATCTGGGGAGGCCAGGTGCACGACGGAGGCGCTCAGATCCTCCGCGTCAACGGCCAGACGTACCAGCCCGGGACCGTGGGCGGGCGGATCATTTCGAAAGGTATTGCCGAATCGGCAGGGGATCAGAGCGTTCGGATCTACCGGATCAGGAGAGACTGGCAGACGGCCGACCTGAGATCCGACGCGGCGGAACTCCTATCGAAGGCGATCTCAGCAGTCACTCAGGGCGACATCGATGCTGTCCGCGACCAGTACAGGAAGGACTGGGTGGAATGGCCCGCTGACAAGGGCGCTCCGTACTATGACCGCGACGGCATTCCCGGATACAACCCCGATCCGAACGGCGCCTACGACCCGACCAAAGACGAACCGGGTATTGCCGACGGCGATCAGGTCGTGTGGTTTGTGATGAACGACCTCAACGCTGCGCAAAGCCAGTCGTTCCTCGGATCCGATCCCATCGGACTGGAGGTACAGACGACGCTCTGGGGTTACGCAAGAACCGACCCTCTCGGGAATGTGATCTTCAAGAAGTTCAGGGTCATCTACAAGGGAACCGCCAGCGGCACGGCGAACTCGCACATCGACAGCATGTTCATCGGCCAGTGGGCAGATCCCGACCTCGGCGACTACAGTGACGATTTCGAGGGCTGCGATACCAATCTGAGCCTCGGATATGTGTACAATGCCGGAGGAACCGATGCAAGTTATAAGGTGTTCGGCCTCCCTCCGCCATGCCTGGGTTACGATTTCTTTGCGGGCCCCATCGTGCCCGCTCCCGGCGACTCGGCCGTGTTCGATCTCAAGCGCCGTTACGGCTACCGCAACCTTCCCATGACCTCCTGGATCTATTTTGCCGCGGGTGGAACGTACAGCGATCCGCCGTTTTCCTATGTGGGGGCGGGACAATGGTATAACCTTCTGCGGGGTTTGACGCCCATAACGGGGGCGCCGTTTGTGTACCCCGGCGGATCCGAGACCAAGTTCTGGCTGAGCGGAGACCCGCAGGCGGGAACGGGATATCTCGACGGAGTCATCGATAATCCCGGGGATCGCCGCCAGATGCTGAGCACGGGCCCGTTCACGATGTCGCTCGGGGATACGCAGGAGGTTGTCGTCGCGCTGGTTGCGGGGCTGGGCGGGAGCAATATCTCCAGCATCGGCGTATGCAAGGCGAACGACAAAGCCGCCCAGAGCGCTTACGACAACCTGTTCAATCTGCCGAAACCGCCTCCGAACCCGAAGATGCGGGCCGCGGCGCTCAGTCAGAAAGTTGTGCTCGACTGGGGATACGATCTCCAGGCCGTTGCCACAACCGAAAACTTCAACCGGCTGGGGGTGAGGTTCGAAGGATACAATGTCTATCAACTTCCCACCGCATCAGCCGATTTTTCGAAGGCGGTTCGCCTTGCCACATTCGATCTCCAGAACGGCATCCGCACGATCGTCGACACCGTGTTCGATACGAACCTCGGATTGAACGTACAGGAGGTGAGGCAGCGGGGGACCGACAACGGAATTGTCCGGTTTCTCTCGAGAACGACGGATACGCTGCGCGGGGGACTCCCCCTGGCCAACGGCCAGAAGTACTATTACGCCGTCACTGCGTATGGGTATTCCGACACCTCCACGGCTCTCTCTCATGCGTCGGAGTCGACTCTCCAGATCATCACGGTTGTTCCCCAGTCGCCGAACCCCGGTGTCCGGCTCGGTTCGACATTCGGAGATGCGGTAACAGTGGGGCACGATTCAGGAAGAAGCGACGGCAAAGCGGTCATCACGGTGGTGAATCCGCCGGTCCTGACGGGCAAGACCTACCAGGTGCATTTCAAGACCATTCAAACGACCTTCGTATACGGACCGGGCGACGAAGTCACGGCACCGATCCTTCACTGGTACCTGATTTCCGGAAACGATACGCTGTTTGACGGCGTCAATCAGGGACCCTCCGTCGTGATCGACCCCGGAGATGGAGATCAAATCGCACCAAAGTTCGGTGACGATTTCACCTATCCGACGATCCAGGGCTTTTACATCACGGTCAAGGGGCCGCCGCCTCTTTTGAATGCGGACAGGTCCGGCTATACCGGAACGCTGTGGTGGACCGCGGGGGCCGCCGGACCACGGTTCACAGTAGGGGGCCCGGGGGCAGCCGTGCTGGGCTACCAGGCGACGACCGCAGCCGACATGTCGAATTACCTTGGGGCCGTGAGCACGACTCTCGATCCGTCGGAATACGACGATATCGAGTTCCGATTTGCCGATGGAGGGACGCTGACGCAAAACGCGTACCGGTACCGGCGCATGGGAACCTATAAGTATCAGGACTATGTCCCGGTCCCGTTCCAGGTCTGGGATATCGCCGACCCGAATAATCCCCGACAGCTCAACTGCGCATGGAGGGATCAAAACGCGAACGGCGTGTGGGATCCCAACGGGGGTGTTGAAGTCATCTTCGTCGCGAAATCGACATACGATGGGGCGACTCCGACCACCTATGGGACGACGGTCGGATCTGCAGCCAACAACCTCGTCAATGCAGACGTGATGTACGCGGCGGAATGGATAAGCGACAACGGCGTGCAATCCGACATCAAGGCGAGCGTGATCCATGTGTCGCCCAATTACGTCAACTCTGCCATTGACGTGTTTACGTTCAAGACGCCCGCAGGGGCGACCTATAAAGGCGATGATGTTGCCAAGGCCGATGCGTCGAAGATTACGGTGTTTCCCAATCCGTACTACGGCTTCAACAGGGCGGAGACGAGCCGGTTCGCGCGGTTCGTGACGTTCTATCACCTGCCGCCGGGCGACTGGAGAATCAGGATCGTGAGCCTTGCGGGTGTGCTCGTGAAGTATTTCGATCCGACCTCCGCAGGCCAGACCCCGACCGATCAGTTCGCCACATGGGATCTGAACAACCAGAACGGGCTGCCTGTGGCCAGCGGTATCTACATCGCTTATATCGAAATGCCGAAGCTCGGTATCACGAAAACGATGAAGGTCGTGATCATTCAGGAGCAGCAGGTCCTTGACTTTTACTAATCCCGGACCCGTTTCACGATTGCCCCACTGTGGATTGAAAGGAGAATATCATGAGTATCGCTAACGCGAAACAGGCCTTCGGACTCTTCGTGCTGATGATCGCAGTCGCTTCCCTCGGGTACGCCGGGGGGGTGAACAGGGCCGGGACAAATGCCGCGCCTGAACTTCTCATACCGGTCGGGGCCCGCGACATCGCGATGGGCGGCGCATCGATCGCTACAACCTCCGGAATCGATGCGATCTACTGGAACCCCGCGGGACTCGCGCGCTCGCCGTTCGGAGCGACTGCAATGTTCTCGCACATGACCTATATCGCAGATATCCCGGTGAACTATGTAGCCGTGAGCACCGCGTTTTCGGGCTTCGGGACCCTTGGATTCTCCCTCAAATCTCTCGGCATCGGAGACATTCCCGTCACGAACGAGGATTACCCAGACGGCACGGGCGAGTTGATTTCGCCCACATACGTCACGCTGGGACTTACGTATTCGCGCCAGTTGGCGGATAACATATCCATCGGCGTGACGACGAACCTGATCAGCGAGCGAATCGACAGAGTCAGCGCCACCGGATTTGCCTTCAACGCCGGGGTCCAGTACTCCGGCCTGGGGAATGTCCCCGGGCTTAATATCGGTGTGGCAGTCAAGAACGTGGGGCCGCAGATGAAATTCGACGGCTCGGCGCTCCTGCTGCAGGGCACGGTTGGCGACAACCGTCTCGGCTTCTATAAGGTCGATGCTGCATCCTTCGACCTCCCGTCGACCATCGAGATCGGGGCCTCGTACACCACGAAATTATCCGAAGACAACGGGCTCACCTTCGTCTCGCTGTTTGAGAACAATAACTTCTCGGCGGACGAATACAAGATCGGGGCTGAGTACGCGTACCGCGACAACTTCTTTGTTCGCGGCGGATGGGATCTGGTGGGGAGCCAGACGGACGAGAGTCTTACGGGGATTGCCGGGGTCGATAAGTCGACATACCTCTTCGGCGGCACGGCCGGTGCGGGTGTGCATTCGGCAGTCGGGGACCTCGACGTCACGGTCGACTACGCGTACAGGGCCGTCAAGTTCCTCGACGGCAGCCACACCGTTACGATTAAGCTTGGATTTTAGCCGGTCCGGGGACTCCGGTCCGCTCAATGCCGGGGGAGTCTTCAGATCGTCGTCCTAGTACTTGCCGCTCAGCTCCTTCGCGCAGCCGGCGCGCTCGCGGGAGGAGAGAGAGCAGATTCTTCTTCGAGCGGCGATCTGTTCCAGCGCGCGGCGGCATGTTCCGTTGACCCCCGGGGAAACGTATACGTCGCCGACGCCGGCGCGAGCAAACTGCTGAAACTTTCGAAGGAGTGGGAGGTCCTCGAAACGGCCGGCGGGTACGGCTGGTCCGACCAGGAGTTTGATCACCCCGCCGATGTTATTGCCCCCAACGGCCTGGATGTGTATGTTGCGGACTACGGAAACCACCGCATCCAGCGATTCGATAGGAATCTGAGCTTCATCTCGTCGTTTTCAACCCGCGACGATCCCGACCCAGGAGTACGGTTCGGATACCCCCGGAGCGTGGCGCAGTCGCGCTTCGGGCCGATTTTTCTCGTTGACGGCGAGAACAGGCGAATTCTCAAGATCAACAGCTCGGGCGAAGTCGAGAAGGCTTTCGGAGATATCGGCGGAGGGGAAGGACGGCTGGAATCTCCTTCGAGGATCCGGTTGGGCGACGACGATCATGCATATGTTCTGGACGGAAGCAGGATCGTGGTCTTCGATATTTTCGGCAACTACTCGGGGACGCTCGGCAACAGAGTGTTCAGACATCCCCGGAGTCTTACGGTGGCAGGGCATTCGGTCTATGTCCTTGACAGCTGCGCGGTGTATGTCCTCGGACAGGGTGGCGAACCCGAACCCGTCGCGTTCATCGATCCGCCGGAGGGAGTCCCCGACCTCTGCAGTGTCGTCGATATCGACGTACGGGATGATAGAATGTTTCTCTTGACGGCACACAGACTGGTGTCGCTTCACATCGATGTCAACCGCCTCCCCCGCGAAGAGCCGGAAAAATGATGCGGCGTCCGCAGCGCCTCATCCAGTCAATCTGCGGGAAGAAGGATTCACATTCATTACAGGAGGGCTTATGGCCGGTAAAAGTCTCAACAAGGTGACGCTGATCGGAAACCTGGGAAAAGATCCCGAGGTCAGCTACACCGCCGCGGGCGTAGCGGTAGCGAAGTTTTCGATTGCCACAAACGAACGTTGGAAAGACGCCGAAGGAAATCCGCAGGAGCGGACCGAATGGCACAACATTGTGGCATGGAGGAAGCTTGCCGAGATCTGCGGCCAGTACCTCAAGAAAGGGAGCAAGGTGTACCTCGAGGGAAAGCTTCAGACCCGTTCGTGGGACGACAAAAATACGGGCGTGAAGCGCTACACGACGGAGGTCATCGCAGACGACATGATCATGCTCGACAGCAGACAGGCAGGAACGAACGATTCCCAGCCGGTTTCAGAGGAACCCGGAGCCGCGGAAAAGGACGACCTTCCGTTTTGAGGCCGGGTCCCCTGAACTCCCGCTCTTGACCCCTCTGCCTCCCCTGTTCGCCCCGGCGCTCTTCCCGTCCGGGCGAATTGCCCCACGCATGTCCCGCGCGTTTTACCTGCAAGCGCTTGTCCCCATGATCCTGATGCTCGCGGCCGGATCCGCCAGGACTGCCTCGCGCGCACCGGAGCGTTCGAAGCACACGATGGTCGTCTCTGCTCACCGCCTCGCATCGGAGGTGGGCCGGGATATTCTGCGCCGCGGAGGAAATGCAGTGGACGCGGCCGTTGCCGTCGGGTTTGCCCTCGCCGTGGTCTACCCCGAGGCGGGAAACGTCGGAGGCGGGGGATTCATGCTCGTGCGGAAACCCGACGGAACCTCTGTTATTATCGATTTCAGAGAAGAGGCCCCCGGAGGAGCATCCAGGGCGATGTACCTCGATTCCAACGGGAATGTCACCGACAGGAGCAACGACGGACCGCTCGCAGCGGGCGTTCCGGGGACGGTTTCGGGTATGCTCCTTGCGCTCCAAGGGTACGGCACTATGCCGCCCGCTGAGGTCGTTCAGCCCTCCATCGATCTGGCGAGAAACGGCTTCGCGGTCGACCGGCGTCTCGACAGCGCCTTCGCCGAGTGCTGGACGAAGTTATCCTCTTTTTCGTCCACGATGAGGGTCTTTTCAAAAAACGGAGTACGCCTCCGCGAAGGCGATACTCTTCGCCAGAGCGATCTTGCCCGAACTCTCGAACGAATCCGGGAACATGGGGCTGAGGGATTCTACCGCGGTGAGACCGCCCGCCTGCTGGAAGATGAAATGAAGCGGGGAGGGGGCATCATTTCGTGGAAGGATTTGGAACGCTATCATTCCGTTTTCCGCGCCCCCTTGAGGGGCTCGTATCGTGGATTGGAAATCATATCGCCCCCGCCGCCGAGCTCCGGGGGGCTCTGCCTCATGGAGATCCTGAATATCTGCGAGGGTTTTAACATGCGGGCGATGGGATTTCATTCCTCCATGGCGGTGCATGTCATGGCGGAGGCGATGAAGCGGGCATATGCCGACCGGGCGGAGCTCATGGGCGATCCGGAGTACTTCCGCATCCCCGCCGATACGCTGATCTCAAAAGAGTACGGAGCCTTTCGCAGACGTGAGATCGATACCCTCCGGGCATCGCCTTCGAGCCGCATCGGGGAGGGAGTCGGGAGCTATCGCGAGGGGCGCCACACGACGCACTTTTCCGTCGTCGACAAAAGCGGAATGATTGTTTCGACCACCTACACCCTGAACGATCTCTTCGGATGCAAAGTTGTCGTCGACAGCGCCGGGTTTTTTCTGAATGACGAGATGGACGATTTCAGCGCGAAGTCCGGAGCGCCGAACGTCCACGGTCTCGTGGGAGGCGACGCAAATGCAATCGAGGCGGGTAAACGGCCCCTCAGTTCGATGGTCCCGACGATCGTGCTGAGGGAGGGGCGTCCGCTCATGGTCCTTGGCGCCCGGGGAGGAGCAAGAATCATCACCGCGGTGGCCCAGGTCATCAGCAATGTCGCCGATTTCGGCATGGACCTGCAGGAGGCCGTTGACGCGCCCCGATTCCATGATCAGTGGCTCCCCGATTCGCTCGTGGCCGAGAAATTCGCCCTCCCGCGCGATGTGACTGATAAGCTTGAGGGGAAGGGGCACCTCATGAGGGAAGCCGACGGGCCCCTCGGCGCCCTCGAAGCCATCTGGTTCGATTTCTCCGAAGGATGGATCTACGGAGTCTCCGATCCGCGCGAGGGCGGGGTTGCGGCGGGCGACTGACGCCCTTCCACCGTACTTGACATCCCGGCCGCCGTGTCGTATATTGATTTCCACCAAAGCTCTTTCTCATAGATCTTGCCGGTGATTCCGACCCGATCCTGAAGGGATCGGAATCTGGGAATTCCGTGACTCCTTTGCAGCAGCGGCTGCGGGAGAATTCGGAAGCTGCCCCGCAACTGTGATCCCGATTTCGCGGTATACGCGGAATTGTACTTCGGGCTCTACGGCCACTGTCCCGTTCCGCCTCAACACGGAATAAGATGGGAAGGCCGCCCGGGGTCGGGAAAGCCAGGAGACCGACCTGCAGGATGTACCCAACAACCTTCGAGGGAAGGTGGGATGAAACGGCTCGCACGTTCCCAACCCCCATCCCTCCCGGTTGGGTTTTTTTTTGCTCTGCGCATGAACAGACTGGCATCCGTCCTCACGACCGCAATCATCGTACTGTACGCATCGGCTACCGCCCCGGCGGCGCCTGCGGACACACTCGGCACGATCCCCATGAAGGAGGTGGTGATCACCGCCACCCGGAGTCCCCTGCCGGCCGACCGGTCTCCGTCCCGCGTTTCGACCCTCTCGCGCGAGGAGATCGACCTCAGGCGGGGAGAGACTCTCGGCGAGCTGGTCGGAGGCGTGCCGGGCCTGTTCGTCAGAGAGTACGGTTCGGGAGGAGGCCTTCAGACAGCCTCATTCAGGGGAATGGCGGGCGAGGAGACGCTCGTCATGCTCGACGGCATCCCGCTGAACAGCGCGCAGTACGGATTGGTCGACCTGCGGCTGGTGCCGGTCTGTGAGATCGACCGGATCGAGCTCTCGCGGGGAGGAAACTCCGCGCTCTACGGGGCCAATGCTCTCGGGGGGATCATCAACATCTTTACCGAGCCCGTACAGAGCGGCACGGTCATCTCGGCGGATGCATCGGCGGGGTCCTTCGGAGCGAGCGGACTCGGGCTCCAGGCATCGACGGCGCCCTCGGACGCATGGAGGATTCTCGCCGCAGGATCGACGGAATCGGGCTCCGGCAACTATCCGTTTCTGCGGGCCGAGGGGGGAGAGGAGCGTGAGGCCGTGAGAACCGATTCAGACTACCGCGAGCGCGACCTGTTCCTGAAATCCGCGTGGACTCCTTCACCGGGACGGCGGGCCGACATGCTGGTTTCCTACTCGACGCTCGATCGCGGCACGCCCGGGCCGTTTGTCTCCGATGCATCGCAGCCCACAGCACGCCAGGCCGATGAGCAACTCAGCGCCGTCGGAGCCGTAACGGCGGGAGCCGGCGGCCCGTGGAGCCTTTCTCTCTCCGGCGGATTCCAGAATTCCTATGAACACTACGCGGAGTATCAGGGAATATTTCCGGCGGACAATTTTTACCGGAACATCACCCTCACGCTTCGCCCGCAGGCGCGCTTCGAGGCCTCGCGCGGCGCCGCTCTCGTCCTGGGTCTCGAAGTCAGCAGGGCCTCAGCCTCCGGCAACGCTCTCCCCGGGGAGAAAATTCAATACCGGACGGGAGTGTCGCTTGGATCCGAGCTCTCGACCGATTCCCTCGGATTTCCTCTTCGGCTCTCCGTGTACCCCTCGCTCCGTTTTGATCATACGACGGGGGTCGACGACTCCTGGAGTCCGAAGCTCGGAGTGAATCTCCGTTTACTCCCCGGGGTGAACCTGCACTCGAGCGCCGGACGGGACTTTCGCCCTCCGACGTTCAATGAGCTCTATTATGCAGGCGCCGGGGGTCACGGAAATCCCGCGCTCCACCCCGAGCGGTCGGTCAGCGTTGACGCGGGGATAACGCTCGATGTTCCTCTGGCGGGTGACCAGGAGTTCGATATCACCTATTATTCAATTACCACCCATGAGAGGATTTTCTGGCAGCCGTCGGGATCTCAGCTCGACTGGAGCCCGGTGAACATCGGCGAGACGAAATCGACCGGCCTCGAGTTCGACTACCGGTGGAACCTGCCGGGGCGCCTGATCTCACTCGGCGCGAACTACTCGCTCATTAACGCCCGCAAGAAATCCAGCTCCGGGGCAGGCGACCTGAGCTATGACAAGCAGCTCATCTACGTCCCTCTGGAGAGCGCAAACGCGTCGGTGACCTTCAGGATCCCGGCAGGCGGGCGCGTGTTCCGGGGGTTCCGCCTCCGCCTGGGCGCAGAATACGTGGGGGACAGATATACGCTTGAGGACAACAGCGCCGCGCTCCGGCGGTATCTTGTTCTGGGCGGCAACGTCGGCACGGACATGAATCTTGGCGGAAGTGTCCGGGCATCCCTGAGGTACGGCGTGAGGAACGCCGCGAGGGAATCGTATGAGGCGATACCGCGGTATCCGATGCCGCTCGAGAGCCACACGGTTTCACTTTCAATCACCACAACAGAATAAGGAAGATGCGCATGAATTGGAAGATGCTTCCGATACTGATGGCGGCTGCCCTTTGGGGCTGCCGCGATTCGATCGTCGTTGACGGGCCCAAACCGATGGCTTCGACGCTCGGAGCGTATGTGGTCAATGAAGGGGGGTTTTCCGGGGGCGGGTCGCTTTCATATTACGATGAGCGGAGGGACACTCTCTTCAACGACGTGGCCGTCAACTCGGTCAACTGGCTCTTTCCCAACGATATGAAGATCATTGATGGCCGCGGCTACATCGCCGTGAACGGCTCGGACAAGGTGGACGTCATCGATCCGGGTTCGAACCGGATCGTCGCATCGATTGCGTTCCCCCAATTCAGCGGTCCGGGTTACTTCGCGAGCGCGGCCCCGAACCTTCTCGTGGCGAACTACAACGGGACAATGTCGTCGATCGCTATGGGGGCGGATACGGTCGCGTTCACCACTCCTCCGGTCGTCGCGTTTCCGGGAGGAATCGCCTCTGCCGGCGGAAAGGCGTTCATCTCAGATTACGGCACCTATGTAAATAATCAGTTCGTTCCCGGCCGAACGGTAAGGGTCCTGGACGCGTCCACGGGGCACGTCGAAGACTCGATCGCTCTCAGCCCCGCTCCCGGAGCCATGACCCTCCTGAACGGCAAGGTCTTTGTGGTGTGCACCGGCACGCAGACCGTCCATCCCCGGCTCTATCAGATCGATCCGCTCCTGGACAAGGCGGAGGACTCGCTCGAGCTTTCAGGCTCGGTCTCCGACATCGTGAACGACGGCCGCAATCTGTTCGTCCTTGCTTCCGACGCCGTGGCCAAGTTTGCGGTCCAGCCTCTGCGGACGATCCAGGCGGAGTTCATCGCGCGGTCGGGCGGCCTCTATTTTTACTCCCTCGGGGCAGACGCCCTCACGGGTGATATCTACGTTACGAATGTCGTTGGATCCGCCGGCGCGGGAAGGCTTGAGATCTACACCTCATCCGGGCTCTCAAAAAGACCCCCGCAGCCTGTGGGCATCTTCCCGGGGGCGATCGCCTTCTACCAGGCGCATTGAATTCTTGACTGGAACAGGGGAAATGCGTATAATCGTACAATCCATTTTAACGAAAGGAATGCCATGAAGCGCCGCCTCCTAGCGTTCGCCCTGATCCTCCTTGCAGCGCTTACCCGCCTGCTGCCGCACCCGCCAAACGTCGCTCCGATTACGGCCCTGGCGCTCTTCGGCGGCGTCTACCTTGAGATGAGGTACACGTTCCTTATCCCGATGGCCGCGATGTTGATCAGCGACGCGATCATCGGTTTTTATCCGGGATTCCAGTGGGTGTACGGGAGTTTCCTGGCGATCGGGCTTATCGGACTCTGGCTGAGGTCGCATCCCGGCATTCTGACCACGGCGGCGGCAACGCTGGCGGGGTCGGTCCTTTTCTTCATCGTGACGAACTTCGGAGTATGGCTTTCGTCCCCCCTCTATACGCAAAACCTCGCAGGCCTCATCCAGTGTTATGATGCCGCCCTCCCGTTCTTCCGCAACACCCTGATCGGAGATGCGCTCTACGTCGCTTCGCTCTTCGGGGCGTATGAATTGATACAGAAATCCGTACCCGCCCCTGCCGAAAACCGGTGAAAAAGGCCGCACTCGTCCTTGAGAACGGGCTCGTAGCGACAGGGGAGGCGTTCGGGTCGGAAGGGGAGGTCGCCGGAGAACTCGTCTTCAACACGAGCATCACCGGATATCAGGAAATCCTCACCGATCCTTCCTACTGCGGGCAGATTGTCACGCTCACGTTTCCGATGATCGGAAATTACGGCGTCAATGAAGAAGACATGGAATCGGGTCATCCCCAGGCGTCAGGCCTTGTGGTCAGGGAGTATTCGGGGCAGTTCAGCAATCAGCGGGCCGAGGAGAGTCTGGGCTCGTGGCTGGAAAGACACAACGTCATCGCGATTCAGGGCATCGACACCCGCATGATCACCCGGATCATACGGGAAGAAGGGGCGATGAGAGCCATCATTTCAACGCTGAATGAAGATCCCTCGGTTATTCTGGAGAAGGTCAGACGTTCGCCGTCGATGCTCGGGCTCGACCTGACGCGACGGGTTTCCTGCGAAACGCCGTATACATGGGACGATAAGCGCCCGGCCCCCCAACCCGACGGCACTCACCCTGTCAACGGCCAGAGGTACCACGTTGTCGTGTACGACTATGGGGTGAAGCGCAACATCCTGCGGCGGCTCGCCGCTTACGGGTGCAGGCTGTCGGTTGTTCCCTCTTCGCATAGCGCAGAGGATGTCCTGGCGATGAACCCGGATGGGATATTTCTCTCGAATGGACCCGGCGACCCTGCCGCGGTGCGGTATGCTATAGAGAACCTCAAGAGGCTCATCGACAGGAAACCGGTATTCGGCATCTGCCTGGGCCATCAGCTGCTCGCCCTGGCGCTGGGGGGAAAGACGTTTAAGATGAAGTTCGGACACAGAGGGGCAAACCACCCGGTCAAGAATCTCGTGACAGACCGGATCGAGATTACGTCACAGAATCACGGCTTCGCCGTCGATCCGGAGAGTCTGGATGCCGGCGCCGTCGAAATCACCCATGTGAATCTGAACGACGGCACGAATGAGGGCCTGCGTCACCGCGAGCTGCCGGTCTTTTCCGTGCAGTACCATCCGGAGGCGTCTCCCGGCCCCCACGACAGCGACTACCTCTTCCGATCGTTCGTGACCCTGATGAAGGAATTCTCCGGGGTCCCAGCGTAGCCTCTTCTCCCTCCAGCGAAACGTTTCCTTATCGGTTTGATCTTAAGTCCTTTACTGATTGGCAGTTATAGGGCTTCGATAAACCAGATTGAAGGAATAATCACCGTCAATTAGACTTTCGAGCGGCGGGACCTCGGCCTCTGTTCGATGAGACCGATCGCCTCTCTGAAAATTTTTTGCGCCGATCCCTGAGAAATGTGGCCCCCCCTGCGTTGACCTGCGAAAAGCCAATCCGTCGGATTTGATTCCTTAAAATAGAACTCGAGCTCCTCCAATGCTCCCGCGGGAAGCGGAGCAAGCCGGTCCTTTTTGCCGCGCGTGCTCCGGATTCTTACCTGGTGTTTCTCCACGTCGACATCGCTCGCTCTCAGGGTGACCGCTTCTCCTATTCGGAGGCCTGCGGAGCAGACCAGACTCAGAAGCGCCCTGTGTTTTGCATTTCCAAGTGTGCTGATGCGGGCGGAGATCTCTGCCGGATGGCCCGATTCGGGTCCCCGGCCGAGGTGCATTCGTCTACCATACATCTCGCCGTAGAGGAACCGCAGCGCTTTCAAGAGGCCTGCGGCTTCGTGCGACCTCATCGGTTTGGTCGTCTTCCGGTAGAGGAGATACCCGCGGATGTCTGTTTCCGTCAGCTCCCGGGGATGACATGGATAAAAGTACGCGGCAAACGATTTGAGGGAGTGAAGGAGCTCATTGGCTGCAACCCCATCGTACCTTTTCCGCTTCAATTCCCGTCGGAGAATCGCCAACATCCCCTCTTGAGTCCCCGCGACTTTCTTCATATGAATTCCCCTCTCCTTATCGCCGGGAAAGTATTCAAATTCCCCCCAAGAGTCAACAAAGCTTGCATTGTATGCGGAATTGCCTATATTTGTGCTGCATCTCGCCGTCTCATGCATTCAAGACTCAATCCGTGACACTGCAACAAACCAGCCAGGGTCTCAATATCAGGATTACCCGGGTACGTCCCGGGATACAGGATCTGCCTGCGCCCGCTTACGCAACTGCCGGTTCGTCAGGGATGGACCTTCAGGCCGATATTCCTGCTCCCATGACCATCAGGCCCTCCGAGAGCGCGATAATTCCTACGGGCTTCTCGATCGAACTCCCTCCCGGGTACGAGGGGCAAATCAGGCCCCGCAGCGGCCTCGCTGCGACGCGCGGAATCGGGGTTATGAACTCCCCCGGGACGATTGATGCCGACTACCGGGGAGAGCTGATGGTAATTATCCGGAATTTCGGGAGGGAGGATTTTCTCATCCGGCGGGGAGACCGGATTGCCCAACTGGTGATCGCTCCCGTCGTGCGAGCGGTATGGGAGGAGGTTGCCGGGATCGAAACCACGGCGCGCGGCGCCGGCGGGTTTGGGCATACGGGGAAATAGGTCATGAGCGGTATTCTCTACCTGGTTGCCACACCTATCGGCAACTACGACGATATTACCTATCGCGCCCTCAGGATCCTGAAAGAGGCGGACGTCGTCGTCTATGAAGAGCGCAGAGAGGGACAGCGCCTCCTGTCGCATTACGGAATTCCCGAGAAGCTCATCGAGAGCCTGAACGAGCACAATGAATCGGCCGCGGCGTACCACATCATCGAGCACCTTGTCGGGGGAAAAAACGTCGCCCTGATCTCCGACGCGGGTACCCCCGTGTTTTCCGATCCCGGGCAGCTGCTGGTCCGGAAGGCCATCGAGAAGCAGATTTCGATCGTTCCCATCCCGGGCGCATCCTCCCTCCTTCCCGCCCTCACGGTCTGCGGATTTCCAATCGACCGGTTTCTCTTTTACGGCTTTCTTTCGGCGAAGAGCAATCGCAGGATCTCGGAGCTCCGCCAGCTCCAGGGCGAACAGCGCACGATGGTCTTCATGGACACCCCCTACCGCCTGATCCCGCTCCTGAAAGACCTTGCAGAGATGTTCGGCCGGGACCGGCGCATCTGCGTAGCGTTTAATCTCACCATGCCGGACGAACAGGTATTTCGGGGAACCGCGGCCGACCTCTACCGTCTGTTCGAAAAGAAGAACATGAAGGGAGAGTTCGTCATCGTGGTTGAAGGCGCGGGGAAGAGGGGGTAGGGCGTTTGCTTCTCCACCCTGATTTCTCTATATTTTTAACAGGGAATCAGGAATAGAATCACCAGAGGAGCACGATGGACATCATTCGTGGGCAAATGCGGGTGCCGGAGATCTACGGGGCTTTTTGGTTCAATTCCGATCCCATTCCCCTCGGAGCTCTGAGGGGATACGTCATCCTGCTGGATTTCTGGGACTACTCCTGCCAGAGTTCACTGCGGACGCTTCCGTACGTGCGCGAATGGCACCGGCGCTATTCCGACAAAGGACTGGTGGTCATCGGTGTCCACACACCGCAGTTTCCCTTCGGCAGCGATCCCATCAATATCGTGAGCGCTCTCGAAAAGCTCGGGGTGAAATATCCCGTCGTGATGGACAACGATTTCCTGATCTGGAGCGCGTTCAGGAATACCGTATGGCCCACGCGCTATCTCGTGGACAAGAGCGGATGCATCAGATACGTCCAGGAGGGGGAGGGATCCTATGAGAACTTCGAGCATTCGATTCAATCTCTCCTCGCCGACGCGGGATACCGCGACGCGTTTCCGCAGGTGATGGATCCCCTCAGGGAATCGGACCGTGCGGGCACGCCGTGCTATCGCGCAACGCCGGAAGTCCTGACCGGATGGCAGCGCGGCACAATCGGCAATGTCGAAGGGTACGCGCCGGAGTCGACGATCCGCTATGAAGATCCGGAGTACTACGTCGGGGGCCGCCTCTACCTGCACGGCGATTGGCTGAACGACCGCAGCTCCGTGAGAGTTAACGGGACCGACGGGGGGGAAGCCCACGCGGTGGTCGTCTACCAGGCCAAAGAGGTGAACGCGGTGATCGAGCCGAACGCAGAGAAGCACTCGCAGGTTTTTCTGCGCCAGGATGACGCCAGCCTGACGCCCTCCAACAAGGGTTCCGATGTGCGCATCGATGAGGAGGGCAAAAGTTACATCATCATCGACAGGCCGAGGCTGTACAACCTGGTTCGCAACAGGGAGTACGGGGAGCATAAGCTGAAGATGACCACGCGTGCAAACGGCGTGGCGCTCTATTCGGTCTCATTCGTATCGTGCGCGGTGCAGGAGATGATTCCCAACAATTAACCGAACACACACCCGGTTCGCAGCACGGCGGTTGACCACCCTCGGAGTGGAAGGGAATGGTTCAAGCCGCCGTTTTAGTTTTCGCGCATCATGACACGCGGCTTCCTCGACATACTGAAAGAGAAGATCATCGTCTTTGACGGGGCGATGGGCACCTCGCTCCAGAGTCAGAATCTCGGAGCGGACGACTTCGGCGGTGAGCGCTATAACGGATGCAACGAGCGCCTCGTCGTGACGAATCCTTCGGCGGTGGAGCGGGTGCACGCCTCGTTCCTCGAAGCGGGCTGCGACGCGGTGGAGACCGACACTTTCGGCGCGACCCCCGTGGTCCTGGCGGAGTACGGCCTCGCCGACCAGGCGTTCACCCTCAACATGGAGGCGGCGAAGCTCGCGCGCCGTATCGCGGGCGAGTACTCGACCCCGGCAAGACCGCGATTCGTGGCGGGCTCAATGGGCCCCACGACAAAGCTCCCTTCCCTCGGACACATATCGTTTAAGGAGATGGAGGCGGGCTATCGCGCACAGGCAAACGGGCTCATCGAGGGGGGCGTCGATCTCCTGGTCGTTGAGACGTGCCAGGATATCCTTCAGACGAAGGCCGCGCTCGCGGCGGTCTTCTCGTCGTTCCGGGAGTACAGGAGGCGCGTCCCGGTCATCGCATCCGTCACCATTGAAACGATGGGAACGATGCTCCTTGGAACCGAGATTGCCGCGGCGTTGACCGCGCTGGAACCCTACGAGATCGACCTGGTGGGAATGAACTGCGCGACGGGGCCGAAGGAAATGTCGGAGAATGTCCGCTACCTCTGCTCGAGCAGCCCCAGGCCGGTCTTTGTGATGCCGAACGCCGGCCTCCCGGAAAACGTGGGCGGGCTCGCCCACTATTCTCTGACACCGGAGGATTTTGTCCATTACCTTTCCCATTTTGTGAAGGATCTCGGGGTGAGCGTGGTCGGCGGCTGCTGCGGGACCACCCCTCTGCACCTGAAAAAACTCGTCGACGCCGTGGGATCTGCTGCCCCGGCCGAGCGCAGAGCGGTGTTCACGCCCGGGTGTTCGAGCCTCTATCAGGCGTCGCCGTTCCACATCGATCCGTCGCCGGTGCTCGTGGGGGAGCGCACAAACGCCAACGGGAGCAAGCAATTCCGCGAGCTTCTGGTGGCGGGGGACCTGGAAGGAATGGTCGCAATGGGCAAAGCGCAGATCAAGGAGGGCGCCCACATCCTGGACGTCTGCGTCGCCTATGTCGGGCGCGACGAGCGGGAGGACATGCGCTCCGTCATTTCGCGATTCAATACGCAGATGACGGCTCCCATGATGATCGACTCGACAGAGGCGCCCGTCATCGACGAAGCCCTCGAGCGGATCGCTGGGAGGGCGATCGTGAACTCAGTGAATCTGGAAGACGGCGAGGAGAGAATGGCGCATGTCCTCCCCCTGTGCAAGAGATATGGAGCCGCGGTCATCGCACTCACCATTGATGAGCAGGGGATGGCGAAGACCCGGGAGCGGAAGGCAGAGGTCGCCGCCCGGATCCACCGGCTTGCCACAACGAAGTACGGCATGAGGGAGCAGGACCTGATCTTTGATGCGCTGACGTTTACGCTCGGATCGGGAGACGAGGAGTTCCGGAAATCCGGCATCGAGACCCTTGAAGCCGTCCGGGCAATCAAGCGGGACTTCCCGAACGTCCACACCAGCCTCGGGGTCAGCAACGTTTCATTCGGGCTTTCGCCCCACGCGCGGCACGTCCTGAACAGCGTATTCCTCCACCACGCCATCGAGCACGGCCTTGACATGGCAATCGTTCACGCCTCGAAGATCCTTCCTCTCTACAAAATCTCCGCTGAGGAGCGGGAAATCTGCAGGAAACTGATTTTCGATGAGCGGACGGACTCCTACGATCCTCTCAAAGGGCTCCTCGCATTCTACGACGGAAAGAAGGGGGAAACGAAGAAGAAAGTTGCCCGCCCGGCGGCAATCGAGGATCGCCTGAAGGAGCGGATCGTCGACGGCAATCTCGCCGGACTCAACGAGGAGCTCGATGAAGGCCTGAAAAAGTATTCACCCCTCGATATCATCAACACCATACTCCTCGACGGGATGAAAACGGTGGGAGAGCTCTTCGGGAGCGGGCAGATGCAGCTTCCCTTCGTCCTCCAGTCCGCAACCGTCATGAAAAGCGCTGTGGGATACCTCGAGAAATTCATGGACAAGGCCGCATCCGTCTCAAAAGGGACGATGGTCATCGCAACCGTGAAGGGCGACGTGCACGACATCGGGAAGAATCTGGTCGATATCATCCTGACCAACAACGGCTACAAGGTCCACAATCTCGGGATACAGTGCCCTCTTGAGAGAATGCTCACGGCAGCCGATGAGCACGGCGCAGATGCGATCGGCATGTCGGGCTTGCTGGTGAAGTCGACCCTCATCATGAAGGAGAATCTCGAGGTGATGAACGAGAGGGGCCTCACACTCCCGGTCATTCTGGGCGGCGCGGCGCTCACCCGCCGCTACGTCGAGAACGACCTGAGGGGGGCATACGCGGGAAGCGTCTTCTACGCGAACGACGCCTTCGACGGATTGCGCTATATGGAAGAGATAGCAGCACGCCGCGGGGGGAACGGCAAGGGCCTTCCCGTACGGCAGACCCCCGGACCGGCGCTTGCGGCCGCCCGAGAGACGGAGGCCGAGGAGCTTTCGGGGCTTGAGGCAAAGATCGCTCTTGCTCCCAAAGTTCTATTGAAGAAACCGTCCACCACTGCGCCCGCCCCGATCCCGGATCCGCCGTTCTGGGGCTCAAAGGTCGTGAGCGAGGTGCCCCTGGAAGAGGTCTTTCGATACATCAACGAAACAGCATTGATCAGAGGGCAATGGCAGATAAGACGGGGCTCCTCGACGGACGCGGAGTACAAGACCCTTCTTACGGAACGGATCTATCCGGAGTTCGAGGCGCTGAAGAAGGAGGTTCTGGCGCGGAAGCTCCTCGAGCCCAGGGTTGTCTACGGATACTTTCCCTGCGCATCCCGGGGAGACGACCTGATCATCTATAAGCCCTCCGGCCTCGATGATCCGGTCTCCGTCTGGCCTCAAGGTGCGGCATCCGGGCAATCTTCGCTCACCGAGTGGATCCGGTTCACCTTCCCACGCCAGAGGAAGGGGCGCTTTTTCTGCATATCAGACTTTTTTGCCCCGGAAGATTCGGGGAGAGTCGACGTGCTACCGATGCACCTCGTGACGATGGGGGCAGTTGCCTCGGAGGAGAGCCGGCGCCTGTTCACATCGGGCGTCTACAAGGATTATTTTTACTTCCACGGCCTGAGCGTCGAATGCGCGGAAGCCCTTGCGGAGCTGTGGCACAGGAAGATCCGGGAGGAATTGGGAATCGCACATGAGGACGATCCGGAAATCAAAAAACTCTTCAGCCAGCATTACCGTGGTTCCAGGTACAGTTTCGGTTATCCCGCATGTCCCAGCCTGGAAGACCAGACAAAGCTCTTCGAGTGCCTGAGGCCTGAGCGCATCGGGGTCACGCTCACCGAAGAGTACCAGCTCGTGCCCGAACAGTCGACCTCGGCGCTCATCGTACATCACCCCGAGGCGCGTTACTTCAATATCTGAAAGCCGGCGCCCCACAGGCTTAGGAAATCCGCCGTTATTTGCCTATATTCACCATAATGAACGAAGAGCAGTTCCTTCGCGGCATCGATCAGTTCAACCACGGTCACTACTTCGAGTGCCACGACACGCTCGAGGATCTCTGGCACGATACGCGCGGGAAGGACCGTCTCTTTCTCCAGGGGCTGATTCAGGTTTCCGCGGGCTTCTACCACTTCTTCAACAGCAATTACAAGGGCGCGGCGAGCCAGTTGACGAGAGGCCTTGGCAAACTCGACGGCTACCGGCCCTCCCACCGCGGGACAGATCTCGAGCGGTTCACCCGGGAAGTTGTGCACTGGCTGGCCATAGCCGAGGCGGCTCTGCACGGGCAACAACCCGACGTCGAAGGATCCGCGGTACCGAAACTGAACCATGCGAGCATGCACCACCTGGAGGAGAATTGACATGGCGACGATGATCACCGAAGAGTGCATTAATTGCGGAGCCTGCGAGCCCGAATGTCCGAACACGGCGATCTATGCTGGGGGCGTGCCCTGGGAGATGAACGGAGAGAAACACGAAGCTCTCTCGAATGAATTCTACTATATCGTCCCGGAAAAATGCACCGAATGCGTCGGGCACTTCGAGCGTGAACAATGCGCTGTCGTCTGCCCGGTTGACTGCTGCGTCGCCGATCCCAACCGCGTGGAAACCGAAGAGGAGCTCTTCAATCGCGCCAAAGCGCTCCATCCCGGAAAGGAATTCGCCGAATTGAGTCCCGCAACATCTCATTTTCGCAACTGACCGCCGGGCCGTCGCGCACGGGCGAACCGGCAGTCGATCCCGCACCCGCGGCAATGACCCTCGGCGACTACGAACTGCACGCAATCGATACAGGCCGCTTCGGCCTTGACGGGGGCGCAATGTTCGGGGTCGTCCCGAAACCCCTCTGGTCCAGGTCGAATCCGCCGGACGACAGAAACCGCATCGAGCTGGCTGCCAGGGCCCTCCTCCTGGTGGGTCGGGGAAAAACGATCCTTGTGGATAACGGCAACGGATCCAAGTTCACCGATAAACAGATCGACATCTACCGTCTCGACACCAGCCTTTTTGATCTGACGCGCTCCCTCGCCGTGCATGGTGTTGCCCCGCAGGACATTACTGATGTGATTCTCACTCACCTCCATTTCGACCACGCCGGGGGTTCGACCGTCCGCATCGACGGAGAACTGACGCCCGCATTCCCCCGCGCGCGCTACTACGTTCAGCGCTCCCAGTGGAATCAGGCGGTGAATCCGACGGAGAAAGACAGGGGGAGCTTTATGCCCGATGATTTCCTGCCGCTGATGGAGCATGGAGTGCTCGAGCTCCTCGACGGCGAAGGTGAGCTATTCCCCGGAATATCGCTTCTGATCGTGAACGGGCATACGTCGGGGCTCCAGCTCCCCCTGATCACGGGAGGGGCGGCAACAGTGCTCTACTGCTGCGATCTTTTTCCTACTATCTCGCACGTCCCCCTTCCGTATATCATGGCGTACGACCTGAGGCCGATGGTGACGCTCGAAGAAAAGAAAAAGCTGCTTCCGAGGGCGTTCGAAGAAGGGTGGACGCTGTTTTTTGAACATGATCCGGCCGTGACTGCGGGCAAGCTCAAGAAAACCGACAAAGGCTTCGCGTTCGGGAAAGCTGTCCCTTTCGGCTGAGGCGGGAACTCGTAGATGTTTTGAGAAGATGGCGGGTTTAACTTTGGAAATAAAGGAGCGGGCGATGCTCCTTGGATTCAGCAAGATCGGAATTGCGCGGGCGGAGCGCCTCGACGCCGAATCGGAGCGCCTTGACGAGTGGCTGGCCAGGGGGTATCATGCTGGCATGAGATGGATGGCCGCCCGGCGCGACGAGCGAACGGATCCGCAGATCATTTTGCCCGGCGCCAGGTCGATTATCTCGGTTGCGGTCAACTATTACACCCCGACGATGCACTCGGAGGACCGATCGAAGGGAAAAATCTCGCGCTACGCGTGGGGGGACGATTACCATGACGTCGTGCGAGAGCGTCTGGAGAAACTCCTGAGCTTCATCAGGAGCCGAAAGCCCGAAGCGTCGGGAAAGGCCTACGTGGACACGGGCCCCGTGATGGACAAGGCCTGGGCGCAGCGTGCGGGAATCGGCTGGCAGGGAAAGCACACAAACCTGATCACCGAGGAGTACGGCTCCTGGGTGTTCCTGGGCGAGATCCTCGTGGATGTCGAGCTTGAGTACGACAACCCCGCTCTCGACCTCTGCGGCAATTGCACGCTCTGCATCGAAGCGTGTCCGACGGACGCAATCACGGAGCCGTACGTAGTCGATTCGAACCGGTGCATTTCGTACCTGACGATCGAGCACCGGGGTTCTATCGGCGAGGAACTGGGAATGAAGTTTGAAGGGTGGATTTACGGTTGCGATATCTGCCAGGACGTCTGCCCGTGGAACATCAGATATTCGAAGCCCTCGGACGTGCGGGAATTCCACCCGAGGCCGGAAAATACGGCGCCCGAGTTGTCGGGTATCGCCGAGCTCTCGCAGGGAGGGTTCAGCGCCCGGTTCAGGAAAAGTCCCGTCAAGAGAACCAAACGCGAAGGGTTGATCAGGAACGCCCGGATTGCAATGTCCGTTTCATCAAAAGACGCACCTTCAGACAGCATGGGGAATGGAACACCATCATAGGCTTATTATCATAGGTTCGGGCCCGGCAGGGCTCACCGCCGCCATTTATGCGGGGCGCGCCAACCTCAGGCCCCTCGTCTTCGAAGGGATTCAGCCCGGAGGCCAGCTCACGATAACAACCGATGTCGAGAACTACCCGGGGTTTCCGGAAGGGATCCTGGGTCCGGAGCTGATGGAACTCTTCCGCAAACAGGCACAGCGATTCGACGTGACGACTCTTTTTCAGGATGTGACCAAGGTCGATTTTTCTGCGCGCCCGTTTCGAATCAGATGTCATGAGCATGAGTATCTGGCCGATTCGGTCATCATCTCAACCGGCGCTTCCGCGAAGTGGCTTGGCCTCCCCTCCGAAAGGGAATACATGGGCTACGGCGTCTCCGCCTGCGCAACCTGCGACGCGTTTTTCTTTCGGGGGCTTGAGGTGGCTGTCGTGGGAGGAGGGGACACTGCGATGGAGGAATCCAGTTTTCTGACGAAGTTCGCCTCGAAGGTGACCGTCATACACAGGAGGGATAAGCTCCGCGCCTCGAAGTTCATGCAGGAGAAGGCCTTCAAGAATCCTAAGATCTCATTTCTCTGGGACAGCGCCGTTGAGGAGGTCCTTGGTGAGCAGGTGAACGGGCGGAAGAAGGTCAAGGGACTCAGGATTCGCGCCCTCAAGACGGGTGAGATCACGACATTTCCGGCGGAAGGTCTTTTTATCGGCATCGGCCACGTGCCGAACACCGCGATCTTCAAGGGAGAGCTGGAGATGGATAAGAACGGATACCTGATTACTCAAAGCGGCTCGACACAGACGAGCGTCCCTGGAGTTTTCGCTGCCGGAGATGTAGCCGATTCCAAATACCGGCAGGCAGTTACTGCCGCAGGCACGGGGTGCATGGCTGCCATGGATGCCGAGAGGTTTCTCGAAAGCACAAAAGGGTGAGGATGATCGAAGTCTGAAAATCTGTCACAACTTACTTTAGTGCTGTCAGTTTTCTTGACACATTGGCTGTCGAGATTAAGGCCATAGTCGCAAACTTCTGTCATTTTGTCGCCTCAAGTAATTCTCGCCTGAACCAACTCTCCAAAAGTTCGCGATAGCGCTTCAATTAGAGTCCTGTTTGTGTTGGCACGATAGTTGACTAATAAGGGGCGAACCCAATGTTACACCAAGTACTAACCAATAGTCAAAGGAAGAGAATCATATGACACTTATCAGATGGACACCAATCCGCAACCTGGTTCCCTGGCATCCCGTTGAGAATCTTGCCTCTGAATTCACTCAGATGCAGAGGGAAATCGACCGGATGTTCGACCGGTTCAGCGGAGGAGTCAGAGAAAACAACCAGACATCCCTGTGGATCCCGCCCGTCGACATCGTGGAACGCGACAACGATTATTTCGTAAAGGTTGAGCTCCCGGGAGTCTACAAGAACGACGTAAAGATCACGATTCAAGACGACGTCCTTACCGTAAAGGGTGAGAAGAAGCAGGAAAGCGAAAAGAAAGGGCACGATTACCATCGTGTAGAGCGCTCCTACGGAGCATTCCAGCGCTCTTTCACGCTTCCCACTTCAGTCAAAAGCGACAAGATCGATGCCTCGTATAGTGACGGGGTCCTCACGATCGCGCTGCCCAAGGCCGAGGAATCGAAGTCGAGGGAAATCGAAGTAAAAGTGAAGTAATTCATCGATTCCGCCGCAGGATCAGCTCCTGCAGGTGAGATAAACGGATAATCCCGATTGTACGCGCTCCCGGGGTTATCCGTTTTTTGTTCGCACGTGGTTGACTTTTGTGCTCCTGTTTCGTATAATAGGCTTAAAAATCAATGGGTTATGGGCGGTGTTGTGCTTAAGTGCATGAGGTCGGGCTTCGCAGAATGAAGAATTCAACGAAATGGTTTCTCATAATCCTCGGAGGCCTCCTTGTCGTCGGCTTCGGCCTCACGCTTCTCTTCGTTCTCATCGTGAAGACCGCCGGGAGCGAGGTGGAGGAGATCCAGGGCAATGGCGAGAAAATCGCCGTCGTGGAACTGCAGGGAGAGATTCTCAGCTCGGAGGAAACGGTCCGTCAGTTCAAGAAATACAGGGAAGACGGCCAGATACGCGGGGTCCTCTTTCGCGTCGAATCTCCGGGGGGAGGCGTCGTTGCAAGCCAGGAAATTTATGAGGAAGTGAAGAAGACCAGAGAGCATGGAAAACCCGTCGTAGTCTCCATGGGGGCGCTCGCGGCGAGCGGCGGTTATTACGTCTCGTGCGGGGCAAACAGGATCGTCGCCAATCCCGGCACTCTCACCGGCAGCATCGGCGTCATATCGGAATTCCTCAGGTTTGACCCGCTCCTTTCCAAGCTCGGCATTGAAGAACAGACGATCAAGAGCGGAAGATACAAAGACGCCGGCAGCCCGTTCCGGAAAATGAACCCGGACGACAGGACCTATTTTCAGCGCCTGATGGATGATGTTCACCGCCAATTTATTTCAGTCGTGGAGGAGGAGAGGGGACTTCCGCACGCTGCGGTTGTTCGTATCGCAGACGGCAGGGTCTTTACAGGAAAGGAAGCCGTCGGAATGGGACTGGTCGATACGATCGGAACCTACGAAGACGCGATCGGCATTTGCGCGAAACTCGCCTATATCAAGGGAGAACCAACGATCGTGAAAGAGCGGCGACGGGGCACCTCGTTATTTGAGCGATTATTTG
Source organism: uncultured Chlorobiaceae bacterium (assembly GCA_964512655.1). Taxonomy (GTDB): domain Bacteria; phylum Bacteroidota; class Ignavibacteria; order UBA10030; family SZUA-254; genus VBOC01. Next base: position 812,487 of record CAZEJT010000001.1, on the reverse strand, counting down.
GCGAGTCCAAGCTGTCGGATTTGCTGGGACTGAAGGATGAGCTCCTCAACAAGCCGATTCTGCAGTACCGGATGTCCCATGGATATTAGATCACTGCCCGCCTCGCCGGCGCGGCCATGTCCAATTTCACAAGGAGAACTGCATTGACGAAGGCAGACATTGTCGACCATATAGCATCGGGGACGGGTCTGACGAAGGTCGAGACCGAGGCAGTGGTTGACGGTTTCATCCAGACCGTCATTGAGGCCCTGAAGGAAGGAAAGAACATCGAGATCCGGGGCTTCGGAAGTTTCAAGACGAAAAAGCGCAAGGGGAGAATGGCGAGAAATCCGCGCACCGGCGCCCAGGTGCAGGTTCACGAACACTTCGTGCCCTACTTCAAGGTGTCGAAGGAGCTCAGAACCACTGTCAACGAAAACCTGAAGAAAATCCAGCCGGCAACGATTTGAGCGGCGGCACCATCCCAGAATGACCTCAAGAATCCCTTGCCCGCGCTGCGGCAAGGACGTAGAGCACGGCGACAATTTTTGCACGTCGTGCGGAGCGGCCGTCGTACTGCGCTGCCCCCTCTGCGGTCAGGGCAACGCCGCCGACGCGGTCTCGTGCGAATCGTGCGGGGCCTCTCTCGGTGCCGGTTCGGCCGCGCGCCGGACTCCCACGGCAGACAAAACCGTTCCGGCGCAGAAGTATCCTCCCCTCAAAGCACTCCAGAGCTGGAAACTGACACTCTCCCTGGCCCTTGTCCTGATAACGGCCCTCGTGATTGAAAAATCCACACGGAGCGACGGCAACTCGCCGGGCAGCGCGCTGGCAGGGAGCGGACATGGGGCGACTCAGGAGATCCAGGCTCTCCAGCGCGCCGTCGAGTCGAATCCGCGGGATCCGGCTCCAGTGCTGAAGCTTGCCAATCTTTACCACGATGTCCGGCTCTTTCCCAAGGCGATTGCGATGTATGAGCATTATCTCGAGATCAATCCGACGAATGCCGACGCCCGGGTCGATCTCAGCACTTCGTATTTCGAGCTCTCATTTGAAGATACCACCAGAAGAAAGGAATGTCTGGCGGCGGCGGAAGAGGAGGTTGAACGGGCGCTCACCTATTCTCCGAACCACCAGCTCGCCCTGTTCAATCTGGGGATTATCCTGTTTCACACCGGCGAAGTCGACGAAGCCCTGGCGTCATTCCGCAAATGCGTCACGGTAGACTCGACTTCAGAAGTGGGGAGGAAGGCCCTTCAGTTTGTCAACCAACACGGTTCCATGGACTCATCATCATAGGAGGGATCAATGCCCAGCGGAAAAAAACGGCTACGCAGGAAGATGGCGACGCATAAGAGGAAAAAGCGCCTGCGGAAGATGCGTCACAAGAAGAAAAACCGATAGTACGTACGACGGCCATCTCCCCCCGCTCCGGACGAGCGGGGGGGCGTGGGCGTTTCTCAAGCCAGCCTCACCCTAAACCCTTACACTCTCGACCTTGCTATGAATCAATTCAGCACCATGGGAGAACCCCGCCCCAAAGGCACACCCGCGGGCCGCAGCGCGCCGCTGCTCGCCCTTGCGGCCCTGCTCCTCCACGCCTGCTCATTCGGCCAGCCAAAGACCCTGACAATACTTCACACGAACGACATCCATGCCTCATATCTTCCCCACGAGGCGTTCTGGGTCCGATCCGACCCAAAACCCATGGTGGGGGGATTTTACGAGCTCTCATGGATGGTCGACAGTATCCGGAAAGCGAAGGGCCCCCTTCTCCTGCTCGATGGAGGCGACATCATGACGGGGAATCCGATCTCGGAGCTTGAATACGGCGGCGCAACAGGAGGGGCGCTCTTCGAGATGATGAACATGACCGGTTACGACGTGTGGACGATCGGCAACCACGATCTCGATGTCTCACAGGACAATCTCCGCAAGCTGATTGCAATCCAGCGCTTCCCGACGGTGAGCGCAAACCTGACCGATACGCTTGGCAATCTCCCGTTCGGGAACAAGGAGTATGTCATTCTTGAACGCAACGGTCTGCGGGTAGGGATCATCGGCCTGATGTCGCGGGACTTATTTCAACTCACCAACACCAATAATCTCAAGGGCCTGAAAGTCCTTACCCCTCCCGAGGTGACCCAGCGGATCATCGACTCGATCTCGGGGAAGACGGATCTCCTCGTAGCACTCACGCACGAGGGGACGGACGAGGACTCCATACTTGCCGTCTCGACGCACGGCCTGAACGTCATCATCGGAGGGCACAGCCATACGCGGCTGAAAACCCCCAAAGTTATCAACGGAGTCATCATCTGTCAGGCGGGATCGAACTGTGAGAATCTGGGGGAGCTGGAACTCACCGTAGAGCATCACCTAGTGACCTCCCACGAAGGAAAGCTGCTCCAGCTCTGGGCTACACATCCAAAAACCGATTCCAAGCTGACGAAGCTGATCGATCAGTCGAAAGCCACGATTGATCGCGACTATGCGCAAGTGATCGGAACCCTTTCGTACGATTGGAAGCGGGGCGGGAGCGGGGAGAGCAATATCGGGGATTTTATCGCCGATGCCATGAAGGAATCGGCCGATGCGGGGATCGGGATCACCAACAGCAGCGGCATTCGCGCCGACCTCAGCGCCGGACCGATCACGAAGCTGGGCCTCTTCGAGATCCTCCCGTTCCGTAACGTTCTCTGCCGGTTCGAGCTTTCAGGCGCGGAGCTGCGCGCTCTTGCCGAACGGCACGTCCATTCGCTGGCAGAGCACAGGGCAAGCCTTCAGATGTCGGGGCTGACGTGCACGTGGAAGCGCGTGAACGGCGCCCCGGTGATCGAGAAGCTGAAGATCGCCGGCGAAGATGTCTCCGACGGGAAGAGGTACACCTGCGCGACCAGCGATTTTGTGGTCAACCAGGCTGATAAGTACCTCGGAATGACCCCACGCTCTGTGACCTATATGCAAACAACGGTCTATCAGACTCTGATCGACAAGGTGAAGCGTGATAAGGTGATCGACTCCCGGGTGGAGAACCGGTTTTCAGAATCGAAATAGGGGGGAGCGGATGGCCCGGGAGCATTTCGACGTCATCATTCTCATCGGCCGGCCGGCCGCCGGCAAGTCGGAGGTCATCGATTTCCTGAAGAAGACGCCACTGCCGGAGCGGCTGAAGCGGTTCCACATCTCCAACTTTGAAGAGTTCGACGACTTCGTCTATGTATGGGAAACATTTGAAGTCGACGACATTCTCTCCCGCCACGGGAAACCGAGACTCTGGACCGATGAAAAATACTGGTTCAGGGACCAGTTCATCTGGAACCTGTACATCGAGCGCATCAATCTTGCCTACCGAAAGCAGCTTGCGGCAAACCCGGAGTATCATTCTTCGATGACAGCGCTCGTCGAGTTTGCCCGCGGAGGGGAGAACGGGTTTGCGGAGGCGTTTTCCTTTCTCCACGAAGAGATCCTCAAAAGGGCAGGGATTATCTACATCGGCGTTTCGTACGATGAGTCGGTGAGGAAAAACCGGCGGAGGGCGAGGCCCGGGCTGGAAGACTCGATTCTGTACCATTCTCTCCCGGATGAAAAAATGGCGTTCTACTACAAGACGAATGATTGGCCGATGCTGGCCTCCGCCGATCCCGCTTTCATCACGATCAAGGGAATTAAGGTCCCCTATGCGGTGTTTCAAAATGAGCCGGAGAAAACGGACAATCCGGCGGCGCTTGGGCAGGAGCTGGAACGCGCCACGGCACGGCTCTGGTCGCTCAAAACCCTCTGAATCACTTGATTTTGAAACCCGCAATTGCTACTTTATTTTTGTCATCACTTACATGGGGGATCTTCCAATGGCTGAAGAGAGAAATGGTCTGGCGAAGGGCCTGTTCATTGGCTTTATCGCCGGCGGGATAGTAGGGGCGATCACGGCATTGTTGTATGCCCCCAAAAGCGGAAAAGAGCTGCGCTCGGACATCAAGCGGAAAGCCGGGGATCTTGCCGAAGACGCCTCGGGGTACGTGAGAATGGCCCGCGCAAAGGCAGTCGATGTCATTAATGAGGGCAAGCATCGCTCCGATCAGCTCGTTTCGGACGCGAAGGAAAAGGCGGAGCACATCCTTGGCGGGGCGGAGAAAGTCCTCACGGGGATCCGCGAGCGCGCCGGCGAAGAGTCGACCCGGGTGAGGTCGGCGGTCCGTGCCGGGATGGACGCCTACAGAAGCGAGAAGGAACGCCCGCGCGGCTGAGCCGCTTTTTCGATCAAGCACGGAGGTATAGCGGATGGACTGGCAACTGGTGCTCGTCATCTTTGAGATCATCGCCCTCGGGGCGCTCTCGGTCCTTTGCATCTATCTCATTACGGTGATTGCGCGGATCCGGAACATCCTCACGGTGGTCGAGCAGGATTTCCGCGAATTGACGTCGAAGGCAGTTCCGGTCTTCGAGAACCTGGAAGTCATCACCGATAAGGTGAAGAGCATCACCGAAAATATCGACGAACAGGTTGAGATTGTGCGGCATTCGATCGATTCGATCAGGGAAGTCGCCGACAACGTCGTGGAGTTCGAGCGGAAGGTCCAGGCCCAGCTCGAGGAACCTGTCATGGAAACCATCGGCACCATCGCCGCCGTCATCAAGGGCGTGCGAACATTTATGGCGCGCCTCCGGGCATAGACCCCCTGCGCGGCTCCCCCCGCGCGACACGGTCGTTTTTCTGCCCGGCGTGTTTCGTTCCAGCCTGAGAGCGTAGTACACTCTTCTGCAGCGCCGTGAGCGCCCCGGCGCGTTCGCGCCACTTCATCATGATCAAACCGAGGAGATCACTGCATCATGAAAGAGTACCCCGTTGAGTCGATCCGGAATGTAGCATTGGCGGGACACGGCGGCGCCGGCAAGACAACCTTCGCGGAGGCGTGCCTGTTCACCGCGGGAGCCACGACGCGGCTTGGAAGGGTGGAGGAAGGGAACACCGTCTCCGACTACCATGCCGACGAGGTGGAGCGCCAGATTTCCATTAATTCATCGCTCCTACACTGTGAGTGGAAAGGGGCCAAGCTGAATATCCTCGACAGCCCTGGCTACACCGACTTCACCGGCGAGGTGAAGTGCTGCCTGCGCGTCGCCGACACGGCCCTGATTTTCCTAAAAGCCGTTGAAGGAGCCGAGGTGGGTACGGAAATCGTCTGGCAGCATACGAAGGAATTCAAGAATGCGGTAGCCTTCGTGGTTAATAAGCTTGACAACGAGAACGCAGATTTTGACCGGGTTGTCGCAGCGGCGAGGAACCGCTTCTCGCACGATCTCATCCCCGTCCAGTTTCCCGTCGATCAGGGTCTGAAGCTTGAATCGGTGGTGGACCTTCTACGGATGAAGCTGCTTCAGTTCGGCGGAGGGGGGAAGGGTAAATACACCGAGTCGGATATTCCCGCCGAGCACAAGGCGCGAGCCGACGAAATGCGCGAGCAGCTGATCGAGCAGGTTGCCGAGACGGACGAGGCGCTGCTCAACGCGTTTTTTGAGAAGGGAACGCTCTCCGACCAGGAGCTCAAGCAGGCACTGCGGACCGGAATCGGCGGGCGGAAGATCTTCCCGCTTCTCTGCTCCGGCGCCGCCCGGAACATCGGGGTTGCGTCGGTCATGGATTTTCTTGTGGACTATTGCCCGGGTCCCGCCGATATGGGGGAGGTGGTCGGCGCCGCGGCCGGATCGAATCACGGAGGACAGAAGGAGATACCCGTCAAGTGCGACCCGCGCGGACAACCCTCGCTCTTCGTATTCAAGACCGTGTCGGAGCCGCACGTCGGCGACCTTTCATTCTTCAGAGTCTACTCGGGAACCGTCGCACCGGGGATGGATCTGGTGAACGAGGCGAACAACAAGGGAGAGAGGCTTGCGCAGCTCTTTCTCATGAACGGCAAGGAGCGTAAGGAAGCCGGAAAGCTGGCCGCGGGGGATATCGGAGCGGTGGTAAAACTGAAGGACACGCATACCAACAACACGCTCAGCAGCAGGTCATTCCCCGTCATCCTTCCTCCGATTCGGTTCCCCGAGCCCGTCATCAGCATGGCGATACTGGCGAAATCGAAAGGAGACGAGGACAAGATTGCGACCGGCCTCCACTCTCTGCACGAGGAAGACCCTACGTTCGTCATGACAGTCGACCCGGAGCTCCACCAGACCGTGATCAGCGGCCAGGGCGAGCTTCATCTCGGCATCATCGTCAAACGCCTGAAGGCGAAGTACGGAGTCGAGGTCGAAATGGTGGAACCGAAGATTCCGTACAGGGAGACGATTAAGGGGCGGGCAAACGAAGTCGAGTACAAGCACAAGAAGCAAACGGGCGGGCGGGGCCAGTTCGGCCATGTGTGGGTCAAGATCGAGCCGCTCGCACGCGGCAAGGGTTTCGAATTCGAGGACGCGATCGTCGGGGGAGTAGTGCCGGGCCGCTTTGTCCCGGCCGTGGAGAAGGGAATTGTCGAAGCGATGGTCACGGGAGTGATCGCCGGTTACAGGGTTGTGGACGTCAAGGTCACCTTGTTCGACGGTTCCTACCACGATGTCGACTCCGATGAACATTCCTTCAAGATCGCAGGAAGAATGGCGTTCAAGAAAGGATTTAAAGAAGCGCGGCCGATCCTGCTCGAGCCGATCTACGAAATTGAAGTGGTTGTCCCGGACGAGTACATGGGAGACGTTATGGGCGACATTTCCAGCCGTCGCGGGAAAATACTGGGCATGGACTCGGACGGATCGCACCAGATCATCCGGGCGCTCGTTCCTCTCAAGGAACTCTTCCGCTATTCCACGAACCTGCGCTCGATGACCCAGGGGAGAGGGATCCACCGGCAGAAATTCAACCATTACGAGGAAATGCCCCGCGAGGTTGCGGACAAGATCATCACCGAACACGCAAAGGTGAAGGTTGAAGAGGAGGCGTGACCGGAAGGCCGCTCAGGTGCAACGGCTCTTCTCTCCCTGGCGTTCGAAATACATTGAGACGTTCTCCGGCGCGGGGGCCAAGAGCGACGAGTGCGTCCTGTGCGCCGCACTCAATGCGAACAACGACGACGAACAGAAGATCGTTTCGCGGGGGAAGCGGTGCTTTGTGATCATGAACAGGTACCCCTACAACAGCGGACACCTCCTCGTCGTCCCTTACCGTCACACCCCCGCCCTTGGCGATCTAGCCGATGAGGAGCTGCTGGAGATCATGGTCGATCTGAAGAAACTCGCGCAGGCCCTGGAAGCGGTTTCACATCCCGACGGCTTTAACATCGGGTGCAATCTCGGCAGAACGGCCGGCGCCGGGATCGACAGCCATGTTCATTTTCACATCGTTCCGCGCTGGAACGGCGACACCAATTTCATGCCCGTTTTGGCCGATACAAAGGTGATTTCCGAGGACATGTCGTCAACCCTCCTCAAGCTCCGAAAGGCACTTTCCACCCTTGCGTAGCTCCCGTCACGCCGCCGACCCCTGGCGCTGATTTCGTTAAACTTTTGTAATATTTCGCTATCTAACGTTTAGACAGGTCGAAATGCCGCCAAAAACGGATCTCGATCTGGTTGAAGCGTTTCGGAGCGGCGATGTTACGGGCTTTAACGAACTTGTCAAGAGATATCAGGAGAAAGTGTACTGGATTGCGCGCCGGGTCGTCGGCACGCACGACGCGGCAGATGACGTCGTTCAGGACGTCTTCCTGCGAATGTACAAGGCGCTTCATGGGTTCCGGGGAGATTCCGAGTTTTACACATGGCTCTACCGGATCGCCGTAAACGTTTCCCTGAATGCGGTCCGCTCGCGCCGGATCAAGGAGTTCGTACGGTTCGAAGAACAGGCGGAGCCGCGCACAGACGAGGGAGAGGCTCCGGATGCGGGGATCCTGCAGGAGGAGTATCAGACGATCCTCGAGCGGGCGGTGGAACGGCTCCCCGCGAAGCAGAAACTGGTCTTCATGCTCCGGTATTACGATGAAATGCCCTACGAAGAAATGTCGAAATTACTGAAGAAATCAGTCGGCGGTCTGAAGGCGAATTACTTCCACGCCCTGAAGAAGATACAGGCATACGTGCGGAAGGAGATGAGCTCGTGAAATGCCGCGAAACGCGCCTCGAGCTCCCGGAATTTGTCCGGGGCAAGAGTGATTCCTCTACGGCAGACCTCGTCAGGGGGCATCTCGCGGTGTGCAAGGATTGCGCCGGAGAGATGAAGATGCTGGAAACCCTCTTCAGGTCTATCGACGGCGATCCGTGGTCTCCCCCGAAGACGTACTGGGCCTCGATCCTTCCCCGAATTCACCGGGGACTGGATCAGCGAGCGTCCTCGAGCGTTCCGGCCTGGGCGGCACGGTTTGCGCTGCCGGCGGCGGCGGCCGTCGTGCTGGCAGTCGCGTTTTTCAAGGTTGGCACCAAGCCCGCGGATGATTTGTCAGACAATGTCGCGGCGGTCATGGCTCAGATGGCTCCCGACGAGATCCAGGACGTTGCGGACCGCCAGTCCGTCGCCGAGGCACTCCAGCCGGACCTGGTGACCGTTCACCCGATCACTCCCGCCGAGGACGTGGGGAATGTGGAGGCAATCCTCCAGGAGGATGGAGCCCGTCCTGCCGACATCGATGCCGAGGCGGCCGTGGGTATCGAGGAACCCGGCCAGGCAGCCGCGGAACGCACCCAAGGCGGAGGAAATGATATCGATTCAATTCATTACTAACCGGAGGCTTAACGTATGAAGAGGAACCACATGATCATCGCACGGATGTTCACAGCAACCCTTCTCGTGTGTATCCTTGGGGCGGCAGCCCCGGGACAGCGCCGCGGCATGGAGCCGGGCCCGGGGATGCGGGATTCGGGGCGCCTCGAGAAATTCAAGATGATGCGGCTTGTCGAGGTTCTCAAGTTGAGCGAGGAGGATGCGGTCCGCTTCTTCGCGAAGAACAGCTCCCATGAAGACAAGGTCCGCGACCTCATGAAATCACGCAACACCATGCTGGATGACATCGAGAAGATGGCCCGCGATAAGAAGGGCGCGAGCGAGCTTCAGGGAGAGTCGGACAAAATCCTGGCGGTCGATCAGCAGATCTTTGCCGAACGCGTCCGGTATCAGGGCGAGATCCGCAAGATGCTCTCAGCCGACCAGTTCGCCCTCTACCTCGTGTACGAAAGGAATTTCGGCCGCCGGGTGAGGAGCGCGATGGAAGACATGCACCGCGGCAGGGAAGGCAAGGCAGACGACTGACGGACTCTCCAGGAGCTGCGGGGTACACATGAGCCCTTGCGACGAAATCGCAAGGGCTCATTCGCTTGTGGTTGCGGCGGGCCAGTCGTATATTTCAGGGATGAGAAGAGTGTACCTCGACCATGCGGCAACCACCCCCCTCGATGCCGAGGTATTTGAGGCGATGGAGCCGTATTTCAAGGGCCGCTACGGCAACGCATCATCTCTTCACCAGTACGGTAGGGAGGCAAGGGCGGCGCTCGATGAGAGCCGCGAGACGATCGCGCGCCTGATCGGAGCCCGGGCGGGTGAGGTGCTGTTCGTCAGTTGCGGAACCGAGGCCGATAATTTTGCCCTGAAAGGCGTGGCGTCTGAGATGAGCGCACGGGGAAGGAACCACGTTATTACCGATGGGGCAGAGCATCATGCGGTCCTCGAACCCTGCGAATTTCTGGCTCAAAACGGATACCCGGTGACGGTCCTCCCAGTCGACGGCGCCGGCCGGGTAGATCCCGCCGCTCTGAACGATGCAATCAGGCCGGAGACAGGACTGATTTCGGTCATGCATGCGAATAACGAGGTCGGAACCATAAATCCGGTCTCACAGCTGGCCCGCACGGCGAAGAGGAGGGACATCGTCGTGCACACCGATGCGGTCCAGAGCTTCGGAAAGATTCCTGTCAATGTTAACGAACTCGGAGTAGACGCGCTCTCCCTTTCGGCGCACAAGATTTACGGTCCGAAAGGCATCGGCGCTCTCTTCGTTCGCAGGGGAGTTGGGATCGGGCGATTCATGCACGGAGGCGGACAGGAACGGGGCCGGCGCGCCGGCACCGAGAACGTTCCCCTAGCGGTGGGTTTCGCCAGGGCCGCGGTTCTTGCTCATGAACGCATGGAGGCCGGGATGAAGACGTTCACCGTTCTCAGGAACCGTTTCATAGCGGCGCTCAGAGAACGGTTTCCCTATATACTCGTGAACGGATCAGGGGAAGAAACTCTCCCTGCGATCGTCAACATCTCCTTCGACAGCCGCAAGATAGAGATCGACGGGGAGAGCCTGTTGTTCAATCTTGATCTTGCCGGGGTTGCGGCTGCGAGTGGATCGGCGTGTACGTCGGGAAGCGTAGAGCCCTCGCATGTCCTTCTTGCAATGGGGCGCGACATGGCCTCCGCGAAGGCCTCTGTCCGGTTTTCCATGGGCAGGGCTACGACGGAGGGAGACATCAGTTACGCATTAGAGGTTCTTGAGGAGGTAGTAGGAAGGATAGGAAAGCCCCGAGGCTGATCTACCCGCGGGAGTGCAGCCTCTCCCATTCCCGGATTACAAGGCCGTATCTCAGGCCCCTCTCGCTGACCAGAATCTCGCCGAAACCGTATCGGGCGATAAACTCGTCGAGAATCAGGACTCCTGCGGTCAAAATATCCGCCCTTCCCACCGCTGCCCCTGAGAGCCCCTCGATCTCCCGCTTCGTCATTCCTGCAAGTTTCCGGAACCATTGCTCTACGTGCTCCCTGCTCAATCTGTAGCCGCTTACACGCCGCTCGTCAAAATCAGAAAGCCCCTGATCGAGACAGGCCAGGGTGGTGACGGTACCCGCGACGCCAATGAGGGCATATCCACCCCTTTCAAGCTCTTGCATCCCATTCCACTGCGACCGTATCTCGATTTGGGCCGCCTCGATCTCGGAATCATGTGGAGGATCATGCTGGAGGTAACGCTCGGTAAGTCGAACGGATCCAAGCTGAAAACTCAGGTATCGTAAGGAGTTTCTCCCTTCTACCGCCCAGAGCCCGGCGGGGAATATCACCTCTGTACTCCCCCCTCCGATGTCAATGACAACCGGCCGCGAAACCGAAGAGATGCCGCTCATTGCCCCCCGGAACGACCAGTATGCCTCTTCCTGACCCGGCAGTACTTCGACGTTGAGCCCTGTTGTGCTCCGGAGATGATTGAGAAACGCATCCCGGTTGGCTGCATCCCGAACGGCGCTTGTGGCACACGCCGAAATCCGATCGGCCCCGAGTTGCACGGCGAGATTCTTAAACTCATTCAGCACCCACCCGATCCTGTCGAAGGCCGCCGGCTGAATCTCCTTCTTGCTGGCGACATTCCGGCCGAGGCGGGGGAGCCGCTGCTCGTTATGAACCGGAGTGAGAGCTCCATCCTCGCCGATGTCTGCCACGAGGAGAAGCACCGTGTTTGTTCCGATATCGATGCCGGCGAGTCTCACCGATGCAAAGAGTCAGTTCGCCGAAAGGATTTTTCTGACAGAGAGGGCCATCCACCCGTTCTCCGCGAGCGCTGACTCGACCGCGAAGCCCGACTGCTCGAGCGACCCGCGCATCACGGAAAGGTCGCTCTCAAGGAATCCTGAAAGGATGAGAACACCCCGGTCTTCGAGAAGATCCCTGAGATGCGAGAGAGAAGAAGCAATCATGTTCAAGGTCAGGTTTGCAAGGAGGGCGTCGGATCGATCTCCGTGGTATTCCTCAATGGGAGCGTGTATGATCGAAACCAGGTCTTCCACATCGTTCGACCTGACATTCTCCAGGGCATTCTCGATCGCCCACTCGTCGGTATCGATCCCGATTGCGGATTGTGCACCCAGTTTGACGGCGGCGATGGCGAGTATGCCAGTCCCCGTGCCTACGTCCAGCACCCGGGAGCCGCTCTTCATCGACCGTTCGAGCAGCCTGAGGCAGAGACGAGTCGTCTCGTGGTGGCCGGTCCCGAATGACATCTTCGGGTCGATTCTGATGACGATCCGATCATCGGTTCCCTCACCTTCTATCCACGACGGCCTGATAACCAGCCTCTCGCCGATTTCAACCGGTTTGATACTCTGCTCCCATGCAAGGTTCCAGTTCTCTTCGGGGAGTTCACGGATTCCCGCGAGTTCTCCGAAATGAGCGCGTTCGAGAAGCGAGAGGATTTGCAGGCGCACTCCTTCAATCCCCTCGGCAGAAACAGAACCTTTCTCGGCGTAGGCAATCAGCCCCGTATCGGTTTCGAGGAAACCGTGAAAACCGAGGCTGAGCAGGGGGGGAATCAGCAGCTCCCGGCCGGGCGGGTCAGCCGTGAGCGAGATCTCGAGGTACGTTTTCCGGTGGTCAGACAGGCTGGCGGTACGTGACGTAGAGGAGGACTTTCCCGACCGCTCCCAGACTCTCGGGGCTGCATTTATCCGGCGTGTCGTTGGTCGTGTGCCAGTAGCGGTTTCCCGCGTCGGGGTAATTGAAGTCGATCAGATCAATCGTCTTCACGCCGGCCTCGTTCAGCGGGAGATGGTCGTCGAGGACTGCGCGCTGAATATTGTCCGTAAACTGATAGACGCCCAGCTCCTTCGCGGCGGACCAGACGAGCTCCACGATATCCGGGGCGTAGCGCATCGAGTAGGGTTCTCTCTGCAGCTCCAGATCCCGGTCGCCGACCATGTCGAGGAGGATTCCGAACGCGGGCCGGGGGCCGGGAGGGAGATTCTTGGCATAATGCTTCGTGCCGAGAAGGTAATTCTGCGTATCGCCTTCCTTCCCGTAATCCTCGGCATCGTCGAAGAGTATGTCTACCCCCACAGCGGGATGTTGAGCCTTGAGATGCTGTGCGATCTCCATCAGGACAGCCACCCCGCTGGCTCCGTCGTTCGCGCCCGGGATCGGATCTTCCCGCTTCGCAGATACCGGATCCTGGTCTGCCCTTGGGCGGGTGTCCCAGTGGGCGAGGAGGAGGATGCGGGTGGTCGCCTTCCGGTTGAACGACGAAATGATATTCGTGAACCGAAGCTCCTGTCCGTCGTACCCGCGGAGCGAAAATGGCTGCAGAATCACGGTGTCGGCAAACCGCTCCATGTGCATCCTCAGGTACTCCAGGCACGCCCGATGACCCGCCGATCCGGCAGTCCGGGGGCCAAAATCAACCTGTGCCTTGAGGTACCCGAACGCGCGCTCTGCGTTGAAAGATGGGATGGCGGGCTTTGTCCTCATGGGATTGTCATTTGCAGTTTCCTTCTTTGGGGACTCGTTTGAGCAGGAAAACCAAAGAAGCGGGAGGAATGCAAAGAGGCACCGGCATTTCATCGGCTCAATCTACCAAAAACCGCTCTTATCCGCAAAGTGAGATTGTAACCTTTTCGCGGATTCTACGTCTAACTGATAGAGTCTCACGACCTTGAATGTCACCCGAGGAGAGTTCATTGAACAAGACGCTGACCCTGACCGCGAAGATCGCCATCTTCCTATCCCTCGCGCTGATCTTTGCTGCAACGATGGTGGCCCTCTCGATCCGCACACATCCGGAGCGGTTTGTCGATTCGGGATATTCCGCCAATGAGAAGCGAATTGACAAGACATTCCCGGTTCAGTCCGGCGGGAGACTCGTCGTAGACGCAGACGAGGGGAGCATCTCGGTGACGGGCTCCGATCGCCAGGATGTTGCCGTTCATATACGGGCCCGCGGATCGGAGTCGCGGCTAGCAAAGCTGGACATTTCCGTGGATCAGAGCGGAAACACGGTCAAGGCCGTTTCTCGCTATCGGCACAGCTTCATGAACATGTTCGGGGGCGAAGATTTCGATGTGGAATTCGTGATCGAAGTGCCTTCCCATTTTAACCTCGACTTGTCGACCGCCGGGGGTGACATGACGGTCAACGCCGTGAACGGGACCTTGGAAGGGGAGACATCGGGAGGCGACCTTGATCTTTCAAAACTCGACGGTCACATTCGCATGAACACCTCAGGCGGAACTGTGACAATGAGGGATATCAAAGGCGACTGCAAAGTTGGAACCTCAGGCGGGAATATGACTGCCGAATCCGTTGTCGGCTCGATGGACTTCGAGACTTCCGGAGGGAATATCGAGGTGAGAGAGAGCGACGGAAAGCTGCATGCGTCGACCTCCGGGGGCGATGTCCGAGTGACTCTGCGGGACAACAAGGGGATCGACCTCGAGACATCGGGAGGGAATCTCATCGTTAAACTTCCGAAGACAATCTCCGGCGACATTAGCGCAGAGACGACCGGCGGGGACGTCAGCTGCGACTTCCAGTTCATGGGAAAATTACAGGAAGGGAGCCTCCGGGGCAAAATCAACGGCGGAGGCAACATCATCAGGCTCGAAACATCGGGAGGGGATATTGTGATCAGCTCGATAGAGTAGGGGACTGGGGTATAGGCACACTCCTCAGCGGAGCCCGTCCTGTGTGTGGGGCGGGCTTTTTTATTTTTCAGCGACTCGCGACCGCGTCAGCAGCTCCACGATCTTGTCCTGGACATCACGAAAGACGGCGATTTGCGACGGGAAGTGATTGCACAGGATGCTGAATGCGAGGAGTTTCCCATCCGCAGAAGTCACGTAACCAGAAAGTGAGCTTGCTCCGGTGAGGCTCCCGGTTTTCGCCCGGACATTTCCCTCCGCTTGCGTCCACCGAAAGCGGCTCTTCAGCGTTCCATCGACGCCCCCAATGGGCAGGCTCTCATAGAGACTCCTGAACTTCGCCGAGTCTTCATGGATCTTCGCGAGGAGCCTGACGACGGCTGCGGGGGAAATCTCGTTGTAGAACGAGACGCCTGAACCGTCCGAGAGTATCATCGCGGCGGTGTCGACCCCGATCCCGGCGAGATACGACTTCATGAGACCCAGGCCCTTCGAAGCCGATCCTGGCGCGCCGCCCCTCTCCAGAGCGATCGTCTTCAGCAGATTTTCAGCCGCAAGATTGTCGCTGGGCTTGTTCACCTGGTGAAGGACGGAGTCGAGCGGATGCGACGCTTCGGCCAGAAACATGCCCCCCGAAGAGGTATCGAGCCGCACACCTCCCCGAACCGTGACACCCTCTTTTTGAAGCGCCTCCTTCATCAGACTCAAAAAATACAACTCAGGCTTCCAGACGCTCAAGGCGGTGTGGTGCTCGGGAGAATGGGGAGCAATTCTGCCGTCGATGCGAATCCTGTTCGCGCCGCGTTCCCTGGTGACACGCAGATGCGGAAAGAGGGTGTCGGATGAAGTGATTCCCGCGTTCAGAACCGAGACATACCCGCACTCGGGCGAAAGCGCAACTATGGCAGGATCTCCGCTCCTGCGTCCGGGCGATACGGTCACTTCCACCGAATTGGAGTTTACGGTCAGCGGCGAGATGAATGCCTCATCGGCATCGGGCTCGTCATCCCACATCCACCCCGCCCCCCAATATATCGTATCGAACGCCGAAACGTCCCCTGCCAGATCCCCGGTGACGGTATGGATCCCGCACTTTCGGACGGCTTGCGCGAGCGAATCGAGGTCAGGTGTCTTCAAGAGGGGGTCGCCCGATCCCCTCACACGCAAATCCCCCTGGAGTATCCCGTTCCGGATAGAGGAATCGGATCGAACTGTCGTTCTGAACCTATAATCCTTACCGAGAAGCTCAAGAGCCGTGCTCGTCGTGAGGAGTTTCATATTTGACGCCGGGTGAAAAAGTTTTCCGCTGTCACGCTCGTAGAGTGTTCTGCCATCCTCGAGTGAACGAATCTCGATCCCGATGAAGCATGAAGCAAGTGCTGAATCGGTCAGAATTGAATCGATCCGGGCGACCAGCGCGCCGGTGGGCCGGCTCCCCCCGGAGCCGCGAGGCTCTTCACGGGTGGCAGATCCGGAGGAGCAATCGGAGAGCATGAAGGCAATGAGGATTGCCGCGAGAGAAATTCTTAAGGGCATGGTCTGAGGATTGGGTGAGTCAGGCGGGTATGATAGAATTGCAACTTAGCGGATGACGACGAACTTACCAGTTTGCTGGCCGAACACGGATTCGACCGTAAAAATATACAGGCCGCTCGCGATGGGTCTCCCGCTCTCGCTGAACAAGTTCCATTCTTCCTGGCCGACCGGGAGTCCGCTTGTGCCCCTTGCGGCATCGTCATGCTGGATAGTCGTGATCACGTCTCCAGCAACCGTGAAAACCCTTATTGTCGCACGCGCGGGCAGATCGATGAACCAAATGACGCGCTTTGCGTCGCTCCACGTCAGTTCCCGCCCCTCGAAGCCGTTCCCATCAGTGTACTGGTAGTCGCCTCTATACGGATTGGGAACCACCTTCGCCTGGCCGGGCAAGGTCGACGGCCCAAAATTGACTCGAATGTATTTGGAGTTGGCGCCGAGGGGGGATTCCAGAGAACCCACCTGCACTGTATCGATGTGATGCATCCCCGCGGAATCAACAAAAGGAATGGTTGCCGTCTGGGCGACGCTGAACGAGGTCACCGAGTACCAATATGTCGTGCCGGGGCGTACGCTCGAATCAACATAGGAGAACTTAATCCCTGAATGGTATCCAAACAGAGAATCATCGTCGATTCTATACTCCCCGAGGAGTGCGTACGAGATTTGCGAGGGAGCCGACGCCTCACTTCGCCACAACCTGAAACCTTCGAAATTTCTTCCTCCCCGACTGATGCCCGGAGGGGGATTCCGTTTCCTCCAATTCGTATCAGGAAGACCGTCGAGTACATTGTCGTGCTCATCCCAATTCTCGATGGGATCTATCCCGGGATCACCCGCTCGCCATTGCCAACTCACCATGATCGACTTATTCTTCGACTCGAGTCTAAGTGGAGGAGATGGAGGAATTGCCTGAGGGTAATAGTTCCTTTGATGCCAGTAGAATGCTTTCTTTACATTCTGGCGCATACTGTTAGGGCCTATGTCCAGCACATCACCCGAGACAAGAGCCACAGAACACCGAAGGGTTTCGCGCGGGGCGAGATCGCCGAATGGTCCGAATGAGTAGAAGAATCGGGTATCAGTGGGACTTGTGCAGAGCTGGTTCAACCCGATCGGATACGCGAACGCCTCACCCGTCATCCAGCCGTAGATGACTGAATCAATGTCTCCATATTGACTAAAGCCGTGCCAGTGCCACTGAACGGACAGAGAGTCCAAAGGCCTTGATGAGCCGAGAAGAGTCAATCCAAGCGGCGTCGAGCCCCGGTCAACGCAGTTATGTTCGTAACCCGTATATAGATCCCCATAATATCCGGCAAAGTTGTGCGTGTAGTAATACGGTTCACTCACAGGCCCAATATCTGCATCGACAAAGAATCCCAGATATACTTGGCGAACGACCTTCGTCCCCACATTGATGAACTCATATTCGAAAGGAAGGATTGGTTCGGGCATCGACTGCCATGCATACGATTTCGCAAAGACCTTGATCCCCATCGGAATGTGGCCCGGAAACGTAATCGAGCGGAAGGTATCGGTCGCCGAAAAATAGAGGTCGTTATCAGAGATGGCGCCATAGTCCTCGTCTACGTGGGGCTCTCCGTGATCGGGCAGGCCATTGTTCTGCGTGTAGAGGGCCCTGTCGTCTTTGTGCCGGTAGTTGCCCAAGCTGTCGAGATGGCATTTATCGACGCCCGCCGTATCATAATTGTCATTATTGGGATCGGGGTTGGTCAGAGGGTTATACGACGTGCCGTCGCAACTCACCTCCAGACTGTCGGGGAGGCCGTCGGCACCGAGATCGTCCGTAATGGGGTTCCAATCACCGTCATTGTCAAGCCCGTCGAGTTCGTCCTCGTCTACCTTCCCGTCACCGTCATCGTCAACACCGCGCCGGTTTACTTGAATCCCATGGAAAAGGTAATACCCGGAATACCCGTTTAAATCGGGTTGTTCGCTACCCAAATGAGTATGCCATATCTTATCCCGCGATGTATCCTTTCGCTCGGGCTCAAATTCGTGTCGGCCGTCGTCCCCGTTATACGCTTCGTCTACGCGCCTGACCCCGTCAACGATCCCGCCGATCCATGGTCCGGCGCCATAGAGGTGTTCAATGCAGCCACCAACCGGATACTCGAGACCAATTCCAATTCCGCCGCAGTCGGTGGGGGGGACCTGAGCGAAGACTCCCGCCTCCAGGCCAAGCGCCATGTTGTTGCTCAGCCACAATTTCATCGAGTATCCCTGCAGGGCGTGTTTCGCCCAGCTTACTCCAAGAGCTGTGCCGTAAGATTTGAAGCTGCGTTCCGGCCGCGTGCTGTCAGGACTGAAAGCCCGGACCGGGGTTGCGCGGCCTCCTGGTACCGCGGGGGTTTGTGTCGTGAGAAGTAGAACTGCCAAGGAAAGCGCACGCCGATATTGCATCGAGGGATCTCCTCGTGGGGACAACTCTGCGAGCAACCTACGAAAGAAGCAATACATTTCAAAACCGGGTTTGACTAACGGCCCAAAAAAGGTTAAATTTGACATGATTAACGAATTTTCTTCTTCAAAAACGGGCTAAATGCTTAACTTTCTCTCTAAAATATTTCCAAGCAAGTCAGAAAAAGACATCAGGCGGATATATCCGATCGTCGAAGAGATCAATCGGTATGTTTCCGAATACGAACACCTCTCCGATGAAGAACTGAAAGGGAAGACGATCGAGTTTCGGCAGCGGATCAGGGAGGCCATCGCAGATTCGGAGGCAAACATCGCATCGCTCAAGGAGAAGCTTCGGACTTCCGAAGGACTTTCACTCGAGGAGCGTGAAGCTATCTACACGGAAATCGAGGAAGAGCAGAAATCGGTGGATGGCGCCACGAAGGAAGCTCTCGACGAACTTTTGCCGGAGGCATTCGCGGCCGTAAAAGAGGCCTGCAAAAGGCTGGTCGGCCAGTCGTGGGAGGTGACGGGGAGAAAGATCGTATGGGACATGGTCCCGTTCGATGTGCAGCTGGTCGGGGCGGTTGTCCTGCATGAGGGGAAAATCGCCGAAATGGCGACAGGAGAGGGGAAGACTCTCGTTGCCACGATGCCTCTCTACCTCAACGCGCTCCCGGGCCGGGGCGTCCATCTCGTCACCGTGAATGATTACCTTGCCCTTCGGGACAGCCACTGGATGGGGAGGATTTTCGAGTTTCTCGGGCTGACCGTCGGCTGCATACAGACCCAGATGGATTCCGCGCAGCGCCGCAGGCAGTACGCAGCCGACATCGCCTACGGGACCAATAACGAGTTCGGGTTCGATTACCTGAGAGACAATATGGTCATCTCACCCGAAGATCTGGTGCACCGGGAGTACTACTACGCCATCGTCGACGAGGTCGACTCCGTCCTCGTGGATGAAGCCCGGACCCCGCTCATCATCAGCGGTCCGGTGAAGAGCGAAGACCACAAGTTCGCGGAGATGAAGCCGCGCGTCGAACGCCTCGTGAACGCGCAGAAGAATTTTGTAACGAAGATTGTTGCGGAGGCCGAGCAGTTTCTGACATCGGAGAAGGAAGACGAAGCGGGCGTCCAGCTTCTCAGGGCCAACCGCGGTCTGCCGAAACACAAGCGGCTGGGGAAACTCCTGGCCGAGCAGGGGAACAAGCGCCTCATGCAGAAGACGGAGATGGAGTACCTTCGCGACCAGGCCGCGCGTCTCCATGAGATCGACGACGAGCTGTACTATGCGATTGACGAGAAAGATCACTCCATTAACCTGACCGAGAAGGGTCGCGACCTCCTCGCGGGAAGCTCGAACGACAAGGACTTCTTCATTATCCCCGATGTCGGTTCTGAGATCGCCCTGATCGAGAACGACCCGTCTCTCACCCCTTCGCAGAAGCAGGTCAGGAAAGATGAGCTGAATCTCCTCTACGCCGAAAGGAGCGACCGGATCCACACGGTGACCCAGCTCCTGCGGGCATACTCCCTCTACGAGCGGGACGACGAGTACGTGGTCTCGGATGACGGAAAGGTGATGATCGTTGACGAGTTCACCGGAAGAATGCTGCCGGGGAGGCGGTATTCAGACGGACTCCACCAGGCGATCGAGGCGAAAGAGGGCGTGAAAGTAGAGCGCGACATGCAGACGCTCGCCACGATAACGCTCCAGAACTACTTCCGGCTCTACAAGAAGCTTGCGGGGATGACGGGCACCGCGGAAACTGAAGCCGCGGAGCTGTTCGAGATCTACAAGCTCGACGTGGTCGTGGTGCCGACCAATAAACCGATGGTCCGGGATGACATGGACGACGTCATCTACCGCACGAAGAGAGAGAAGTACAATTCCGTAATTCAGGAGATCGAGGAACTCCGAAAGCTCAACCGGCCGGTCCTCGTCGGAACGACGTCGGTCGAGGTCTCGGAAACTCTGAGCCGCATGCTGAAGCGACAGGGGATTCCCCATAACGTCCTCAATGCCAAGCAGCACCAGCGCGAGGCTGAGATCGTGGCGCATGCGGGGCTTCCGGGGGCGGTCACTATCGCAACGAATATGGCAGGCCGCGGCACCGATATCAAGCTCGGACCCGGCGTTAGCGACGCCGGAGGGCTTCACATCGTCGGCACCGAGCGCCACGAAGCGCGCCGGATCGACCGCCAGCTCAGGGGCCGCTCGGGCCGCCAGGGCGATCCTGGCTCGTCGAAATTCTACCTCTCTCTCGAAGACGACCTGATGAGGCTCTTCGGAAGCGACAGGATCGCGGGGATCATGGACAGGCTGGGGCTCAAGGAGGGAGACGTCATTCAGCATCCGATGATCACGCGCTCTGTGCAGAGGGCGCAGAAAAAAGTCGAAGAGAACAACTTCGCCATCCGCAAGCGCCTGCTCGAGTATGACAACGTGATGAATCAGCAGCGCGAGGTCATCTACTCCAGGCGGCGGCACGCCCTCCTCGGTGAACGGCTCCGGGAGGATATTTTCGAGATGCTCTTCGAATACATCGAGAAGCTTGTCGACAAGCACTATGAGCAGGGCGAGATCGATGCTCTGAGGCAGGAACTGCGGACCAATTTCCTGATCGACTTCACGATCGCCCCCGACGTGTGGCAGAAAATAGGGAAGGAAGGGGTCCGGGACGAAATTTTCAAGGCGGCGGTGGAATTCTACAAGCGCAAGGAAGAGCGGATTGGCGCCGAGCAAATGGCGATGCTCGAGAAGATGGTTGCCCTGCAGGTGATCGACGAGAAATGGAAGGATCATCTGCGCGAGATGGACGACCTCAAGGAAGGAATTCACCTCCGTGCGTACGGGCAGAAGGACCCCATTCTCGAGTACAAAGGCGAGGCGTTCACGATGTTCGTTGAGCTTCTCGACATGGTCAGCGTCGAGACCCTGAACCTCGTCTTCAAGCTTTTCCCCCAGACCGAACAGGAGATGCCCGTCAGAAGGGCGCCGAGAATCGCAACTCCGCAGAACGTAACCCTGACGCACGAGTCTGCAATGGGAATGGGATTTCAGGGGAACCGGGAGCCGGTGACTGGTGAGGAAGCCGCGCAGCAGCAGCGGGGAGCGCCCGAAGCGAGGAAGCAGCCAATCCACGTCGGGGAGAAAGTCGGCAGGAACGATCCGTGCCCATGCGGCAGCGGCAAGAAATACAAGCAATGTCACGGGAGGTAGCAGGCGCCTGAGAGTTCCCGCTGTTGGTTGCTCCCGCACCCGATCCCGCCGGAGGTCCCGGGCATAACGCCCCTAACTCAACCATCCATAAGGAGACAAGCATGAATCGCAAACCTCGCCTGATTCTTTCGCTCTCTCTCTGTTCGATTTGCTTTCTCCCTGGCGCGATCTTCCAATCTCAGACCCCCCCGACGCCTCCGCCGAAAGAGGTCATCGCCGCAGCCGAACAGCTGATCGGCCTGTCCTTCACGGATGCGAAGCGCGATTCGATGCGCGACGGGCTCAGGGATCAACTTGAGAACTACAAGAATATCCGCAAAACCAATCTTGCCAACAGCGTTCCACCCGCAATCATCTTCAATCCCATCCCGGCGGGGATGATGCTTCCGGCGGGACCGAGTTCCTTCACAGCAAGCGCCCCCGAAAATATTCAGGCGCCCGCAAAACTCGAGGAGGCGGCGTTCTACTCTGTCGGCCAGCTTGCCGAGCTTCTCAGGACAAGGAAGATCACCGCCGAAGCACTTACCCGGATGTACCTCGAGCGGCTCGAAAAATACGGGCCGAAGCTCCTGTGCGTCGTCACGCTTCTCAAAGACGAAGCCCTGCGGAAGGCAAAGCACGCCGATGAGGAGATCGCCTCCGGCCATTACCGTGGCCCACTCCACGGAATCCCATACGGGGCCAAGGATCTGCTCGCCGCGAAGGGCGCGAAGACCACATGGGGCTCCGTCCCTTACAAGGATCAGGAGTTCGATGAGGATGCGACTGTCATCAAGAGGCTCGATGAGGCAGGAGCCATCCTGGTGGCCAAGTTGAGCATGGGGGAGCTTGCCTGGGGGGACGTCTGGTTCGGAGGGATGACCAAGAATCCCTGGAACCCGGCCCAGGGATCGAGCGGTTCCTCGGCAGGTTCCGCCTCCGCAACCTCCGCCGGACTGGTGGGGTTCTCCATCGGCACGGAGACGTGGGGATCGATCGTTTCTCCCTCGACCCGCTGCGGGGTGACGGGATTAAGGCCTACCTATGGGCGGGTGAGCAGGACAGGCGCCATGGCTCTGAGCTGGACGATGGACAAAATTGGACCGATCTGCCGGACTGTGGAAGACTGTGCGCTGGTGTTTAACGCCATCTTCGGCCCGGACGGACGAGACCAAACCCTCTATGATGTCCCGTTCAGGTATTCCCCCGACATCCGTTTCGGCGATTTGAGGGTGGGGTATCTCAAAAGCGATTTCGACAGCGTGAAGGAGAACAGGGCGAACAACGATTCGGCGCTGTCGGTTCTTGCGTCCCTCGGCGCCAAGCTGGTCCCGGTATCGCTCCCCGTCTTTCCGACAAACGATTGTTCGATTATCCTGACTGCCGAGGCCGGAGCCGCGTTCGACGAGCTGACGAGGACGGGCAAGGACGATCTCATGGTCAGGCAGATCAAGGATGCCTGGCCGAACGTCTTCCGTTCGTCCCGTTTGATTCCCGCTGTTGAGTACATCCAGGCAAACCGCATCAGGTATCTGATTATTCAACAGATGCAGAAACTGATGACCGACATTGATCTGTACGTGGCGCCTTCCTTCCAGGGGGATAACCTCCTCCTCACCAACCTTACGGGCCATCCCTGTGTGGTTCTCCCGAACGGTTTTTCCAAGGAAGGCACTCCGACAAGCATCACCTTCATCGGCCGGCTGTTCGACGAAGGAAGGCTCCTCGCGTTTGCGAAGAAATACGAAGACGTCACGGGCTACCATCTGAAGCACCCAAAGCTCGCGGACTAGCCACGTCGGCGATGATCGAAAATCAACAGATGGCAGTTTCACCCGACCAGTTCCGGTGCGGCTATGTCGCTCTCATCGGGAGGCCGAACGTGGGAAAATCGACGCTTATGAACGCGCTGGTGGGGCAGAAGATTTCCATCGTGACGCGCAAGCCGCAAACCACGCGCCATAAGGTTCTGGGGATTCTGACGCGTCCCACCGAACAGTTCATCTTCCTTGATACACCGGGACTCATGAAGCCGGAGTATCCCCTTCACGAAGCCATGATGGATGCGTCCAGGTCTGCGCTCGGAGAGGCGGACGTTGTGCTGTTCATGATAGACGCCACGTCGCCCGGCGCCGGGCGTGATATGCGAGATGAGCCGGCTTTCAAGTCCTTGCACGGATGCAGAGCGCCGGTATACCTCGTCATCAACAAGGTTGACCTCGTCAAGCCAGACGCGCTACTTCCGGTGATCGCGTCGTATTCGGGGGAGTTCTCGTTCAAAGAAATTTTTCCGCTATCGGCCCTCAAGCTCACAGGCACAGGCGAGCTTTTGCAGACGCTCTCGCGCGAGCTTCCCGTCCATCCCGCCCTCTATCCGGCCGAGTCCCTGAGCGAGCATTCCGAACGGTTCTTCGTTGCCGAGCTGATCAGGGAAAAAATCATCGAGAAATTCCGCGACGAGATCCCCTATTCGACAGCCGTCCTGATCTCGGATTTCAAGGAAGTGGAAGGGAGAAAGGATCTGATCCAGGCGGAGATTGTCGTCGAACGCGACTCACAGAAAGGCATACTTATCGGCAGCAAGGGGAACGCACTCAAAGAGATCGGGGAGCAGGCGCGCAAAGAGATCGAGGGGTTCCTTCAGAGGCCGGTCTACCTGGAGCTCCATGTCAGAGTGAAAGAGAAGTGGAGGAAGAACTCCGAATGGTTGAAAAGACTCGGATACCGCTGAGCGATGGCGGAACTTAAGCCCTTCCGCGGCCTCCGCTACAACCCCGGCCGGGTAAACCTTTCAAACGTCGTGGCTCCCCCGTACGATGTCATCTCAAAGGAGCGACGCACCGAGCTCTACGAACTCGACCCTTACAATGTCGTTAGACTGATCCTCGGGCGCGAAAAGGACCCCTATGCCTCAGCCGCGCGCGCGTTCGAGGACTGGAAGGGCGATGGAGTGATGGCCCGGGATCCTCAGCCGGCAATGTATCTCCTTTCGCAGGAATACACATCCGGCAGGGGGGCGGCTGCCGTCCGGCGCGGATTCATCGCCGCATGCCGTCTTGAAGAGTTCGGGAGCGGCTCTATTTACCCCCATGAGCGGACTCTGTCGGGACCGAAAGAAGATCGGCTGAAGCTTCTTGAGGCGGCGCATGCGATGTTCAGCCAGATATTTGCCCTGTATGCGGATCCAAGAGGCGACCTTGACAGCCGTCTGGATGAGCAGCTGGGGAGACCGCCGGACGCTGTGGCGGAGTTCGACGGGGTGCGCAATGCGCTCTGGGTCTCACACGACCCCGCGCTCGTGCTGGCGCTCGCGGGATTTCTGAAAGGGCAGCGCGTGCTCGTGGCCGACGGGCACCATCGTTATGAAACTGCTCTGACGTATTCTCAATCGCTCCGGCTCAAGAACCCGGGGCATACGGGAACGGAGCCGTATAACTTCATACCAATGTACTTTACGAACATAAATGATCCGGCACTCGAGATACTTCCTACGCACCGGATCGTCCATGGCATTTCCGGGTTCAATCCAGAAGCATTCGTCACGAAACTCGAGGAGTTCTTCGAGGTAGAGTCCGAGGAGTCGCTGGAAGACCTCCTTAAATCCCTTGCGGGAAGGCGGGAGGGAGCATTCGGCCTGATTCTTGACGGTACTCCCGGTTTAGCGCTCCTGTCGTACAAGAAGCAGGGAGTTCCGGGGCTGGCGGACATGCCTTCTCTCCTCGCGAGGCTCGATGTAACGATTCTCCATGCGGTGGTCATGGAGAGAATCCTCGGCATCACCAAGGAGGAGCAGGAAAAGAAAGTGCATCTTGAGTATGAGCAGGACGCGGTGCGGGCCATGCGGCTTGTGCTCCAGGGGAAGGCGCAGGCGGCGTTTCTCCTCAACCCGACGCGGATCGAGCAGCTCCGCGCGATTGCCGAGGCCGGATTCACGATGCCCCAGAAATCGACTTATTTCTACCCGAAACTTCTCTCCGGGCTTGTGACGTATTCATTCCTCGACGCCTGAGGTGCGGCATGGTTTCTGAGCGGATGAGGATCGGGGCCGGATTCGCGGTGATTTCTCTCATTTGGGGCTCGACCTGGCTGGCTATCAAAGTCGGCCTGGACAGCCTCCCTCCATTTTTCGGCGTGGCTATCAGGTTTACACTGGCGGCGGCCATTCTCTACGCGCTCATGCGCTTTCGGGGGGAGAAGATCCCCCTCGACCGGAACTCGATTTATATCTATCTGTCGGTGGCCTTTCTCTCGGTCAGCTTTCCCTTCGCCCTCGTCTACTGGGGAGAGCAGTATATACCCTCCGGACTTGCGTCAGTACTTTTTGCCCTCAATCCTTTTGTCGTGGCAATCGGCTCTCAAGTTCTTCTCAAGAATGAACGGATGACTGCCTCGAAGCTCGGCGGAGTGTCGCTGGGTTTCCTGGGCCTCCTTGTCATATTCTGGGCAGACCTCCGACTCGGGGGGAGCGGGGCCGGACCGATGATCGCAGTTTTGGTGAGCACGGTACTTCAGGGGATCTCTCTTGTGATCGTCAAGAAATACGGGCGTTCCATCAGCCCTACGTCGATTACCCTCGGAGGGATGATCTTCGGAATCGTCATTCTCTATGCGCTCGCTTTTGCGTTTGAGGATATCTCAAGAGTTCATCTGGACCTGAAGGGGGTCGGCTCGATTCTCTATCTCGCATCGTTCGGGAGCGTAGTGACATTTGTGACCTACTACTGGCTGGCACAGAGAGTCGAGGCGGTGTACCTGTCACTTGTCGCGTTTGTAACCCCGGTCCTCGCAGTCCTTCTTGGGGCCGTATTGCTTGATGAATCTCTTTCCCCTCACATGTTCTCCGGGGCGGCACTCGTGCTGTGTGGAATTCTTGTGGCAAACGGCAAGGAGGCGGTCTCAGCGGTGCACGCCCGGAGAATGAAACAAGAATCGGAATCCACCTCCCGGATAGGAAACGTATGATGAAAAAGCTGATGCATGTGGGCGTTGCGGTCAAGAATCTCGAAGAATCGATCGCTCTCTTCTCGAAACTGTTTCAGCTCAACAGGGTAGAGCGCGAGGAGGTTGAATCTCAGCGGGTCCGGCTCGCATTCTTCGACGTCGGAAACACATCGATCGAGCTGACGGAAGCCACCGATATCGACTCTCCCATCGCAAAGTTTATTCAGAAGCGGGGGGAAGGGGTCCACCATCTCTCATTCGAGGTTGAAGATCTCACAGCTGAGCTGGGCCGGCTGAAGGCAGCGGGGTTTCAGCTTATCGACGAGAAGCCGCGGCGGGGCGCGGGCGGACATCTAATCGCGTTCATTCACCCCAGATCCACGAACGGCGTCCTGGTTGAACTCTGCCAGAGTGCAAAGCGTTGACATCCCTGCCGGTATCAGGTATCTTTCGTGTATGATCGACAAGCCAACAACCCGGGGCGGACAGGCTATCGCAATCTCGGCCGATGAAGTAGCTCTCGCGGAAAAACTCCGCAATCTCCCTCAAAAGCCCGGTGTCTATCAGTTCAAGAATTCGACCGGCGAGGTGCTTTACGTCGGGAAAGCGGTCAACCTCAGGAATCGGGTCCGGCAGTACTTCCAGAAATCCCACAACATGGATCCCCGGCTCGCGGCGATGGTATCGAGAATCAGGGATGTTGAATTGATCGTCACGGACTCGGAAGTCGAGGCCCTCATCCTCGAAACGTCGATGATTCAGGAGCTGACTCCCCGGTATAACATCGACCTCAAGGATGACAAAAGCTACCCGTATATCGTCGTCACACACGAGCCATATCCGCGGGTGTTTGCAACCCGCCGCATCATTCGCGACGGATCGAGGTACTTCGGCCCCTTCACCGATGTCAAGAACATGCACAGCTCGCTCAAGGTGATCCGCGAGATTTACAAGGTACGCAGCTGCAATTATTTTATCGATGCCGACGCCATCCTGAAGAAAAAATTCAAGGTGTGCCTCGACTATCACATCAAGAAGTGCGAGGGTCCGTGCGAGGGCCTGGTGCCGCATGAGAGATACAACGCGATGATCGATGAGGTCGTCCAGATTCTCAAGGGGAAGACGGCGACACTTGTGCGGTCATTGGAGGAACGGATGAACTCCGCGGCCAGGG
The DNA here is from genome assembly GCA_964512655.1 of uncultured Chlorobiaceae bacterium. Classification (GTDB taxonomy): domain Bacteria; phylum Bacteroidota; class Ignavibacteria; order UBA10030; family SZUA-254; genus VBOC01. Next base: position 784,864 of record CAZEJT010000001.1, on the reverse strand, counting down.
ACACGCGCTACGAAGAGGCCGCCGAGATACGCGATAAGATACGCCTCCTGACCGTTTACGACGAGCGGCAGAAGATTGTCGATCCCGAGATGATCGACAGGGATCTTTTTGCGGTGGCGGTCGAAGAAAACGATGCCTGCGGGATCGTCTTCAAGGTGCGCGACGGAAAGATCATCGGGCGCCAGCATTCATACATGAGCGGCGTGCAGGGGCATTCTGAAGGAGAGATTATCGAGCAATTTCTGGAGCGGTATTATCTTCATGCCGAGGACATCCCATCGGAGGTATTCCTGCCGGTGGAGATCGAGCATTCCTCCGCTGTCGAGAGCTGGCTCGCGCTCAGGAGGGACGACAAAGTGCGGATCGTCGTTCCGAAGATAGGGGATAAAGCCAAGCTGATGGCAATGTGCAGGAAGAATGCGCAGTTTCTCCTCGACATGCTGCGCCTTCAGAAATCAAGTCAGAAACTGGCGGTTTCCTTCCCCGTCAAAGCCCTGCAGAGCGATTTGCGCCTCTCTTCACCGCCCCGCAGGATCGAATGCTTCGACATCTCAAATACCCAGGGAGCAGACAGCGTTGCGTCAATGGTGGTTTTTGTCGACGGGAAGCCCAGAAAATCGGAATACCGCAAATTCAAGGTGCGATCCGTAGAAGGGCCGGACGATTTTGCGAGCATGAGGGAGGTCATCGATCGCCGCTATTCGCGGCTCATCGCCGAACAGAGCCCTCTGCCGGACCTTATCATGGTCGACGGTGGAAAGGGACAACTTTCGAGCGCTGTCGAGGTGCTCCAGCGACTGGGATTGAGGGAGGCAGCATCGGGTGGAACCATTCCTGAAGCGGCGTCGAGGAGCCTTCCGGTAATTGGGCTTGCGAAGCGCCTAGAAGAGGTGTTTGTCCCCGAATCCCCCGATCCCCAATCCATCCCACGAAGTTCTTCGGGACTCAAGCTCCTACAAAGGATCCGGAACGAAGCCCATCGCTTTGCCATTACGTATCACCGTTCTCTTCGTGCAAAGCGAACGCTTCAAACCGAGCTTGATCTAATCGAGGGAATCGGGAAGAAGAAAGCCAAGGAGCTCCTGGAAGTATTCGGTTCAGTCCAGGGCGTCAAGTTTGCTACTGAAGAGCAATTAACGGAAGTAGTTGGAGAAAAAACAGGGGCAAAGATAAAAGAGTATTTCTCCGTGGACGATCCTCCAAAGCCCTGACACTTGGCGCTCCCCCCGGGCCCTCGATAACCGAGTTCCCTGGTTCAGGGGATAGAAATGTAAAAGCCGGCATCCTGGTTCAAGGACGCCGGCTTTTTGCCGATTGGGCCGATCAGATCATTTCAAGAAGAGCATCTTCCGCGTCACAGTGTAGACCTTGCTCAACTGGTCGTTATCCTCGCTCGGAATCGTCGTCCCGACCAGGCGGTAGAAGTATACACCGGACGCGATATTTCGGGCGTCAAAGGTATATTCCTGGTACCCGTCGTCCATGGCTTGATTATCGGCAAGCGTGGCCACTTCCTGTCCGAGCATATTATAGATTTTGAGCGTCACGATCGACGGTTGCGGCAAGTCGAACTGTATCGTCGTAGACGGATTGAACGGGTTGGGGAAATTCTGCAAGAGCCGGTACTCAACGGGAGATTCGGTCAACCCTGCGTCTACTCTGGCGAGGGTCGAGGGGACCATCCCGGGTGTAGCGTGGAGATACGGGACGCCAGCCAACTGACGCACGCCCTTCAGCACCAGAGAGGTCCCGAAGCTGATTGTATCCATCGGTCCCTCGAATGCGGCATTGATATTCGCGATCGCCGAGTCCAGCATCTTGAACGCCTGGGGAGACTGGAAGAGATGGACCCCGGTCGCGTAGTACCCCATAACCACGCTGTCGGCGAAGGGGATAAAGTTCCTGACCAGCGTGCCGTTCATGGTATTGCTCGTGCCGTCATCGTACGTAAGTTCTCCCAGGCCGACCGGGAGGATCCCCAGCATGCTCGCAACGACGTTCAGCTTAAGAGCGACCAGGTCTGCGAAGAGCACGTTATTGCTCTTGCTCTTGGGGAGTTTCGATTGCGCCTTAAGGAAATCAAATCCGTGCGGCGGGCCGTCGTGCGTGGGCGGAGCGGATTTCTTATCATAGAGCGACTTCAGGACGTCGGTGTACTTCTTGTGCAGCACCCATCCATAAGACTTTGCGCTGTCCGAATGAACCTTGCCAACGAGCATTCCTCCCGTGGCGGAGAATCCGGATGCATTGTACGTCTCAAACAGCGCATTCACCCGGTCGGGCATCGGGAGGCGCAGGATATTGGTGGTAATGAGCACAGGCCCCTTCGTCGCCTGCGGGAGCGTGGCCCACACGAAGGTGGCTTTCATGAGCGCGCCTTTGAATCCGCGGCCAGTGACATGGATGGTCGCTCCGTTGGTTATTGCCGGGGTCGTCACAAGCTTTGCATTTGTCCAGCTCGCGACCGTGTCGGGCCCGTCGACGACAACGCCGGACGAAAGGATCGAAAATTTCAACGTAACGGAGACCGTTTGAGGGGCAATAAGGTCGAATGCGAAGTCAACGAACTTGGCTTTCCGCTTGACGGGCTTGCCGAGCTTGCCGGCGTAATCCTTGTCGAGCGCGAGGCTATCCTCCCGGAAAGTCCTGAAGTATTCGCTGTACACAGGCGGCGCATTGACGAAATCGATCGTTCCATGATGCCCTCCGACAAGAATGATCGTGACCACGCCGGTCCCCGGGCTTGAGATAGGGATTCCATCATCGACGTATCCGAGATGGAGCCAATTGAGACTGTCGGCTTCCTTCGCATAATACGTTCCGTCTTGGAGGTTGGAATCGGAGATGCTTGGGCCGGCTCCTTGCACGACAAGGGGTCCGTTTGCGCTGTCCCTGTGGATTTCGAGATGCCATGGAATTGCCACGCGGTCGCCGCTCGTAATAAAATTACCGTCGTTGTCCCGGAGTTTTGAAACGGTGAGCGAATTGGGCCTGAAGTTAATGAAGTGGATGGTTGTTACGGGGGCAGCCGACAGTGTGACCGTATCCTGTAATGTCCGATTGCCGTTAATGCGATGCCATGCTGCCCCGCTATCTGCTTCCACAGCGATATATACACCGGGCTGAAGTCCGTTCACAATTAGATCGGTTACGTCTCCCTGCGCTACGAGGTTGCCGGGGGTAACACTCAGCGCATACAAAGACAGATGCCAGGATTTCGAAGTTTGGTCTCCCGTCGTCAAAGTATCTCCGTCGGCATCCACCCGTTTCGACACGATGATTTCGAGGACTCCCTGACCCTTCACCTTCACCGAATCAGGGCTCGTGGGCGCATCATGGGTGAAATAGATCTTGCCCGAATCCGGGCCGGGTGCATTCGGGGAGTAGGTGATATAGAACTTCTTGTTCCCCGAGCCGGGAATGCTGTCGGCGGTCGGGATTACCGTGAATCTCGTGTTATTGGATATGGCCGAAGAGACGTGAACAGTACCTGCCCCGGGATTTGAGGCGATCACACTATCATTACGCTGCGAGCCGACGAGAACGTTCCCAAAATTTAACGAAGGGGGTGCAACCTGGAATTGGACCGGAGGGTTGACGGTCAAATTGAAGGAGGTGGTCGCCGAATCGGTTCCATCGCTCACTTTAATGGTAACTGTCGTGCTCCCTGTCTGATTCGTTGCGGGAGTGAGCGTAATCGATCGGGATGTGTCCGTTCCACCCATGACGATACCCGCGTCCGTAACGAGAGCTTGATTGCTCGAATGGGCCGTGGTAATCAGCGCGGTGGCCGGCTGGATGGCAGAGTGGATGGTAAACGGAAACGGGCCGGCCGGAGTGTTTTCGAGGGTGCTTTGACTGGATATGCTGCTGATCGTCGGAGGAATGTTCGTGTAGTAGAAACCGGATCCGAAGGAACTGTACGCCTGGCCACCAGCGGAGTCGGCGTTTGCGTCGAAGAAATCCAGATGAGGGGTGACGCCGTTAATCAGAAACTTAAAATTCACATGAAAATGCAGTCCGGCTGTTACCGGAACTACGGCTCCGACTTTGGGAGGGAGTCCGACTCCGGCTGCCGCAGTAAGGGAGATCGGGTTTCCAGTGGTTGAATCGGTTACAGTCATTGTAAATCCGGTGATGCAAGACACCGGTCCTCCTCCCCCCTTCGGATAATAAAACGAGGAGCCGCTCCATACCGCGATGCCGGATACAAGCAGCGTCGGGCTGCCTGAGTATTGAAGAGTTTCAGCCGACGTGAACGTAGCACCGTCCATGGAGAGTCGGACATCTCCGTTGACAGGGCCCCAGTAGACGGTCGTCTGGCTGGCCAGTTTTACACCGGAGAACCAGTAATCCTTCCCGCTTGCCCTACCCATCAATCCGTCATTGGGAAAACCCGATATCGTGAAGTTTGCACCCTTCGGGGGAGGATAAACCGGTCCGACCGGCGGTGTGACTCCGTAAGGGTCCAAAGTCCGGCGGGGAGAAGACGGGCTCACGGACTGAACCTGCATCTTTCCGGACACTTCGCGCTGCGCGAACGAATCCTGCGGCAAGAAAAATGCGATGAAGGGGATCGACAAAGCGGTGAGGAGTGATTTCATAGGCTGCCCCTATCCCCGGCGGTGTGCCGGGTGAAGTACGATGATGGGTGGAGTGACTTAGAAGCGGCGTAGGGCTCACCGTAGCCGCATATCTAGCTCCGCCGGTGAAAACGAGGCGCGATCAAACTCTTGTGGGAGGTTGCTGGAACTGTGCGAAAGGGACGCAACGCATGCCAGCAAGGAGAGTCTCTCCTTTCCCCCGACATGAGCTCCGGCTAATTATGAGAAAAAATTCGGAGAAATCTACCATTCTCATTTGTGAAAGTCAAGATTGAGGATAGGAGGATGAAAACCTTGAAAATCCTCCGATTTTCGTAGGATTTGGGAGTCAATCCTTCAGTCGTCCCGAAAAATGATGCCTGTACTCGTGATTCGATTCTAGCGCAGCAACGTCATCTTTTTCACGGAGTGATATCCACTTCGCCTTCCGTCGATTCCTCTGGCGTAGAGTTCATAAAAGTACACCCCGCTCGCCAATCGGCCGGCATTGAAGAGAACTGAGTATCTCCCTGCCTGGTAGACTCCGTCGCGCGTGAGATCTGCCACTTCCTCTCCAAGAATGTTGTAGACTTTGAGTGCGATCGTGGACGCTTGCGGCAGATCGAAGCGCAACATCGTCGAAGGGTTAAAAGGATTTGGATAGTTGTTATACAATGCGTAGACAGAGGGCATCAATCCGCCCTCATTGCGCACGGAGGTGATGGTTCCACTCCCTGCCGCAATGAGTATGAACGGAGAATCGAACGCATTGCTCATAAACACGATTCTGCTCGAGATGCTATCTGTAGAAGTCGGCGAGAAAGTGACGTAGAATTCGATACCCGACGAAGGTTGAATGGTAGCCGATCCCGGTTTGACGGTGAATTCAGCGCTGTCCGAAATAACAGAACTGATCGTCAGCGGAGCGGCGCCTGAATTCAGAACGAAGATGCTGTCGATTGCATGCGATCCGACGTGGACGAAGCCGAAATGGATGGACTGCTCCGATGAAGCAAGAAGCGGTTCCGGCCGGATGACGGTCAATCCGAACGGCTGGGAAATATTTCCTCCTGAAGCGATCGTGACGGTTTTCCCCGTTCCGGGATTCACGGAATAGACGGTGGCCCCGTGATTATTCGCAACGACAAGATTTCCGTCAGGGAGAACATCAAGCCCCGTCGGAATCTTCAGAGTCTCCGAAGTGGCAATCACCGTTTGGGCCCCCGTCATGCTGTCAATTCTCATGAGATAGTCCTGCGGCGCTCCGGTAAAGCTTGCCGGGTCGCTCACAAAGATCCGGTTGCTGTCATCGATCGCAATACCGACCGGTAGCGCAAGATTCCCGCCCTCGGATACGACCGATTGTACTCCGGAGAGCGGGTTAATCCTAATGAGCTTGCTCATCTGGCCGAAAAAGACGGAGGCGTCCCCGGCGTACACGTTTCCGCTTTTGTCCACGGCAACCCCCACGGCAAGGTTCAGGCTGTCGCCCGACGACATGACCGAAACCGACCCCGTGACGCGATCGATCCGCTTAATCCCGGCAGTCCCATCGGCGACAAGGAGGTCGCCGTTATTCACCATCGCCATAGAAGAAGGTCCGATAGGATCCGTCGTAAAGCTTGTTCCCGGCGTGAGCTGCGTCTGCATGCCTGTCAGCTGCTCGACTTTGATGATTCCCGATCTCCCGTCGAGGACGAAGATCGTACCATTTGGCTCCACCACAACGTCGCGCGGATCGAGCAAGCTGTCACCTGAGGTGATAACAGCGCGGCTTCCCGACACCGGATCGACAAGTATCAGCACTTTCGAATAATTATCAGCGAGGAGAATTCGCCCGGGAATGAACGCGGGACGGATCGATATTTCGACGAGCCCCTCATCCGACAGAATTATCCCGGCCCTGGCCCTGAACTTGAATGTGTCGACACCAAAGATCCCCGATTTCGGAGTATACTGAAACCTGCCGCTGGCGGAATCAAGGAGCACCGCAGCACCCTTCACCCCGTTCGAGGTAATCGAATAGTATAGGGGAAGGGGGGGAACGTTGGGATCGGTTGCATGAAGGGTGTCGTCAAACGCCGAATTTTCACTCGTCACAAAGTGCGCGTTCGTCACGAGGGGCGGAAGTTGGAGAATGTGTATCCTGACTTTCCCGGGATTGACCGCGTAGAAAGTTCCGTCGTAGACTTGGAATGTAATGGAGTCGGTTCCCGTGACACTTCCAGATGGGATATATGTGAAGTCGCCCGTCGATATGCTGTCGAGCTTCGCAGATCCGAGGGTTCCATTTGTTACGATGCTAAAGATTGTGACGGAGGTGTCCGGAGAGACACCGTGAAACCGTGCCTTCAGGATCGCTCCCAGTCCGATAGTGTAGGTGGTATCGAAGGCAACGGGTGGGTCGTGAATGTCGGTGATGCTGAGATTGAAATGGAAGACCGTATGGCCGTTGTCGGATGAAATGCCGCCGTCTGAATCCTTCAGACTGAAGGTAAAAAAGTCCGTTGACGCCTCAGAGGCGTCGTGTGTGACCGTTACCCGGTTGTTGTCAATGTCATCCTGGGTGAACGTTCCTCCCCACGTGAGGGGCGTTTTGTTGACGAAAACCGTGCCGTGAAGAAGGAGTTGCCCGTTCCCGCTGTCGGGACCCACCGTATAGATTATCTGTGAGGATGAGTTGTCGTTATCGATTGCGTGAAGCAGGCTTGGAGTTATTGTCCCGGCTCCCCCCTCGAGAACATTAAGGGGAAGGTTATAATCCAAAAAGGGCGGGCTGTTGACCTTCACCGTGAAGGTGTCACGGGCCACGAGGAACCCGTCTGAAACGGTGATGATGATAGAGTCTGTTCCGGTCTTGTGAAGAGCGGGAGTGACAGTGACTGTTCGATCTGTGCCGCTTCCCCCGAAAACGATGTTCTGGTTCGGAACGAGGACCGTGTCGGACGAATATCCTGTAAGCTTCAGGGAGTCCGGGGGGACCACCGGATCCCCAACCGTAAAGGCAAGAGGCCCAAGAACGCTGTCCCTTTGCGTTATCTGATTCGCGATCGGACTTATCGTAGGTGGTGTGCCAAGCGGCGGGGAGGACGCAATGCCAGCGAGAACGAGAAGGCCTCCCAAAATGGAGTTGATTACAGAGTGTACGCTTCGGCGCATAGTACCTCCGCGAAAGGGTGAGACGGTGTGCTGGATTGACCGCTCGAGCAGGAATGTATAGCGGGGGGAATATAGTACAATGGACTCCAAAGGTCAATACTTTCATCCCCCTAGCGCGCTGCTAAGCTCCATATATTTTAGGGCTCTACGAGCGCTCGGTAACGATGGTCGACAACGCAAGCCCCGCACATTAACCGCGTATTAATCTTTCTTAAGGGAAGACAAGTCCCGACACCTAAAATCAGGCAAACATCCATCGGATACGACTCAAAATCTCGCTTTCAGGCTACTTTTGCGCCGGAGAATCGCCTTCTCAGTCTTGCGGCTGGCACATTCCGGGAACATTCTCCCTCTCCGTCCTGTTCTTGTAATTACAGCATTATTCTGTAATTATTCCCGCCGCCGCCTTTCATCGGGCGGTAAGATGCTGCGCCCCATTGGACGATGTCGGAACGCTGGAGCTTAAGTTGGCCGCCGAACGTCGGCTGATGCCAATAGCGTAAGTCCGGCAATCTGTCCTTCGCATACTCTGGGCTGGAGATCCCAAGTGGTGGTCTCGCATGCCCAATTCATTCCCGCTTTGAAACAGAACGTGTTGACTCGACCGCGCTCACATCTGGAGGGGTATCGTATGAATGAGAGTGCATTTCACCGGACGTCGATTTTTCAGACGCATGTGGTAGGAAGAGGGCAACACCGGGGTCATGGCGGCGGGATTCCCCGCGAATCTTTGAAGCCGGTGAGAGCCCGAGAGAATGCAACTGTAAAGGAGGGCATCCTGTCCACAATCGGCAACACGCCGCTCGTCAGGCTGACCCGTGTGTTCCCAGGGCTCCCATTCACTCTCTTCGCAAAGCTTGAAGGATTGAATCCAGGGGGTAGCGCCAAAGACAGGCCGGCATTGCATATCCTCCAGGAAGCAATCCGGACCCGCGCCATCGACGGGGGAACCGTTGTAATCGAATCGAGTTCGGGCAATCTTGGGATCGGACTGGCTCAAGCGTGCCGTTACCTCGGATTGCGATTCATCTGCGTTGTCGACCCGAAAACCACGTCACAAAATATCCGCATCCTTCAGGCGTACGGTGCTGAGATCGATATGGTCTCAGAACCCGACCCGGTCACCGGAGAGTTCCTCCAGGCGCGAATCAATCGAGTCCACAGCCTCCTCCGGGCGATCGATGACAGCTTCTGGCCGAATCAATATGCCAACCTTTCAAATGCCGGGTCGCACTATCAGACGACGATGCGCGAGATCGCGGCGGAGCTCGACGGAGAGATTGACTACCTCTTCGTGGCTACGAGCACGTGCGGGACGCTCCGAGGCTGCGCGGAGTACATTCGTGACCTCAATCTCGGGACCAAGATCTTCGCGGTTGACGCGTACGGGAGCGTCATATTCGGAGGCAAGCCGGCCAAGCGGCTCATCCCGGGTCACGGCGCCTCCAGGCGCCCCGAGCTCTTCCGCGACGGCCTCGCGGACGAGTGTGTGCGGGTGACTGACCTGGACTGTGTCGTGGGTTGCCGCCTGTTGGTACGGAGTGAAGCGATTCTGGCCGGCGGCTCCTCCGGCGGGGTCCTCATGGCGCTGGATCACGTACGGGACCGAATACCACGGGGAGCGACGTGCGTCCTCATTTTCCACGACCGCGGCGAGCGCTACCTGGATACCGTTTACTCGGATGAATGGGTCGAGGAACATTTTGGCGACATCGCATATCTCTGGGAAGGCAAACCGGAGGTGGAGCCATGGATGATGGCAAGATAGCAATCTTGCGGGGGTCTGAAGTCAGGTCGTTGCTCTCCGGACGGGAGCTCGAGGTGATCCAGGCGGTGCGGACCGCTTACGAGACACACGGAGACGGCGACAGCTCTCTGCCTCACTCCATATTCCTGAGGTTTCCGGAAAAGCCGCAGGATCGCATCATCGCTCTGCCGGCATACCTGGGCGGAGAATCGCCCATCGCCGGCGTCAAATGGGTTTCCTCGTTTCCGGAGAACCTCACACATGGCGTTGACCGTGCCTCTGCGATCTTAATTCTCAATTCACCTCTGACCGGAAGGCCCGAAGCCGTACTCGAGGGCTCGGTGATCAGCGCGAAGCGCACTGCGGCCAGCGCGGCCCTCGCCGCCCAATGCCTGATGAGCGGCAGGAAGGTCGACCGGGTCGGATTGATTGGGTGCGGCCCAATCAATTTCGAGATCGGACGATTCCTCCGGGCCGTGTTTCCCCAGGTGGAAACGTTCATACTCTTCGACAAAGAGGAGGCACGCGCAAATCAGTTCGGGAAAAAGTGCCGGATGACATTCGATCATGTCGGGATCGAGATAGCCGCCGATGCCTGCTCATTGTTCCGCAGCACACCGCTCACCTCGATCGCTACCACGGCGCTCACGCCCCATCTCAACGACCTTCAGGAATGTCTCCCGGGGAGCGCGATCCTCGATATCTCGCTTCGGGATCTGACCCCTGAGGTCATTCTCTCGTGCGATAATGTTGTGGATGATGTCGATCATGTCTGTCGTGCTCAAACCTCCGTGCACCTGGCCGAACAGCAGGTGGGTCACAGGGATTTCATCCGGTGTACCCTGGCCGACATTCTCAGAGGGAAGGCCCCCGCGAGAAACGGTTCCGGGACCGTCTCAGTGTTCAGCCCTTTTGGGCTTGGAGTCCTTGATCTTGCCGTCGGCAAACTGGTGAGGGATCTCGCTCTGCAGCAGGGCCTTGAGACGGTAATCGGTTCCTTCCTGCCGGGCCCTTGGACTGAGGAGGCATGAAAGCGACAGTTTACAACGGAGAGTACACCGGAATCACACCCGGTGCGACGGTCGAAGGCCGCTCCGCCGACGCGATGACGCGCGCCGAGTCCGCCTTCGCCGAGATCCTCGCGGAGGTCCTGCAGGTGGAGTCTCTTTCCATCGACAGCAACTTTTTTGAAGAACTGGGCGCCGATTCCCTTGTAATGGCGAAGTTCTGCGGCCGGGTGCGGAAGCGGGGGAATCTGCCTCCGGTATCGATGAAGGACGTTTACCACAATCCAACGATCCGAGCCCTGGCAGCAGCGCTGCTCTACGCATCACCCGGGCCCGCCAGGCCGGCGGTCTCAGCTGCGATCGAGGCCCCAACGCCAACCAGCACGTGGGAATACTTCGTCTGCGGAGCGCTGCAGGGTCTGTTCTTTCTGGCCTACTCATACATCGTCCTCCTCTCCACGGTGGCGGCCTACGAGTGGGTCTCGGCAGGCTCGAACTGGTTCGAACTATATGCGAGGCTGGTCGTTGTGAGCGGCCTGGCCCTTCTTGCCGTTTGCGCCGTCCCCGTCTCCGCGAAGTGGGCGCTCATCGGACGCTGGAAGACGCAGCAGATCCGCTTGTGGAGTCTCCCTTACTTCCGGTTCTGGATTGTCAAGACGCTCATCCGGTCAAGCCCGGCCCCGCGCCTGTTCATTGGGACCCCCCTGTACGTCCTCTACCTGCGGGCGCTCGGGGCGAAGATAGGCCCCGGTGTCGTGATCTTCTCGAGGCGGATGCCTGTGTGCACCGATCTCCTCACGATCGGTGGAGGCACAATAATCCGCAAAGATGCGATTTTCAACTGCTATCGAGCGCAGGCAGGGCGGCTCGAGACGGGTCCGGTGGCACTCGGCCGGGACGTGTTCGTCGGCGAACGCAGCGTCCTCGACATCAAGACGTCTATGGGGGACGGGGCGCAGCTCGGTCACACCTCCGCCTTGCACAGCGGCCAGGATGTGCCGGCAGGCGAACGCTGGCACGGGTGTCCCGCCCAGCGTACGGATGTGAACTACGTACGGGTTGCTCCGGCGAAGTGCGGCGGTCTGCGGCGCTCAGTGTACGCCATGGCCGCCGTGATCGTCGTGCTCCTATTCTACCTCCCTCTTGTCGAGGGGACTGCGAGCATTGCGATTCAGGGAGCCGAATCACTGGCGATAGCATTGGTGCCGACCGCACATATCGGGACGCCGGGTCTGCTCATTCTCGAGGCCGCAATCCTCTCGCTGGTGATTTTCTTCGGCCTCGCGGTCACCGGACTCCTGATCGCGGTTGTTCTTTCTCGCCTGCTGAGCCCTTTCATCAAACCGGATACGGTCTATCCGCTGTACGGCTTCCATGACGCGGTGCATCGCGCGATCGCACGGATCGGGAGGATCAGGTTCTTCTCGTTCCTCTTCGGGGACAGCTCCTACATCGTGCACTTCCTCCAGTCTCTCGGATACCACCTTTCCCCGGTAGAGCAAACGGGCTCGAATTTTGGCAACGAGGTGATGCACGCGAACCCGCACCTGAGCGCCGTCGGCACCGGAACGATGGCGGCAAGCGGGCTGAATCTGGTGAATGACGAGGTCTCAAACACCTCGTTCAGTGTGTCGAGAGTAGCAATCGGGCCCCACAACTTCGTGGGGAACGATGTCACCTATCCCTCGGGAGGCAGGACGGGCGACAACGTCCTCCTCGGGACGAAAGTAATGGTTCCGCTCGACGGAAAGATTCGGGAAGGGATAGGCTTGCTGGGGGCTCCGAGTTTCGAGATTCCTCGGTCAGTCGAGCGCGACAGGCGATTCGACCATCTCCTGACGGGAGAGCCGCAGCGCCGCGGCCTTGCGGCAAAGAACCGATACAACCTCCGAACAATCGGCCTGTTCCTTATCACGCGCTGGGTGAGCATTTTCCTGTTCGCCTTTTTCTACCTCGCTGCCATCGAGCTGTACGATGCCCTGCCGCATCTCGTCGGCGCCGTGCTCTTTGCCCTCAGCGTGGTGATTACCGGGGTCTACTTCGCCCTGGTGTACCGCTGCGTTAAGGCGCTGCATCCCCCACGGCCGACGATCTGTTCCATTTACCACCCGGATTTCTGGTCAGCCGAGCGCCTGTGGAAGGTGCATCCGATTCACTTTCTAGGCGCTTTCGACGGCACGCCGTTCAAGAACGTACTCTTGCGGCTGATCGGATTGCGGATTGGGAGAAGGGTTTTCGACGATGGCGCGGTCATCGAAGACCCGTCGTTAACCGCGATCGGGGATGAAAGTGTCCTCAACTACCGGAGCAAGATTCAGTGCCATTCGCTCGAGGACGGCACATTCAAGTACGACCGGATCGCGATAGGCGTTCGATGTACGCTCGGGGTCGGCTCATTCGTTCTCTATGGCGTGACAATGGGTGATGGCTCGGATCTCGCCGCGGATTCGTTCCTCATGAAAGGTGAAGATGTTCCCCCGGGAGCGCGGTGGGGCGGCAACCCGGCGAGGGATTTGTGAGATGACCGGATTTTCCGTCATACCGCGGTGGACGACCACGCCTGTGCCCGGTGTCGGCGAATGTGAGCTGTCGATCCCTGATACGCTCGCCGCGCCCCTACGTCAATTGGCAAATGACCTGGTTGTGCCGTTCTCCACCATTCCACTCGCTGCGCACGCCAAGGTGCTCTGCGCCCTCTCTGGAGAGCGGGAGGTGTGCACGGGCTACGCAGTGGCGGACAGATCGCCCTTGCCGTGCCGTATTTCGATCGAGGCGCACTCATGGCGGGCGGTTGTTCTCGAGATCGATCGGGCGGTGCGGAAACTCGGCCCAACCGGGCCGCCGTTCGAGACCGTCTTCGATCCGACGGGTGATGCCGGGGGCGATCTGGGCGGCGACACGGTGCTGTGGGTGGGTATCCGCGGGGGCGATGGGGCGGCTTTGCTTCTGCGGTACAGGCAAGACGTTCTCGATGCAGAGAGCGCAGCAAGGATCGCAGGATACCACCTCACCGTGCTGTCGCTGATCGGGGCAAATCCCGACGCCGGGCACGAGGGAGCGAATCTTCTCTCCCCGGAGGAGCTGCGCCTCCAGATTCACGATTTCGCCGTCCGGCGACGAGCTCTGCCCGACCGGCGGCCTCATCAAATCTTCGAGGGGCGCGCCCGGACACACCCCGACGCCATCGCGGCGGTACGGGGGGACAGCCGGCTGACGTACGGAGAGCTGAATTCCCGCGCGAACCGGCTGGCACGAGCCATCGTCAAGCGCGGAGTGCCGCGCGAAGGAGTGGTGGCCGTCGTAACCGAGCGCGATCTGGACTGGCTGACTGCTCTGCTCGCGATCCTGAAGTCCGGCGCTGCGTACCTCCCCATCGAGCCTCATTTTCCTGCCGACCGCATCGCCAGAATGCTTTCCCGGGCCGACGCCCGGCTCGTACTCACAGAACGCGGCAGCACCGCAACGCTCGATCAGGCGCTGGGGTCGCTGCCCGGAGTGGATAGGCTCTTTATCGATGCGGCTTTGGACGACGGCCATGCCGACGGTGATCTCGGGGTGGACATCGCGCCCGGTCAGCTGGCGTACGTCTTCTTCACATCCGGGTCCACCGGAGAGCCCAAGGGCGCAATGTTGGAGCATGCAGGGATGCTCAATCACCTCTTCGCCAAGATCGACGACCTGGGGATCAGCCAGGGAGACATCGTAGCCGAGACCGGGCCCCAGTGCTTCGACATTTCCATGTGGCAGTTGGTGTCCGCACTGTTGGTGGGCGGTCAGACGCTGATCATCGAACAGGAGACGATCCTCGACGCGAAGCGCTTCATCGACAAAGTCGTCGACGCCGGGGTTAACGTGATTCAGGTTGTGCCGTCCTACCTCGAAGTCCTCGTAACCTATCTGGCGCAACACCCCCGTGAACTGCCCGACCTGCGGTGCGTATCGGCGACGGGCGAAGCCCTGAAAAAAGAACTGGTCGAGCGCTGGTTCGCGGTCCAGCCCGGCATCAAACTGGTGAACGCGTACGGATTGACTGAAACCTCCGACGATACGAACCACGAGATCATGGGCGGAGTACCGGAGCGGGACCGGGTTCCCCTCGGCCGTCCGATTAACAACGTGCACATCTATGTCGTGGACGAGCATTTGTCCCCGGTGCCTCTCGGCGCCCCCGGGGAGATCGTCTTCTCGGGCGTGTGCGTCGGGCGCGGGTATATCAATGATGCTAGGCGTACACAGGAAGCGTTCCTGGCAGATCCCTACCGGCCGCGAGAACGGCTGTACCGCAGCGGAGACTTTGGGCGGTGGCTGCCCGAGGGCAAGCTGGAATACCTCGGCCGCAGGGACAGTCAGGTGAAAATCAGCGGATTCAGGATCGAGATTGGAGAGATCGAGAATCGGCTTATCAGGCTGCCCGGAGTCCGCGAAGGGGCGGTAGTGGTGAGCGAGCGCGCCGACCGCAGCAAGCACCTGGTGGCATTCTATTCCGGCGAATTCCTGGACCCTGCCGTGATGCGTGACCGGCTCGGCGAGTCGCTTCCGGAGTACATGGTTCCTGCAACGATCCGCTGGAGAGAATCGCTTCCGCTCAGCGGCAACGGCAAGACGGACAAGAAAGCTTTGAGGGCGCTGGCAGGGGAGCTCGAGGTCGTTGAGAAAAACCACGAGCAGCCCAATACGGCGACTGAACAATGGCTGGCGGGTGCATGGTCTGAGGTACTCGGCATCCCCGGGGAACAGATCGGCCGGCGGGATCACTTTTACGACCTCGGAGGGACATCGCTCTCCGCCGTGAGGCTGGCGATCCTTCTCGATCGTGCACTATCCTTCAAGGACCTCACGGGGCACCCTATCCTTGCCGATCAAGCGGAGTTAATCGACCGCAAGCTCGAAAGCGGAGTCCTGCCGAACCCGCATGCGGTCCCGGCAGCACGCTGTGGGCCTGCGCGTATGCCCATCACCCAGAGAGAAGAAAGGAGCGTACAGAGATGATCACGTCCCCTTCATCAGTGTTCAATGTATCATTGCAACCCGGGAAGCTGCCGATATTGCATGTCGATGCCGTCGGCGAGCTGTCACTCTGGGCGGCCGAGCACCGCCATGCGTTGCGTGACGCTGTTGTCGAGCATGGCGCGCTTCTCGTTCGGGGTCTCGGTCTGCACGATGCAGGCGGGACGGAGGCGGTGTTTCGGCAGCTGGGCAGGCTCATGGCCGAAAGGGAGGCTTTCGCCCCCCGGCGGAGCTACTCCGCCGAAGTGTATTCCGCATCGAAGTGGCCGCCTAACCAGCACATGTGCATGCACCACGAGCTGAGCTATGCGCTGGAGTTTCCATCGCTGATAATGTTCGCATGCCTCACTGCGCCGACGGACCGCGGTGCAACCCCGGTGGCCGACTCGCCGGGCGTACTTAAGGACCTGCCCGGAGAGTTGGTCGATCGCTTTGAGCGAACGGGATGGCTGCTCATCCGGAACTACAACGGCGAAATAGGTGCGTCGGTAGCCGAAGCATTCGGCACCGATGATCGGCGCGGAGTCGAGTGTTACTGCCGTGCAAACGCAATAGAATTCGAGTGGCAGCCGGACGGTACGCTGCGCACCCGGCAGCGCCGACGGGCCGTGCTCCGCCACCCGCAGACCGGGGAGCGTTGCTGGTTCAACCAAATCGGTTTTCTCAACGAATGGTCGATGGAGCCCGAGGTGAGGGAGTACCTCGTGGACGTCTATGGAGAGGACGGGCTGCCGTTCAATACCCGCTTTGGCAACGGCGATCCGATCGGTGCGGATATCGTGCAGGTGATCGACGAGGTGTACCAGGCCCACACCGCGAGCGAGCCATGGCAATCCGGCGACCTCATGCTCGTGGACAATATCCGCACCGCGCACGCCAGGGACGAGTTCGAAGGGCCCCGCGAAGTGCTGGTAGCGATGGCCGATGCGGTACGGGTCGAGGCAGGAGGCGGATGATGAGAGGAGTCAGCATCACATCGTGCACCATGCGCCGGCTCAATCTTACCTCAACAGGTGTACGAGTCGGCGAGTCGCATACATCCCTCGATATCTGGTACGTCGATCTGGACGTGAGCGCCGGCGCATTCAGCTTCTTCCGGGATTGGCTCTCGTACGATGAGCTCGCCAGGGCAGTGCGGTTCCGCTCGGACCTCGACCGGAGCCGCTATATTGTCGGCAGAGCCGCACTCCGATATGTGCTCGGGGAGCGCCTCGGCTGCTCGCCGGCTTCCATCCAATTCTCATACGGGAGGAACGGCAAGCCAATGCTTGACCATCCACACGAGGGAGTCGAGTTCAACCTCGCTCACAGCGGGGGGGATGCGGTGATTGCGCTCGCGGATAAGGCCGTCATCGGGGTCGACATCGAGCTCCTGAGGCCAATCGCCGACGTCGTAGCGCTCGCACGTCTCGTGTTCTCGGAGGCCGAACGTCGCGAGCTCGATTTGGCTCCCGATCGCGTGGCGGCGTTCCTCAACGGGTGGACGAGGAAAGAAGCTTACGTGAAAGCGCTCGGGCTGGGTCTTGCCGCACCACTGACAGATATCACCGTTTCGCTATCCGGGAGGGCGGAACTACTCTCGACGGGCCAGACCGATCAACCGGTCTCTCGTTGGCGCTTGCTGAAAGTCCCCCACCCGAACGCCGTCGTCGCCCTCGCGCTCGGTCCGCGACGCTGCAGAACGAGTGCTGTGAGGGTTGAATCGGGCGTAGAAGTTCCCTATATTGAACCCGCCGTTTAGATCCCCAAAACTCACGGGCGCTTAGCTCAGCTGGTTCAGAGCGTACGCCTCACACGCGTAAGGTCACTGGTTCGATCCCAGTAGCGCCCACAAACAGCACTGCGCGGGATTATTTCGTAACCGCCATTTTCCTCGTAAGAACCGTCACCCTACCCGATCCATGGGGATCGGTGCGGACGGCTGCAACTACCAGCCTGTAGATATAGATCCCGCTCGCGAGGTAGCCCGCTTCAACCGCGATCGACTTCATTCCCGCTTCTTCTTCGCGGTCGACGAGCGTTTTTACCTCACGGCCCAACAGGTCGTATATCTTCAATTGCACACGGCTTTGCTCCGGTAACGTATAGCGTATCCGGGTGGTGGGGTTGAAGGGGTTCGGGAAATTCTGACTCAGCTCGACACTTGATGGGAGCCGAGCCGTATTTCCTACTCCTGTTACTCCGCTTGTCAAACCGGTCTGGTCTATACCGTGCGCAGTCTCCGCAGAATTGCGTGCTACCGCCCGGTAATGGTAGACGGTGTTCGGGATAAGTCCCTCGAGGAGCGCTTCCAGCAACACCATTGAATTCCCGCTCCCGACGTCCTGGGCCGGTGTCTCGTTTCCATAGGTCGTATCGCGGCCCCATTCGAACCAAGCGCTCGTGCGGTTTCCATTGGGATAGATCCTCCCCTGTAGATCAAGCCGCCCAACGCCTCCCAAGGTCGCGACAGATGTAATGACATTGGGAGTGTTAAGCTTCGGCATCGGACCGTGGGCGATTATCCGGAGATTCTGGATTTGGGAATCGGCCACGACAAAATTGGTTACAGACTTCATGTCGACGGACCCGGCCAGCGAGGTGAGTTCGACAGGACCGCTGTAGCTGTTGTTTAGGTCGGGCCAGGTGAATGTTACCGGATAGCCACCGTCGTTCATCTGAAATCTCACCGCGTATGTGTCTGCCTGGGAGGGAGACACGTAGGGCCGGAAATCGTAATAGGTGCCGAGTTGGAGACATCGCCCCGTAAGCCGCACGTCGAATCCCCCAGGGGGGAGCGGAGGCAACGTTGCCTCGCCGAGGGCGGGATCGAAGCAAGGCGTAGCGTATGTGTGCACCCCAAAATAGAGAGAACGTCCTTCGCCCGTCACTGAAGTAATCGTGAACGGAATCATCATTCCTCTGGAGGCGCTGTCAGCCAGAGTAGTGGCAGATTGATAAGCTCCTCTGGCGGTGACGGCGGTGTAGTCGGCATTGTAGGCTAAGAGGCGAGCATAGTACGTCGTCGACGGGGTTAACCCGGACACCACTGCAGAAACCGGAACCGGAGTCGAATCGCCTTCCAAAACCTGCAAGGGAGTGCTCAGATAGAAGACATATTGGGGGATTTCCACGGCGAAGTACACAACAGTTCTCAGGCCGTTCGGATTGCAGAGGCCGTTCAGCCTAATCGATGTTTTTGTGCCGCTGTCAGGAGGGAGGGTTGCTGCATCGGGAGGCCATGTGATAAAGGCCCGGTCGGGTCCGTAGACCGTCCCCGAATCATTTCGAGCCACGGCGCGAAAGTGATAGACCGTCTTGCTGGTCAGAGCCGGTAGCGGTGCCGAAAGCGCGTACGAGCCATAGGGATCTGAGTTCCCCGGGGTGACGGGCTGCTCGGGCGTCGCGTTCCCATACTCTGTCGTGATTCCCCATTCAAACCAAACGTAAGCGTTGTTCGATTTCGGGACGACGGAGAGCAGAAGCTCTGCAGAGACCCGCGTTATGTAGATGACGTATGTGCCGAAAATTACGGGGAGAGCGGAAGAGTCCGGAGACTGAGCGAAAGCGATCTGAAGGGTAAATAGCGTAAGGAAAGAAAATACGAGCACACCGGCCGTCGGCTTCATTATCTGTCCTCCTTGAACTTCGTGGGTGGGGAGCGCACTTGAATGTAGCCGTCTCAAGAACCAATAGCAACGCATGGTACGAATTGCGCTTGACGCTCGAAACACGTATATTCCAAAAGTCTGATATTCATACGTTCTCAGCCCTTTAAACCCGATCCCGCGAGGTCGGAAAGGAGTTGATGGTGTACGGTTGCACAAAGACAGAGAATTTAGAAAACCTCTCCCCCCGTTCGGGGCAGAGGTTTTTTCATTTTAGGGAGCCGTGCGGGTTAAAACACATGTCATGGATGAGGCTGGGTTCAAGCGCACGCTGAACCGGCTCGCCCATGAGATCCTGGAGCGCAACAAAGGCGCTTCAACAATTGCCCTTATCGGGATACGCACGCGCGGGGAGTACCTTGCCGAACGCCTCGTCCAAAAGATACAACGGATGGAACACCGCGAACTCCAGTTCGGTTTCCTGGATATTACTCTCTACAGGGATGATCTCAGGACAAAGCTTGATCAGCCCCTCATGAAGGGTACGGTGATCTCGTTCGACGTTACGGGGAAGAATATCATCCTTGTGGACGACGTACTCTACACAGGGAGAACCGTGCGCGCGGCTTTAGATGAAATTGTTGACCTGGGGAGACCTGCCAGCATCCAGCTTGCAGTAATGGTGGATCGGGGCCACCGCGAGCTTCCGATAAAGGCGGATTATGTCGGGAAGAACCTTCCAACATCCACCGACGAGGAGGTCAGGGTGTTACTGAAGGAGATCGACGGGGAAGACGCAGTCCTGGTGATGGAACCGGAAAAGGGGAGAGGTTGATGGGGCTCTCTGTTCGGCATCTGCTCGGACTGGAGGGAATGTCGGAGGTGGACATTTCCCTCATCCTCGACACTGCCGCCGCATTCCGTGAGGTGCTGGAACGCCCGATTAAGAAAGTGCCTACTCTCCAGGGAAAAACAATCGTCAATCTTTTTTTCGAGAGCTCCACACGCACCAGAGTCTCCTTTGAGCTCTCGGAGCGAAGGCTTTCCGCCGACGTGGTAAACTTCTCAAGCGAGGGGAGCAGCGTTCTCAAAGGAGAGTCCCTCAAGGACACCGCCCGCAATATTGAAGCGATGAAGGTGGACATGGTCGTCATTCGACATGCCTCGCCGGGAGCGGCCGACTTCCTGAGCAAGGTCCTCCGCTCGAACGTGATCAACGCCGGTGACGGTGCCCACGAGCATCCGACGCAGGCCCTCCTCGATCTTTACACGGTGCGTGAGAAGTACGGGACAATCGCCGGGCTCAACGTCTGCATCGTTGGGGATATTTCACACAGCAGGGTGGCTCTCTCGAATATCTACGGATTCATTCGAATGGGCGCTCGCGTTTCTGTCTGCGGACCGAGCACGCTGATCCCGCGGGCGATCGACCGGCTCGGCGTCAAGGTATACTCACGAATCGATGACGCAATACGAGGAGCCGACGTCCTCAACGTCCTACGCATCCAATTGGAGCGCGATGCCGGTTCATTCCTCCCCTCACTTCGCGAGTACCGCCGCTCGTTCGGCATTACGAAACAAAGGCTCGAGTCGGCCGGAAAGAATGTTTCCGTTCTCCATCCAGGACCCATCAATCGCGACGTGGAAATCGCGGCCGATGTTGCCGACGGCTCCCGGTCGCTCATCCTCGACCAGGTCCTGAATGGAGTCGCCGTGAGGATGGCGGTCCTGTATCTGCTCGGAACGGGGAGTTGAATGAGAACGCTCCTCAAGAACATCCGGCTGGTCGACCCACCAACGTCCCGCGACGAAGTGGTCGATCTCCTTATCGTAAACGGCGTCATCGAACGAATCGGTCCGCGAGTGAACGGAGGAACGGATACGCAGGAGCTTGATATCCGCGGAAAGATCGCTGCGCCGGGATTCATCGACATGCATGTCCACCTGCGCGAGCCCGGCTATGAGTACAAGGAAACGATCGAGACGGGAACGCTCTCGGCCGCCGCGGGAGGGTTCACCGCGGTCTGTTGCATGCCGAACACGAATCCCGCAATCGACGACGCCTCGGTGGTCCGCATGATCATGGAACGGGCCCGGGCCGTGAACAACGGGATCGTCGATGTCCACCCGGTGGGTGCCGTTACGATGCGGCGGGAAGGCAAGCAGCTTGCGCCGATGATCGAGCTCGCCGAAGCCGGCGCGGTGGCCTTTTCCGACGACGGCGATCCGGTGAGGGACGCTGACGTCATGCGCCGCGCACTTGAGTATGCGTCGATGACAGGGCGTCCGGTGATTCAGCACGCCGAGGAATCGGCGCTCACTGCCGGTGGGGTCATGAATGAAGGGGTTGTTTCGACGTCTCTCGGACTACCTGCGATTCCTCCCGTCGCCGAGGAGGTCATGGTCTCGCGCGACATTCGGCTCGCGGCCTACACAGGGGGACAGTACCACGTTGCGCACATCAGCACGGCGGGAGCGGTCGGGCTGGTGCGGGCTGCGAAGAAGGAAGGCCTGTCCGTCACGTGCGAAGTCACACCGCATCATTTTACACTTACCGACGAAGCGGTGCGCTCGTTCAGCACCGATACCAAGATGAACCCTCCTCTCCGCTCGAAGGACGACGTGGAAGCCATGAAGGAGGGCCTCCGCGACGGCACTATCGACGTCATCGCATCCGACCACGCGCCTCATTCGCACGACGATAAAGAGGTCGAATTCCTAAGGGCGCCCTTCGGAATCGTGGGCCTTGAAACGGCCGTCGGGCTGGCGCTCACAGCGCTCGTTAAGCCCGGGCTCCTGGGCCTCATGTCTCTGGTGGAGAAGTTCTCCACTAATCCCAGAAGGATCGTTCATCTTCCGTTGATCCGGATCGCGGAAGGTGAGAGGGCAAACCTCACACTGATCGATCCCGAAAAGGAGTGGACGGTGAAGCCCGAAGAATTCATGTCCCTCTCAAAAAACACACCTTTCAGCGGTTGGAAGCTTCAAGGAAGAGCGATTGGAATCATCAATAACGACCGCATATTTCTCTCCAAATAAGGCCCTCTTCTTGTCCTAAATTTCAAACAGCAGGCGCGAATCAGTCAGACAAGCTGCTCATAATCCTCCAATGTTGCCGGAAATCGGCACTTTTTTCCTGGCATGCAACTTGAGTGAGGTCATGAAGACAAACGAAGGATTAGAGCAGATGAAACGGATTCGCTTCGCAAGCATCGCGTTCATGGTTCTGGGATTCATAGGTTGCCAGACTACACTCATAACCCCCGATGTAACGCCGCCTTCCGCCCCTCAGGGGGTGTATACCGAAACAGGGGATGCCCTCGTTGAGCTCTTCTGGCGTGCCAATCCTGAGCCCGACGTAGCGGGGTACAAAGTGTACATCAGTTCCAGCTATTCCGGCAAGTATACTTTCCTCGGTTCGGCCCGACAACCTCATTTTGTCGATGCTGGTGCTCAAAACGGAGTGACGTACTACTATGCGGTGAGCGCATACGATGTCAGCGGCAATGAGAGCGCTCTGAGCATCGACGTCGCTTACGATACCCCTCGTCCCGAGGGTTATAACGTTCAGCTTGCGGATTACCGGACACATCCCGCTTCCGCAGGATACGATTTTTCGACCTACTCCGTCGGTCAGTACGACGACCAGTACACCGATGTATTCTTCGACAACGACAACGGAGCGTATTACCTTGACGTGTGGACTGATTCCGATGTCCGAGACATGGGCGCTACGACTTCGCTCTACGACGTACCGTATGCCCCCTCGGGCGGCTGGTCGACCACGAAGGATGCAGTCGCGATTCCGGGACACACGTACGTCGTCCGGACCTGGGACAACCATTTCGGCAAATTGCGGGTGATCGCGGTTTCGGGGGCCGGAGTGAAATTCGACTGGACGTACCAGCTTCAACAGGGAAACCCGCGATTGAAAACAGCAGTCTCGAAACGATTGCCGCTTGCCTTCGGTGCGGGATTTGCGAGCCGCCGCGCTCCTTCCTATTGAAGAGCGAGAACCGGGACGCCGACGGCGGATTGCATTGACTTTTAATGCTCGATAGGGTATTTTGGTTGAAGAACGGAATGACAGGACGAATCCTTCGCGCAATTATTCTGTTAGGCGCGATCCTCTTCTTTCGGCAGCCGGCGGGGACCCAGCGGCTCGAGCCGGCGGCTGACCGCCGCGGAACCGATCCAGCAGTGTCCCTGATCTTCGAAGACATCCAGGCGGCGGTGCGATCCGGAGATCTGAGCCCTCTCTCACGGCATCTCGCGAAGCAGGTCTATCTCAACCTGGCAGACGTTGAAGGAGGTTTCTTCAGCGAAAACCAGGCGTTGTACATCCTCAAAGACTATTTCAGGAGCCGGCGCGTCCTCAGCTTCAAATTCAGCAGCTCGAATACCGTGGAAGGAACTCCTTATGCGACGGGAGGAGGGACCTACCTTCACCGCGGTTCGCAGGAGCTTCTGCAGGTATATGTGGCCCTGAAGAAATCGGGCGATGGATGGATGATCTCGCAATTCAGCGTCTACTGACTCTGAATTCGCGTTGAAAGGAGATTATTCATAAACAGTCATCGCCTCGTAAAATCCCGGATCGTTCTCCCTCTCCTTTTCGCCTCCTTAGCCCTCGCCTCCCTCGCCTACGACAAGCTCTATTCCTCTTACGTCCGAACTCACTGGGAGGCGAACGCATCGGCCGAAGAGCGCCGGCTGGGAGAGGAATTACAATCCCGATTTCAGTCCTATCAACAGGAATCGCTCGAGCAGACCCGGCAGATCGCTCAACGGCCCGATGTCCGGAGCCAAATATTGAAGGGCGATAGCCTCTCGGAGATCCGGCTGTTCGAATCACTCACTCCCGCCCCCTCGAAGGACGTATCAATCGAGGTGTACGACCGGGCGGCGCGGCTTGTTGGATGGGCCGGGCATCGCGGTCCGAGTCCCGTTCCCGACCAACTGGCGGCCCGGGAGTCGTCATTCGTCCAGGATGGCCCCCTGTACTCGTACCTTACGATCTCGATCCCGCTGTACCAAGGGGGGTCTCCCGACGGATTCGTTGTCGGACAGCGGCTCTTCGACGTCAACTATCCGATCAACAACAGGTTTATCAACAACGACGCGTTTACCTCCACCTTCCCGCGGCGGCTGGAGGTTCGTCCTGAATTTGATTTTTCACGCTCCGCCCCCGCCGCGCGTGACGAACATACGTTCTCCATCCCCCTCACAGGGATCAGTGGAACGCGGCTCGGATTCGCATATCTCCCGCGGCCAGTTCTGGCAACGAGGTTGGATGAGATCCATGAAGAAGCTCTGGGGGCGTTGAATCTTTTTCTGCTTGCGATGATCACCATCATCGCCGCGTTTCTCTATCGCTGGAAATGGCCGGGGAAGGGTGCGCTCCTGCTGATCAGATCGGCCCTCCTCTGGATCCTCCGCTTCGTCCTGATCTGGCTTAATGTACCATCGGGATATGCCAGACTCGAGATATTCAATCCGATTTACTTCGCATCTCCCTTCGGGTCGGGACTTGCGAAGTCGGTCGGAGACCTCCTGATCACTTCCGTGTTCCTCTTCTGGAATGTTCTCCTGGTCATTTCCTGGATCAGGGACCTGTCTGTGCGCTCCAGGGAGGAAGAATCGCGATCGCCGGTTCGCGCAAGAGTCCTGCTCCTCGGGCTCCTTCCGGTGTTGGCGTTCGTCGACTGCCTCTTCATTCGGGGGTTTGCGGCACTCACTCGCAGCGCGTTGTTTGATTCAAATCTCGGATATAACGATCCCGGGTTCATCATCCCTTCGATCCACCTTGCAGCGATGCTGACGGGTCTGCTGGTTGCGGCCCTCTCACTGGTGCTCGCAGGATCGGTTATTGTATCTATCGCGGTCCGTATCTCTGCGAGGGCGTTGACCGGACGGGACAGCGCACATTGGGCGGTCGTCATCATTGTCTTTACCGGCGTGAGCGTTTTGTTCGGGGCGCTTCAGGATAATCCGCTGATGGGACAGGGTGAGAGATTCGTCTATCTCCTCGGACTCGCGGCAATCGCCTGGGTCATGAGAGGACGATCGGGCCTTCCTCCGTTTTCAATGAGCGCTCCCCGCCTCGCACTGGCCGGTTCCGCCGCGGTGCTTGGCCTTGTCGTGCAGCTCGACCGCGATGCCCATGCACTCGATCGCAATCACGTCGAATTGCTCGCCTCCGAGATCTCAAGGCCCGTGAACAGCTGGCTCACTCTGGTAACGAACCAGGCGCTCGACGGATTGTCCGGCCGTGAAGCCGCGGCAATCCTCGCTTCCGGCGACTCGGATGATATCGGGAAAATGGCTTTCACCCGTTGGGCGGGAAGCAACCTGAGCAGAGAAGGGTATAACTGCAACGTTACGTATTTCGGCCCCGACGGAAGGGTCCTCAGCAACTTTCACATCGGCACACCCCCTCACACGCTCTCGCCCCGGAGCGGGGGAGCCGCCTGGACGGGGCGTGCGGTGCACATCGAGGAAAAGAGCGCCGACGGGACCGTCGTCAGGTGGTACGAAGGCACGGCGCCCGTGCTCTCAGACAGTGGTTGGCAGCTCGGAGGAGTTCGGGTGGAGGTATCTGCGGGGAAGCAGGCGATGCTTCGGGGCGAGGCTCCGGAATTCCTCCGGAGCGCGACCCGCGAGACGTTCGGACGCCCCTACCGCACCTTGATGATGTCTGAGTACTTTGGAGGCAAGCTCGTTTCCACGACGGGAGAATCGCTTCCCCTCGATCGCCCGATGCCCGAGGCCGTCCGCGCGGGGACTGAAGCTGGGATATGGCTGGATGAGGAGATCGAGGGCGTGAGCTATGAGACCTACTACCTGCGCGAGCAGCCTGCAGGTCAGACGGACGCATGGGTCGCCTTGAGCATCGAGGGACTCGGATTCCGCTGGCATCTCTACAGCTACTTGCGGTATCTGCTGTTCTTTGGCCTCCTCGGTGCAGGGGCGCTGTTTGTACTCTTCGCGGGGCGATTCCTCAGGGGTCCGCGGATGCAAGCTTCGTTCCGGGCGAAGCTTCTCGCGGCGTTTGTCATCGTCTCTCTCATTCCGGTCGGAATCCTCGCGTACTACAACAGGGAGTACGCGTCGGAACGGATGAGGGAGAATTCCGTGAAGTGGTTGAGCAACCAGACCTCCGTCGTGATCGCGGAGATTCAGCGGCAGCTCGGGATCAGCCTGCCCGTCGTGCTCTCTCAGCTCAGCGACGACAAGTGCTCGGACATTGCCGCCGACCTGAACACGGACTTCGTCGTCTACCGGGGAACGTCGCTGCAGGCAAGCAGCAAGCCCGAAATGTTCGCCGCCGAATTGCTCGAGCCCAGCCTGAGTGCGGAAGCGTACCTGAACATCGTGTTGAAAAAGAAGAACTTCCACGCGGAAAACCGGATGATCGGGAATCTGCCCTACGTGGTAGGATACAGGCCCATCGTGTCGGAGAACGGATCGGTTATCGGTGTCGCGTCTGTTCCAACGCTCTACCGTCAGACAGAAATGAACGCGGAGTTGACGCGCAGGGATGTATTTCTCTACGGCGCGTACGCGGTTGCGCTCCTGTTCTCGCTCGTGGTGGGAACCGCGTTCGCGGGCCAGATCTCCTCTCCAATCCGCCGCCTGAAGAGTGCCGCGCTGGAAGTCGCCCGGGGAAACCTTGACGTGAAGATCGAGCGGCACAGCCGGGACGAGTTGGGGGATCTCGAACAGAGCTTCGGGGAGATGGTTCGGGACCTGCGGCGGGCGCAGGAAGAGACCATCAGAGCGCAGCGCGAGCTTGCCTGGAGGGAGATGGCAAAGCAAATCGCACATGAGATTAAGAACCCGCTGACGCCGATGAAACTCTCCATCCAGCATCTTCGCCAGGCATACCGCGACGGGGCGAAGGAGTTCGGGGTACTACTGAGGTCGATCTCGGAGACGCTTCTCGTGCAGATCGACACGCTGAGCACCATTGCCACCGAATTCTCGATATTCGCCCGGATGCCGGAGCGGAAGCTTGAGACTTGTGACGTGCACGGGATTCTCGCGGAGGCAAGGCACCTGTATGAACAGGACGGCAAGATTGCGTTTCGAAGCGATCTCGCGCCGGGGAAGCTGCTCGTGAGTGCGGATCCGGACGAGCTCCGCCGGGTCTTCATCAATATCCTCCGGAATTCCGTTCAAGCCATGGAGGGAAGGGGCGTGATTTCTCTGAGCACTAAGCGGACAGGAAACGACGCACTCGTCGGGATCGCGGACGATGGCCCCGGTGTACCGCCCGCGATACGGGGCCGTCTCTTCGAGCCGAACTTCTCTACCAAGACTGAAGGCATGGGTTTGGGGCTTGCCATCGTAAAAAAGATCATCGACGACCTCGGAGGAAGCATCGCCATCGAAAGTCCCCCCGCAGGTGGAACTGAGGTGTCGATCAGACTCCCCCTTGCGGGGAGGGAGACGGCGGCCGGAGGTGCGGACCATGACTCCTGAGGTTCGCGTCGTGCATTCACAGCTATTCTCCTCTCACGCCGGGGTAGTGTTCGGGATGAGCACGAGAATCGGAGGGGTCAGCCCCAATCCCTTCGGCATGAATACGAGCTTTCGCGTAGGAGACGACGCGGAGCTCGTTCGGGAAAACAGAAAGCGATTTCTGAGCATCCTCGGAATTCAGGATTCCGCTCTTGCCATACCGGGGCAGGTGCACGGCGATTCGGTCCGCTTTGTCACGGAAACGGGCCGGTACGAGGAGTGCGACGCTCTCGTGACGGATCGCAGGGGGGTGGCACTTTCAGTGTCGGTTGCGGATTGCCTGCCGATTTTTCTCTTCGACCCGAAGAATTGTCTGGCCGCGGCAGTGCACTCCGGATGGAGGGGAACCAGGCTCGGCATCCTATCGAAAGCCATCCGGATGCTTGTTGAGCGATCCTCACGCGCGGGCGACATCCTTGCATTCGTCGGGCCGGGGGCAGGCTCGTGCTGTTATGAAGTGGGTGAAGAAGTCGCGGTGCAGTTTCAGCCCGTGTTCGTTGCCCGCAACGATGCGGGACGGGCGCGGCTCGATTTGCGCGCGGCGAATCGCGCCATGCTCGCCGCCGCCGGCATTTCAGACGGAAACATAGAAATCTCGGATTCCTGCACGATCTGCAATCCGGAATTCCTCCACTCATATCGCAGGGACGGCGCCCGATCGGGCAGGATGATGGGAGTAATCGGTCTCGTGTAAGCAGGTTCATTGTTTTTCGGGAGGGATTTCCCTACATTTTTTGTTGTGAGAGCAACGACTCTGTAATGAGGTGACGCGATGTGCGGAATAATCGGCTATGTAGGCCGGAAGAAAGCCCTTCCAATCATCCTGGACGGTTTGCAGCGGCTGGAATACCGCGGCTACGACTCGGCCGGTGTTGCGCTTGTCAACGGAGGAAGCCTGGAGGTCTTTAAGAAGGCCGGCAAGGTCTCAGAGCTTGTGAGCCTTATCGGAGACTCCGGCGGACCGCCGAGCGGGGCGACTCTGGGGATCGGACACACGCGCTGGGCGACCCACGGCGAGCCCAACGATCAAAACGCTCATCCGCACTGGGATTGCGGTAAGGAAATCGCCCTCATCCACAACGGGATCATCGAGAACTACTCCTCGCTGAAGCGAAAGCTTGAGGCGGACGGCCACTCGATCCGCACGGTCACCGATACAGAGGTCCTCGTGCACCTCATCGAGGAGATGGTCAAGCACTCCGACGACCTGTTTACGGCGGTCCGGAAGGCGCTGCTCGAAGTCGAAGGGGCGTACGGAATCCTGGTCGTGTCCACCAGGGAGCCGGACAAGATCATCGCTGCGCGAAAAGGCAGCCCCCTCGTCATCGGGGTAGGCAAAGACGAGCATCTTATCGCTTCCGATGCCTCCGCGTTGGTCGATCACACGCGTCACGTCGTGTATATGGAGGACGGTGAAGTAGTGTGCCTGACGGCCGGATCCTTTCTCACGAAAACGGTCCACGACGAGGAGATTATCAAAGAGGTTGAGGAAATAACCTTCTCCCTGGCACAGATTGAGAAGGGCGGGTTCGAGCACTTCATGCTCAAAGAGATCCACGAGCAACCCGAGTCGATCCGCAACTCGCTCCGGGGGAGGTTGCAGGCGGGACAGGGAACCGCCAAGCTGGGCGGATTGGAACCTGTGCTCGACAGAGTTTTGAATGCCCGTCGGATCATCATTACGGCGTGCGGCACTTCCTGGCATGCGGCGCTGGCCGGCAAGTACATGCTTGAGCAGCTTGCGCGCATTCCGGTGGAGGTGGACTACGCCTCGGAGTTCCGGTACCGCAATCCGATCGTCAATCCCGACGATGTGGTATTTCTCATCAGCCAAAGCGGCGAGACGGCAGACACGCTTGCCGCGCTGCGGGAGGCTAAAGCGAAAGGGGCGACCGTCGTCGGCATCGTGAACGTCGTAGGAAGCACAATCGCGCGCGAGACGGACGCCGGAGTGTACATTCACGCGGGCCCGGAGATCGGCGTGGCGTCGACGAAGGCCTTTACGTCGCAGATCGCCGTTCTCTCGCTGATCACGCTCCTTCTCGCCCGCCACCGGGGGCTCTCCATGGAGCAGGGGAGGATTCTGGCCGCGGATCTCGCGTCGATTCCCTCGAAAGTCACGGATGTACTCCGGAGCTCGGCCCACATCCGGTCGATCGCCGAAGAGTTCAAACACGTGAGCAACTTTCTGTACCTGGGGCGAGGGAGCAATTTCCCCACGGCGCTTGAGGGGGCGCTGAAACTGAAGGAGATTTCGTACATCCACGCGGAGGGGTATCCGGCCGCGGAGATGAAGCACGGCCCGATCGCGCTGATCGATGAGGACATGCCTGTCGTGTTTGTCGTTCCCAAGGATGCCATCTACGACAAGGTCGTGAGCAACATGCAGGAAGTCAGGGCGCGCAAGGGCCGGATCATCGCCATTGCAAACGAGGACGACACAGACATCGGGGAGCTCGCGGAGTACGTCATAAGGGTTCCCCGCACGTACAACTATTTCGGCCCGATCGTAAACAGCATCCCTCTTCAACTCCTCGCGTACCACATGGCGGTTGCCCGTCACTGCGACGTCGATCAACCCCGCAATCTCGCCAAGAGCGTGACCGTCGAATAGAGTTGATTTTCAGCTCGGAAATTCCCATCTTGGCCACACTCTGACCCGCACTCCGCATCACCCGTCATAGAGGCAACCGGTGGCAACAGGCAAGCAATTCAGCAAGGACCAATGGGCGCTTATCCTCGGCGCGTCGAGCGGATTCGGCGGCGCTGCCGCCCTAGAGCTCGCCCGGCGTGGAATGAGCGTCTTCGGCGTGCACTTCGACCGGGCCGCTGGCCTGCAGAACGTCGAGCGGATCAAAGGTGAGATCGCGTCGGCCGGATCCAAAGCCGTCTTCTTCAATATTAATGCCTCCGATCCTGCCAAGCGCGCCGACACAATTGAGGCGATCCGGAAGGAATTCCTGTCGTCTCCGAATGCCACGATCCGGACGCTTGTCCACTCTCTCGCTTTCGGAACGCTGAAGCCCTACATCGGAGCCCGGATCGAAGACGTCCTCTCACAATCGCAGATGGAGATGACACTGGACGTCATGGCAAACTCGCTGGTCTACTGGACCCAGGCCGTGGTGATCAACGGTTTCATGAAAGCCGGGGGCCGTATCTTCGCCATGACCAGTTCCGGGGGGCATAACGTCTTGCCAAACTACGGGGCCGTCTCTGCCGCCAAAGCCGCCCTGGAATCGCACATTCGTGAACTGGCCATGGAGCTCGGTCCGCGCAATATCACGGCAAATTCGATTCTTGCCGGGGTTACGGATACCCCCGCCCTCCGCAAAATTCCCGGCGCTCAGAGCATGCTGAAGATAGCGCGCGGGAAAAACCCCCAGATGCGGGTCACCACACCTGAAGATGTTGCCGGCGCGATCGCACTCCTTTCCCTTGACGATGCGCATTTTATTTCCGGAAACGTCATCGGAGTCGACGGTGGTGAGGACATCGTCAGCTACGTCGGCCAGAAGAGTCCGACAGAATTCGAGTAAACCGGAAAGCCCGCCTGGCCGCACAGCCCGCTCGTTTTGAGTTTTTCGGCTCTCCGCTTTGATTTTACACCCCGGTTTTCGTATATTTCGCCCTGTCAGTCCGTAATCTTCATCCGTTGTTCGATCCTCTTTCTTCAGCACATCCGGGAAGGAACACACATGGCACAAAAGACAAAGAAGAAGGTCTCTGCCGCTTCGCGGCCGGCCGCGGTGAGGACCGAGCCGAAGCAGTTTTCAGTCGCAGATCTGGTCCGCGAGCTTAACTCCTTCAACGTAGACAATTATTGGGACCTCGGAAGGTTCCTGGTTGAAAAGGTGATGCCGGTGGCCCGAAAGGCAGGGATGTTCGAAGACCACGTCCTGAAAATGGTCTCGTCGCACCCCGGGATCAAGTTCCCATATTCGATGCTGAAACAGTGCCAGCAGTATTACACGTACTATCCCGACGTCAAAAAGAGGGATCTCCCGGAGGTATTCTACTTCGATCTTGCGACCAAGGTCGACGAAACGAGAAAGAGGGATCAGTATGAAAAGATGGCCGTGGATCACCACTGGACCATCTCCGATCTCAGGAAGCGGATCCACGATGACGACGTCGCACGAAGGATCGACGAGCGGACGAAATACGGCTTCGATCTGCGCGAACGCAACGTCTGGACATTTGAGACCCCCGATCCGCGTTTCGGGAAAGCTAATTTTAAAGGGAGGCTCTCGGGCCAGATCGTTGCTAACGCTCTCTACTACTATTCAAAGCCGGACGACTATGTTGTCGATCCGTTCGCCGGGAGCGGCACGATGGGGGACATCATCGAGATGATCCCGCATTTCCAGGGGCGAACGTACAAGATGTACGACATCACGCCTACCGACGACCGAATTGCGCGAAATAATGTTTTGCTGACCGGCATTCCCGAGCAGTCGGGTAGTGTGGATTACATTTTTCTCGACCCGCCGGCGGATTTTACGCAGAAGGATTCGTCGACCGATTTCGAAGTGAGCATGGATGCATCGAAGGCAGAATTCGTGCTGAAGTTCAAGGGAATCGTGCGTGAGTGTTCCAGAATTCTGAAGTCGGGTGGGAGGGTGTCAGTGGTAGTCGAACCGGCGTTCACCAACACGGAGTTTATCGACTTTCCCAACGAGATTACGACGCTCTTCCGCGAGAGCGGATTCAAACAGGCCGGCAAGGCATATCTTCCCCGCCGCGCAGGAGAATCGATGGCACGGACGGGGCAGGGGCTCTCCGAAGTAAAGGGCCTTCGCGTCCTGAGCTCAGATTGCCGCGAACTTCTGACTTTCCAAAAGGCATAGCGGCTCCTCCTCGTCGGCCGCGTTCTTCCCCTGCATCAAAACGCCGGACAGGTAGCTCAGTCGGTAGAGCAACGGCCTGAAAAGCCGTGTGTCGCCAGTTCGATTCTGGCCCTGTCCACTACTATCACCTGCGACTTCCATCCCACGGGTGGGCGGCAAACATGACGCTCGCAGCGATCGATACCTTCCCGCCCGGACTTAATGCCGGCTCCGGCACATATCCCAAACCATACATTCATCATTTGTAGGGAAGGAGGCAGTCCCATGAAACTCGTCGTGATGTTGTCCGGTCTTCTGCTTTTTGCTTCTGCTGCGACTTCACAGAACAAGAAACCGAAGGTGATCGGTGATTCCGTCGCCGTCACAGAAGTAATGCAAGCGATCGCTACTCATCGTGCGGCGATGCTGCGAAAGGACACAAAGACGCTCGATTCATTATGGGGAGACGAGTATCTTTTCACGAATGCGAACGGCGCTCTCGTGACGAAGGCTGAACGTATAGCGAATCTCAAATCGGGAGCGACCTCGTTGGATTCCATCGCCCCGAATGAGGATCAAGTCCACGTCCGGATCTACGGAAATGTGGCGGTCGTAAAGAGCCATGTCTATCTGAAGGGGCAGTACAGCGGTCAGGCGACAGCCGATAATTTTCGGAGTATTCACGTGTGGGTGGAGCGCAAGGGACGCTGGCAGCTTGTCGCCAATCAGCTCACGCGCGTCGCCCGGCCCTGATCAGAGGCGGGGAGGAGAGGGGTCCGAGGCTTCTATTCGAACACGTGCGCCAGCTTAAGGAGGGCGTGGTGCTCTTTCCCTCGAGGGCAACGATGTGCCTCCCTTTGAGTTCGGACAGAAGCCGGATGACGGTTTCGGTTGCTGTTCCGACGATGTTGGCAATTTCCTCCCACGTAAGGGTTCCTTTGATCGTGGCGAGCCTCGCCTCGCAATGCGGCATTTCGAATTTCAGCTTCTTCATGAGGTCACCGCATGTGTCAACTATACGATTTTCCTTTTTCAGATGGCAGGTGTTTGATACTGGCTCGTGAAATCTCTACTTTGAACGCACCATGTCAGAAGCTCCGCGCGTGCGCACAAGTAATCTCGGACGCGTCTACAAACGCGGGCCGCAGCAGGTCAGGGCTCTCGAGGGGGTCTCTCTCGAAATCGCGAGGGGAGAGTTTCTGGCAATCGTCGGCTCATCCGGGTCCGGCAAATCGACCCTGCTGAATCTCCTCGCGGGCCTCGACACTCCCACCTCAGGGAGCGTCGAATTTGACGGTGTTCCTCTGGCTGGCCTGAGCCGGAGGAAGATGGCGGAATACAGGGCCCTCAAGGTCGGGATGATTTTTCAATCCTTCAATCTGATCTCCCATTACACGGCGCTCCAGAACGTCGAATCGGCCCTGTTCTTCAACCGCACAAGGCCGAGAGAGAGGCGACGCATGGCGCAGGAGGTGCTCGAGCGGCTGGGCCTCGCGGAGCGCGTCTTGCACAATCCCGCCGATCTCTCCGGCGGCGAGCAGCAGCGGGTCGCAGTGGCCCGCGCAATCGTGAAGAATCCTGAGATTCTCTTTGCCGACGAGCCTACGGGGAACCTGGATTACGAAAACGCCCGGCAGATCGCCGATCTTCTCGTAGCATTAAACCGGAATGGACTCACCATCGTTATGGTGACGCACAATACCGAGATGGCGGCGGAGTGTTCCCACAGGCTGATCCGCATGCAATATGGCCACATCGCGTCCGCCGAGAGCGGCCGATCGGGAGGAGGGATCACCGTCTGACGGCGCGAGACCTGGTGGCGATCTCATCGGCGAACCTCTGGCGGATGAAGCTCCGGACGACGCTCACCGTCGCGGGAATCGTCATCGCGATGGCTGCATTCGTCTCCATGGTCTCTTTCGGGGCGGGCACCAGGGAAAATATCGAAAAGCAGTTCAACGAACTTGGACTGCTGACGACGATGCAGGTTTACCCGCAGCGGAGGCCGGGCGAGGCCGAAGCGCCCAATTCCCCGCGGCTCGATGCCGACGCTCTGGAGAAAATCGCGAGAGTTCCTGGCGTTCTGCTAGTCTATCCTTACGACGTCTTCAGTGTAAGGATCAGAATAGGCGACACCCTCCTCGACTCGCGCGCGCAGCCGCTATCGCGGGCCGCGCTCGAGACAAAGCTGTTCTCGAGAATCAAGGCGGGAAGAATATTCGCAAATGACTCCTCGCGGACGGTTATTCTCTCGCCCCGGCTGCTGAAGTCGGCCGGAATCAAGACGC
Source organism: uncultured Chlorobiaceae bacterium (assembly GCA_964512655.1). Classification (GTDB taxonomy): domain Bacteria; phylum Bacteroidota; class Ignavibacteria; order UBA10030; family SZUA-254; genus VBOC01. The sequence continues at coordinate 750,134 of CAZEJT010000001.1, read as the reverse complement.
CCGATTCCTGCATCGGGAAGCGCGTGGTTGTATCCGTCCAGGTGTCGACCATCGACAGCGCTCTTGCGCACGTCATTGTCGAAGGGGGTGTGACGGTGCTCGACAGGGTGAAACGGATTGAATTCGATTCGCTGCTTTTCAACTCCCGGTACCGGGGGCAGATCATCAAAACGGAAGCAAACGAGGCGGTGCGAAGGTTCGTCAACGGTTTTGTGAACGGCCGGCGCACGGTGAGCGATACGCTGACCGTCTGCGGCGTGATGGAGACCGATCAGGTGGGGAGGGTTCGGATGGAGCCGGTCATCATCCCCTTCCGTACCGGGGAGATGTTCAGCACAAGCGGATTAAGCGGGAACCCTGCCGACCTCTTTGCGGCGATGAGCTCGGGAAACCTCTTCCCGGGACAAAACGATCAATCCGGAAAGTCGTTCTCGCAAGTGACGCTGAATTTCGATCCGCACGTTCTCTATGGCCCCATTAAGGATTCGATAGAGGCGATGGGGTACCGCACCTTCAGCTTCGCCGCTTCATTCGAGGAGATCCAGAAGTCGTTTGTTTACTTCAACATGGCCCTCGGTACCGTGGGCCTCCTAGCCCTCCTCACCGCCTCCCTCGGCATCGTCAATACGATGGTCATGTCGATCCTCGAACGGAGGCGTGAGATCGGGATTTTCAAGTCGCTCGGAGCCGACGAGGGGGTGATCCGGATGCTCTTCCTCGTAGAGTCGGGCGCCATTGGCTTCATCGGAGCGGTTGCGGGCATCTGTTCAGGGTGGCTAATTACGCGCATCGCGAGCATTGTGGCTCACGTGTACATGAGAAAGGAAGGTATCCCGGAGTTCGAGCTGTTCGCGCTTCCCGCATGGCTCGTCCTGACTGCGCTCTGTGTGGGAGTCGGCGTGGCCGTCGCTGCCGGACTGTACCCCGCGTCCCGGGCGGCCAGGATCGATCCGGTGGAAGCGCTACGAAATGAGTGAATGGTCTCCTGTCCAATTTGCCATCCCTCGCTTGTCATACGGGGTACAGACCACAAGATGTCACATACGGAAAGGAACACGCCATGAAGGAATTTCTTTTGGTATTCAGAAGGGACCACGGCTCGACGGATGCCCAGCCATCCCCGGAGCAGATGCAGGCTATGTTGAAGAAGTGGCAGGATTGGATGGGTAGCATCGCAGCTCAAAACAAGCTCTCAAGCCCCGGAAACCGGCTAGGCCGGGAGGGAAAGGTCGTCAAGCCGAATACAAACGTCACCAATGGACCGTACGTCGAGGTTAAGGAGTCCATCGGCGGCTACATCGTGATAAAAGCCGACACCATCGAAGAAGCGGCCGAACTCTCAAAAGGTTGCCCCGTGCTCACGATAGGCGGAAATGTTGAAGTGAGACCAATCGTCTCGATGGATGGCAACTAGTCCGGCAACTACTTCCCCCCACCTAAGCGTGGGGGGAGGAGTATTCCCGTGGCGCAGGAACACGAACTTATCCCCCACCTGTTTCGGACCGAGTACCGCAAGATAGTCTCGGTTCTGATTAAGCGATTCGGATTCGACCGCATCGAGATCGCAGAGGATATTGCGAGCGATACGTTTCTATCTGCCGCCGAGACATGGGGGCTCAAAGGATTGCCCGACAACCCCCAGGCGTGGCTGTACGCCGTCGCAAAGAACAAGGCGCGAAATGTTTCGATCCGCAGAGCTCGCTTTGCGGAGGTGCGCGCCTCCGAAATTGCGGACCCGTACGCCTGCGAGCGGGAAGACGAGATCGATCTTACCGACAGTCACATCAGCGACAGCCAGCTCCAGATGATGTTTGCCATTTGCACACCCGTGATCCCGCCTGAAGCGCAAATCGCTCTCTCGCTCCGCGTCCTGTGCGGATTCGGAATCGAAGAGATCGCCGACGCCTTTCTGACGAATAAGGAGACGATCAACAAACGCCTCTTCAGAGCGAAGGAACGATTGCGGAAGGAGGGAGTGCGGATAGAGCTCCCCGGGAGGTCCGCGATAGACAACCGGCTTTCAACCGTCCTGAAAACCCTCTACCTCCTGTTCAACGAGGGATACTATTCGACGAGTCAGGATATCACACTCCGAAAAGACCTCTGTCTGGAGGCGATGCGGCTCAACTACATGCTCGTCGAGGAGAATTCCACCGACCGGCCCTCCGCCAACGCCCTCCTTGCCCTCATGTGTTTTCACGCATCACGCTTTGACGCCCGCACGAACGAGAACGGCGAGATGATCTTATACGACGATCAGGACGAGCATCTCTGGAATAAAGAGCTCGTCGACCGCGGAATATTCTTCCTCAACAAGTCATCAGAGACGGATGATGTTTCAACCTATCACCTCGAAGCCGCCATTGCCTTTTGGCACACCCAGAAAAAGGACAGCGCCGAGAAGTGGGAGCACATCCTTCAACTCTACAATCGGCTCCTCCAGATTGAGTATTCTCCGATGGTCGCTTTGAACAGGACGTACGCACTGTCAAAGGCGCGCGGAGTTGCCGAGGCGATCGCAGAAGCCGAGAAACTACAACTTTCGGACAGCCACTTCTATTACGTCCTGCTGGGGGAGCTCTACAGTTCCGTCGATCGGGAGAGGTCGAAGGCGCATTACAAGACCGCCTATTCGCTGGCGAAAACCCAAAGCGAAAAGAGAACCATCAAGAAAAGGCTCTGAGCGCGGAACCCGGTAAGCTCAAATCATGACAAATCGGACAACAGCAGGACACTGCCCATAGTTGACATTTCATGCCTCTTTGGGTACCTTCTGCCGATGGGTGCCCTCGCGCGCGGTCCTTTACGTCCTTCCCTGAAGTTTTGAGATAAACTTGCCCGAAGAGCCAAAACAACACCGCAAGCTCGCCGCCATAATGTTTACCGACATGGTCGGGTACAGTGCGCTTGGACAGCGTGACGAGAAGCTTGCCCTTGAATTGCTACAGGAGCACAGGATGCTCCTTCGATCGGTATTTACTGAGTATGGAGGGCACGAAATAGAGACAGCCGGTGACGCCTTCATGGTAGAATTTGAGAGCGCTCTAGGAGCCACCCGCTGCGCCATCGCGGTGCAGCAAATGATGCACGATAGAAACTCACGAGTGCCCCCGCCGCGCGTCATCAAGCTTCGAATTGGTATTCACCTGGGGGATGTCGTCGCTATCGGTACACATGTCCACGGCGATGGTGTCAACATAGCCGCGCGCATCGAGCCGCTTTCGAGTGCGGAAGGGATCTGTTTGTCCGAAGACGTTGCGCGACAGATTCAGAATAAGCTCGAGGTCCCGTTGCTCCGTCTCGGGAAAGGAGAGCTAAAGAACATCCGCTTGCCTATTCATATTTACCGGGTGGTGATGCCGTGGGAGAAGCATCCTTCGGCTGTGACCGAGCGAATGATGTTCGCTTCAAGAAGAGTGCCGGCCCGTTTCTATGCATTGGCTGCTGCAATCCTCATCGTTGGAATTGCATTGTATATAGTCCAACCTTCCAGATCCATTTCGCGCGATCGCCTTTCGGTAGCTGTCTTGCCCTTTAAGAACATGAGCGGAGAAACGGGGAGTGAATTCTTCAGCGATGGTGTTACGGATGATATTATTGGTCAGCTCTCAAAGATCGGCAGCCTGAAAGTGATTTCACGGACATCGATGATGCAGTACAAGAACACGGCGAAAAACCTTCGGACAATCGGAGCGGAGCTGAACGTCGGCACGGTTCTGGAGGGGAGCGTTCGGAGAGCCGAAAATCAGCTGCGGATCGACGCACGCTTGATCGACGCGGAGACGGACCTACAGCTCTGGACGGCAACGTACGACACGGTTATGAGCCAAGTGTTCTCGATCCAGAGCGATGTTGCAAAAAAGATCGCAACTGCGCTGCGCGCAAAACTCCCTTCAGATGAACGTGAGCGCATCGAAAAGAAGCCGACACGTGACCTGGAAGCATATTCTCTCTATCTCAAGGGGCGGTACCTCTGGAACAAGCGGTTGCCCGATTCCTTGCGCGAGGGGATCAACGACTTCAACCACGCGATCGCCATCGATTCCACGTATGCTCTTGCCTATGCGGGCTTGGCGGACTCCTACACGCTGCTCGGCAACTTTGACGTGCTTCCCCCAGGGGAGGCATACCCGAAGGCGAAAGCCGCGGCGGCGACGGCTCTGCACCTCGATAGCATGCTCGCGGAGGCTCACACGTCGTTTGCTATGACTCTCATGCATTATGACCGGAATTGGGAAAGGGCTGATTTGGAATTCAAACGTGCTGTAGCGTTGAATACAAATTACGCTACGGGGCACAGCCTCTATGCAATCTACCTTGCGACGATGGGTCGCTTCCCCGAGGCGGCAGTTGCCCGCGAGAGGGCGCGCACCCTTGACCCGTATTCGCCCGTCATCAGCGCGGATTATGGCCTTACTCTCTACTTCGAGAGGCGATACGACGATGTGATTGAAAAGTTCAAAAGCATGCTTGGATATGATCCCCGCTTTATTGCGGCATACCTTCCACTTGGTGCGGCATACGAGCAAAAAAAAATGTACAGCCAGGCCCTTGATGCTTTCCAGCGGGCGACGCTCTCTTCAAAGGGACATCCGGTTACCGTGGCCGCGCTTGGCCATTACTATGCGGTGGCAGGGAGAAGAGATGAGGCGATTCTCTACAAAGACTTGCTTCTTGAACGCGCACAGGAGGAATACGTCTCCCCCTACTGGATCAGCATTGTGTACTTGGGACTTGGTGAGACGGAAAAGGTTTTTGAATGGCTTGAAAAAGCATACGAGATTAGCGACGGCTCCCTCGTTTTCGTGAACGTGGAACCTGCCTTCGATGTGATTCGCAACGATCAGCGATTTGTCTCCTTGATGAGAAGGCTGAACATGGCGGGAGGCGTCAGCACTTCTGCGGTTCAGTGATAGTCGCGTAAGGTCGTCTCAAATCGCGGATTGAAATCCGTCGCGAATCCACGTTTCTGGAACTATGGCGAATCCGAGCGGAAGCCTCTATCTCAATCTCATCTGGCATCAGCACCAGTCGATGTACCTCGACTCGGAGCGCGATCAGCTGCAGGGTCAGTGGGTGCGCGCTCACGGCGCGAAGGACTCTTACGAACTGGCTGCGATGCTCGAAGAATTCCCCGAAATTCGCTGCACATTCAACCTTGCCTGATCGCTCCCGCTCCAGCTCCAGACGTGCTATCTCGACTGCTTGAAAAGGTAGGTCGAAGTCGGGAGCAACAGCATCGATCAGAGTGGGTTTCGGGTTGCCCGGGGAGGGAGGAGGTACACGTGGATCGATCTCCGCCTCAAGCCGGCCGGGGCGTTCGATCAGCAAGACCTCAGACTCCTGATCCACGACCAAACCGCCCGGATTCTTGAATGTCTGCGAGGGGATTCGTACATTGCCGGGGAAGCCCGATTCAAACCTGTTTCCTCTCTCCGATGGCAGGAAAACTCATTTCAATGGCGGCGCATGCCGCAATCATGCTACTGGCTTCACTTGCGCAGGGGCAAACCCTCTCCGTCAATCCGGACAGCTCGCTTCAGGTCTTTCTAAAAGGAATCGAGGGGACCCACCTGACACTTGAAGAGGCAATCCGGCAGGGTCTCGCAAACGCGACGGCTGTGCGCAGAGCTGAGGCATCCTACGATGCGGCCCTCGGCACCGTCCGGCGGGAACGGGGGATCTTCGATCCGGAATTGTTCTTCAACATGAGTTATGAGGACGATGCGATACCCACCTCCTCATTCTTCGCGGGCGCACCCATACTGATGAACCAGCAGACGACAGCCAGCACAGGCCTCCAGTGGTCTCTCCCGATCGGCACCAAGCTTCAGGCATCCGTCAATACAGTGCGCCTGAACACCAACTCGGCGTTCGCATTTCTCAATCCGCAGTACACGGCGTTCGGGAGTCTGAGCCTCCGCCAGCCCCTCCTCGGCGGGTTCAGCGCATCCGCCCGCAAGGAGCTCTCAAAGGCGGAACAGGATCTCCAGGCGGCGCTCGCGAGGCGCGATCAGGAGGTACTTGCGCTGACGTCCGACGTCGAACTGAGGTACTGGGGACTCTACGCCGCGGAGCGAAACTACGCGGTCAGGAAATTTACGCACGATCAAGGGGAGACATTTCTCCAGGAGACACAGCTGAGGGCGAAAGCAGGTCTCGTGGGTCCCAACCAGGTTGCGAATGCAAGAACATTTCTCGCCGAGCAGAACATTCTCCTCATCGACCGGCAGGAGGAGCTCGACCGGCTCTCCGACGAGTTTGCGGCCGTTATCGGCGTGAGACCTGATGCGGGCTCGCCGAGGTTTGTCACGACGAGCGATCCGCCGGGCGAGTACGACGCCGGCCCGGTCGACACGATCGTCGAACACGCGCGCAGAAACAATCTCGATCTCCAGGCAGCTCAGGCGGAGGTCGATGCCGCACGTACTCTCGCGAGTGCCGCAGGGTGGGAAATGCTCCCCACCGTGAATCTTCTCGGCTCGCTCGGAGGGAACGGACTCTCCGGATCTCCCCAGGACATCATATTCAACGGCGACACGCTTCGGACAACGGTCAACGGCGGTTTCAGCGACGCTCTCAGCCAGGTGGTCAACCGCGATTTCAGGACCTGGAGCGTCGGCGTCGAAGTGAAGATCCCGATCGGCTTCCGGAGCGGGTTGGGAGAGAAAGACCGCCTCCAGGCGGAATTGGCGAATGCAGAGGCACGATACACGGAGCAGGAGCGGGCCCTCGAATCGCAGGTCAGATCGACCTATAGAGAGCTCATCCATGGGAGAGAACGCCTGACCGCAGCGAGGGAGGGTGTCGACGCAGCGGGAGAGCAGGGACGGATCGGAAGGATCGAGTTTTACAATGGCCGCACCACCGCGTTCGAATTGGTTCGTCTCGCCGCGGATTACGTGGCGGCGCAACAGCGTTATTCCGAGGCCCTGGTCAGGACCGCTAAGGCGGCGACGACGCTGAAGCAACTGACCTCCGGCTCGTATAAAGGAACGACAACAAAATAAAGCCATGACGATGAGCGTGCAGAAGGGTGTGAATATCCTCGTGGGCGGAGCGCTATCCGCCTTCTTGTGCCTGGCTAACCCAGGTTGCTCAAAGGGGGGCGGGGGAGGGGGGTTTTCCATGCCTCCCATGCCGGTGGAAGTCTCCCCGGTCACCGTCCAAAAGGTGGAGGACAGGTTTGAGGCCGTCGGATCGATAGAGGCGGTCGAGGCAATTACCGTGGTTTCGGAAATCGACGGGGCTGTCGTGAAGATCCCATTCAATGAAGGTGAAGCCATCAAACGCGGGGCGCTCATCCTCCAGCTGGATGATTCTCAGCTCGCCGCGGAAGTCGCCCGGGCTGAAGCGCTGCGCTCCCAGGCACAGGCCAGTCATAACCGGATCAAGGCAGTCGTGGAGCAGAACGCGGGTGCCCCGCAGGATCTCGACGACGCTGCCGCCGCGCTGAAAGTCGCGGAAGCTAATCTCGCCCTGGCAAAGGCCCGCTTTGCGAAGACGAGAATCACATCGCCGTTCGACGGGATTATCGGGGCGAGGAGGGTGAGCGTCGGAACATTTCTGAGAGCGGGCCAGCCGATCACTGAACTTGCCAATATCGACCAGGTCCGGGTGGTGTTTTCTTCCCCCGAGCGCATGGTCTCCAAGGTCAATCGGGGGGCGCAGGTGGCGGTTTCGACCACGGCGTTCCCGGGGTATGAATCGAAGGGGAAGATCATCGTCGTCGAACCGGTGGTCGAGGCCGGGACGAGGAGCGCTAGAATCGTTGCCCAGGTCCCGAATCCCGGACGAAAATTCCGGCCCGGAATGTCGGCGAACGTCTCCGCGGTTCTCAGCGAGCGGTCGGGTTCCCTCACCGTTCCGAGCGAGGCGGTCTTCGGCAGCGGCGACCAATCGTTTGTCTTTATCGTGAAGCCCGACAGCACGGTCTCCCGCGTTCCTCTCAAACTGGGAACGCGGCTCGCCGCGGTCGTGGAGGTCGTCGACGGGCTCAAGCCCGGTATGGTGGTCGTAAAGGCCGGGCATCAGAAACTCTTCGAGGGGGCGCGGGTCATGCCCGTCAGGAGCCAGGAGGAAGCCGCTCCAAAACAGGGTTCCACCAAGTCGGAGGGATAACCGGCATGAAGCTCAGCACGATGTCCATACAGAGGCCGGTGTTTGCGACGGTCATGAGTCTGACGATTCTCCTCTTCGGGATCATCGGATTCTCGCGTCTGCCGGTTCGTGAATACCCCGATATCGACCCACCGATCATTTCCGTCGTTACGCTCTACCGGGGAGCGAGTCCTAGCGTGGTCGAGACACAGATCACCAACGTTCTCGAGGAACAATTTGCAACGCTGGAAGGCGTCAAGACGCTTACCTCTTCCAGCCGCGAGCAGGGCTCCGTCATTACGATAGAGTTCGAGCTGAATCGCAAGGTGGATGAGGCGGCGAACGACGTGCGCGACAGGGTATCGCGCGTGCGAGGCAACCTTCCCCGGGAGATCGACGACCCGATCGTCTCGAAAGTGGATGCGAACGCGCAGGCAATCGTATGGCTCGCTCTCTTCAGCGACAATCATAACGGCCTGGAGCTGACTGACGTCGCGGACAGGGTTCTGAAAGAAAAAATCCAGCGCCTTCCAGGCGTGGGCTCGGTGATCATCGGCGGTGAGCGGAGGTACGCAATGCGGGTCTGGCTCGACGCTCTGAAAATGGCCGCCCATGGGTTGACGACGCAGGACGTCGAGGCGGCGATCAGGGGTGAGAACGCGGAAATTCCGGGAGGGAGGGTGGAAGGGAAGGAAAGGGAATTTGCGGTTCTCACGCGCGGGGAATTGTCCACGCCGGAGGGCTTCGGGGCAATCATCATCTCCCAGAAGGAGAACGACCTGGTCCGATTGCGCGACGTGGCCGAGGTAGGTGTTGGGGCGGCCGACGAGAGAACGGTCGCGCGATACAACGGAAAAGCCGCCGTCGGACTTGGAATCGTCAAGCAGTCAAAAGCGAGCACCGTCGACGTGGCAGCCCTCGTGCGGAACGCGCTCCCGGAGCTCACGGCGCTCCTCCCTACGGGCATGAAGCTCGATGTCGCGTACGACTCTTCCACCTTCATCAACGACTCCATCGACGAGGTCGAGCAAACCCTGGTCATCGCAATGTGCCTCGTCGTGCTGGTCGTGCTTACATTCCTGAAGAGCTTCAGGGCCACGACGATTCCGTCCATCGCAATCCCTATCTCGATCATCGGCGCCCTTTCCGTGGCGTATTTCCTGGGCTTCACGCTGAATATCCTCACTCTCCTCGCACTTGTTCTCGCAATCGGACTGGTCGTCGATGACGCGATCGTGGTGCTCGAGAATGTCTACCGGCACATGGAAATGGGGAAGGGCCGCATGCAGGCCGCGTTCGACGGAAGCAAGGAGATCGGGTTTGCCGTTGTTGCGACCACCATTTCCCTTGTGGCGGTCTTCGTCCCTCTCGCGTTTCTGACAGGTTCGGTGGGGAGATTATTTAACGAGTTCGGAATATCGCTGGCCGTTGCCGTTCTGATCTCAGGGTTCGTTGCGTTGACTCTTACACCCATGCTCAGCTCAAAGATCCTGAAGCCCCTCCACGGAAGCGGCACCAGCTGGGCCTCGCGCGCCTTCGACGCATTCTTTGAGTTCCTCAACCGATTCTACGAACGGCTCCTGAGGGTTGCGATACGGCGGAGGGCGTTGATGCTTTCCATCGCCGGGCTTGCAGTGATCGCAAGCGTCTTTTTCTTCAGGCTGCTTCCGAGCGAGTTGGTTCCCACCGAGGACCGGGGGGCCGCCTTTGGGGTAGTTCTTGCGCCTGAAGGCGCCACGCTCGAGTATACCGACAGATACATGCGCGAGGTGGAGAAGCGCCTCCTCGCGCTCCCCGAAGACCGGGCTCTCTTCACGGCAATCGGATTAGGGTTCGGCGGCCCCGGGAGCGTGACGAACGGCATACTCTTCCTCCCCCTGAAGCCTCGATCCGAACGATCGAAATCGCAGCAGGAAATCGTCCAGGAGCTCTTTCCACAGCTCATCTCGATTCCCGGAGTTCTGGCGTTCGTGATTAATCCACCCAGTCTCGGCGCATCGTTCAGCTCGACGCCGGTCGAGTACGTCCTGCAGGGGGAGAGCTACGATGAGCTGAACAAGGGCGTCGGGGTGATGATGGGAGAGGCGTCAAAGCTCGGGTACATGGTCAATCTTAACACGGACCTTCACCTCAACAAGCCGCAGCTTGACATCAATATCGACCGCGAGCGTGCATCCGCGCTCGGGGCATCGGTTGCGGAAATCGGCTCGACTCTGGAAACGCTCCTCGGCGGGCGAGTTGTGACCAATTTCAAGAGGGGAACGAAACAGTATGACGTCATTCTGCAGATGAAGGCCAGTTCCCGCTCCACTCCTGATGTCATCGACGGAATCTACATCCGTGGAGCCGGCGGTCTCGTTCAACTTGCCAACGTGGTCAAGGTAGATGAAACCCTTGCGCCGAAGGAGTTAAATCACTATAACCGCATCCGTTCGGCAACCATCACCGCAACGCTTCTCCCGGGAAAGACCATCGGAGAAGCGCTGGATGACCTGGACCGCATCGCGCGCGACAAGCTCCCTCCGTCGCTGAAACGGGAATACGCGGGTGAATCGCTCGAGTTCAAATCTTCGAGCAGCAGTCTCTATCTGATGTTCCTTCTTGCGGTCGTGTTCATCTATCTTGTTCTCTCCGCCCAGTTCGAGAGCTTTGTACATCCATTTACGATTCTCCTTTCGGTGCCCCTGGCGGTGTTCGGGGCTCTCCTGACGCTCCTGATCTTTCACCAAAGCCTGAACATTTATTCACAGATCGGGCTGATCATGCTGATCGGGCTCGTCACGAAAAATGCCATCCTGATCGTCGAGTTTTCCAACCAGCTGCGGGCTCGGGGCGAGCCTGTTGCTGAGGCGGTTGTCCAGGCCGCGACCATCCGGCTCCGGCCGATACTCATGACATCCCTTGCCACAATATTCGGGGTGCTCCCGATTGCCATCGGTCTTGGAGCGGGCGCCGAGTCGAGGCGACCGCTCGGGTTAGCCGTTGTCGGGGGACTTTTCTTCTCTACATTCCTGACCCTCCTCCTGGTGCCCGTGGTGTATACTCTCCTCGCACGCTTTGTGAAAACAACAACGGAGCCGGGCATGGGAGAGGAAGCTACAACCCCGGTACAGGAACCGGCGCGAACGGAACAGCTGGCGTAGAAGGATCGGGGAGGGTTCGTGAAGGTTCTCCTCGACACCGACATCGGGTCCGACATCGATGACGCCGTCTGTTTGGCCTACCTGCTTCTGCAGCCCTCCTGCGAGCTCCTCGGGATCACAACTGTCACAGGAGAATCCGATCGCAGGGCAATGATCGCCAGCGCCATCTGCACCGCGGCGAGCAGGAGGATCCCAATATTCCCCGGGGCTCAAGAACCACTCATTTTCCCGCAAAAACAGAATACAGCCCCGCAAGCGGCAGCGATCCACAAATGGGACCATGCGGAGGACTTTCCGCGAGGAGAAGCCGTTGCGTTTATGCGAGAGACGATCCGCGAGAATCCCGGAGAAATAACCCTCCTAACTATCGGCCCACTCACGAATATTGCACTTCTCTTTAAAGTCGATCCTGCGATACCTGATATGCTCGAGGGGATGGTTTCGATGTGCGGTCGTTTCACTGACCAGGTCAAAGGGCCTTATGGCCCCATGGAGTGGAACGCATCGGGAGACCCGCACGCGTCAGCCATTGTTTACCGATCCATGCTCCGCAGGCACCGGACGCTTCCCCTTGATGTCACGAGCTGGGTTTCCCTTGGAGCTGCCGATTTCCGGAGCATGGCGGGAGGCGTCAAAGTATTTGCTCCAGTCCTTGATTTCGCTGAAATCTGGTTCACCGGGCGTTCGGGCACAACGTTTCATGATCCGCTCGCCGCTGCGACAATATTCAGTGAAAACCTCTGCTCCTTCCGGAAAGGTGAGGTTGAAGTAGAACTCGCTGACCAAAGCGCTCTTGGAGCTACGCGCTGGACAGATAACCCCGGGGAGGGACGGCATGAAGTCGCCTTCGAAGTCAAACCGGATCTCTTTTTTGAACATTTCAGATCTGTGATTTCATCAGAAGGTGCATGAGACGCGGGCTGTAAGCTGCCACCGGGATTGACTTTTGACCTGTCTCTTGCCATATTGCTCTTCAATTCTTTCGCACGTATCGAAAGGCCATCAATGATCCGAATTGGGCAGGGAATAGTCGTTCTGTTTCTTCTCATCGGCGCCATGGTGAGTGCCGTTGTAGCTCAGACCAAAGATGGAGAGACATTCCGGGAGATGCGATGGAGGTGCATCGGACCTCACCGCGGAGGAAGGACGGTGGGGGCGACCGGGATTCCGGATCAGCCCAATGTATTCTATTTCGGCGTGAACAATGGCGGTGTCTGGCGGACCGACGATTACGGAAGGACGTGGAATCCGATATTCGATGATCAATCGACCGGATCTATCGGCGCGCTCGCAGTAGCCCCGTCGGATCCATCCGTGCTGTATGTGGGGAGCGGGGAGGGTCTTCAGCGCCCGGACCTGTCGGTGGGAGACGGGATGTTCAAATCGACCGACGCAGGTAAAACCTGGAGTCACAAGGGGCTGGACGACGCGCAGCAGATCGGCGCCGTCATCGTCGATCCAAGGGACTCGAAGCGCCTCTTCGTTGCGGTTCTCGGCCATCCATACGGGGCGAACCAGGAGCGCGGCGTTTTCCGTTCAACCGACGGAGGCGACCACTGGGACAAGGTCTTGTATGAGGACGAGAACACCGGCGCGATCGCCCTGGCGCTTGATCCTTCAAACCCCGACATCATCTACGCGGATCTGTGGTCCTCAAGGCAGGGCCCCTGGGAAAACGGGTCGTGGCAGGGGAAGACGAGCGGTCTCTTCAAATCCATCGATGGAGGGTCGACATGGCATCAACTTACCAGCGGCCTCCCGACACCGGCGCAGGGGTTAGGCAGGATTGGTTTTGCGATATCTCCGAGCGATCCGAAACGCCTTTACGCCGTCGTTGATGCCGGGCAGCTTGGGGGCATCTATCGGTCGGATGACGGAGGCCAGGACTGGATCCGCGTGAACAGCGAAGATCGCATCTGGGGGAGGGGGAGCGATTTTGCGGAGGTTAAGGTTCACCCCAGGAACAAAGATGTCATCTATGTGGCAAATACATCGGTCTACCGTTCTGATGACGGAGGGACGAACTTCAAGGCGATCAAAGGGGCCCCGGGTGGAGATGATTATCACACGATATGGATTAACCCCTTGCAGCCCGATATCATGCTCTTTGCGGCAGATCAGGGTGCGGTTATAACAGTGAACGGCGGAAGGACCTGGAGTTCCTGGTATAATCAGCCGACCGCCCAATTTTATCATGTCATCACGGATAACCAGTTCCCCTACAATGTGTACGGATGCCAGCAGGAAAGCGGCAGCGCGGGTGTCGCGAGCAGGGGGAATGACGGGAGGATCACGTTCCGCGATTGGCATCCGGTTGCAGCCGATGAGTGGGCATACGTCGCCCCCGACCCGCTCCACCCGGACACGATCTACGGCGGAAAGGTCACACGCTACCGCCGGTCCACGGGACAGGTCCAGAACGTGGCACCCGAGGCGATCCGATCGGGAAAGTACAGGGTGCTGAGGACAGCACCGCTCGTCTTTTCCCCGGTCGACAAGCGAACGCTGTATTTTGCGACGAATGTCTTGTTCAAAACTACAACAGGAGGTTTGAGTTGGGATATCATCAGCCCCGACCTCTCCAGGGAAGCCCCGGAAGTCCCAGCGTCCATTGGCATTTTCCGGACCGATGAGTTGGCGAAGCAGCCCCGGCGGGGCGTGATCTATGCTCTTGCTCCCTCGCCGCTCGACTCGCGGATTATCTGGGCGGGGACGGACGACGGCTACGTTCACATCACCTCCGATGGCGGTGCACACTGGAAAAACATCACACCGAAGGCGCTCACCTCATGGAGCAAGATCGCCGGAATGGATGCGAGCCATTTCGACGCCAATACGGCCTACATTGCCGTCAACCGCATCAAGCTCGACGATATGCGCCCCCATATTTTCCGCACCCATGACGGCGGGCGGACATGGGAGGAGATCGTCAAGGGGCTCCCGGTGATGGGGCCGGTGAACGTCGTCCGCGAGGATCCGGTGCGGAAAGGGCTTCTTTTCGCAGGGACTGAGCGCGCGGTCTACGCCTCCTTCGATGACGGGGCCTCATGGAAACCCCTTCGACTGAACATGCCCTCGTCCTCCATCCGGGACCTCGTGATCCACGGCGATGATGCCGTTGCCGCAACGCACGGGCGGTCGTTCTGGATCCTCGACGGAATCTCACCGCTCAGGCAACTGGGTGCCGACGGACGTCCCGCACCAGGGCTCTTCAGGCCCGGCACCGTATACCGTGTGCGGTGGAACATGAACACGGACACGCCCCTCCCCCCGGATGAGGCCTCAGGTGAGAATCCCCCCGACGGGGCGCTCATCGATTACAATCTCCCGCGTGCAGCCGGTGCTGTTTCTCTGGAGGTGTTCGACGCCGCGGACAGTCTGGTGCGAAGGTTCTCGAGCGCCGACGCCCCGGACACCGTCAACGAGAAAGAGCTGAGAATACCGACCTACTGGTTGAAGCCGCAGAAAACACTTTCTGCACAGGAGGGGATGCACCGCTTCGTGTGGGACCTTCATACGGCGCCACCCGACGGTGTCCGGAAATGGTATCCCATTTCCGCGACTCCGAATGCGAGCGCCCCCCAGCCCACCGGTCCGTGGGTCCTCCCCGGAAGGTACAGGGTCGTCCTGCATGCCGGAGGGAAGTTGTACTCACAGCCGCTCGATGTCGCGATGGACCCCCGCGTCGGGGTCCCTCAGGGGGAATTGAGGGAGCAATACGACGTTTCCATGGAATGCAATCGGGGTCTCAAGAGGCTTCGCGAGCTTGGCGCCCGCCTTCACGGGGTACGCGAGAAGATCCGTACTCTGAAAGCAAGAATCAACGATCCGGCTCTGAGGGATTCTCTCTCCAGAGTCGATGCACGGCTGGGCGCATTCAGCGGCACGGGTGATTCCGACGATCTGGACGTTATGTATTCAAGCGTCTCGGCTGTCAAGCGCGGAGAGGAGACCGTAGCAGGACTTTCTACGACGCTCCTCTACCTCATGATCATCGTGCAGGGATCCGATGCGGCCCCGACTCCGGCCCAGGTACTCGCAGTGCGCGATCAGCGAGAGGCGCTCGACGGGCTCTCTCGCCGCTGGGATGATATCGTGCAGACCGATCTCCAACGTGTCAACCTCAAACTCCTCAACCTGAAAATCGAACCGCTGAAGCCGGAGTGACCAACCGCTCCCGGCGTTTGCTAATCCGTACAATTTTCCCTATGTTCAACTCCCGACAATGAAAGGCAACCTCGTTCACCGCGGTATCGCGGCCCTTGTCTTCCTCATCTCCCTGGTTCAGTTTCTCGCGACCGTTCAACCTTCGGTTTCCTTTTGGGATCCGGGTGAAATCTCTGCCGCGGCGTACCTGCTCTTGGTGCCCCATCCGCCCGGCGGGCCGCTCTTCTCCATTGTGGGGCGTGTTTTCGACCTGATTCCTTTCCCGGGAAACATCGGCCTCCACATCAATCTGGTCTCCGTGCTCTCGAGCGCCCTCTCGGTCATGCTCCTGTACCTCGTTGTCGTGATGTTGATCGAGGGAATGACGAGACGTCCTTCCGGCCAGATATTGGATCGACTGATGACGAGGATATGCGCCGCGATCGGCGCGCTCGCGCTTTCGTTCTGCGACACTTTCTGGTTCAACGGGACTGAGTCGAACTATTTCGCGGGAAGCACGCTCCTCTATTCGCTGATCGTCTGGCTGATGCTGGTCTGGAATGCGAAGGCGGAACAGCCACACAGCACCCGGTATCTCGTGATGGCCGCGTTTCTCGTGGGGCTCTCGGCGGGCGTTCACCTGATGAGCGTCCTGGCGATTGCGGCAGTCGTGATGGTCGTGGTATTCCGCCTCAACGTCACGGATGACGAGGCGTGCAGGAAGAGCGCGTATGTCTTTGCCATCAACGCCGGCGCGCTGATTCTGGTGGCTGCGGCGATGTGGGCGAATCAGACTTCCACTCAGCCGCCCACTCCCGATGAATACCACGCGTACGACTCGAACTTCAAACTGGTGATGGCCGCGGTGAGCGCGCTGGTGGTGGGTGTATTCTGGAGGAAGGTATTCAACAAGAATTCGTTTTACCTTGCCATCCTCGCGGCGGGGATTGGAGCAGGCATAGCCTACCCGGGAGTGGTGAAGATTCTTCCCGCGCTGCTGCGTGATATTGCCGGGGATGACAGCTTCACCGGCGCGGTGGCGCTCGCCGGAGTCCTCGCGGCGCTCGGTTATCTCTCCTACTGGCTCCGGAAGAAGGGGATGGTGATGCTGCATACGGCGGTCATCGGTATCATCGTTGCCATACTGGGGTTCACGACCTACACCCTTATTATCATACGGGCGAATCAGAATCCCCCGATGAACGAAGACGATCCAAGGACGTTTTCGGGCCTCGTCACCTACCTGAACCGCGAGCAATACGGCGAATTCCCCATCTTCAAGCGCCGGTGGTCAAGCGAACAGCAGCATCAGACTTCCTGGACGAACTATTCGAGTGATCTCGATTTTGCCTGGCGGTACCAGATCGATCACATGTTCAACCGCTATGTGTTTTTCAATTTCATCGGCCGGCAATCGACCGTCCAGGATACCGGCGTGAATTGGGGCCAGCTCTTCGGGATTCCATTCTTCGTTGCCCTCTTCGGGCTCTACTACCATTTTAGGAATGACTGGAAGATGGCTTCGGTCTTCCTGTTCCTCTTCATTCTGATGGGATACCTCATCGCCTTTTATCAGAACCAGCAGGAGTCCCAGCCGAGGGAGCGCGATTACTTCTACTGCGGCGCATATTTCGTCGTGGCAGTATGGATTGCCCTGGGCATGAGGGGAATCCTGGACATTGTGGGACAGGCTCTCTCCAGATCTTCTTCTGCGAGGCCTGCGCTCTTCGGGGCGCTCGCACTCGGTGTTCTGATGATTCCCGGAAGGATGCTCCAGACGAATTACTTTTCGCACGACCGGTCGAAAAACTGGATCCCCTGGGACACCGCCTATAACCTTCTGCAGAGCTGTCTCCCCGACGCGATCCTCTTTACAAACGGCGACAACGATACCTTTCCCCTGTGGTACCTGCAGGACGTGGAGGGAGTGCGGCGGGATGTCAGAATCGTGAACCTGAGCCTGGTCAATACGAACTGGTACATCAAGCAGCTGAAGAACCTCGAGCCCTTCGGGGCGAAAAAGGTGGCGATCAGTCTCAGCGATGCCGCGATCGATCAGATCCAGCCGATCCGGTGGAAAGCTCGCACGATAACGATACCTGTATCGAAGGACGTGGCGGCGAGATTCGGAACCACCGATACCGCCGTGATCAACCGCGGCGCAATCTCATTCACGATGCCCCACACGCTCCAGTTCGGGGACGTGCAGGCGATCAGGGTCCAGGATATCATCGTAAAGGACATCATCGAACGGAACGCCTGGAAGCGGCCAATATTCTTTGCCATGACCTGCTCCGAGGATACCAAGATCGGCGCGGGCGATTACATGAGGATGGAGGGGTTTGCCTATCAGCTCGTGCCGCAGAAGCGGAACCCGGATGCCGGCGTAGAATTCCTGAACGAGCCGGTCCTGAGGAAATGCCTCCTCGAAGACCAGGAGGGGTACAGCACCAGCTACCGGCCTTCATTCAAATTCCGGGGCCTGAACGACCGGTCGATGTTTCTGGACGACAACCAGGTCCATTACATTCAGAATTACCGGTACGTCTTTGCCCGGCTGGCATCGTACTACATCACGGTGGCGAAGAACAACGCCATGGCGATCAGGACCCTCGACCGCATGTCGGCGCTCATTCCGCCCGACGCCGTCGAGATTGATTACCGTTTCCTCTATAGCATCGCGAACCTCTACTCGAGCGCCGGCGACACCAAAAAGTACCGGGCGCTGGCAGATACCATCGAGACCCTGAGCCTCAAGCAGATCAGGGTGAACCCGACAGATTTCGACGGCTACTACTCGCCATACCGCATCCTTCTCGACATCTACGACAAGGAAGGTGACTATCTGAGAGCCGCCCAGGTCTTGGAGCGCGTGGACAGCGTGAGTCCGGGGAACGCGCAGGTTCGCGCAGAAATAGCGCGGTACAAAGGCATGGCGGCGGCGCCGAAGAGTGACAGCGCCCGGCCTCAAGCGCCGCCGGGGAAGTAACGCAGGCGACGAGGAAAGGGAGTTATTTTCCTTTCCTGATGTAGATATCTCCGTTCAGGTTTTTAAACTGCATCTCGGGTCCTCCTCCGTTCACCGTTCCCGTCATCATTTTGTCGAGCGACACTCTGTACTTGCCCCTCCTCCCCCTGCTGTTGTCTTCAACTTTCGCCGGGGATGTCTCCATCTTGATGTCGAAATCGCTGTAAATCTCCCCCTGCTCGGTCTTCATCTTCATCCGCGCCTTCAGGTTTGCGGGAAATGTCACATCGATCGTGCCGTTGAGCGAGCTGAACGACATCGACTTATCGGGTGTGACGCCGGCGAAGATCACGGTGATATTCCCATTGAGGGCGTCAAGAACCGCCGAGCCGTTGACACCTGAGAGCGAAATCGATCCGTTGGTATTGCTGATTTCGACGTCGCCCTTGACGTTGGAGACTTCGATGTCTCCGTCGTTGATCGTGGTGAGCTTCATCGATGAGTTGGATGGCACCTCGACCGTGAGGTCGAGTGCTCTCCCTCCCAGCATTGCACCGGCACCGATCGTTACGACATTATCGTCTTCTTCGGCAGTGAGACCCGAGTTCGGGTTTGGTATCCGGTGGAGTCCCTTCCTGCGCTCTTTAGCCTCCTGCTCGTCTTCATCGCCCTCTTCATGGCGGACGGTGCCCTCAACGATGACGTCCTTCCCTGAGGTTCCCTTGACGGTAATGCCCCCGGAGATGAGTCCGATCTTTAGGAAGGCGGGCCTCGAAGGGTCTGAGAGGGGCACCGTCAGGCGTTCTCCTCCTTTCGACTGCGAATGGAGCGTGCCGCTGAGAAGGAGGAACAGCACGAGGATAACGGGTGTGAACAGTACTTTCTTCATGTGGCCTTGCTCCTGTGTCGGTGTGATGAGTAATCCTGGCGATTCAGTCTTCATGGTTTTTCACGATGTAAATGCTGCCGTTGAGTGTATCGAATGTCAGAGAAGGTCCGCCGCGGCCCACCCGCGCCAGGAATGACTCGCCGGTGCGGTACCGCCGCTTACGGCCGTGCACGGCGCGCTCCGGCGGCTCGGAGGGGAGGCTGGCGACCTCATAATCTGTGTACACTTCACCGTTAAACGTCTTCAGCCGCAGATCGGCCGACAGATCGTCCTGGAATCCTACCTCGACCTGGCCGTTGACGGTCTTGAAGGTGGAGGCCGACTGGGGATTTCTGGCGAATCCGATTTTGATGTCGCCGTTCACGGTCCGGAATTCTCCCGAGCCCTTGAGGCCGCTCATGGCGATGCCGCCGTTCACGTTAATGATCTGAAAAGCTCCTTCCGCGTTCTTGACGGAAATCTCGCCCTCGTTGATGGTTTTAAGATAGAGGTCGGTCCGCGCAGGAACTCTCAGCTCGAAGTCGTATGTGACAGAGTATCCGTAAAAGTCGCAGTCCATCCCGTGTATCGATCCGTCATCGCGCCGCCAGGGGGCGTCGACGTACAGGCGTATCCGGCCAGGCTCTTCGGTGATTTCAAGCCTCACCTTCTCCTTTGCAACCGAAACGCGCTCCTCCGATTCAGCTCGAATGGTCTCGTGGGCGACGAGGGTAATCTGCGCCTCTCCTGTACCCACTACTTCGATTGAACCGGAAATGTTGTCTACGACGAGGCGGTTCGCTTCGCCCGGCGCAGCGGAAAATCCCAGGGTCTTGCGGATCTCCTCCTTGTGGATTACATCGCCTCTCGCGGCCGCGGAGAGGTGCGGCGACGCGAGGAGGGAGGCGATGACGGTTACGATTGAAGCTTTCATGGTCTCACCTCATATGAGTTGTTGAATCCCCAATTCAAGTTTCTTTCTGACCGCGCTGTTGAGAGCTGTGTCGCGCACCATAGCTCTGAACACCCCCAGAGAGCTCTTTTCATGGAGCTGTACCATGAGATCCACGACAGCGGCCTGCACGAGTGGAGAGGGCTGTTTCGGTAGCGAGCGGAGGAGATCGTCCCTGACATCGGACCGGCCCATGCTTCGTGATAAAGCGTCGAGCGCGGCGAGCCGGACGTTGACGTTCGGATCGTGGCGGAATGCATCGAGGAGGGCAGCGGTGATCTGGCCGTCTGAGGCATCGGTCTGGTAGCTCCAGCTCACGCCGCGCAGCCGCTCGCTCGCCGATTCCTGCTGGAGGAGGGAGATGATCAGGAGCCTGCTCACGCCCCGGACCTCCTCGTGCAGCTCAGCGAGTTCAGCGCCTCCGTCGCGATCGCTCTTCATGTGGTATCCCAGCAGTATGCCGCCGGCGACGGCCGCGAGGCCGAACGCGAGCCCGACCGCGGGCCGCCAGGGGAGGAGCGCCTCAAGAAATCGCCGCCCTGAGGAGGCCGCGGCCGCCCGGGGACGAATCCGCTCGTCTGCGGCAGTCTGGTACGACTCTAACATCTCGCGGAAGCGGACACGCATCGATTCCTTCGGCGCCTCCTCGGGCAACTGTGCGAGAGCATTCCAGACGGTGCCCATCGAGCGATGCTCTTCGCGGCAGGCTGCGCACATCTCCAAATGCTCCTCAATTCTCCTCACGCTCGCCTCGTCGAGCTCTCCGCTCACGTAGGCGGTCAACTCGTCGGATACATGTTCGCTGCTCATGCCTGAGCCTCTCCGGATAGTTGATAAAATATTTTTCTCAGATCGTTCATTGCCCGGTGGACCCGAACCTTCACCGCCTCGACGGAGCATCCGAGGAGGTCGGCAATCGCGGCGTATTTCAGGTTCTGGTACCTGCTCATGACGATAAGTTCGCGCTTTTCCTCCGGGAGCTTCGAGAGGGCTATCTCGAGGGTGGAAAGGTCGTCCCTGAACTCAGGCGAATCGCGGCGCGACGGTTCGTCCGCAATCTCGTGGATGTCTTCGTCATACCTGCTTTCCCGGTTCCGGCGCCGCGCCTCGTCGATACGGACATTGCGCGCGATGTGATAGAACCAGGTGAGGAACTGGCCTTCGCCCCGGAATGTATGCCTGTATTTCAAGATGCGTAAGAACACTTCCTGTACGAGGTCCTCGCTGAGCTCGCTGTCGCGGGTCAGCCGCACGTAATAGTTGTACAACGTTGCGTTGTGACGCTCGAAGAGCGCCGCGAGCTTGTCCAGATCGCCGTCACGCACGCACTCCATCAATTGCATATCCGTCGGTGAATGCACGCCCACCCGATTAAGAGGATCCTGTTGTGATACTAACTCTGCGCGCTACGAAAGGTTACAGGGAATATTGCAATTGGGCCAAATCAATGCAAACACACGGATTTCCCGATTGATTCTCATCGCCGGATTTCATACTTTGTGCCTTGTTTGGGCCGAATCGACACCCTCCACAGATCTTAGGAACGAGTGTCCACCAGCGATTTCTTCAATGCAGCTCCCCTTTTGTCACTTTCGTGTGTCATCCTGATTGTGCTCATTATGGAGTCCCTCGGGAAAAATGCCGCGAACGCCACCTTCCTCATCAGCGTCCTGGGCCTTGTCTTCTGCGGACTGATTTCCGCCGGAACGATCGTTCTCTCCGGGAGTGCCTTCGGCGGTATGCTCGCCTCTGGTGGCTTTGCCAGCCTTTTTTCTGCCCTATTTGCGGTTTCGGCGCTCCTTACGATTCTTCTCTCCCGCGATTACCTCCTAATGCAGAATGCTCATCTTGGCGAGTATTACCTTCTCGTCCTTTTTGCAACGCTTGGAATGATGCTGATGGCGTCGGCAGCGGATCTCATCATCGTATTTCTCGGGCTTGAGCTGATGTCGGTCTGTCTCTACGTTCTGGCGGGATTCATGCGAAAACGGAGCATTTCAAATGAATCCTCACTCAAGTATTTCCTTCTCGGGGCGTTCGCCACCGGCTTTCTCCTGTACGGCATCGCCTTCATCTACGGAGCCGCCGGGACAACCAGTATCCCATTTCTCATCGATCATTTTACGCCCCTCGCGGGCTCACAGTATTTCTGGATAGGGCTCGGATTGGTCATGGTGGGGCTTGCCTTCAAAGTGGGGGGAGTCCCGTTTCACATGTGGATTCCCGACGTCTATCAGGGGTCACCGACGACTGTTTCCGGATTCATGTCGACCGGGGCGAAAGCGGCCGCATTCTCTGCGTTCATCCTCGTCTTCGCCCACCCTCAGTTCGCTGAGCAACCGCGCCTTCGCACGGCGCTTGCGGTACTCTCAGCGGCATCGATGATCCTCGGAAATTTGGTTGCGGTTTCTCAATCGAATATCAAGAGGATGCTTGCATACTCGAGCATCGCGCATGCGGGATACATGCTGGCGGGCCTTGCAGCCATGAATCAGTCAGGGAGAGACGGCATCCTTTTCTATCTGATTGTTTATACCTTCATGAATCTCGGCGCGTTTGGCGTGCTCTCCGTGCTTGAACGGGAGGAGGAGAAGAATCTTACATTCGACGACTATGCGGGGCTCGCGCTCAAAAGGCCGTTTCTTGCGGCTCTCATGGCGGTATTCATGCTCTCACTCGCAGGAATCCCGCCGATGGCGGGTTTCTTCGCGAAATATTACCTCTTCGTTGCCGCAGTTCAGGCAGACCTGACATGGCTTGCGATCGTGGGCGTCCTCACAAGCATTGTCTCGGTGTATTACTATCTCCGCCTTATAATGGCCATGTACTTTCGCGACGGCTCTCCAACTGAATCTCTTCCGATATCGAGAATCGGCATTGCCACTATCGCAATTGCCGCCCTTCTTGTGATCGTTCTAGGAATCTATCCCTCGTCCGTGCTGGCTATTATTAACGGTATTCACTGATCCCATTCTTCCGGTGGAACCGCTCGTTACTGCTCGTGAAATGCGGGACTTCGATCGGTTTGCGGTCGAAAAGCTGCGGATTCCGGCTATTGTCCTGATGGAAAATGCAGCGGCCTCCGCGGTCAGCATTATCTCGAGGAATCATCCTCACCTGGCCGGTATGTTATGTACAGTTTTCTGCGGCAAGGGCAACAACGGAGGGGATGGTCTGGCAATTTCCCGTCATCTGGTGAATCGCGGTGTCCGCGTCCAGGTAGTTCTCACCGGAAAAAAGCGCGAACTTAAGGGTGAAGCAAGGACAAATCTGGACTCCCTCGTTCGGCTGCAGAAGGCTCTCAAGAATAAAAGTATGCTCCGGATCCTGGAGCTCAAATCATCCAGGTCCCTCGCCATGCTCCCGGCTCCGGACCTTGTGATCGACGCGATTTTTGGGACCGGTTTCACAGGTCTGGTGAAAGGGCACGCCAAAGAGTCTATCGAATGGATGAACAGGTTTGAAGGTACAACTATCAGCATCGATGTCCCGTCGGGGCTGGGGGCCGATGATGGAGATCTCGGCGGGGTAGCCGTGGAGGCGGATTCTACCATTACAATGAGCCTTCGGAAGGTCGGTCTTTACTCAGGCCTGGGAAAGGGTTATGCTGGATCAATTGAAGTTGCGGATATTGGATTTCAGCCCCGGGTCGTCAGGCCCTGGAGTCCAAATACCTTCCTTGTTGAGCAGGAGGATGTCTTGGCAGCCATCCCCGCAAGGCCGTTCAACGCCCATAAACATAGTGTCGGGAAGATCTTTGTACTCGCAGGTTCCAGGGGATTGACGGGAGCTGCATTCATGACCGCCTCTGCAGCGATGCGGGTGGGTGCAGGGACAGTGATCCTCGGGACGCCTTCCTCGGTATATCCCATCCTTGCCCGAAAACTGAATGAAGTCATGGTCGAGCCCCTTCCGGAAACATCGGATGGAAGCTTGAGTCTTGCAGCAAGTGACGGAATTCTGAAGCATGCGGCGTGGGCAGATGTCGTGATTATTGGACCAGGACTCTCGCGGAACCCGGAGACGGAGCGAGTGATCCGGAGAACAGCCGGGAAAATCAGAAAACCCATCCTCCTCGATGCTGACGGTTTAAACGCGTTTTCCGGCCGGTTTTCGCTCCTCAAGCGGAGGAAGAACCGCCAGATGATTCTGACTCCGCACACAGGGGAACTGGTCCGATTGACGGGATTCCACGCGAAAGAGATTGAGCGAAAAAGGGTAGCTCTTTCAAGGAACGTCGCCAAGAGCCTTGGCTTAACTCTTGTTCTTAAGGGTTCGCCTACTGTGACTGCATCGGAGGACGGCCTCGTATTTGTAAACTCAAGCGGTAATCCCGGGATGGCCACAGCCGGTTCGGGGGACGTTCTTTCAGGAATCATTGGTGGCTTATGGGCTCAGGGGATGGAGCGAACCAGAGCCGCGGTGTGCGGCGTATTCGTGCACGGAAAAGCCGGAGACCTTGCCCGGGATGAACTGGGCGAAAAGGGAATGATGGCAACCGATATCATCAGGAAGCTCCCGGCTGTGCTCCGATGACGCCTCGCGGAAAGCACTTCCTCCGGTATCAGCTACCAGCAATTCTCTGGGCGCTGGTGATCTTCGCCGCTTCTTCTGTGCCCGCCTCCAGGCTTCCCCGCTTTGTCTTTAGGATCAACGACAAGCTCATCCACGCTTCAATTTTTCTTATACTGGGGTTTTTCGTTTACCGGGCCCTCGAGCTCAGGATCAGACGGGGATCATTCAGCTGGAGAAGGGCCGCCTTAACGGTGTTTGCGGTTGCGGCTTATGGAGTACTGGATGAGATACATCAGATGTTCGTGCCCGGCCGGACCCCTGATGTATGGGATGCGGTGGCGGATGCTCTCGGAGGCATCTTGTCCACCGTTGCGCTCTACCTTATTTACAAAAGAAGAGGTTCTGAAGCATCCCCCTGAGCAAGTCACCGCAAGTCCTTTGCCTTTCAAGCTGAAATTCTGTAACTTCTTAAGAAAATGGAATTTACCGTCGAAGGCCGGGATCGCTCAGCCCGCGCAGGGTTGATTTCGACCGGTCACGGCGTTATCGAGACTCCTTGTTTCATGCCGGTTGGGACACAGGGAAGCGTGAAGTCGATCTCTCCTCGAGAACTGATCGAGGTCGGGGCCTCGGCCATGCTCTGCAATACGTACCATCTCAACCATCGGCCCGGGATCGACGTGATATCGGGGTGCGGGGGTTTGCACCGTTTTATCGGCTGGGAGAGGCCCATTCTTACCGACAGCGGAGGCTTTCAGGTCTTCAGCCTGTCGGGCCTGAGGAAGATCAGCGAGGAAGGGGTGAAGTTTCGTTCTCATGTTGACGGGTCGCCTCACGTCTTCACTCCTGAGAGCGTGGTCGACATACAGCGCAGTTTTGGCTCCGATCTGATGATGGCCCTCGACGAATGCACTCCGTATCCCTGCGCGTTCGAATACGCCGAGAGGTCGAACGATTTGACGCTGCGCTGGGCGGAACGGGGCAGGGCGCGCTTCGCCGGCACGTCGCCGCTCTACGGGCACGAGCAGAGTTTCTTTGGGATTGTGCAGGGGAGTGTGTACCCCGGCATCAGGGAAAAATCTGCCCGCGCTCTGGTGGCGATGGATTTCGACGGGTATGCCATCGGGGGATTGGCGGTGGGCGAACCGGCCGAGGTGATGTATCAGATCACCGCTTTGTGCACGATGTTGCTCCCCGAAGAAAAACCCCGCTATTTGATGGGGGTCGGAACGCCCACGAACCTTCTCGAGTCGATCGATCGGGGTATCGATCTGTTCGACTGCGTGCTTCCGACGCGCAACGGCCGTAATGCCATGCTCTTTACCAGGAATGGTACGCTCAGCATTACGAATGCCCGGTACCGGACAGATACTGCTCCCCCGGATCCCGAGTGCGATTGCTACGCGTGCGCACATTTTACACGCGCGTATCTTCGCCACCTCTTCCAGGTGAAAGAGCTACTTGGGCTGAGGCTTGCGACCCTCCACAATCTGCATTATTATCAGGAATTGATGCGGGGCGCGAGGGGCGCGATACGGGATGGCACCTTCGCGGAATGGAAAGAGGAGCGGCTCACGATGCTCTCGCAGGAAGTAACTGCCTATTCATAACCAATGAACATTTAAAGGAGGTTTGATTGAACGTCATAGAGACATTGTTGATGGCACCCCAGGGAGGGAACGGAGGAGGGGGGATGTTCAGTACCGTGATCATGTTTTCCCTGATCATTCTGATTTTTTATTTCCTCATTCTGCGTCCTCAACAGAAGCGGCAGAAGGAAAGACAAAAACTCCTCGAAAGCCTCCAGAAGGGAGACAAGGTCGTGACGATCGGCGGGATGCACGGCACGGTGATCGGGCTCGAAGAAAAGACCGTCCTCGTGCAGGTGGCAGAGAACGTCAAATTGAAATTTGAGCGCACAGCGATATCGAGTGTTTCGCGAGGCACTGATTCGCCGGCAAAGACATCATGAAGAGCATGAAGTTCAGCGACATCGACTCCGCTGTCAACGACATACGGTCGGGGAAGGTCGTAATCGTGGTCGATGACGAGGACAGAGAGAACGAGGGCGACTTCGTGGTGGCCGCGGAACGCTGCACCCCCGAGATAGTGAATTTCATGGCGATGCACGGGCGGGGAATCATCTGCGTCGCCCTTACCCCACAGCGCACGTCCGAGCTGATGCTCGAGATGATGGTGGACAGCAACACCTCACTACATGAAACACCCTTCACCGTCTCCGTTGATTTCATCCACGGGACGCAGACAGGCGTTTCCGCGCATGATCGCGCGTCAACGATCAGGGCGCTCATCGATCCCAAGACGAAGCCCAGCGATCTCGCCCGCCCCGGACACATCTTTCCCCTCCGGGCCATAGAGGGAGGGGTGCTGCGGCGTGCCGGCCACACGGAGGCGATCGTGGACCTCTGCAGGCTTTCGGGCCTCACTCCCGCGGGGGTGCTCTGCGAGATCATGAATGAAGACGGGTCTATGGCCAGAGTGCCTCAGTTGCAGGAAGTGGCCAGGAGGTTCGGTTTGCGTCTGATCACGGTCAAAGACCTCATCCACTACAGGATGCAACGGGAGACGCTCGTCCACCGTGTGGTGAGCACGACCCTCCCGACACGCAATGGAGTGTTCGATATCCATCTCTACCGGAGCGAAACCGACAGCAAGGAGCACGTCGCGCTTGTCAAAGGGACAATTTCCGGAGAGACTCCTGTCCTCGTGAGAGTGCACTCGGAATGTCTCACGGGGGACGTCTTCGGCTCCCGGCGCTGCGACTGCAACGATCAACTTAATGCCGCACTCAGAATGGTCGAAAAGGAGGGACGCGGGGTCGTCTTGTACATGAGACAGGAAGGCCGCGGCATTGGCTTATCGAACAAGCTGAAGGCCTATAAACTGCAGGACGGGGGGATGGACACGGTGGAGGCGAACGAAAAGCTCGGCTTCAGGCCCGACCTGAGGGATTACGGAATCGGCGCACAGATTCTCCGCGAACTTGGAGTGCGTAAAATGCGCCTGATGACCAACAATCCGAAGAAGGTAGTAGGCCTGCACGGATACGGCCTGGAAATCGTTGAAAGGGTACCTCTTGAAGCGGAGGCTCACGAGCTAAATGAGAAGTACCTTAAAACCAAGAGGGATAAGCTTGGCCATCTCATTCTCGTCGACAAGGAAAAAAAACGATGATTTCCCTTGCTTTTCTATAACGAGCTTGGTAGATTAAAGGTACTGAATATCCTTCAGCCACCATTCAGGCCGGGCCGGAATGATGGCTTTTCTTTTTATCTCACTACAATCCCGTAGGAAATCCGAACGAGGCAGCGTCATGGTGGATGCCAATAAAAACAACGGCATCGTGTATCTCACACGGGAGCGCCTGGTGGAACTTGAGCGCGAGTTGCACGAACTCAAGCTCAACGGCCGGGCGGAGATGGCCCGGAAGATTGCGGAGGCGAGGGCACATGGAGACCTCTCGGAGAATGCGGAGTACGATGCCGCCAAGGAAGAACAACAGCATCTGGAATTAAAGATCGCCAAATTGGAGCATACGCTTTCCCGCGCGCGTATCATAGAAAGCAAAGAGCTTCCCAACGATAAGGTCTATATTCTTTCCAAGGTTAAGTTAAAGGACCTCAAGACGAATGAGATCGTCTACTATACCCTCGTTTCACCGGAGGAGGCCGACTTCGAGCGCAATAAGATATCCGTGACCTCCCCGCTGGGGAGAGGTCTGATGGGAAAAACGGAGGGAGAATCAGCGAAGATCCAGGTCCCGGCGGGAACGCTCGAGTATAAGATTCTTGAAATCTCGAGGTAGAGGCACGCCCCGGAGCACCCCCGCACCACGTGCATGATCCCGCGCCGCACCCGCGAAGGCGCCCCAACAGCGCGGAATATCCCGATTGTTTGCGCAGACTCAAAAATTTCAGTATATTGTCGTGTTTTTAATGCGGGAATAGCTCAGTTGGTAGAGCGTCACCTTGCCAAGGTGAATGTCGCGGGTTCGAATCCCGTTTCCCGCTCGAGGCGCTCATAAGAGGATCTGATCAGTACGCCTCGGCATGAAGCTGCCCCGCCGCCCCCATCCAGGTAGCGGGGCTTTATTTTGGCATAGTTGGCGCCGTACCCAAGTGGTAAGGGAGAGGTCTGCAAAACCTTTATGCGGCGGTTCGAATCCGCCCGGCGCCTCTCGGTTGTGTTTCTCGGGTGCGGGTTACAGCATCGATCGCCGGGGTGGCGAAACTGGTAGACGCACAGGACTTAAAATCCTGTTCTCCGCAAGGGGAGTACCGGTTCAATTCCGGTCCCCGGCACCCTTGGGCCGGGTAGTGCGGGCTCTTAGCTCAGTTGGTTAGAGCGCTACCTTGACATGGTAGAGGTCACAGGTTCGACTCCTGTAGAGCCCACTCAGGTTCAGATTCCTCCGCTCATGGAAGCGATTCGATTAACATTCCCCGACGGCAGCGTAAAGGAATTCGAGAAAGGCGTCTCCGGCCTGGATGTCGCGAAATCGATCTCGAATTCTCTCGCGCGAGAAGCCCTTGCAGTTGAGTTCAACGGCGAGGTATGGGATCTTTCGCGGAAACTCGGGAGCGACGGGACCCTCAAGATCCTGCTGTGGAAGGACCCGGGGGGCAAGTACGCATTCTGGCACAGCTCTGCGCACCTCATGGCTGAGTCGGTCGAATCACTCTTCCCGGGAACAAAATTCGGGATCGGGCCGCCAATCGAGAATGGTTTCTATTACGACATCGACATGGGCGACCATTCCCTCTCGACGGAAGACCTGGCCGCCATCGAAGCGCGGATGGTTGAGTTCGCGAAGCGGGACGTGCCCTTTATCCGGGAGGAAAAATCATGGGACGACGCGATTGCCTATTTCAGGAAGAAGGATGATCCATACAAGCTCGAGCTGCTCGAGGGCCTGAAGGGCCAGGTCATCAGCTTTTACAAGCAGGGAAATTTCGTCGACCTCTGCTACGGACCGCACATCCCGTCGACGGGAAGAATTAAGGCGATTAAATTGCTCCACGTTGCCGGGGCGTACTGGCGGGGTGACGAGAAACGAAAAATGCTCCAGCGGATTTACGGGGTGAGTTTTCCCTCGAAGAAGGAGCTTGATGAGCATCTCTTCCGTCTCGAGGAGGCGAAGAGGCGGGACCACAGGAAGATCGGCAGGGAACTTGAGCTGTTCGCATTTCATGACATTGCGCCCGGCGCGCCGTTCTGGCTCCCGAAGGGCATGATCGTGTTTCGCGAGCTTGAAGCATTTCTCCGTTCTGAGCTTGACAAGAGGGGGTATCAGGAGATCAGCACCCCGATCATGGTGAAAAAGGACCTGTGGGAGCAATCCGGCCACTGGACCCACTACAGGGAGAACATGTTTACGCTGGAGAACGAAGAGACGATCTTCAGCCTCAAGCCGATGAATTGTCCTGAGAGCACGTACGTCTACCGCCACAGGGTTCGAAGCTACAAGGATCTTCCGCTCAGGTTCTCCGAGATCGGCAGGCTTCACCGAAATGAGCTTTCCGGCGCGCTGGGCGGGATGTTCAGGGTCCGGCAAATCACGATGGACGACGCCCACATCTATTGCCGGCCCGACCAGATTCTGCAGGAAATCGACGGGTTGATCGAGCTGGTGTCGCATTTCTACTCAGTGTTCGGCCTGAAGCCTTCGTACAACCTCTCAACCCGTCCGGACAACGCGATGGGCGACGTTTCTCTCTGGGAACAGGCCGAATCGAGCCTCGAGCGCGCGCTCAGGAACAGGAATATCAACTTCACGCTCAAGCCGAAGGACGGGGCATTTTACGGCCCGAAGATCGACATTCAGATCGAAGACGCGATCGGCCGCTCGTGGCAGGTAGCGACGATCCAGCTCGATTTCGTGATGCTCCCCGAACGCTTCGAGCTGGAGTACATCGCTGAAGACGGCTCTCGCCGCCGTCCCGTTTCGATCCACCGCGCAATCTTCGGATCGTTCGAGCGGTTCATCGGGATCATTACCGAGCATTTTGTGGGTGCATTTCCCACGTGGCTGGCTCCTGTACAGTCTGTTGTGCTTCCGATTACCGATGCTTCGCTTGACTATGCGGGCAGGGTTTGCGATCTTCTGAAGGCGGAAGGCGTACGTGCCGAGGCCGATTCGCGCAACGAGAAGATCGGCTTCAAGATCAGGGAGTGGGAGTTGAAGAAGGTTCCCTACATGCTGGTCGTGGGAGAGAAGGAGAAAGCCGCGGGGGAGGTAGCAGTCCGGCAGCACACCAAGGGGAATGTCGGCAACATGACCTCCGAAGCGTTTCTTCAGAAGCTCAGGCATGAAATAACTCAGAAACTCATCACCTCACAGGAGAGAGATCATTAAGGGTTCAGACCGCGTCCGCGTCAACGAAGAAATCCGTGTGCCCAAAGTCCGCATCATCGATGATGCGGGACAGCTGGGCATCATGACTCCCGCTGAAGGAATAAAGCTTGCCCAACAGCGGGGTCTCGATCTGATCGAGATTGTTCCCAATGCCGTGCCGCCCGTCTGCAAGATCATGGACTTTGGAAAGTTCAAGTATGAGCAGACAAAGAAAGACAAGATTCAGCGGAAGCACCAGCACGTCACGCAGCTGAAGGAGCTTCGCTTCCATCCCAATACGGATGACCACGATTTTGAATTCAAGACCCGCCATGCCCGCCGGTTCCTGGAAGAGGGCCATAAGGTGAAGGCGACGGTTGTGTTCAAGGGGAGGGAGATAACCTATAAGGAGCACGGCGAGGAGATGCTGCGCCGGCTTGCCGAGCAGCTTGCAGACGTCGCCAAGGTGGACCAGGTGGCGAAACTCGAAGGGAGAAGCATGGCCATGATTTTCGCTCCCGACCGCGGGGGGAAGAAAAAGGCCGAACAAAAGGAAAGCGCAGAGCCAAAACACTAACAGGACACAGTCATGCCGAAGATGAAATCAGATTCCGGAGCGAAAAAACGCTTCAAGAGAACCGCATCCGGAAAATTCAAGCGCCGCAAGGCGTTCCGGAGCCATATCCTCTCTTCGAAATCGAGCAAGCGAAAGCGCCATCTCCGTAAGGCCACGCTCGTCGATAAGACGGAGCAGAAAAAGATCGAGACCATGATTCAATCGTGACGAGTTCAGAATAAGGAGACACATACACTATGCCCCGCTCACAGAATAAAGTAGCCTCACACCGCCGGCGCAAGCGCATCCTCGCTCGCGCGAAAGGATACTGGGGCTCGAGAAGCAAAGTCCTCACCGTTGCGAAGCACCACATCGACAAGGCAGGACAACACGCCTACCGGGACCGGCGCCTGAAGAAGAGGGAGTTCCGCACGCTCTGGATCGCCCGGATCAACGCCGCGGCACGCCTGCATGGGACTACGTACTCGAGACTGATGGCTGCGCTTGACAGGAAAGAAGTCGTCATTAACAGGAAGGTATTGTCCGACCTTGCTTCCCGGAGTCCTGAGGCCTTTGCTGAGATTGTGAAGTTCGCCGGCGTCTCGCGCTGAACCCCGGGGTCCCCTCGAGTGACTGAGAGGACTTGTACGCGCCATGAGCGTCGCTAGCCCACAATCGGAAATCGAGCAGGTCCGGCAGGACGCGCTTTCAGAAATAACTTCCGTCCATGACCGCGGCGGGAGTGAATCCTTCCGTATCCGATTCCTCTCCCGGAAGGGAAGAATCGCTTCTCTCTTCGACCTTCTCAAGAACGCAGCCCCCGACGAGCGCCCTGCACTGGGGAAGCAGCTGAACGAGATCCGCGCCTTAGTCCAGTCGCTCCTCGATGACAAAGAGGCTTCCTGGAGGCCTGCCGCCGCGCCGTCGTCTCGAACTGACCTGACCCTCCCTGGAAGAAGCCGGTGGATCGGTTCCAGGCACCCCCTTTCCCAAACGCTCCTCGACATTGAAAATATCTTTCTCGGGATGGGGTTCCGGATCGCGGTGGGACCCGAGATCGAGGATGATTATCACAATTTCGAAGCTCTGAACTTCCCCCCGGACCATCCCGCCCGTGACATGCAGGACACCTTCTTCATTTCGGGGAAATATCTTCTGAGGACCCACACTTCTCCCGGCCAGATCCGCGTAATGGAACAGCAGCAGCCTCCGGTGCGCGTGATAGTTCCCGGCAGAGTCTACAGGAATGAAGCCATCAGCGCTCGAAGTTACTGCCTCTTCCACCAGGTCGAGGGACTCTATGTCGATCGGGGCGTCACATTCAGCGAGCTGAAGGGGACGGTCCTTTCGTTTGCAAGGCAATTATTCGGAAAGGAGATCAAATACCGCTTCCGGCCAAGCTATTTCCCGTTCACAGAACCAAGCGCAGAAATGGACATCAGTTGTATTTTCTGCTCCGGGAAAGGGTGCCGGGTCTGCAAATACACCGGATGGCTTGAGATCCTGGGGTGCGGCATGGTAGATCCAAATGTCTACCGGTTTGTCGGTTACGACTCCGATCGCTATACGGGCTACGCCTTCGGGATAGGCGTCGACAGGGTGGCAATGCTTCGACACGGGATCGATGATATCAGGATCCTCTTTGAAAATGACCTAAGATTCTTGAAGCAATTCTGATAATAGCCTGATAAATGAAAGTTTCTGTCAATTGGCTCAAGGAGTATATCGACATCGATGCCTCCGTCGACGAGTTGGCCGAACGGCTGACCATGCTCGGTCTTGAAGTGGAAGATATCGAAAAGCTGGGAGCTGAGTATACCAACATGGTGGTCGGGAGGGTGCTCGAGGTCAGGCGTCATCCCTCGGCGGACAGGCTTACGGTCTGTCTGGTGGATCCGGGAGGGAGCCATCTTCAGATCGTTTGCGGAGCACCCAATGTGGCCCCCGGGCAGATCGTCGTTGTTGCCCTTCAAGGCGCGGAAGTACCTCACAACCAGCACGATCCGGAAGGCCGTCCCTTTGTCGTGTCAACAATCAAGATCAGAGGCGAGAATTCTCAGGGAATGATCTGCTCCGCCTATGAGCTTGGTCTCGGAGACGATCGGGACGGGATTCTGCTCCTCAATCAAAAAGCAATCCCCGGGACTCCACTTGCACGGTATCTTGGCACGGAAGATACCGTGCTTGAAATTGGAATCACTCCTAACAGGCCAGATGCACTCAGCCATGTAGGAATCGCGCGTGAAATCGGAGTCATTTATTCACGCAAGGTTCGGCTTCCGGCAAAACCGCTGAAGGAAGCCAAAAAAAACGTTTCGGCGATGGTCACGGTGGTGATTGAAGATGTGCTGAAGTGCCCGCGATACACCGGACGAATCGTTTCGGGGGTCACGATTGGTGAATCACCCACCTGGATCCGGAATCGTCTGAGCGCAGTTGGCATTCGACCGGTTAATAATGTCGTCGACGTAACCAATTATGTCTTAATGGAAATTGGCCAGCCCCTTCATGCCTTCGATTATGATCGTATTAACGGAGCATCGATCATTCTCAAGGCGGGGACACCCGGGCAGCCGTTTGTCGCCCTCGATGGAAAGACCCGTATCATGCGGGGATCGGAACTCTTGATCTGCGACCTGAAGGGTCCGATAGCCATCGCAGGGATCATGGGCGGTGCGAATACGGAGATCACTCCGAAAACAAAGTGCGTCTTTATTGAAAGTGCCCACTTTAATGCCGTGAGCATACGCAGGACATCGAGGTACCTGGGTCTCTCGACCGATGCTTCTCAGCGCTTCGAGCGGGGATCGGATCCCAACATTACTGATTGGGCCGCCGATAGGGCCGCATATCTTATTAGGGAGCTCTGTGGGGGTGAGATTCTGAAAGGACGCATCGACGTTTATCCGCGGAAGATACAACCCAGAAAAATAAAATTAAGGGTTGAGAAGGTGAATGAGGTATTGGGTACATCTCTTGGAGGAAAGGAGATTTATGGACTCCTTAAGAGAAACTCATTGACCCTCCATGAACCGCCCGGAAAATCCGAAGGGCGCACGCTATCGGTCGAAGTCCCGACACGGCGGCCGGATATTGAGCGGGATATTGATTTAATAGAAGAGATTGCGAGGGTGTACGGATACGACAAGGTTCCTGTCAAGACGCAGACCCTCCTTGATTATCCCGAGAGCTCGACAGACCGGGATTTCGAGGGGTTCCTGAGGAACTGGCTCGAAGGTGCTGGTTTTAATGAAATTGTGACAAACAGTATGACCGAAGTTGGAATTGCGGCACTCGCATCAGAGCGCTATGTGGGAATCGCCAATCCGATCAGCAGGGATATGGCAGCCCTCAGAACCAGCCTCATTCCGAGCCTGCTGGCTGTAGTCAGACACAACATCGATCATGGTGCGAATGATCTGCGACTCTTTGAGATAGGGAAAACCTATTTTAAGAACGGGAGCATGGAAGACCCTTCAGCCCCAGGCGGATTTACAGAGGATTCGAGGGTGATTATTGGGTTGGTTGGCATGGCTTCCCCAAGAGGATGGCATGCCGCGCCCCGAAAATGCGATCTTGGAGATATAAAGGGGGAGGTGGAGGCGTTGCTCGATAAGATTTTCCTTGACAAAATTAAATTTATTCCTTATTCTACCACCAAAGCTTTAACTGACATGGGGATAGCCGTTGAAATTAATGGGCGACAAGCCGGATACTTCGGGAGGGTGGGACGCGAGGAATTGAAGCAATTCGATATCGAAGATGAGGTCTTCGTGGCCGAGTTGTCCATTGAAGCGTTGCGCGAGCACGCCGGAGGAATTCGCAAGTACCGTCGCTTACCAAAGTATCCTGTAGTTTTGCGTGATATTGCCATAACAGTTGACCGGCAGGTCGAGATTGCAAGGATTGCTGAGGTTATTCATGACGCAGGGGCTCCCCTTCTGTCGAAGGCGACTCTGTTCGACGTGTACATGGGCGAACAGGTCAATTCCTCCAAAAAGAGTTGTGCATTTGCTTTAGAGTTTATGTCCGAAGATCATACTTTAACACAACAAGAAGTGGATGGGGTCATGAAAAAGATCATCGATAAACTAGACTCCGCTCTTCACGCAAGCCTACGGACATAGGAGACCGCCCGTGAACCAATCCACTGTCGAGGTCGAGGCAGCTGTGCCTCGGGACAACAGCAACCTTGAGACCGCCTTCAAAGCGATCTGGGAAAAGGCCCGGGCCGCTTCCGAGTTGATCCGGCAGCTGAGAGATGAGAAGAGAACGCTCTCTCAAAGGGTGGCGGAGCTGGAAACGCAGGTTCAGAGGCAGGATCAGGAGTTGCGGAGCCTGAAGGCGGAGCACGCAGATCTGTTGAGTTCGACCGGGGACAACGTATTGACAGGAGACGAAAAGGAGCGGCTCAAAGGCAAGATCCGTGACCTGATCGTTAAGATCAATTCTTATTTGTAACCCGATATGTTTGACTAGGGAGAAATCGGACTACTTTCAGACGACGAGAGGGCTGATTCAACGATGACAACAGACGGCAAGAGCATAAAAGTCAAAATCTTCGGTTCTGAGTACCCCCTTCGCGGTGAGAGTGAGGAGCTCACCAAAAAGGTGGCAGGGTATGTCGACGGAATGATCAGCACTATCTATGATAAGATTCCAGAGCAGCCCCCCTTAACAGTCGCTGTACTTTCGGCACTGAATATCACCGAAGATCTGTTCAAGGAAAGGGAACGCAATCGGGAGCTTACCGATCTCCTTGAACAGGAGACGTTAAAGATCAGCGACTATCTCGATCAGTGCGTAAGAGCTGAAGCGTAGTAGAGGTTTTCTTCCTGTTCTTTACATAGAGGATGGTGCGTTCAACCGGACGGTTTAACCGCACTGTCGGCCTAAGATAGGAAGCGTAGGCTTCCTGTCGGTGAGTCAAACATATTAAAGAATCTGACAAGTTACTTTAATAGGGAACTCGACTCATGGGCGTCGTATTACGGGCCTCGATCCCTCTAAAGGGGATTCTGCCGCGGCTTGCTGTTGGAGCCGGGCGGACAGTGGAAGTAAGAAACGCTCAGGGGAGTACCCACCGTGTCTTGAAAGAGATTCTTCAATACACACGACTCTCAGGCTGCGTGCGGTTTTTTATTTGTTCGACTCGACGGGGCCCGGGAGCATCACGTTGGAGGAAGCATGACGCTTGAAGTTCAATTCCTGATTCCGGGCCTGGCGCTCCTTCTGGGCGGCTTTTTCGCCTTCGGATGGTTCGTCAGCATCAGAGTCGGGAAAAATAAGGTCGAATCCGCCCAGGACCGCGCCGCAAAGATCGTCTCAGAGGCCGAGAAGGACGCCGAAAACCTCAAAAAGGAGAAGCTCCTCGAGGTAAAGGATGAATGGTACAGGAAAAAGCAGCAGTTTGATCAGGAGGCAAACACCAAGCGAGGGAAGATTCAGGCCTTCGAAAAGCAGCTCGGGGACCGGGAGGAAAACCTTGAACGCAAGGTGGAACTATTCAATAAGAAAGAGAGAGACTTAGCCTCGCTGAAAGGAACTCTTGAAGAGCGGCTGAAGGCGGCAGAGGAGAAGAACGGCTCGCTCGACCGAATCATCATGGAAGAGAACCAGCGTCTTGAACGAGTTTCGGGCCTCTCTCGTGAAGAAGCAAAGAAGATACTCCTTGAGAACCTGGTGAACGAAACGAAGACGGAAGCGGCCCAGATGCTCAAGGACCTCCGGGATACCGCGAGAGGGGAGGCCAAGAAGGAAGCCCAGAAAATCGTCATCCAGGCGATTCAACGGACTGCCGCTGACCACTGCGTGGAAACGACCGTGAGCGTGCTCCATATTCAGAGCGATGAGATGAAAGGGAGGATCATCGGGAAGGAGGGGAGAAACATCAGGGCTTTCGAGGCAGCAACGGGGGTGGACGTTATCGTGGATGATACGCCGGAAGCGGTCATCCTTTCGGGGTTCGATCCACTCCGCCGGGAAGTGGCCCGAATATCTCTTGAGCGGCTGATCGCCGACGGACGCATCCACCCGGCACGCATCGAAGAAGTCGTGGAAAAAGTCCGGCATGAGCTTGATGAAGAGCTTCTTCATGTCGGCGAGAATGCCATACTCGAGAGCGGGTTACACGGCGGACATCAAGATCTTCTTCGCCATATAGGGCGCATGAAGTACCGCTCAAGCTACGGCCAGAACCTTCTCTCCCATAGCCTTGAGGTGGCTCACCTCACGGGCCTGATGGCGGCGGAGTTCGGCTTCGATGCCCAGATTGCCAAGCGCGCGGGCCTTCTTCACGACATCGGAAAGACAGTTGACAGGAACGTGGAGGGTCCTCACGCTCTGATCGGATTCGACCTGCTGAAGAAGTTCGGGGAGCATCCTATCGTCGTCAACGCAGTCGGTTCGCACCATGAAGACATACCAATGGAGCACCCTATCGCGGCGCTGGTGCAGGCGGCAGACGCTATCAGCGGCGCCCGGCCCGGCGCCCGTCGGGAATCGGTTGAGGCGTACGCGAAGAGGCTGGAGCGCTTGGAAAGCATGGCCAAATCGTTCGACGGGGTTTCGAATACCTACGCGATCCAGGCAGGCCGCGAAATCAGGGTCATTGTGGAACACGAAAAAATTGACGACACACGCGCAGACCAGCTCGCACACGACATTGCCAAGAAGATTCAGGCTGAAATGGGATATCCCGGCCAGATCAAGGTCACGGTGATCCGGGAGACTCGCGCGATCGCCTACGCCCGCTGAGAGCCCGAGACTCCGATGTCGCCGCTGGCGGTAGGGATCACGGGAGGAATTGGCGGGGGAAAGACCCGCGTGGCGAACATATTCAGGAAGCTCGGAGCTACAGTCCTCTTTGCGGATCGTATGGCCTCTGATCTGATCGATTCGCGGAAGGAGATTCGAGCCCGCATTGAAAAAGCGCTCGGCGGCTCGGCACTACTCCCCGACGGGAGGCTCAATCGAAAAAAGGTGGCTGAGAAAGTGTTCTCGGACCCGCGGTTGAGAGAAAAACTGAATGCGATTGTCCACCCATTCGTCCTGAAGATGATCGCCGAGCGGATCTCGCGCTTTAGACGCGAACCATCCGGCCCTCTCATCATGGTTGAAGCAGCCCTCCTCTACGAAGCCCGCGCCGTACGGTTGTTCGATTACATTATCGTCGTCGACGCTCCGGAGGACGTGCGGATCAGCCGGGTGACGGAACGCGACCGGTCGACTCGCCCCGAGGTACTCAGTCGCATCAAATCCCAGCTTCCGGCGGAGCACAAAGCCTCCCGGGCCGACTTCATCATCCGTAATGGAGGAGATGCGGCTTCACTCGAAAAGAGCTGCCGGTTCCTCTACCGGATCCTTGTCGAGATGTCCTCCCGCCCCCCAAAGCATTAGTCCCTCCCGTGGAATTCCGTTCTGATGTTCTGATCATCGGGAGCGGGATCGCCGGGCTCTCGTTTGCGCTGAAGGCGGCCGATGCCTGCTCTGTATCGCTCATCACCAAGAAGCAAAAGGCGGAATCGAACACCAACTACGCTCAGGGAGGGATTGCGGCGGTTGTGTCGTCCGAGGATTCATTCGACCTTCATATGCGAGACACCCTCGACGCCGGGGTGGGACTCTGTCACCTCGACGCTGTGGACGCTCTCGTACGGGAAGGTCCGGCCAGGCTCCGCGAACTCATCGATCTGGGAGTCGCATTCACCAGGCAGGGGACCGAGCTCGACCTTGCCAGGGAAGGAGGTCACTCGAAGAACCGCATCGCGCATGCTCATGATCGAAGCGGATGGGAGATTGAGCGGGCGCTCCTCCAGCAAGTGGCATCGCACCCTCGCATCACGGTCTATGAGAATCATCAGGCCATCGACCTCATCACCGAGCACAATCTGGGGATGCCGGTATCCAGATCGCAGCCGATCCACTGCTGGGGGGCGTATGCGCTTGACGTGGAGTCGAACGCTGTAAAGACGTTTCTCGCCCCCGTGACGGTGCTCTGCACTGGCGGGGTGGGCCAGGCCTACCTTCATACGACCAATCCTCCGATCGCCACCGGTGACGGCGTCGCAATGGCGTATCGGGCAGGCGCCGAAATTGCGAACATGGAATTCATCCAGTTTCACCCTACGACGCTTCATCGTTCCGGCTCGCCCGCATTTCTCATCTCCGAGGCGATACGTGGTTTTGGCGGAGTGCTGCGGAATCTCTCAGGGGAAGAATTCATGCAGCGGTATGATGAGAGGGGTTCTCTTGCGCCCCGCGACATCGTGGCGCGAGCCATCGATACCGAATTGAAGAAACGGGGCGATGCATACGTTCTTCTCGATCTTCGTCATCTTCCGCCTGACCGGGTAAAGGAGCGCTTCCCCCATATTTACGAAACCTGCCTCGTCAGGGCGAAGCTCGACATCACCCGGGAACCGATTCCGGTGGTCCCGGCCGCACACTATTCCTGCGGAGGGGTCGTCACCGACCTGAACGGACGGACCACCATCCTTCAACTCTACGCCTGCGGGGAAGTCGCGATGACGGGGGTCCACGGCGCAAACAGGCTCGCAAGCAACTCCCTTCTGGAGGCGGTCGTGTTCTCTCACAGGGCCTTCCAAGACGCCCGGAGGGATTTCTCGGGCTCCCGGCCGTTGCTTCCCGAGGTCCCTCCCTGGGACGAAAGCGGAACATTCGACGCGGAAGAATGGGTTCTGGTCGAGCACGACCGGACCGAGATTCAGCAGATCATGTGGGATTATGTTGGGATTGTCCGCTCCGACCTGCGGCTCGAACGAGCGCGGCGGAGGCTTCAGCTGATTTCGGAGGAGATCGAGAATTTCTACAAGCGGACAAAGGTCGTCGAGGGCCTCATCGAGCTGCGCAATCTGGCGACCGTCGCATCGCTGATCGTCCGGTGCGCGATTATCCGGACCGAGAGCAGGGGTCTCCATTTCACGACGGATTTCCCGAAGCGCGACGACGAACACTGGTGCCGCGACACCCGCATCTCCCTCTGGGATGCCCCCGACGCCCCGTCGAATTGAGTACGAAACCAATTTTGCGTACATTCTCACATGATTCACTCGCGCGGCGACTCCCGTCCGGATCCTATACCCGATAAGCCGCGCGATCATTGCGGGGTTTTCGGCATCTACGGCCACCCACAGGCGGCCCTTCTCACCTACTACGGCCTCCATGCGCTCCAGCACCGCGGACAGGAAGGCTCCGGCATCGTTTCCTCAAGCTTTGATCCCGATAGAAACAGGCACAGATTTCACGTGCACAAGGATTTTGGCCTCGTGAACGACGTCTTCCGCGAGGATCAGGTGTTGACGGACGTGCTCAGGGGGAATCTGGCTGTCGGCCACAACCGGTATTCAACTGCCGGATCGGCCGAGAACAAACTGAACATCCAGCCCCTGACCGTGAACTATCGGGGCGGGAATGTCGCGATCTCGCACAATGGGAATCTGACAAATTTCACCCGGCTGAGGAAAGTCCTCCAGGATGAAGGAACGATCTTTCAGACCACCTCCGACACGGAGATCATCCTTCATCTGATCGCACGCAGCCGTGAGCGGGATCAGATCAAGCAGATTATCGACGCCCTCGATCAGGTCGAGGGTGCATTCTCTCTCGCCCTCCTGACCGATGACAAACTGGTCGCCGCC
This sequence comes from uncultured Chlorobiaceae bacterium, assembly GCA_964512655.1. GTDB lineage: Bacteria > Bacteroidota > Ignavibacteria > UBA10030 > SZUA-254 > VBOC01. Next base: position 708,872 of record CAZEJT010000001.1, on the reverse strand, counting down.
CGCGATCCGCACGGGTGGAGGCCCCTCGCCGTCGGCAGGCTCGATCAGGGATATGTTGTGGCGTCGGAGACCTGCGCCTTCGACATCATTAACGCGGAGTATATCGGCGAAGTCGAGCCGGGGGAAGTTGTGGTATTCGACGAGGAGGCCCTGCAGACGGGCAGGATTAAGTCGTTCCACCTCCGCAAGAACAACACCCGCCATCATTTTTGCATTTTTGAATACATTTATTTTTCCCGTCCGGACAGCCGGGTCTTCGGAGAGAGCGTCGATAGCGTCCGCCGCCGTCTCGGCAAGGCACTGGCCGAGGAGCACCCCGCCGGAAAAGAGGGGGAAGAGGTGGTCGTCATCAATGTTCCCGACTCCAGCAATACGGCAACGATCGGCTACGTCAGCGAGAACAACAGACTGGGCAAGAACAGCGAATTCGAGATGGGCCTTATCCGGAGCCATTACGTGGGAAGGACCTTCATCCAGCCTGCGCAGGACTCCCGCGAGATGAAGGTGCGAGCAAAATTTAACACGGTCAAGAGCATCCTGAAAGGGAAGAAAGTCGTTATTGTCGACGACTCCATCGTTCGAGGCACCACGATCACGCAGCTCGTGGCGCTGGTACGAAAGGCGGGAGCGGAAGAAATCCATGTCCGGGTCACCTCCCCGCCGATCCGCCACCCCTGTCATTACGGAATGGACTTTCCGAGCGAGGAGGAACTGATTGCGAACAGGTGCGGAGGAGACGTGGAGCGCGTTCGCGGCGAGCTGGGAGTTGATACCCTGGGATATCTTTCGCTCGAGAAACTCCTGGCCTCGGTTCCCCGGAACGGGGGCGCTTCCTACTGCACCGCATGCTTCAGCGGAGAGTACCCGACCCCGATCGAGGCTCCCGCCTCCAAGGATGAAAACGAGATCTGAGGCTCGATGGAGGCATCCGTCTGGACCTTCTCCAACCTTTTGAGCCTCGCCCGGCTCCTCCTCACCGTCCCGATCGCCGTTCTACTGGCTGCGGGCGATCATTCTTCCCGGACTCTGGCGGCCGTTCTCATCGTCGTCGCGATCCTCACCGATTTCTTTGACGGCCTTGTTGCGCGCAAGCTCGGGCAGGTGACGGAGTTCGGAAAGATCGTCGATCCGCTTGCGGACAAAATCGCGGTGGGCGTTGTCGCGTGGATCCTTGCGGCGAAGGGGAGTCTCCCGGTCTGGTTTCTGATCACAATTCTGGCACGGGATGGCCTCATTCTTCTCGGAGGGACGTATCTCAAACGCACGAGAGGGATTGTCCTGCAGTCGAATGACGCCGGAAAATGGGCCGTGACGTGTCTGGCGGTCCTGCTCCTCTTCACCATTCTCGATATCCCCGGGGCGCTCTGGATCAATCAGTCGCTTCTCGCAGCAAGCACGGCAATGCTGGTGGTTTCGTTCGGAATGTATCTCCGCCGCTTTCTTGACGTAAGTGGGAAGGAAGGAGCGGTGGGTGGGATTTCTTGACGGGCTGAAGCTTACCCGTCTCAAAGCGGGTCTTGCCAAGACGCGCGAGAATATTTTCGGGAAAATCCAGAAGATTCTCGGCGGATCCGCATCCATCGATGATAATCTGATCGATAAACTTGAGGAGACCCTCATCGCAGGAGACGTGGGTGCCGCAACCTCGTCCAAGATTATTTCAAACCTCAAGGAAAGCGTGCGCCGGAGCCGGATCGAGTCGCCTCAGGAGCTTGATGCGCTTCTCCGGAGCGAAATTCGAAAACTCCTCGACGGCGGCCCTCCGGGCGCCGCCGATCCGATGGCAGTCCCCGCCGGAACCAAGCCGTACGTGGTCATGGTGGTGGGGGTCAACGGCGTGGGCAAAACCACCACGATCGGGAAGCTCGCACACAATTACCGGAACGGGGGGAAGAGCGTGCTCATTGCCGCCGCCGACACCTTTAGGGCGGCGGCAAACGAGCAGCTCGAGGTCTGGGCGGAACGCGCTGGGGTCGAGATTATCCGGCAGGCGCCGGGAGCCGATCCCGCCGCAGTCGCATTCGATTCGCTGAAATCGGCTCTCGCCCGCGGCACGGACGTTCTCATCATCGACACCGCGGGACGCCTCCACACGAAGACCAACCTCATGGAGGAGTTGAAAAAGATCAACCGCGTCCTCCGGAAGCTTCACCCCGAAGCGCCGCATGAGGTGCTTCTGGTGCTCGACGCAACAACCGGTCAAAATGCAATCCAGCAAGCGCGACAATTCGGCACGGCGGTCGGAGTGACGGGACTCGTCATCTCGAAGCTCGACGGCTCGGCCAAGGGAGGAGTTGTCCTGGCGATCGCGGACGAGCTCAGGATCCCGGTCCGTTTCATCGGGGTGGGAGAAGAGCTGGATGACCTTCAGCCGTTCGACCGCGCAGCGTTCGTCGACGCTCTCTTCGAGGGGGGAGCGTGAGAGTCACGATCCGCCCGATCGAACTGAGCCTGCGGCACAGGTTCACACTATCGAGGAGCTCGGACGAGGTTCGCCGCTGCGTCATCGTCGAGCTTGAACACGATCAACTTTCAGGGCTGGGGGAAGCAGCGCCCCCGGGACGTTATGGCGAATCAGCGGACACCGCCGCGGATTTTCTGAATAGTATCGACCTCGGAGGATTCGACGATCCGTTCCGGGTTGATGAAATCCTTCAGGCGATTTCGGCTGCGGCCCCCGGGAACATGGCCGCCAAGGCGGCTCTGGACATGGCTCTTCACGACTGGATTGGGAAGAGGATGCAGCTGCCCCTCTGGAAGATCTGGCGGCTTGACAGGGAAAAGGCGCCGCGCACATTTTTTACGATCGGGATCGATGCGCCTGAGATTGTGGCCCGCAAGGTGCGCGAGGCGGACGAATTCCCCATGCTGAAAGTGAAACTCGGAGTGCCGTCCGATAGAGAAATCGTCGCAGCGATCCGGGAGGAAACATCGAAGCCCATCACCGTCGATGCGAACGAAGGGTGGAGCTCGAAGGAAGAAGCCCTCGACCAGATCCTCTGGCTCGAGGAACGGGGAGTTGAATTCGTGGAGCAACCGCTTCGCTCAAACGATCTCGAGGGGACCGCGTGGCTGAGAGAGCGGGTTCACGTGCCGCTCTTCGCTGACGAAAGTATCAAAGGGCTGACGGACCTTCCCCGCCTTCAAGGCGTCTTCGACGGGATCAACATAAAGCTCATGAAGTGCGGCGGACTCAAGGAAGCCCGTGACCTGATCCGCGCCGCGAGGGAGATGGGCATGAAAATTCTACTCGGCTGCATGATCGAAACGTCTCTGGGGATCTCGGCCGCCGCCCAGATTTCCCCCCTCGCCGATTATGCCGACCTTGACGGAAACCTCCTCATCAGCAACGATCCTTTTTCGGGCGTGAAAGTGTCCGGGGGTAAACTCCTTCTCAACGACCTCCCCGGACTCGGAGTGACGGTCTCAACTCCCAACCTGTAGCCCCGTGCCTCACCCGATCAGAATCCTCCCTGAGAGCTTGGCGAACAAGATCGCCGCGGGGGAGGTAGTCCAGCGCCCTGCCGCGGCGGTCAAGGAGCTCCTCGAAAACTCGATCGATGCAGGGGCAAAGGCGATCACGGTTGTTGTGTCCCGCGGCGGCAAATCCCTGATTCACGTTGTCGACGACGGCGCCGGGATGGGACCCGGCGATGCCGCGCTCGCATTCAGCCGCCATGCCACGAGCAAGATCGCGACGCTCGAAGACCTCGAGCGGATCACGACCCTGGGATTCCGGGGGGAGGCGCTTGCGGCGATCTCGTCGGTTTCACAGGTAGAGATGCGGACAAGGAGACCGGAGGATGAGCTGGCCGTAAAAATCAGGATCGACGGGGGACTCCTTCGTGAATCCGTCCCGGATGCTGCCCCCGCCGGGACCTCGATCATCGTTCGAAACCTCTTCTACAATACTCCTGCAAGACAAAAATTCCTCAAGACCGATGCCGCCGAGTACAGGCAGATCTGCGACGTCGTGCAGCGCATTGCGCTTGCGCACCCATCGGTTTCCCTGAAGTTTCTTAACGGGGAAGATACAATCCTGGACCTGAGGCCTTCAGGTCTCGCCGAACGGGTATCCGCGGTATTCGGCCCTAAGCTTGCCCGGACCGTCTTTCCGTTCGAAGACGAAGCTCCCGACATGAGTCTTCGCGGCTTTCTCGGCGCGCCCGACTTTACCAGGAAAAGCCGCGCGGATCAATACCTCTTCCTGAACAATCGCGCCATTGTAAGCCGCTCACTGAACCACGCAGTGTTCAAGGGCTATGAGCATTTACTTGAAAAGGGAAGCTTCCCCTTCTTTATCCTTTATCTTTCGATCGATCCGCGAAAGGTCGACGTGAATGTCCATCCCTCAAAATCGGAGGTGAAATTCGGCGACGAGGGATCGGTGTATCGGTTTGTCAACTCTGCCGTCCGAAAAGTTCTCTCGGAACACGACCTCATTCCGGCGGCTGGGATAACGGCCTCGGACACGCAACGCTCCGGGGAAGATACCATCTTTATGCAGCCAGCGGCGTCCTCCGGCCCCCGGTCGACGGATTGGCGGGAATTGATACGGACTCACTCTACCCGGGATGATCCGGCGGCGGGCGGATACGCCGCGCCTACCCCACGCAGGAAGGTGCCGGCTCCTTCGGTCAGGGAGCCCTCCGCGGATGTGAAGAGCGAAGAAGAGGGGATGGCCCCCGGGGCATCCTCTCCTCAGGGCGCGCTCTGGCAAATCCACAACAAGTATATCCTCGCGCCTGTAGAGAACGGGATCATGGTGATCGATCAGCATGCCGCGCACGAACGCGTGCTCTACGAAAAAGCCGTCGCCCGGTTCGATGATGCGGTCGCGGGGGTGCAGCAGCTCCTGTTCCCTCACACGTTCGAACTTAGCCCTGCCGATGCGGCGCTTGTCGCCGAGCTCCTTCCCTATCTCGCGGGCTTGGGATTCAGCGTGAAGCTTTTTGGAAAGACCACCATCGTGCTCGACGGAGTTCCCGTCGATATAAAACCGGGTGCGGAGAAAACAATCCTGCCCGAAATCCTCGACTTGTTCAAGGAAGATTCGCATGACGTCAGGCTCGGGCCGCGGGAAAAACTGGCAAAGAGTTATTCGTGCAAGGCGGCAGTGAAGGCAGGAGACCCGCTTAACACGGCGGAAATGCACTCTCTCCTCGACCAGCTCTTTGCGACGAAGGTTCCCTTCGTCTGCCCCCATGGCCGCCCGGTCCTGATCAGACTCTCACTGGCAGAACTCGACCGCAGATTCGGGAGGACTTCATGAACCGCGCGCGAATAGTTCTGGCGGGAATGCTTCTCATGATGGCACCTTCCGCATTCTCCGGGGCGGCACTTCGATCTACGGTCCCGGGTGGGGGGGTTCAGGCGCAGGATTCAGTCGATCGGATCCTCCCGTTCCGGCTCCGGCTGCTCGGAGTCGCCGCGCGCGCGACGGGTCGGGGTGATCGATCAGGACTGGAACGCCTGCTCGTTCGGCCCCATGCCCCCCGGAGTTCCTTCTCCCCATCCCCGGCACCGCCCGTCCCTGATATTCGACCCCGCGCGAAGAGACCAATGTCACACCGCCCCCCGTACGCATCTCAATCGCCGGTATTGCCGGGTTCATTGGTGGATAGCTCCGCGGCTGCTCTCACGGAGGTGTGGATTCAGCGGTACGGTTCGGGACTTCAATCGTCGAATGATATCCCGGACGCGATCGCCCTCGACCGGAGCGGGAATGTGTACGTCGCGGGAGTCAGCGATGCGACCTATAGCGGAGGAGATTATGTGCTTCTGAAGTACTCTCCCGAGGGTGCACTCATCTGGACCTCGAGATATCAGGAGCGGCCAAACTCCTATAATGAAGCTACGGCTCTCGTTGTTGACAGCGCAGGTAACGCATACGTGACGGGATACAGCGAAACCCCAGCCGGAGCCTCCGCGTACGTCACCGTAAAATTCGCGCCCGACGGAACAAGGGATTGGGTGGCGAAACTTGACTCCCCCTCCGACAGCACTGCGGTGGCCACATCGATCGCTCTTGATCCGCGGGGCTTCGTGTATGTCACGGGTTTCAGCTACGCTCCGGGGACGGACATGGATTATCTTACCGTCAAATATGCCCCCGACGGAGCCCAAGTATGGGTCGTTCGGCGCGACGGACCCGCCCACGGCGTCGACATTGCAACAAGACTCGCCCTCGACACGGCAGGGAACGTCTATGTTACAGGATACAGCAGCGGCGTGGGGACGGGATTCGATTACTCTACCGTGAGCTATGATGATCAGGGGAGGGAGAGGTGGCAGGCGCGTTTCAATTCCCCCGCGAACGGAGACGATGTTGCAGTCGGCCTCGCCGTCGACAGGGCGGGCGAAGCGGTGGTCACCGGGAGCAGCGCAGTCGCGGGCGGCGGGTTCGATTATCTGACCGTCAAGTACTCCTCATCGGGGACAAGCCTGTGGACCGCACGGTACGACGGTCCGGCTTCGGGAGATGACAGGGCTTCAGACGTGGTGTGTGATCTGACGGGAAGTGTATACGTGACCGGAGGAAGCACTGGAAACGGAACAGACCTCGATTTCGCCACAATAAAGTACACACCGGCAGGAGCAGTACGGTGGATCAAGAGATACAACAACCGGGAGAACGGGCCGGACGTCGGCCTCTTCCTGGCGGTGGGAAGGAGCGGAAGCGTCTACGTCACAGGGACGTCGCGTTATGCCACCTATGCGTTTGCCGATTTTGTGACGGTGAGTTACGACTCCATCGGCCTGGTCATCTCCTCCACCCGTTATAACGGCACCAACAGCAGGGAAGATGTTCCCTCCGGAATAGCCCTCGACGCGAACGAGAATGTGTACGTGACGGGTGGGAGCGACGGAAACGCCGCGGACATCGCAATCGTGAAGTACGTCTCCGGCAGGATCGATTATTGGCCCACATTTTACACCAGCGGCACTGGGGGCGACCGCATGACTTCAGTAGCGGTCGACTCGAAGGGGAATGTCTGTGCGGCAGGGTGGAATTCGAGGGACATCAGGATCCTGAGATATGACGCTCTGGGGACGCGGCGATGGGTTTCCGTGTACAACTCACTTCCGAATCCCGTGGCAACGTCCCTCACCCTCGATACGGCGGGGAATATCTATGTTGCCGGATACGCCACCGGCGCATCCGGGCGCCCGGATATGCTCGTTCTAAAATATGATACCGGGGGGGTGGTGAAGTGGGCGGCCCACTACGATAGTCCGAACGGGGGAGACGACCGGGCAGTTGCGATCGCCGTCGACGCACTCCAGAATGTCTACGTCACGGGTCCCAGCAACGGCGCAACCTCCGGAACCGATTACGTGACGATCAAATTCAATCCGGGAGGGGACACCGCATGGACGGCGAGGTACAACGGACCCGCGAACAGCACCGACATCCCCGCTGCCATCGGAGTGGACGCTGCCGGCAACGTCTATGTCGCCGGGAGCAGCCTCAGGTTCGAGTCTTCAAATGATTACGCGACAATCAAATACAACCAGGCGGGGGTGCAGCAGTGGGTGGCGTACTACAACGGGCCCGGGGGCGGTTCAGACTTTGCGACCGCCATCGCGGTTGACCCCGGCGGAGATGCGTACGTGACCGGAAGGAGTTATGGTCGAAATACGTCGACAGATATTGCAACGATCAGATATAGCCCGGCGGGGGTCGTACGGTGGGTGGCCCGCTATAATGGCGCCGGCAACGGGGTGGACGCGGGTACTTCCATCGCGTTGGACGGAAGGAAGAGCGTTTATGTTGCGGGGTACTCGTACGACAGTCCGACAAGCTTCAACTTCGCGACCCTCAAATATGATTCGGCCGGAACCCTCCTCTGGAGCGGCTTTTACGACGGGTCGGCAAACGGCCCGGACTACCCGGTCGGCCTTTCCCTTGACAGAATCGGTAACGCGTTCGTGAGCGGAACGAGCCGCGGAGCCGGTACGGGGGACGACATCACGACCGTTGAATACGATGCGAACGGCGTTCTGCAGTCGGTGTTCACCTTCAACGATCCCCAAAACCTGGACGACGAAGCAGGGGCGGTCGCGGTCGATTCGTCGGGATCGATCTTCGTAGCAGGGACAGCGCCCTTGGATTCGGTTCAGAGCCTCGCCATTATCAAGTACACGTCCGCCGGAGCGCCTCACTGGCCCGTACGGTATGACGGTCCCGGCGTGAGCTTTGATGTCGTTGATGCGATGACGGTGGATGGGCTTGGCAATGTGTACGCCGCAGGGGGGAGCTATAGCTCGTACTCCTCGATGGACATGATTGTCGTAAAGTATAATTCCGCGGGAATGCAGCAGTGGATTGCCAAGTATGGAGGCATCGGTCAATCCTATGAAGAGGCCCGGGCCATCGCCCTGGACAGGGAAGGGAACATCCTCGTGACGGGGATCGGTTTCAACCTCCTCAGTGTCGTAGATTACGTGACTGTGAAGTATGCTCCCGACGGCACGCAGATGTGGGTGGACAATTACAACCGGCTCGGAAGCGGCTACAACTTTCCGAGGGGCATCGCGAGCGACAGTCATTTAAACGTGTACGTGACCGGATTCACCTGGAACGGGTCGAACTACGACATCACAACGGTTTGTTATGACTCCACGGGAAGGAAGCTCTGGGGAGTTCCCGGGACCGGAGGCATCAACTGGGACGGACCAAACCATGGAAATGACATCGCGGTCGGGATCACCGTTGACCGCCGGGACAAGGTGTATGTTACAGGATACACCCAGGGGCACTTTCTCGACATGGTAACCCTCAAATACGACAGTGCGGGTGACGAGTTGTGGGAAGCAACATACGACGGCCTTGCCGGTGCGGACGACCGCACATCTGGCATGGCGGTCGATTCCCAGGAAAATGTCTACGTCACTGGCACGAGCCTCGACACAACGTACAGCTTTACGGAGATTACCACTGTTGCGTACGATCCCGGAGGAAGGCAGAAGTGGGCCGCAAGACACGGCACCGGCTTACGGAGCTCGGCCGAAGCAGTTGCAATAGCTGCGGACAGATCCGGCAGCGTGTATGTGGCAGGAAACAGCTACGATTCCACTTATACGTGGTCCGACTTCGTGACGATCAGATACGATACTTCCGGCGCCGAGCAGTGGGCGGCTCTCTACGACGGCACGGGCCACGCCGACGACGTTCCGTCTGTTCTCAGACTTGACCCCGCCGGGAATATCTATGTGGGCGGGGAGAGCATGGGCCCCGGATTTCAATATGATTTCGCCGCCCTCCGCTACAATCCGGACGGGCATCTCCAGTGGACTGCGCGATTCAAGGAATTTTCCAACACAACCGACGGGGTGAGGGGGCTCGGGCTTGATGCGGGAGGGAACGTATTCGTAAGCGGGGTAAGCTCGGGCTACCGGTGGCAGGTGATCAACACGCTCAAGTACTCTCAGGGGACGTCCGGAGTCGCGCCTGCGCCGACGGCCGTTCCATCAAGCTTCGCGATTTATCAAAACTATCCAAACCCCTTCAATCCGGCGACAACGATCCGTTACTATTTGCCAAAGAGATCGCGCGTAAGGGTTTCGGTCTACGATCTGCTCGGACGCGAGGTCGTCAGGCTTGCCGACGAACCAGAGGAGCCGGGTACGCACACAATACGGTTCGACGCCGGGGGCCTCTCGAGCGGGGTCTACATCTACCGGGTACTGGGGTCGGGGGGATTCGTCGCTTCGAGAAAGATGCTTCTTCTGAAATAATTCCGGCTCACGACCTCTTGACGGAAAACATTTTCGTGCTTCCGTCCCACACCAGCCTTCCCCGATTCTCATCCCACCAGCGGTTTAGCTTTTCAACCTCATTTTTCTTGAACTCGACGGGCAGGTGCCCGCGCAGGACATCGTACGCGTCGTCGGCGAATACGCCCCCTTCTCTGATGATCTGAATCAAGAGTGGTACCGCATCTGCGTTCCCGAGCTCGACCGCCGTCTTCAGAAGGCTGGATTTCAACTCCGGGTCCTCTGCGGTTGCGGCGCGCTCAATGAGTTTGGCGCCTGCCTCTCTGTTTCCGAGGGCCCTGGCGGCCCCGATGACGGCGATCTCGACCTCGTCAGACTTGTCGTGGAGGAGCGACAGTATTTCGGGGAGAGCCCCCTCCTCATGAATCCGGGTGAGAAGGATGACCGCTTCTTTCCTGACCTCATCATCCTGATCGTGCAGCTTCTCTCTCACGTGCGCGATCCAGGTGCTCTTGCTGTCTGCGAACGCCTCAAGGCTTGAGAGTGCCGCCTGCCGGTCCGAGCTGAGCGGACTTTCTAGCATGTGCAGGGTGTGTTCGAGAGGGTCTTCAGCGCTCTTGCGGAACAAAATCACCCCCGAGGCGAAGAGCACGACGATCCCGGCCGCGGCGAGCAGGTTTCGCATTGCGATTGACTTTCGGGGCGCGAGCTTCATGTACCGGTAGACGCCGCTGAGAATCAGCGCAGCTGCCAGGACGACAACGATCGCCGGACTCGTTGGGAGGCCTGTGTTGTACGATAATTTGACTCCGGCGAAACTAACGATGGAGCCTGCAATCCACCCAATCGAGAGGCGCGTGCTGAGCTTGTCGGAGAGGAGCATCGCCCCCACGGACGGGATGACGAGATAACTGAAGACGAGAAACACTCCTGCGATTGCGACCGAGCTCGTGATGACGAAGCCAAACGATGTGTAAAAGAGAAAATCCCAGAACCTGACATTGATGCCGGCGCTTTCCGCCTTTTCCGCATCAAACGAGATCGCCATGAATTTCTTCCGGAAGATAAAATGGAAGAGACCCACAAGCGCATAGATGACGGCCGTTTTGATGACCACCTGCGGCTGTACCCAGAGAAGTTCGCCTTTGATGATGTGGTCCAGTTCCTGCGGTCCCAGGGCGCTCTTCGAGAGGACAAGGATCGTGGAGGCGAAGGTGACCGCGTACACGATTCCGATGATGGCTTCATGCGGGACCTTTTCGCCTTTCATTCGCGTCACCGAGAAAACAAAGGCGCCGAAGATGGTGAAGGCCAGTGAATAGAGATAGAGCGCATTCACATCCTTGCCTACTTCATAGCCCAGAAGCACCCCGATCACAGTTCCGAGGGCCGCGATCTGGGCAAGAGCAAGATCGACAAAGATCACCTTGCGCGCAATCACGTGGACCCCCAGATAGACGTGGATGCCCGTGAGCACGAGGCAGGCCGCAAGCGGCCATATCATCGTCGGGGGAAGATAGAAAAGGTCCTGCATTATCGGCTCAAGTGGTTGAGGTTACCGGTTGGCTTGCTCAATTTCTTCGATCAGATACGTGATGAGCTTCTCATACGTATCGACTGTCTCGGCCGCGCCGACGTCGACGTACGTGATCACGACCTTCGCTCCGGTCTTGCTTGAGACATAATCTGCCGCCTCTCTTGAGTAAAAGTTATCGTTGAGGACGACCTTGATATTCTCCCGCTTGATCTGCTCGACTACTTCGTCCCTGTGCTGAGGCGGTGGTGGGATACCCGGTTTTTCCTCGAGTTCTCCGGCTATCTGCAGCCCGAACCGTTCCGCGAAGTAAATGTAGGTCTTGTGATACGACATGATCCTCATGCCGTTGAGGGGTTCCGCCTTCTTCATCCATCCCCCGAGCTTCGACTCGAGCTTTCTCGATTTGAGCCAATCGGCGAGCTCGCCGCTCTTCGCCTTCCGGGTCAGAATGTCGCCTCCCGGCTTTCCGAGCGCCTTCACCAGCTCCTCGCCAAACATCGCCGCATCGAGCGCCCGTTTGTACTCTTCCGCATTCTTCTGGTAGTACGCCCTGTTCTTGGGATCGAGCTGCGCGAGGCGATCCGCAATATTGCCGGCCATGATTCTCACGTTGAAGGGATCGAGCCAGATATGCGGGTTACCCTGCGGATGGATATCGCCCCATGAACGCGAGACTTCCGTCGGAAGTTCCTTCACGGGGCAATTGTTCGTTGCCACAAGGTGACCCGGGCTCCCCGGCTGAATCCGCGGATTCCCCGAGGCCTCCAGAACGTTCTTCGCCCACAAGTCGAGCGACAGCCCGCTCTCGATGAACAGGTTGGCATCGGTCGTAAGCTGGTTCATTGTGGGAGTCGGTGTGACGTAGTGCGGATCCTGCTTCGGGTTGGCGAGGGCGACGGCTTCAACTCTGTCTCCACCCACCTGCTGCGTAATATAGCGAAGGTAGTTCAGTGTCGTAATCACCTTCAGTTTGTTCGACTCCTGCGCGCGCGCCGGGAACTGGAGAGCCACGGCGGCGGCGAATATGAGGACGGTTGATGTGAACGATTTCATGGGAGCATCCTTTCCTTACTTGTTAACCCAATAGGGTTCTGTGGGATGAGATCCGAAGACCAGGTTGAGGTCGAAGATGAGCGTATTGAGGTTGTCCTGTGACGGGATGTCACTCCAACGGTGCTCGTAGCCCAGCCGGAATCTGAGAAACTCGGTCGTATAGTAGCTCGCATAGAAACCGAGATTTCGCGTAACGATACTGACATCGTCGGGCTCCTCGAGCCAGTCAAACCGCGCGCCGAGGTAGAGCCAGTACGATGTCTGATATTGCAGGTATGTGAACCAGCCGAAGGGGTGGATCCTTGAAAGGCCCGGGTCCACGAGGTCGGCTATGATCGCCTCTCCGCCCGCGACGATCGAATGCGACTCCCTCTCTTCCACAGGTGCCCACTTAAACGTAAGGTCGGTGCCGTACGCGCGGGTGGGATACGCTCCCTCTTCGTCGTATGCGCTCAGGCCCACAGTCAGCAGGTCGACGTTGCTCCAGTCTTTTGAAAGATTCAGGTGCCCGATATATGCCGGCTGCCGTACGTCTACGGGAGAGAGGTTCATTGCGGCGCGGTTGGCATTGGAAATCGCGATGTCGCCTGCGCGCACCACATCGGCGCTCATCTCGAATGTCGTCCCGGGGACCGGACTGGGCAGATAGAAGTCGAGGTCGAGGCCCACGGGATTGAATCCGGACTCGAAGAACTCGCCGTGATCGGTGCCCAGGTAGCGCGAAATAATGAGGGGCCTCGTGGTCCAGGGAAGGTCGTGGAGATGGATCTTGTTATTGACACCGAAAGCCGCACGGTACTTCCCGATCTTCAATTTCATTCCGAGTGGGGCCGACTCCAGGAGCGGGAGGCGCTTGATAAGCCCGTAGGCCTCCTCCGCATCGACTCCGAAATCCTTGCCCGCCTCGTTTTCGAGCGATATGACTGCAAACGCGGATGCATATGGATCGACGGCCGAGCTGAGCTCAACCTCGACGGTCCGCAGGAAAAGCCTGTTGCTTATCACATTCTGCTCCGGAGAGGGTTCGATCACATCCCTGTTGTCAGACCGGGCGGCAAAATTCACGGCTGTCACCATTTTCGGATTGAACGCGATGGGAGCAACACTGCGCGACACCGCGTCGATTTTCCCCTCGAGCGCCTGCAGCCGGAGCTCGAGTCGCTCCTCCATAAGGTCAAGAGCGTCAGCGTTCGTGGTTGTGTCGCCGGAAGCAACAGATTGGCTCCTCAAGGTTTCTAAGTCGCTCCGGAGCGCGTTCAGCTCTGTGCGGAGCGAGTCAATCTGGGCCTCCTTGGGTGTTCGGTTCCCCTGAGCCACCGCCGCGGAGGCGGCAAAGCAGAGGGCGATGAAGACAAGGTGCTGTTTCCTGTTCATGTGGTCGCCTTTCCGATGGAATGCAATGATGCCCGGGGAACTCTACACCTGGTTCGCCGGGAACAAGACTCTTTCCCCCGAAGGGGAGAACGGATTGGAACGCTACGACAGGAAGGAGGGGGGAGAGCGGCCGCGAAGAAGGGAGGCTGACGCGCCGGGCTGGAATCCGGCCGGATCGGCGACAAGAACGGTTATCTGGCGGATGGTTGTTTCGAATAGAAACTGTTCCACCACGCTTGTAGGCGTAGAGCCGATGCGTACGCATATGTCGCAAAGCCTGTCGCTGCCTTCTCCGGCGTACTTGTCCCGTCCCGTTGTCACCGAGACGACACGCCGGGGAGAGAGAGTTCCGTGGCGGTGCCAGACGGAAAGAACCGGGATTGTCCCGCAGTACGTTACAAGAAGAAAGCAAACGAGAAGCGTATGTGCGCGCCTTGCCCGCATAATGCTATCGTAAATGTACGCTTTTTCGTAAGAAGGCGCAACTGGAATGTCTTCCTCCATTGACTCTCAGGAGTCAAAACCATATATTCACGTCAAGAATTCCCATGAAATTGCGCGGTCTGACAACACTTATCACCGGAGGGACAGGGGCGCTGGGCCACCTTGTCGCCGAAAAGTTCCTCGGGGAGGGCTCCAATGTTGCGACTTCCTACCTCTTTGAGGACGAACTGAAGCGCCTTACCGAATCATTCCGGAACAACGTGTTTGTGGTCCGCGCCGACGTCACGAGCGACGATGAGGTGGCTGTCCTCTTTCAAAGGGTGATCCAAAAATTCGGCCGGGTCGACATCCTGATCAATATTGTGGGGGGCTTCCTTCCCCGGTCGAACGTCAGCGATACGAAGTCGAAGGATTGGGACCACATGATGAACATGAACCTCCGCAGCGTCTTCCTCTGTGCGAGGGAGTTCCTCAGAAAACTGGGCGACGCCGCGTACGGCCGTATCATAAGCATGGCCGCGATGCCGGCCCTGCGGCCGTCGGCAGGGAGGGCCGCCTATGCGGTTTCGAAAGGAGGCGTGGTGACCCTCACGCAGACCCTTGGGGAGGAATTGAGAGGGACCGGAGTTACCGCCAACGCCATCGCACCGAGCATTATCAGGACGCAGGCAAATATCGCAAGCATGCCCGGTGAGGATTCGTCCAAATGGGTGGCTCCCGAGGAAATCGCAGAATTGATGATGTTTCTCTGCTCGGAGGGGGGCCGTTCCGTCAACGGCGCCTGCATTCCCATCTTTGGAGGGATCTGACCGGCCCTCCCAATGGCACTTCTTGAGAAAATAGCTGAGGACATGAAGGCCGCGATGAAGTCCGGAGAAAAACTGCGGCTGGAAACGCTTCGCATGATCAGGGCGGGCCTCCTTGAAAAACAGGTTGAGAAGCGTCCGTTCGGTGGAATGAAACCGGAAGACGAAGTCGTGGTCCTGATCTCCGCCTCCAAAAAGCGGAAGGAGGCAATCACGGTCTACAGGGAGAAGGGGAGGGAGGACCTCGCCTCCACGGAAGAGAAGGAACTCTTTATCATACAGGAATACCTGCCGAAACAGCTTTCGGCGGGGGAGATAGAGATTGTTGTCAGAAAGGCAATCACTGATAGCGGGGCGTCTTCTTCGGCGGATTTTGGCAAAGTGATGCCTCTCGTCATGAAAGAACTGAAGGGGAAGGCAGACGGTCGCCTCATTCAAGAGACCGTGAAAAAACTTCTCGGAAGCTGAGGCCAGCATGAACGTGACCGACATTTTGGTACTCCTTGGACTTGCAGCGTACATGCTGCTCGGTTTCAGGGACGGGTTTCTGAAGAAAGTCTTTGCCATTCTCGGATTGTGGGGAGGGCTCGTTATCGCCACGAAGTATATGGTGCCTCTGGGCGATCAATACACGGCCTGGTTTGGGTTTGGCGACGAACTCTCAGATATCCTGGCATTTGCGAGCCTGTTCCTCGCGGTGAGCGTTGTCGTGAATCTCTTCTACCGTTGGGTTGGAAAAACCGACACGGAATCTCTGAAGTTCGTCTCAAGAATCGCGGGCGCCATTCTTGGTCTTGCGCAGGGCGCCGTGGCGATCAGCCTCCTCTTGCTGATGTTCAATGTGTTCGACCTGCCATCCACCGATTCGCAGAACGAATCGATGCTCTACCACGACACGATAAACATTGCGCCCGCCGTGTTCGACTACTCCACACAATGGATTCCCGATTCGAAGGCATTTTTCGAGGAAGTCGAGGGGAAGCTGCAGAAGCTGAAGAGCGTCCACTGACACTGCATGCAAGAGTATCTCCACTCCTTCTCAAAGCTCGAGCTCGATAAAGTAAAGCAGCGAATTCAGAACTACACGCTTTCCCCCCTGGGGCGGGAGCACGTAGACCGCCTCCTCCCGGCCAACGATCTTCGGAATATCCGCGGCATGCTTGCCTTCGTTTCCGAGATGAAGCAGCTTCTCGAATCGGACGATTATCCTCCTCTTGAAAACCTCTTGGACATCAGGGAGAGCCTGGGCAGGGCCACGATCGAGAACTTTGTCCTCCCGGCGGAGGAGCTTCATTCCATCGCGCTCGTTCTCGCCACCTCGGAAAAAATCAGAACATATTTTACGCGAAGGCGTGAGAGCTATCCCCTTTTGTGGGAATCGATTTATGCCATTCAGCCGGATAAAGTTCTCGAATACAACATCTCGCGAGCAATCGACGAGGAGGGAAAAGTACGGGATTCCGCGAGCAAGGCTCTCTCGACAATTCGGATCCAGATTGTCGAACGTAAGGAGTCCCTGAGGAAAAGCCTGGAATCGATCCTCAAATCGATTTCCGATAAGGAATGGGCGCAGGAGGAGATCATTACGACACGCGACGGAAGGATGGTGATCCCTGTAAAGACGGAGCACAAGCACCGGCTTCCGGGTTTCATCCACAGCTCGTCTTCAAGCGGCGCCACGGTCTTCATTGAGCCCACAGTAACGCTTGAGCTCAACAATGAGATACGCACCCTGGAGTTTGAGGAGAGGAGAGAGATTGAGAAAATCCTTAAGGGATTAACCGACCAGGTAAGGGAATCCAGGGACCTTCTCCGCACGAATCTCCAAACCCTGGGTGAGTTGGATTTCATTCAGGCGAAGGCGAAGTACTCCATCGAGATTCTTGGCGTGGAGCCCAGACTCCAGGAGGAGGGCAGGCTCAGGCTTGTAGATGCGTACCACCCTGTCATACTCTTGCGGCACAAGCGGCATGAGGTCGTTCCCCTGACCCTGGAGCTCGGTCCTGAGACGCGCACGCTTATTATTACGGGCCCGAACTCCGGCGGAAAGACGGTTGCCCTCAAGACTGTGGGATTGTTAAGCCTTCTGGTACAATCCGGCATCCATATCCCGGCTTCCCCGGAGACGGAAATGAAACTCTTTGATGAGGTCTTTGCCGAAATTGGGGATGAGCAGTCGATCGAGAACGACTTAAGCAGCTTCAGCTCGCATCTGGCGAACCTGAAGGAGATCCTCGACCACGCGAATGGGTCAAGCCTTGTACTGATTGATGAAATATGCTCCAACACGGACCCCTCCGAGGGAGCATCACTGGGAGCCGCGGTGATCGAGGACCTGACCGAGAGAGGGTGCCTTTCGGTCATCACCACCCATCACGGCAGTCTGAAGGCCTTCGCAGCCGAAAATAGCAAGATCCGAAACGGCGCAATGGAGTTCGACCAGGCGACACTCAGACCGTCGTACCGGTTCCAGGCAGGCATCCCCGGAAGCAGCTACGCCATTGAAATGGCCCAGCGGATGGAGCTTCCCGATCGTATCATCGACCGATCAAAATCGCTCAAGGGAAATGATGCGAATAGACTCGAGCAACTCATTACCGATCTTGAATCAAAGAGGCAGGAGCTAAAGAATACTCTTCAAAAGGAGGGCGCTGAACAAAACCGGTTGAGTGAGTTGACTCGCACATATGAGGCCAGAATGAATCAGCTCGCAGCTGAAATCCGCGAGATCAAAGCAAAAGCAGCTGAGGAAGCCGCCCGGATTGTGGACAAAGCAGGGGCCACCGTAGAGCGTGCTGTACGGCAAATACGCGAGCGCTCGGCCGAAAGCTCTTCGATCGGTGCGGCTAAAAGCGAGATTGCCTCACTGAAATCGGACCTGGCTTCGTTCAAGAAAGAACTTGAGGTAAAAGTGGAAAGGGCATTTGATCCGAAAGTGGGATCCCACGTTCGCCTCAAGCACAGCGACACTGTCGGTGAAGTGGTGTCCGTTCTCGACCGGGGAACATACCTTGTTCTCGCAGGCGGCCTGAGGATCAAGGTAGCCAAGGATGATCTCCTTCCGGCCTCAGAGGCCCCAAGCCAGGCACGGGGCGGATATGTGCTCGAAACCCCCCTGGAAACGGCAAGAGCGATTGACCTGAGGGGAATGTACGGCGATGAAGCGATTGCAGCGGTCGAGAAATTCCTTAGCGATGCTCTGGTCTCAGGCCTGCACCGGGTAGACATCATACACGGAAAGGGGACAGGGGCCCTTCGCAAAAGGATTTCTGCCTTTCTCAAAGAGAACCCGGCAGTGAAGACCTTCCGTCTGGGAGAATGGAACGAGGGAGGCGCAGGAGTCACGGTCGTGGAGCTTGACTGACCTTGAAAAAGAAAAGGATCCAAAAGGTCTTTATTGCGAATAGAGGGGAAATCGCGAATCGCGTGATCCGGAGTTGCAAGGAGCACGATGTGAAAACAGTTGCGGTTTATTCGGATGCCGATCGGGACGCACCGTATGTGCGCCTCGCCGATGAGTCGTATGGACTCGGCCCTTCCGCTGCTGCCGAGAGTTACCTCAATATCCCTGCCATTCTCAAGGCTCTCAAACAATCAAGAGCCGATGCTGTGCATCCGGGGTACGGGTTTCTTTCGGAGAACCCTCATTTTTCCAGAGCAGTCACGTCCGCCGGAGTGCTATTCATTGGGCCGGGAGAGGGCGCGATGCGTCTCCTGGGAGATAAGATCTCCGCGCGACGATTGGCGGAATCCGTGGGAGTCCCAGTTGTACCGGGTGCGCGGAAGCCGCTCTCTTCATTGAAGGCAGCAATATTGGCGGCTCGCGCCGCCGGTTATCCTGTCCTGGTTAAGGCAGCAGGTGGCGGGGGTGGAAAGGGGATGCGGGTTGTGCGCTCCGAGGCGGAGCTTGGCAGTGCTCTCGCCGGCGCTCGGGCCGATGCTCTCCTTGCATTCGGCGATGGAAGGCTTTTTCTCGAGAAGTATATACAGGACCCGAAGCATGTTGAAGTTCAGGTGATCGCAGATTCGGCCGGAAATGCAATCCATCTGGGTGAGAGGGAGTGCAGCGTCCAACGCAGGCACCAGAAAATAATTGAAGAATCGCCGTCAACTGTTGTGAGCGCCGGACTTAGAGGGCGTATCACTGAAGCTGCACTGAAGCTTATTCGAAAGAGCCGATACACCAACGCCGGAACCGTGGAATTCATTCTTGACCGCGAGGGCAGATTTTATTTTCTCGAGGTCAACACACGCCTGCAGGTAGAACACCCGGTGACCGAGATGCGAGTTGGATTGGACATAGTCTGGGAGCAGATCAGGGTGGCCGAGGGATTGCCTCTCTCGGTAGGCCAGAAGGATGTCGAATTCCGGGGTCACGCCATCGAAGCCCGAGTCTATGCTGAGGATCCCGAAAATGGCTTTTTCCCCACAACCGGTACAATCGTCGGCTTCAAGGCGCCGACGGGGCTTGGAATCCGGGAAGACCGCGGCTTCGAAGGCGGGACAGAGATCACGACCCATTATGACCCGATGCTCTCCAAGGTTATCGCCTGGGGAAATTCACGGGAGGAGGCCCGGAAGCGATTGATGAGGGTTCTTGAAAACTACGAGATCTTTGGCGTAAAGACTAATATCCCATTATGCTTATGGGTTTTAAATCACGCTGAATTTCGCTCCGGGAAATATGGAACCAGTTTTCTTGAAGAAGAACTTCGCCCTGATTGTCTGAAAGCTCCGGCAGATGTGCGCGCAGGCGCGGCGGTTGCCGCGGTTCTTAGAGAGCAAATTTTGAGGGGGAACAAATCTAATGGTTTGGCTGGCAGCATTGACAGCGGGTGGAGATCGAAAATCCTTGAGTACATGATCTGATGGAGCAGGAGACATCAAAATTCGATGTGGTTACGGAAGGAGAAACAATTACGATAGAAACGCACGCTTCCGGAGATGTTTCCCTGGGGGGGAGGCGGCTTGAGGCCATGTTGAAAAGAGAGGGGGCCGACATTTTCGAGTTAAGGCTCGACGGCAAGAGACGGCAGGTTTACCTGAGAAAGAGGGAGGATACTCGTTACGAGGTGTGGATCGGATGCTTTGTGGTTAATGTAACGCTGTCAGACGAGCGGAGCCGGATATTGGCCCGTTTCTCCGGACAGCGTTCTTCGGTAAACCCACACTCTTCCGTTCGGGCGCCGATGCCCGGGTTTGTTTCATCGATCAGGGTCAGGAAAGGGGATACCATCGTCGCGGGCGCCCCGGTCATGATTCTCGAGGCGATGAAGATGGAGAATGAGATTCGATCACCAGTCCCGGGGAGGATCAGGGAGATCCTTGTCAAGGAGCATGCAACCGTAGAGAAGGACCAGACACTCGTGACGCTTGATCCGGCCTGAAAACAGATGAGTGAAACAATGAGTGCAATAGGGCTCGAGCCTGCCGTCGATCTCGAGACTGCGATGAAGCACGGGCTCGAAGAGATCGAATACCAGAAAATGCTGGAGATCCTGGGACGAACTCCAACATTTACAGAGCTTGGGATATTCAGCGTCATGTGGAGTGAGCATTGTTCGTACAAGAATTCGATCGCAGAGCTCAGAAAGCTCCCCCGCTCGGGGCCAAGACTCCTGGCATCGGCGGGAGACGAAAATGCCGGCCTCGTTGACATTGGCGAGGGTCTTGCGGTAGCATTCAAGATCGAAAGCCACAATCATCCTTCGGCAGTGGAGCCGTATCAGGGGGCGGCAACGGGAGTTGGCGGGATCATGCGCGATATCTTCACGATGGGCGCCCGACCGGTGGCCGCCCTAAATTCCCTTAGGTTCGGACATCCTGATAACCCACGGACGCGATATCTGGCGAAGGGTATAGTGAAGGGGATAGGCGATTACGGCAACAGCTTCGGAGTGCCGACTGTCGGGGGAGATACGTACTTCGAGGAGTGTTTCAACGAGAACCCTCTCGTGAACGCCATGGCGGTTGGGATTGTACGAAGGGATAGAATCGTTCGTGCGAAGGCTAGTGGGCCCGGTAACCTGGTCATGATCGTGGGGTCATCGACCGGACGGGATGGTATCCACGGCGCTACTTTCGCCTCGGAAGAAATATCCGAATCTTCTCAGGCGAAGAGGCCGTCCGTTCAAGTCGGCGATCCCTTTACCGAGAAACTGCTTCTTGAAGCAACACTCGAAGCAATCCGCGCCCGCCTTGTGATAGGAATACAGGATATGGGCGCCGCCGGAATCACATGCTCAACATCCGAGATGAGCGCAAAGGGCGGCGTTGGGATGGTCATCGATCTTGAAAAGGTGCCCATGCGGGAGTCTGGCATGACCCCTTACGAAATCATGCTGTCAGAATCGCAGGAGAGGATGTTGCTCGTCCTCTCACCCGGGGATGAGTCGGAAATACGAATGATCTTCGGGAAATGGGGTCTCGGGTGCGAGGTGATCGGGAACGTCACGGAGGAGAAAAACCTGATTATACGCCATCACGGCGTAAAGGTCGCCGATGTTCCGCCGGAGGCCCTTGTTCTCGGCGGGGGTGCTCCGGTATATGAACCATCGAGCACCGAGCCGGGATATATCGGGCTGGTCCGGAAACTTGACGACAATGATGTGCCGGAGCCGCTTGGTTACGCCGATACGCTGCGGCGCCTGCTGGGGAGCCCGAATATCGCATCGAAGCGTTGGATCTGGACCCAATACGACTCGATGGTGCGGACTGACAACGTCCGGTCCGGGCCCGGCGATGCGGCGGTCATAAGGATCAAAGGGAGCTCGAAGGCCTTGGCTATGAAGACCGACTGCAATCCCAGGTACGTCTATCTCAACCCTTATCGGGGAGCACAAATCGCAGTAGCCGAGAGCGCGCGGAACGTTGCATGTGCCGGCGCTAAGCCTCTTGCGATAACAAACTGTTTGAACTTTGGAAACCCCCGGAAGCCCGAGATGTTCTGGCAATTCAAAGAGTCAGTCCGTGGTATCGGGGATGCATGCAGGGCGCTGGAGACTCCTGTCACAGGAGGGAACGTGAGCTTCTACAACGAGAGTCCTGAGGGCCCGATCTATCCGAGCCCTGTGATCGGAATGCTGGGTGAACTCGAGGATGTCGGGGATGCCACCTCTGCCGGCTTCCGGAACGAAGGCGACGCCATCATGATCCTTGGGAAAACCTTCGGCCACATCGGGGGCTCGGAATACCTCAGGGTGATTCATGGCGCAGTTTTGGGAGACGCCCCTCCTATCGATCTGTTCAAGGAAAAGAATCTTCAGGAAACCCTCCTTCTCCTCATCCGGAGAGGGCTTGTAAGGTCGGCCCACGATGTGAGCGAAGGCGGTATCGCATGTGCGCTTGCAGAATGCTGTCTATTCGGGAGCAGGATGGGAGCACGGGTGGAGCTCGACCGTGGGGGGATTCGCGCCGACTATTTTCTCTTCGGCGAGGACCAATCGAGAATCGTCATCTCTGTTGAGCGCAGGTTCCTGGAAACCGTGAATTCAATTCTTTTGGAACGCGAAGTAGAGTCGAGGTGCATCGGAAATGTGAGCGGAGAGGAATTGTCGATCAAGGGCCTGATCAGGGTATCCCTTGACGAGATAGGGGAGATCTATGAGGGAGCGCTGGAAAAGCGGCTTGGAGTGAATGCGAGGGGGCTCTAGATTAAAGGTAAGATTATCAACTTTACATAAGATATATTATAGGACAATCTGCGCCTCCGAGCGCCGACAGACTGGCGCGATCATTCTCGCGCAGCCCTCTTGTCGGCCTCGCGCATTTTGACGTACAAGAGCAACACCGTGACCGATACCGCAACGGCAAGTATCACAAGAACGGCCATCCTGGTACCCCAATCGGGAATCCCTGCACCGGAGGCCACCGCCTGGTTGAGCGAGTCTTTCATGCGCCGCCGATTCGTATCAAGTTAAGTAGGCAAGAGTGATGGCCAGAGCCATGTACGTTATGGCGGTTATCCCGATGAGGTGAAAGACAATCCCGCGCCGTTCCATAGAGGCGGTCCTGTCAAGAAACGGCACTGCTAACAGCGCCAGGACCACGAATCCCACGCCGACATTCACAATAACCTCGCTGTTCACGCCGAAGATTGAGGAAGGCACAAGCCTCAGGGTCTCGTAGAGCGTCAGAAAGTACCACTCCGGATGTATGCCGGGCGGCGCAGAGGCGAACGGATCGGCTTTCACCCCCAATTGGACCGGATAGATGAGGGCCAGGCAAACCAGGAGCAATGTGCCGGCACTCCATGTAATCGCATCCCTGTACATATAATTCGGATAGAACGGCAGTCCCGGTTTCCTCGGCACGAGCCCAATCGGCACGCTCGTTCCCTGGACCTGATTTAGAATTAGATGAAATGCCACAACCACAATCGTTATAAGGGGAAGAATAACGACATGTAACGCGAATAATCGCTTGAGACTCTCCTCGGCGATGAATTCGCCCCCCCTCAAGATCGACACGACGAGCTCACCGACCACCGGTATAGAGCGCGGGATCTCGGTCCCGATTTGAGTGGCAAAATACGCCACGGTATCCCACGGGAGAAGATAACCGGTAAACCCGAATCCGAGAACAAGGAGCATGAGAATCACACCGCTGATCCACATCAGCTCCCGGGGCTTGCGGTAGGCCTTCATAAAGAACACGCTGAACAGGTGTACGAAAAGCGTCCCTATCATGAGGTTGGCCGACCACGAATGGAGAGAACGGATCAACCACCCGAAGGGCACCTGATCCTTGATGAACCTGACACTCTCGTTTGCGCCCTGAGGGGTCGGGGTGTAATAGATCAGAAGGAGCACCCCCGTGACCAGCTGGACGAGGAAGAAAAAGAAGGTCAATCCCCCGAAGATGTACCAGAAGGAATGTCGGTGACGGGGAACTTTCTTCTGCGAGAGGAATTCGAGCACGGCTCCGTATCGGAGCCGGTCGCGCAGGAACTCGGCAATCGAGCTCATCAAGGATGAAACCATCACGTTAGGTTTGCGAGAGAAAAATATTGTCCTCCTTGAGCTCTACCCTGAACGGTTTGAGCGGCGCGGGAGCGGGCCCCGCGATATTCTTCCCGGTGAGGTCGAACTGGCTCCCGTGACAATTACACTTGAAGATCCTCTCGCCAGGCTTGAACTCGACGATGCATCCGAGGTGCGTACAGACAGCAGAAAACGCCTTCACTTGCTCCCCTTCCGTTCGTACAAGAATGATCGCCTTCTTGTTGAACTTGACAATCTTCGCGCTGTTGAAAGGAATGTCGCTGAACTTCCCCGCATTGATAACATCCATGACGCGTTCCCGGATATTCGGTGGTACGATGTATCTGACTGCGGCATAAAGAGCCGGGAGGCAAGTGACAGCAAGCCATGCCGTTAACGCCCCTCCGAGGAAGCTTCTTCTCGTAAGATTATTCTGTCCGTTCATTCAGTAGAGTCCATTCACCGGCATTCGATTGCAATTTCTGTGCCATCAGAATCGTTGTGCTTGCCGGCCGTTTCTACTCATGCACGGAGCCACGGTGTGGCGCGTGTAGTACACCGGGTTCATGAAGGTATCCACTCGCCTTTGTACACGACGAGGGCGGGCCCTTCCAGGTCGACATTCTCCACCCTCTCCCCTGCCTGATCGAAGCGAACCGTGAGGATCTCGTTACTTCGTGTCAGAACCTCGACCGGAGGCACGATGCCTTTGACTAGAGCTGAAATTACGGAGCACGCGACTGCTCCCGTGCCGCACGCGAGTGTTTCGTCTTCTACTCCGCGCTCGTACGACCGCATCGAAATCGAGCCCTTCGGTCGTAACCGAACGAAATCCACGTTGGTTCCGCCAGGCTCAAACAACGAGTCTTCCCGGATTCTGCGCCCGAGTGAAATGATTCCCTCAGAGTCGATAACCGAGCGGACCTGCCTGGGGAGTTCAGATTCGAACAACACGGCGTGCGGCGCCCCGGTGTCAATAAAGTGGAAAGGTAGGGAAATTCCCTCGATCGTGAGGCTCATGTTGAGGCGGACTCCGACGGGGTTCTTCATCCGCAGGATGATATTCGGACCGGACCGGCTCGCTGCGTAGAAATCGCCGAGAGCTTCAAAGCGTGCCTGGTTTCGGGAGTGTTTTGTCATGTAGTAGGCCGCCGCGCACCGTCCCCCGTTGCCGCACATCCCTCCGAAGCTCCCGTCTGCGTTGTAGTAGTCCATTCTGAAATCGGAGGTTCGGCTGGGAGCAAGGATCAGGAGCCCGTCTGCGCCTATTCCGTATCGACGGTTGCAGAGAATTGCGGCAAGCCGCGACCACTCCCTCGAGCCCCGATGCTCAAACTGGTCGACGAGGACGAAGTCGTTCCCCGCTCCGCTCATCTTGACAAATGGAATTCTATTATTACTTTCGGTCACGAAGCGCCAAGATCAGACTTTTGATTGAGAAATGCAAAACCATTCTTTTGAGAGCCTTAGGCGGCTCCCTTCCAGCAGTCCCTGAATGAATGAAGCCGCCCTTCGAGGCGGCTTCAAGTGGAGATGCGGGGAATCGAACCCCGGTCCGAAGAGAAAACCATCAAGACTTCTACATCCTTAGTCTGCTCTTGTGAGCTCTTCCGCGGTGACCGGAGCAAACGCGGTACGCGCGGCTTACCTCAGTTCATCTTCACCCCGCGGACCTGAGGGAGCCGAGGGGCTATCCCGGCTAAGTCGACACCCTGTTGCAGTCCGCCGGTCGGGACCGCAGAGGATGGGTTGCTTTAATTAAGCAGCCAGTGCGTAGTTGTAGTCTGCACTTATGGTTTTCCGCTTTATTATCGTGCAACGCGGAGAGCACGGGATGCAGTCGAGACCATTCTCGTCTCCGTCGAATCCATGTCATCCCCTTGAAGCAATATACTACATCGTGCGGAGTTAGGCAAGTAGGCCTCCCCCCTTTCGGCGCGTGCTCCCGGGATTCCATGCATTACCGTTCCGGATGAGGGCTTTCTTGAGATACCTGAAGGCATCCTCGGGGGTATCGACCACCTTGAAGAGGCGCCTGTCCTTCCTGCCGATCGTGTTGTGTTTGACCATCGCGTTGAAGTTAACGACCTCTTCCCAATACTTCCGCCCGTAGAGCACCACCGCCATAGGTTTCTTCACTTTTTTTGTCTGCACGAGCGTGAGGACCTCGAACAACTCGTCAAGAGTGCCGAAGCCACCGGGAAACATCACGAGAGCCTTTGCGAAGTAAACGAACCAAAACTTCCGCATGAAAAAGTAGTGAAACTCAAAACTGAGCTCTTTTGTGACGAATCTATTCGACTTCTGCTCGAACGGCAGTGTGATATTCAACCCGACCGATCTTCCCCCCGCGTCGGCAGCGCCCTTATTGGCAGCTTCCATGATACCCGGGCCGCCACCCGAACAGATGACGAATCTTCGCTCTTCGCTCAGAGTTTTTGACCAGCGCGTAAGCATAGAACTGAGTTTAACCGCGTCGTCATAGTACCTTGACATTTCAACGGCATGAACCGCACGGTCAAGTTTTTCTACAAGCGCTTTTCCTCCCTTCTTCTTGGCGGCGAATTCCCGCTCGACCGCTCTGAGATTCTTCTTCGCGGCAGGCATCGGAAGAATTCTTGCCGATCCGAAGACGACAACTGTGTTTCTGATGCCTTCCTGTCGGAAGCGGGCCCTCGGTTCAAGAAACTCCGAAAGTATGCGGATCTCTCTCGCCGCGGGACTATTGAGAAATTCAGCGTCTTTGTATGCCTTCACGTTTGGGTTCTCTTTTCGTCTACTCCGGGATTACGGGATCGACCGGCCGCCGTCTGCTACCAGGACCTGGCCGGTCATATATGATGCGGTTGTGGCCAGAAAAACCACGAGATCAGTGATATCGGACGGTTTCCCATAACGCTGCAACGGTATCGACGAAACAGGAACATGGCGCCTTCCGGAAACTTCCTCTCCTTCCATGATGATCGTCCCGGGGGCCACCGCGTTCACCTGAATGTGTGGGGCCAGCTCCTTCGCGAGGCACCGGGTGAGCATGATGACTCCTGCCTTCGAGACGCTGTACGGGAGATGCCTTGCCCAGGCCTGAATGCCGCCGAGCGATGCAATGTTAATGATCTTACCTGATTTCTGCTTCAACATGAAGGGCGCAACCGCCTGTGAACAAAGGAAGGACCCTTTGAGATTAATGTTGATTGTAGTATCCCATAATCTTTCGGTCGTCCGGAGCAGAGGGCTGTCGATAAACACCGCAGAGTTATTTACCAGAAGATCGAGCGTTCCGAAGAGGTCGAGTGTTTTTTGGACAAGAGCCGAAACCTCCGGAGGCCTTGAGATATTGGCTCGAATAGCATGGGATTCCACTCCCCCCTTCCGGAGCCTCGAAACAGTCTCGTGTGCTCCCTCCCTTGAATCGTTGTAATTGACGATGACACGATAGGAATGAGCTCCGAGCGCGAGAGCGATATACCGTCCGAGACGTCTTCCTCCTCCTGTAACGATGGCGACCGGAAGGTTCTCGTTCTGTTTCCTGGCCCTATCCCTGTTCACCAAGAGCGGGCGCTTTCGTCATTGAACCCGTGAATGGCAGATCCGACACCTCCACCTGGAGAACTGACGTTCCCTCTCGCGCGGCAAAATCGACGACGGCAAGGTCTGGAATTATCTTGAGGTACCCAAGCGCAATCTCACGTTGAATCAAGGGAGAATAGGCATGACTTGTAGTCCACCCTACGTCCGATCCGTTGAGTTGCAGTCTACCCGGCATATGGGACCCCGTGCCATGGGGGAAGATGAAGCCCTTCAATGTCCTTTGAAGCTTCTTGTACGTGTCGAGCCGCGCAATGACTTCTTGTCCGATGTAGCAACCCTTCATAAAGCTAACGTACGTCCCCAGGCCGGCCTCGAGCGGATTAACTTCTTCTGTTAGTTCCGTTCCAATTGCGGGCATCCCGGTTTCTATGCGGAGCAGATCCAAAGACTCCTGGCTTACCGAACGGATCCCTGCTGTTTCGGGGGAAATTCCTTCTAGCACGGCGAGAATGGCGCTCACCGGGTCAGGCCGGCCTATAACCTCGTAGGCAGGGAGCGGCCATTCTGAGTTGCGAAGCAGGATCAGGTCACGACTCTCCTTGAGAGGTGCTATTATATCACCGGATTCCGGGGGAGAAGCCCCCAAAAGCTTCCGAAGGATAGAAGCGGCTTCGGGTCCGATGATAGAAAGCCTTGTATAATCAGAGCTTACATCTACAACAGTGATATCTTCCATGATAATGAATTTGTTGAGCCACGACCGGACGCGATCGCCAGTCCCCTCCCCCGTCATGAGGAGTACACGGTCCGGGAGGCGGAGGACACGAATGAGATCCACTATCCTCCCCTTCTCCGTTGTGAGAACTGTCGGGCGGGTTTTCCACACGGCGAGGTCGCGCAATTCATTGGTTGAAAGCCTGTGGAGAAACTCGATCGGTTCCCCCCCACGCAGTTCTAGGAAGCCTGCTCCCCGTTTCAGATACCCGGCCGACTCCCGCAAAACCCTATACTCTCCCCCACCATGCGATGTAGCCGCCGTATTCGTCAGCTGTTGCGGAGGCATGACGGCGATAATCTAGTTATTACGCGTGTGAGATTCAATTCTGAAGGATCTTCGGGGAGTCAACGAGGCTTCAAAGGATATGGTGCGCCCACCAGGACTCGAACCTGGAACCCGCTGATTAAGAGTCAGCTGCTCTACCAATTGAGCCATGGGCGCAGCGCGAAAACGCCGCGGAGAGCGACTTGTTACTTCTTTGGCGCGGTCTGGGTTGCGGGTTGCTGGGTGCCTTGCTTGCCGGCACTCTGCTGGGGGGCTGCCGTTGGCGCAGCACGCGGCGGAACCGGGCGTGGAGCCGAGGTGCTTGTGCCCCTCTGAATGACGCTCTCCCGGTTGTCCTTTGAACCCGGCAGGAAGAAGATATTCGTGATAAGACAAAGTCCGATGAATATCGACGCGAGGATGGTCGTGGCGCGGCTCAGGAAGTCGGCAGTCCTGCGCACTCCGAAGACCGTGCCCATCGATCCACCGCCGAAGGAGCCTGCCAGGCCTCCCCCCTTGCTCGACTGCATGAGGATAACGATGATGAGCAATATGCTCACGAGTATTTCGACCGACACGAGTATCGCAAACATGAACGGGTTCCTTTAGTGGGCGAAGTGTAAAATACGGAAAATCCGGCAGAAGTACAAATGAGGAGGGTCAGGAAGGCAGAATCTCGAACTCTGCTACCTTCTTGTTCAAGTCGAATCCCTGGATGTCGTCGCCGTTGATGTCGTAATTGTTCTCAAAACCGAGCCAATTCCAGTCCCTCAAAATATCGTCCTTTTCATCTTCCGGCAAATCGTTGAAGTTTGCAATCGTCGTCTGGTATGCCGGAAATCGATCGTATTTTGCGGCATCCACAATCGCGAAAATGTGACGATTTGCAACCATCATCTCAACCGCCGGGAGCCTGGCCGCGTCGGCCAGCGGGATGATCGTTCTTCCGTTCCGGAAGATGACCCGTTTCGGCTTGATATACTCGCCTTCATCGGTCACTGCGATCGAGCTGCCGGGGGCGATGAGCGAAGCCTTAAGCAGGAATTCGCATACCAGATACGCGTCGAATTCGTTCGCAGCCACGCGGGTGAAACCGCTCGCCAGGCAATGGTCAAAGTACCCTCCTTTTTTCGCGATGACCATGCCGTCGGCCTCGAGCTGCATGATGATCTCGTTCTCCGTGGCGCCGCCGAGACGGAGCTCCTTCTTCCGCTCGAGAATCGTTCTCCAAAGCTCCTCATCGTTGTCAACGACGAAATCGATATTGGGGAACACGGCAAACATCTTGAAGGCGAGGCGTCCCGCCGTCCATACAAACTCCGAGTTATACCAGTGCTGGAGCCTGAGAATCGCCTCCCACTGAGGATCGGTCAGGATATTCTCCCGATTGTCCTCTACCGTGTAATAGAGCTTACGCGCCACCGCCGTTCACCTCTTAGAATCCCATTTCCCGCAGGTGCTTCTCCGTGAGAAACAGGCGCTCTTCTTCATCAGGACCGGGAGTCCTCATCATCTTCTCCGCGTACTTGCCGATGACATCGAATTCGAGATTGACATTATCGCCCGGGGAGTAGTTCCGAACGATCGTGTTCTCGAGCGTATGAGGAATAATGGAGACCTCGATGGCGGAGTCCATGAGGCGCGCCACGGTCAGGCTGATGCCGTCGATGGCAATCGACCCGGCTCGGATACAGTACCGCATGAATTCGCGGGGGATCTGCACTGTGAGGACGCGGCTGCTTTCCAGGACCCGAATGTTTTCGATGATGCCCACCGTATCGACGTGTCCGAGCACTATGTGGCCGTCGAGCCGGTCGCCCAGCTTCATCGGAAGCTCCAGGTTGACTCTGTCTTGCGTCTCGAGAGAACCGAGCGTCGTTTTGCTCAGGGTCTCCTCGACTGCTTCAACCACGAAGGAAGCGCCTCTGATCTCCACCACGGTAAGGCACACGCCGTTCACTGCGACGCTCTTGTCGATCGTGAGCTCCCGAACCGCCTCTGGCGCAAGGATCCGGAGACGCACTCCACTCCGGGAGGCATGGCGATCCTCGACCAATCCGATCTCCGATATGATACCCGTGAACATAGGAGTAGATAGCACTTCCTTCGGATTAATGCAAGTAGCCTTCAAGGAGGAAATCCTCTCCGACCGCCCTGAGAGAGGGATTTTGCAGGCGGGCGCTCCCGCGGAGGCCGGCGAAGGGCTCGATCCCGCCGCCGAAGATTTCCGGAGATGTAAAGATCATCATCTTGTCGCACGCCTTTTCCTCCACGAAGGCGCGGAAGACGGACCCTCCCCCCTCAACAAGCAGGGACGCGATCCCGAGCGAGCCCAGTTCCTTGAGCACACGGCTTAACCGTATCCTTCCGCGGGGGTCTGTGGGGAGCCCGATAATGATGACTCCTTTTTTACGGAGCCTCCCCGCTTTGCGAACGTCCCGCTCGAGGGATTCCATGCCTGAGATGAGAATCGCCGATTCGCCATGCGAGCGTCTGAAGACCGCCGCCCGTTGGCTGACGGTGAAATTCCCATCGAGCACGATCCGGACCGGATTCCTCCCGCGGACATGCCGCACGGTGAGCAGGGGATCGTCAGCCTTGACGGTTCCGGCGCCGACGAGGACCGCATCATAGGACGACCTGAGTGCGTGCACAAACCTCCTCGATTCAAAACCGGAGATCCAGCGCCGGCCGCCGCCGGTATGCTCAATCTTTCCGTCGAGGGACTGCGCGATCTTCACGGTAACGAACGGCTTTTTTGTGCGCATGAACGTAAAGAAGAATTCGTTAAACCTGCGGCACTCGTGCTCGAGTACTCCCACACCTACCCGCACTCCCGCGCGCTCCAATTGCCGGATCCCTTTTCCTGCAACAAGGGGGTTGGGATCTCTGACGCCTACCACGACGCGCGCCATCTTTGATCTGATGATGAGATCGGTGCACGGGGGCGTCTTCCCATGGAAATTGCACGGCTCCAGGTTCACGTAGAGAGTCGACCCCCGGACGGAGCCGTGGGCGGAGCGTATCGCTTCGACCTCTGCATGAGGTCCTCCGAACTTCTTATGATAGCCGCGGCCGATCACCCTCCCGTTCCTGACGATCACGCACCCTACCATCGGGTTAGGGCTGACCCGCCCGGCTCCTCTCAGAGCAAGGGCGAGGCACTCGAGCATGTACAATTCGTCCGCGGGAGGCCTTGGCATCGCGTCGTTAGCCAAGAGTGAGAAGGAGGTCCTGCCCGATCCGGGCGCGAAGGAGCCGGGCGGCGCTCCTTTTGTTCACCGATACTTCAAGGAGACCCGCGCTTCCCACGAGAGCGAACGGTCCCTTCCCGCCGGCGCCGGCGTACGTGAGGGCAATCCTCCCGAGCGTGCGGGCGCCGATGCGCAGCCTGAAGGGGGGCCGGAGATCGGACATGAGAAGGAAGTTCGTGATGAGGTTACCGAAGTGATCGATGTGGAGGATCTTCCCGCGGTACCTTCTGCGGGGCTTCGCACGTACACGCACAAGCGCCTCCCCCTCTCCGGATGGGGCGGATAAACGACCAAGCGCGGAGGGCCGCACGCCGTTGGCAAGATGCGCGGCCACAGGAGCGAAAACGTCTCTCCCGTGAAAAGTGCGGCTCACCGGAAGTCTGAAGAAGCGGCGGTTCTCCACCGTTGTGATCTTTGCTGATTCTGCTTCGTCAAGGATGAGGCGAAGGGTGCCGTTGTCCGGCGCAAGGAACCTGTACCCCGAGGCCTCGAGGCAGAGAATCTTTCTCGCAGTTCCCACGCCGGGATCTACGACGCACACAAATATTGTGCCCTTCGGAAAATACGTGTAACAGCTCCAGAGCAGATAGGAGGCCTGAGCGGCGTTTTGGGGGGACACCGAATGTGATATATCGATCACCCGTGTCCGGGGAGAAAGCTCCGCGATGACGGCTTTCATCGCGGCGACATACTGATCGAGAAGACCGAAGTCCGTCAGGAGGGCGATGACCGGCCGGGCCCGCACGCTGGAGCGATGATCACTTGAAGACGATTTCCTTTCCTTTCTGAGCAGACTGGTAGATCGCCTCCACGATCTTCATGCGCTGGACCGCTTCCTCCCCTGTCGAAATCGTAGGGTGCAGGCCCCTGGCTGCGCCGACGAAGTGTTTCAATTCATTTTCGTAGCTTTTCTTGTACAGATTCGCGGGTGTTTCGAGCTTTGCGGGCGTGACGTTGACGAGGTTGCCGTGCAGCTGCTTGTGGATTCGCAGTGGATTGATCTTCGCGCTTCCTTCAGAGCCGAAGAAATCGCAGAAGAAATAATCTTCGGCCGCCTGGAAGGACCAGCTCACCTCAAGGATGACGGATGTTCCGTATTTCATCTCGAGAAAAACCACGCAGGAGTCTTCCACGCTTTTGGTTTTGTGCATGTACATTTTTGAGGTTACCCTCTCCACCGGTGGGAACCCGAGCATCCAGAGGACGAGGTCGAGCATGACGATCCCGAGGTCGAGGAAAACCCCTCCGCCCGACTTGTCCTTTTGCGTAATCCAGGGGTTTCCGGTGGAGAGCTTTCTCAGCCAGCCGGCCTTTGCGTAAAAGATTTTTCCGAGTTCGCCCTTCTCGATGAAGCTCTTGAGAATCATCGTGTCGGGACGGAAGCGGTTGTTCATTCCCACCATGAGATGCCGCTTGCTCTCCTTCGCGGCCTCCGCCATCTGGACTGCTTCGCCGTAGCGGCGGGCGATGGGCTTTTCCACGAAGACATCCTTCCCGGCCTGAAGCGAGGCGAGCGTTATCGGCAGGTGGGCATCCGTGCTGGTGCAAACGTCGATCGCCGCGAGGTCCTCCTTGGCGAGCATCTGCTGATAATCGTTATAGTGTCGGGTGTACCCGAACTTTTCCGCGATCATCTTCGCGCGGGATTTATCACGGTCGCACACTGCGACGATCTCGACATCCTCGAGCTTTGACAGGATTGGGAGATGGAACACCTGGGAGACCCACCCCAATCCGACGACTCCGACGCGTAGTTTATCCATGGAGGTTCATGCGAGTGTGCGCGCGGCGGTTCTTGGGGAGGATGTTCTGAAGAAATCCTTGACGACGCTGGCGATCCCGGCGGGATCGAGTTTGAGCATCGCGTGCAGTTCGGACGGGGTGCCGTGCTCGATGAACTCCCCGGGCACGCCGTGGACCATCACGCGCACGTCGCGGTGGGGTCCGGTGGCGATCGACTCAAGCACCGCGCTCCCGAACCCGCCGTGGACCACATGATCCTCCACGGTAAGAATGTAGCTGATCCGATCGCATACCGATGCCACGAGAGCCGAGTCAATCGGCTTGACGAACCGCATGTTGACCACCTCCGCGCTGATTCCGTCCTTGGCGAGGAGCTCCGATGCCTTCATCGACGGAGCAACCATGGAGCCGATCGCCAGTATGGCAACATCCCTCCCCGGCCGCACGATCTCGCCCTTCCCCAACTCCAGGAGATCGAATCCCAGCTTGAGCGGCACTCCGAGCCCGCTTCCGCGCGGATAGCGGATCGCAACAGGGCCGTCCGTATGCTGTACGGCCGTGTAGAGCATATCGCGCAGCTCACTCTCGTCTTTCGGAGCCATCACCACCATATCCTGAATGCAGCGGAGATAAGCGAGGTCGAGCACCCCGTGATGCGTGGGCCCGTCCGAGCCCACCAGGCCCGCCCGGTCGAGGCAGAGAACCACATGAAGGTGCTGCAGCGACACGTCGTGGACTATCTGGTCGTATGCCCTCTGAAGGAATGTCGAATAGATGGCCGTGATCGGGATAAATCCCTGGGTCGCCAGTCCCGCGGAGAATGTCACGGCATGCTGTTCCGCTATTCCTACGTCAAAGAATCGGTCCGGGTATGCGTTCTGAAGCTGATCGAGTCCGGTCCCGTCTGGCATGGCGGCAGTGATGCCGACGATCTTCGGGTTCTCTCGTGCGAGATCCACAACGGCTTTTCCGAAGACTTTTGTGTACGCCGGCGCACTCTCCGCCTTCTTGGGAGAAATACCGGTGACCTTGTCGAAGGGCGTGACACCATGGAGGGCCTGCACGTCGTTTTCCGCGGGTTTGTACCCCTTCCCCTTGCGGGTTATGGCATGGACAAGAATGGGTCCCGGAAGGTCTTTGATATCTTCCAGGATCTTCACCAGCTGTGCGATGTTGTGGCCGTTGACCGGACCGAAATACCTGAAACCCAGCGCTTCAAAGAGCATGCCCGGAGTGATGACGACTTTAATCCCCTCCTCGACGCGCGAGGCTATCTTCCTGATGCGGTCACCGATCGAATCAAGCTTTCCGGTGAGATCCCAGACATTCGACTTGAATTTGTTGTACGACGGGTTGGAGATCAACCCTGTAAAATAATTTGAGAGCGCCCATACATTCGGGGCGATAGACATGTTATTGTCGTTGAGAATCACGATCATGTTTCGTTTCTGGAGGCCCGCATTATTCATTGCCTCATAGGCCATGCCTCCCGTCATCGCGCCGTCGCCAACGACCGCGACGACTCTGAATTTCTCACCCGCCAGATCCCTCGCCACCGCCATCCCGAGCGCGGCAGACATTGCCGTGCTGGCATGCCCGGCGCCGAAGGTGTCATACTCGGATTCGGATCTGCGGAGGAAACCGCTGATCCCGTCGAGCTGGCGGATCGTGTGAAACCCCTCTCTCCGGCCTGTAATAATCTTGTGAGGATACGCCTGATGACCGACGTCCCAGACAAGTTTGTCCTCCGGTGTGTTGAATACGTAATGGAGGGCCACAGCCAACTCTACTGCTCCCAATCCTGCTCCCAGGTGCCCGCCCAGTTTTGAGATTTCGTCTATCAAAAACTCCCTGATCTCGGAGCATACCGCTCTGAGCTCACCAACCGAGAGCTTGCGCAGATCGTTCGGAGAATTGATCCCGGTCAGATATGTGTACGTTGGTTCCGACATCTGTTCCTATTCATCCTGCGGCGATTCGTCCGTAAGGGTAAAGCTGCCGTTCACCTCCTTGCCGAGTCTTTTCAGTTTCACCTCGATCAGCTGTAACTGGTCGAGGCATTTCTTTGAGAGCTGGACCCCCTCATCATACATATTCATCACTTCCTCGAGACCTACCGAGCCTTCCTCCAAAGTTTCAACGATTTGCTGGAGACGCTTGAGAGATTGCTCAAAGCTCTCAGATCTGGCCGCGGGCTTCGATTTGCTCAACCGAGTCCCCGGGTGCCGCTCTGGACGACGGCTGGCACGCTTCCGTCATGGAAGTCCAGATTCACTGAATCTTCCTCTTGGAGTGACCCTGAGCTGCCGACAATTCTTCCCGCCTTCCTGACAATCACGTACCCCCGACGCAGAATAAGTGCAGGGTCAACCGAATGGACCCTTCTGTCCAACGAGGACCACTGCTCCCGGGAAATCAGAAGGCGGTTTTCGACGATTCGGAATAGGGTGCGCCTGAGCTCATCGAGCCGCTGTGAATGCTGGCGCAGGAGATCAACGGGGCGGTTAAACGCGTAGCTGCGCAATATTCCTACAATCTTCTCTCGTTCGGTGGATAAGTGGTCGATGGCGGATTTTTGAATAGTATAGCAATAATTACGAACAACTTCAACCATTTCAGCGCGGTTTGGCACCACCAGTTCAGCTGCTGCCGACGGCGTCGGGGCCCGAAGGTCGGCCACAAAGTCGGAAATCGTAAAGTCGATCTCATGTCCCACTGCACTCACGACCGGAATGGCCGATTGGTAGATAGCTTCTGCCACGAGCTCTTCATTGAACGCCCACAGGTCTTCAAGCGACCCCCCTCCTCTCCCTACGATCATTACGTCCACAATTTTCCACATATTAAAATCGCGCACGGCACGGGCGATTTTGGCCGCAGCGCCTGCTCCCTGAACCATTACCGGATAAAGGATCAGCTCCGCAAGAGGCCACCGTCTGGAGATCACCGTGACGATATCCCTGATCGCGGCGCCGGTCGGAGAGGTTACAAGGCCGATCCGGGAAGGGAACCTGGGAACAGGCTTCTTTCTCCCGGCGTCGAAATACCCTTTCGCCGCGAGCTTTTCCTTCAATCTCTCGAACGCAAGCTGCAATTCGCCGGCGCCCAGGGGCTTGAGATCGACAACATCGATCTGGTAGACTCCCCTCACTTCATAGACTGTCACCCTGCCCCGGGCGATGATCTTCATCCCGTCCTGGGGGGTAAAGGCAAGAGCCGCCGCACGGCTTCTCCACATGACTCCCTGGATTTGAGCCTGCTCATCCTTGATCGTGAAGTAGAGGGTACCGGAGGAATGGTGCTTGAAATTGGAAAGCTCACCTTCCAGCGCGACTGAGCTGAAGTCTCGTTCCAGAGTCCCTTTGATGCGCCGGGTCAGCTCGCTGACGGAAAGTATGGTTCGGTCTTCAGGCAACGGCGTGAATATATTCAAATTCGCCCCTTGAAACAACCTGTTGCCTTTCGTCATGTGTTTCTCTATATTTTTCCCCCATGGAACTTGACCTGCTTGCCGTCGGAGCGCACCCCGATGACGCCGAGATCTGCTGCGGCGGAACGCTCGCCACGGCTGTAAAGGCGGGGTACAAAGCCGGGATCATCGACCTGACCGAAGGAGAGCTCAGCACGCGCGGCACTCCGGCCATCAGGAAAAAGGAAGCGCGCGAGGCGGCGAAGATTCTTGGGTGCGTCAGGGAGAATGCCCACATCCCTGACGGCGCGATCGATACAAGCAGGCCGAACCGCATGAAGCTCATCCGGTTGTTCAGAAAGTACAGGCCCAAGATCCTCCTTATTCCTCACTTCACCGAGCGTCACCCCGACCACGTTCAGGCCCATCACCTCTGTCGCGAGGCCTGGTTCTATTCGGGGCTCCGCAAGATACAAACCTCGCTCAACGGGGTGAAGCAACGGCCCTGGCGTCCGCACTACTATTTCAATTACCTGCAGTGGCAGGAATTTACGCCTTCCTTCGCCGTCGACATATCTGACGTTCACGAACTGAGGCTGCGAGCGATAAAAGCGCACATGTCTCAAGTGCATGATCCCGGCTCAAAGGCTCCCGGGACCGTACTGAGCCAGATTGATTTCCTCGAGATGCTCGAAGCGAGGGCCAGGCATTACGGATACCGCATCGGAACCAAATACGCCGAACCCTTCTACTCCGTCCAGCTCGTCGGGGTCGGGGATTTGTTCGGGCTTACGCTATTCAAAGGGTAGAATCATGTACTTCCAGCCGCGCCCCTTTCGAGGGGGTGCCCGCGGAGCAGGCCAGGTGCAGATCCTCGTGGAACTCGTCGAGGCGGCGTCATGAATCCTCACGAAACGGACCCATGGGGGCGATGATGGTGAAGGATCCCGTTTGCGGAATGGACGTTGACGAGAGGAAGGCGAAGTACTCCTCCGAAAGGGAGGGCAGAAAGTTTTATTTTTGTTCCGCCGGATGTAAGGAGCGCTTTGATGGCGCGCGCGCGGAACCCGCTCACCCGATGCACCATGGTACGCACGTTTCGCTCGCCTCGGCAGGCACCGGCCCTGAGGCGTCCTACCATTGTCCCATGCACCCTCATATCACCTCCCGGAAACCAGGCCGGTGCCCTGAATGCGGCATGAAGCTCGAGAAAACCGGCGGAGGCGCATCTGAGCATCATGCAGAAGGCGACTTCAAACGCCGGTTCTGGATATCCGCACTCCTCACCCTGCCTATCCTACTCCTCTCTCCGATGATACAAGAGTGGGCAGGGCTATCACGCACACTCGGCTTTCCGGGAGATGTGTACGTCCTGTTTGCGTTTTCGACACTCATCTTCCTCTACGGAGGCTTCCCTTTTTTGCAGGGATTGTATTATGAAGTAAGGTCCCGCAATCCCGGTATGATGACGCTGATCGGGCTTGCCACAGGAGTCGCCTACACCTACAGCACGCTCGTTGTCTTTGGAGTGAAGGGGTCGATATTCTACTGGGAGCTCGCTACCCTCATCGATCTCATGCTGCTCGGCCACTGGATCGAGATGAAATCGGTCATGGGGGCTTCAAGAGCTCTCGAGGAGCTCGCCCGGCTCATGCCGCCTGTCGCGCACAAGGTCCGAGCCGATCGTACCACTGACGACGTACCGCTGAGTGAATTGGCCCGGGGGGACCGCGTGGTGGTAAAACCTGCCGAGAGAATCCCCGCCGACGGCGTCGTCGTCGAGGGCAGGACTGACGTCGACGAATCACTTCTCACCGGCGAGTCGAAGCCGGTGTTGAAGGAGCCGGGCTCGATTGTGATCGGGGGCTCCCTTGCGGGTGACGGTTCCATCACTGTCGAAATCACAAAGACGGGGAGTGATTCGTTCATTTCGCACGTGGTCCGGCTTGTCGAGGAGGCACAGCAGAGCAAGTCCCGGACTCAGGACCTGGCAAACCGCGCGGCGCTTTGGCTTACATTCATCGCGGTCGGCGCAGGCGGCGCGACCCTTGCTGTCTGGCTGGCGGCAACAAACGCCGGATTCGCGTTTGCGCTCGAACGAACAGTCACGGTGATGGTCATAACCTGCCCCCACGCTCTCGGGCTTGCCATCCCGCTCGTCGTTGCGGTGTCGACCTCCATCGCGGCCGGTAAAGGCGTGCTCATCCGTGACAGGTCTGCCTTCGAGAACGCAAGAGAGATTCAGGCGATTATTTTCGACAAAACGGGGACCCTCACGAAGGGTTCGTTCCAGGTGAGCCGGGTTACTGCAATCGGAAGGGCGTCGGATACCCAAGAACTCCTTGATCAGGCCGCCGCTGTGGAATCTCGCTCCGAGCATCCGATCGGGAAGGCGATAACTAAATCGGCGAGGAGCCCCCTGACCGTTGACGGGTTCAAATCCACTCCAGGCGAAGGCGTTGAGGGCAGGGTGAACGGAAGGAAGGTACAGGTCGTGAGCCGGGGATACTTCGCGGGGCGCGGCATCCCTTTTCCGCTCAACACAGCCGCAGAGTCGGAGAGAGCCGGCGAAACGACCGTCTATCTTATCATAGACGACGTCTTGTCCGCGACCATCTCACTTTCAGACACCCTCCGGCCCGAATCAAAACCTGCCATTGCGAAATTGAAGCGAATGGGAATCCGCTGCATCATGCTCACGGGAGATAATAACGAATCGGCCAAACGGATTGCGGAGGATGCGGGCATCGACGAATACTTTGCGAATGTCCTTCCAGGCGAGAAGGCGCTGAGAGTACGGGAGATCCAATCACGCGGTATGGTTGTAGGCATGGTGGGAGACGGCGTGAACGACGCGCCGGCTCTGGCACAGGCCGACGTGGGGATCGCAATCGGGGCGGGGACAGAGGTTGCAATCGAAACGGCAGACATCGTGCTTGTGAAGAGCAATCCGCTCGATGTGGTAACGGTCATCGTGCTCGCCCGGGCCACATACCGGAAGATGGTACAAAACCTGGCATGGGCGACCGGATACAATGTGTTCGCCATACCGCTTGCTGCGGGAGTCCTCTACCCTCTTGGAATTCTCTTGAGCCCGGCGCTCGGCGCGATCCTGATGTCCGTGAGCACGGTGGTAGTTGCTTTCAACGCAAGAGTCCTCGGGAAGGCTGGCGCCATCCGCCGCTTTGAAATGCTCAGAGCGTGACGACGAACCAGATGCGGGAGCTCATCAGAATCCGCGGAATATGCGATCCCTCCTTGATATAGGGGGGTCCGCGGAACCTGCGATCGTCAGGGGAGCCGCGGATGCGCCGCAAAAGCGGCCGGGAATCAACACAGCGACCGGGTAAAACAGACCGCCCGCGGTTGCCTGTCACACGGCCTAAAAAATCCTTGCTTTTGAAACTAAATCGTGTAAATTCCTGTTACAGAGATACGAGCAACCAAATCGTTCATTACTTATCAACCAAGTGTAAGGTGATTACCATGGTAAAACGCGTAGCGCTGGCATGTAGCATCGTGATGCTGGTTTCCCTCTCTCTGGCCTTCTCCCAGAGCAAAAACGACTGCACCGCAAAGTCAACCTCAGGTTCGACTTCTTCGTGCTGCATGCACGGAACAAAGGCCTCACTGACGTCGGCTTCGAAGACAACGAAGGATGCGCAGATCGTGACCGTGAAGGACGACGGGAAGGAATGCGCGATGAAGGGCGTCAAGAATGCTTCGGACTGCACCGCGGCCGAGAAGGCGAATTGCGCGATGTCCAAGGCCAGCATGACGAAGGCCGGGACGAAAGCCGATTGCTGCGCGGGTAAGGCGAAGGGCGCCAAGGCAAAGAACACCGTGAAACAGACAGGCGCCAAGATCGTCGAAGCAAAGGGTACGAACTGACAATTATCAGGTTTCACAAAAGCCGTCCCGGATAATTCGGGGACGGCTTTTTTTATTGCATGACCAGCATCGCAGCCGCCTCGTTTTGTTCTTACTGCGGGGCTCCGCACAAGGGGCCGGCCAATTTCTGCCCGTCGTGCGGGAGAGAGATCCGGCGCGATTCTCCTTCCCCGCAGCTCCCGTCAGCCTCCCACCTGAAGCACGGAATGAGCAGGACGGCAAGAGCGGGGTATGCAGCCCTGGTCATCCTCCTGTTCGGGCTCTTCTTTCTGACATTTGCGCGGCATCTTCCCGGGGGCCGGAATCCCGTCATCGAGGCACAACCGGAAGTTGGGGCCGGATCCGTGAAGCCGGACGAGGTCCTGCGGCCGGAGCAAATTTCAGCCGAGATCCGGGACGGCAAGATAGTGATTCCGCTCGCGGCCGTTCTGGAGAAGCGGATGGTCGGATTTGAGTACCGGGCCGGGGGAGTGACGATCCCGTTGATCGCGTTTATCACGGGGGATGGAAAGCTGGTAACCGCGGTGGCAATCTGCGAGCCCTGCAATTCTCACTCCTTCACGATCGAAGGGTCTGAGCTCGCGTGCGGCAACTGCGAAACGCGATGGAAGCTGAATAACCTGGAGGGCATCCAGGGCGCCTGTCAGCAGTATCCGCCGGCTCCGGTTGCGAGCGCCATCGTCGGCAGGAACGTCGAAATTGACGAGCTCGTCTTGAAGAACTGGAAACTGAGAATCTGAATCGACTCCTCACAGAAAGGATCGGAAATGAACCGCACAATTCGATTTCTTCTCCTCGCCGGAATTCTTTCTTTTGGCTGCCGGCCCTCCCCAAAGCTCGAGACGGCTACGATCGCCGCAAAATCCATGGTCTGCGGCACCTGCGCCAGGACGATTGAGAAGGCGGTCTACCGCGTGGAAGGAGTGAGGGAAGTTAACGTCGATGTGAAGGAAAAGATCGTGGAGGTGAAATTCGTTCCCTCTCAAACAAACGTGGAGACGATTGAGATGGCTATTTCAGACGCCGGATACGATGCGAACAACCGCAAGCGTAATCCCGATGCGTACGGAAAGCTGGACGCCTGCTGCAAGATCGACGGCTAGCCCTCAGGCCCTCTCCCTCGCCTCCTCAACTCTCCTGACGATCGTCAGAACAAACCCGACGATCAGCGTTACGGTGCCCATCCATACGAGATTGATGAAGGGCTTCACGCTTGCCTCCAGTATCAGTGTTTCTCCCTGGGCTTTCCGGGGAGCAGACGGATCGGAGATCCCCAGCTCGACGCTCGACTGGGTTGGGTCCTCCCTGTTCGGCTGCAGCTTCACGATCCCGATCTGAACCTGGGAACCCAGCGGGCTGACCGGGATGTAGGAAACTGAGCCCCCCGTATTCTTCATCCTCGGCTTGAGGATCTCTTTCGTCCCGCCCTGAGCCACCTCGAGGACGACACCGATACTGAAATTCCCGCCGGTCACCATCTTACCCTTCTCCATCGCGCTGAAATCGAAGTCGACGAACTTCACCGTCAAGCCCCCCGCCTCCCGGGATTCCCCCTTCTTCAGCGTCAGGGTCTTCCCCCTGTCGTCCGCGCTTTCCACAGACAGAGGAGACAGGTAAAGATCCTGCGTGAGCATGTTCAGGATGTCGGGATGGCGCATCATGCTGTTATTAAACGAGCTGTACCGGATGATCGGGGTGACCGTGTAGGTCTCGTGGCCGTGGTCCACCTCGATGGTGAATCCGTACCGCTCCGCATCGATGGCGCGGTTTCCGAGATAGGTCAATCTATAGCCCCCCAGAACATCTACCGTCTTTCCCTCTTCGAGGGAGACCGTCTGCTTGTCGTCAAACCGGGAACTTGCCACAAATCCAAGGAACAGGAGGGCCAGGCCGATGTGGGCAATGGCACCTCCCGCGTATTTCGGGTTTCCGCGGAAGATCCGGTAGCCGACAAAGAGGTTTACAAAGAGCGAAAACGCCGACGCGAAGGAGAACGCCAGGAACATCGGATCGCGCATTCCGGCGAGCACGAGGACCAGCGCAAAGACCACGGCGGAGACCAGCGGGTAGAGGAGCCCCGCAATCAGCGTTCTTCTGTCCGAGTTTTTCCACCAGAGGAGCTGCCCGATCCCGGCAAGGAGAGCGATCGCGATGCCCAGGGGAAGGATCGTCTTCACGTAGAACGAGGTATCGACCGCAGCCGCCCTTCCCTTGAGGATCCCGGTGATGATCGGGGCGGACGTTCCGATCGTGATGAAGACTGCGGAAAAGCAGATCGCAAACGCCCCGAGGTAGAGCGCAAACTCACGCGAGAATATGCTGTGCTCCACCGGAACTCTGGGCATTTCTCTCATACGCCTGAGGAGAAGCCCGAAGCCAAGGAGACCGAAGACAAAAATCACCGCGAGGAGCAGCCAGTAGGCCCATATACCGGGATCGACGAACGAGTGCACGGAGGTATCCCCGAGAACGCCGCTCCGCGTCAAGAATGTGCTGTAGAGAACCATGACGAAACAGAGGATGGAGAGCGCGAAATTCGTGCGAACGAACGTACCTGAGCGGCGCTGGGCCATCATGGTGTGAATCGAGGCGACGGCAACAAGCCACGGGATGAGAGAGGAATTCTCCACCGGATCCCACCCCCAGTAACCTCCCCATCCGAGGGTCTCATACGCCCAGTAACCGCCGAGGATGATCCCGGTACCGAGAACCGCAGCGCCGAACACCGTCCACGGCTTCGCGACACGAACCCACGTCTGATAGTCGCGGCGGAGAAGTCCCGCCACGGCAAAGGTAAAGGGGACGGCCATCGACGAGAAGCCGGTAAAGAGGATCTGCGGATGGATGACC
Source organism: uncultured Chlorobiaceae bacterium (assembly GCA_964512655.1). Classification (GTDB taxonomy): domain Bacteria; phylum Bacteroidota; class Ignavibacteria; order UBA10030; family SZUA-254; genus VBOC01. The sequence continues at coordinate 665,240 of CAZEJT010000001.1, read as the reverse complement.
ATCCAGTAATTCTGCAGAAGCGGGTTTAATCCTCTCCCTTCCACCGGAACCTGCGCCCAGACCCCCCTTGCCTGATCCAGCCAGACAAATGCCGCGCCGTTGGGCTGGACCGCGCCGGTATGCACCAGGTCCTTTGGAAAGCTCTCCCATATCATCGTGAAGGGATTCTTTACGATCAGCATCAGGAGGAGGAAGGAGACGATCATCGACCAGATGAGCATGACCTCCGGCTCGTAGCTCTTTCGCGAGCTGTACTGCATGAGAACGACCCCGATAATCGAGGCGTAAAGCGTCCAGAGGGAAAAGCTCCCCTCCTGCCCCGCATAGAATGTGGAGACGAGAAGAGGAGTCGGGAGATCGGTAGAGCTGTAGTTCCAGACGTACGTGTACTGGAACTGGTGGGTGAGGATGGAGGAGAGCAGAAGCGCGCAAAAGCACATCACCAGCGCCGCCGTCGCATGATAGGCATAGCGCGCGCCCTGAAGAGTGCGCGGGTTGCCTCTGCGGACTGTGACGGCGTACGCGGCGGTGGACGCGAGAGCCGCGAGAAATGCCCCTTTTACAATCAGCGCACCCATCATCCCGGCACTCCTTCCCCGCGCGTCACAGCGTCTTCTTTACGGTCGCGGCGTCCCCTTCGTATTTCGACGGGCATTTCGTGAGGATGTCGCTCGCGTGGAATACTCCCTCCTGGTATCTCCCCTTCACGACGATGGCGTTCGCGATTTCAAAGTTATTTGGCTTCGCGCCGTCGTAGACAACCCGCATCTCCCTTCCGTTGTCGTCCTTCATCGTAAAGCTGAATGTGCCCGAAGATCCGTCGAACGACGAGGGCTTCTCCTTCATCCACTCGCCTTTCACCTGGACCTTCCTGCGGGAGGCGACGGCCGTCTGAACATCGGTGTACTCGACGTTGGTCTCGACAAACGAGATCGCCCCGAAGACCAGCGCAGCCGCAATCACGAGGGCCCCGACCACGATCTTGAGTCTCATTGGCGCATCCTCACGTGTTCCGCTTTTGCTCAAGGACGGAGAGCCGGCGGTCGAGCCTGAAGAGGTAGAAAAAAATACCCGACCAGCAGATCAGCGTGATGATCAGGACGATATAGAGAGAGTTCTGCGTCAGGAATTCCAGCATTCAGCCGTTCCCTCCTTCGTCCGACGCCTCGAGCCGGGCGGCACGCACCCGGAGGGCCATCATCCATGCATAGAGACCGGTGAATCCGGCAAGGGAGCAGAGAAACACTGCAAGCATCGACGGGTTCATGTGGATCTTTCCCTGCGCGTTTACGATCGGCTCGGGGTGGAGGCTTGAGGCGATCCTTGGCATGATGAAGACGAAAAAAGGCGCCGTGGCGCCCGCGATCACGGCATAGACTGATGAGAGGAGCGCCCGCTGCTCTTCGAGGCCAACGGCCGACCGCAGGGCGAAATACGCCCCGTAGATGAGGAGAAGAACGAAAATGGAGGTCTCTCTCGGATCCCAGTTCCAGAACGAGCCCCAGTTGAACTTGGCCCAGACGGAGCCGGTCACGGTCGCAAGGAAGCAGAAGAGGAGGCCGAGGCCCGCCGATGAAGCGGCTTTCAAATCGTCGTCCGGGTTCCTCCTGACGATGTAGCGGACGGCGTAGACGACGGAGATCATGAAGGCGATGACGGCCGTCCATGACATCGGCACATGGAAAAAAAGGATACGCGCCTTGTCTTCAAGACCCGGAATGATTGGGAATTCGAACCACCGCTCCGGGGCGGGGACAATCGGAAATGTGAGCGCCGCGATGATGACTGCGGTTAGCCAGATTCCGAGAGTGACTTTCAGGACGAGCGAACTCACAACCGAAGATACGAAATTTCCATTCTTCCGGCAAGGATTCAGTTACTCTCTCCACACGAACTCGAACAGGATTGCCGCGAGCGTGATCATGACGACCGTATACGAAATGAGCACCTGAAGATCGCCCAGGGCCTCCGTGAAGGGCGCTCCTTCCACAGCCTTCCGGGTAGCGTCGATCACGCTCAGGAGAAGCGGGAGGAGGATCGGGAATGAAAGAACGGGATAGAGCGTTCCTTTGGTGTTCGCCTTTGAGATGATTGCTGCGATCAGCGTTGACGCGCTCGCCAATCCAACCGTTCCCAGGGTCATGGCGGGGACGATAATTGCGTAGCTCCTGATGGTGAAATTCGTGATGACCGCGGCGTACAGGAGAACCGTGAACACATTGAGCGCGGCGAGGAGGGCCAGGTTAAAGCACAGTTTTCCCGCATAGACCGATAGCGGGCGCGCGACAAGCTGCAGGGTCATCACCGTTCCCCGCTCTTCCTCGGCGATGAACGTGCGCGAAAGGCCGGACATCGCGGAGAAAAAAACTATTACCCAGAACACCCCCGAGAGTATGTCGGCAGAGGGCGTTTCGTTGCCGATGGCAAAGAGGATGATCGAGACCGTGGTAAGAACGAACATCAGGAGCGCATTGAGGGCGTACCGGGTCCTGAGCTCCGACTGGAGGTCCTTCCTGAAGATCGCCGCGGCGGCCGAGAGCCCCGGAAACGGCATTAGGAGCAGGCTCTTCCCGGGGCATCGAGGTCGAGCACCCTGCCGCAGAGCGCCGCCTCGTCCTCCCGGTTTGTGGCAATGACCACAATCCCCTCTTTCTTCCGCTCCTCAACGATCCGGAGAACCGACTCGATTCCGGCCGCATCCAGATTTGAAGTCGGCTCGTCGAGCAGGAGCACGGGGGGATCATGCAGCAGGGCGAAGGCGTACTTTACTCTCTGTTTCATTCCCGAGGAGTAGGTTCGAATGGGGTCGTGCAGACGGTCCTCAAGACCGAGGCGTACAAGCCGATCGACGAGCACTTCCTCAATCGGAGGAAGCCTCCGCACCCTCTGAATGAATCTGAGGTTCTCTATCGCGCTGAACTCCTCATACAGCTGAAGGTATGGAGCAACAAAACCCACATAACGGTAACGCATACCTGCGGTTACGTCCGAACCATCAATCGAAAGATCACTACGACCCTTTGAGGGGGAGAGGACTCCGGCAAGAATCTTAAGGAGGGTGGTTTTTCCCGAGCCGTTCCTGCCGGTGATCGCGAGGGTATCGGTCGAACGCAGATCGAATTCGAGTCCGGAGAAGACTATCCGCCTGTTGAACGACCTTTCCAGGCCCGATGCGCTGAGGGCTACCTGACCCATTCAGTTCCGGATTGCGGCAAACTTCCCGAAGTAATCGGTTTCATCGACTGAGATGAAATAAAAGTACACGCCCGTCGCAACGCTCTCTCCCCTGTCTGTGCGCCCGTCCCAGGAAAGCGCCGGTTCCTGCGGCCTGAAGTCAACGACGGGGAGCACGCCAGAGAAGACTCTTGCCATGCTCGAAGTGAACACTGTAAGACTTGCGCTTGGGCTCTTTGGGGGAGCGGGGAGGCGAAACCAGAGGAGGCCCCCTTCGCGCGACCGAAAGGGCGCAGGGAAGACGAGCACATCGGAGAGCGTGCTCGGAACGGTCTCCTGCGTACTCCAGACGAGGGGATTGTCTACGGCTATCGACGCATATGCCCCATTGCTCAGCTGCTTCGCTCCCTCGGAGGCGCTTGAGCTAAGGGTATACACGAACGGATAGACGAAATCCGAAAAGCCCGACTGTGCGTCGACATTGGAAACGATGACCACGAAGGAATTCCGCTCCCCGCACGAGTCCGAGAGCGAAGGCAGAACACAGATTGTATGATAGTCGGTGCTGATGGCCTGGATGCTGTCCTGAAATGATGCGCTGGGAGGATGGTAATCGACTGTCGACGCGATGCGCATGGGAGGGTAGCTCCTCCCCTCCGCATAGAACTTTGAGGTGTCCGCCGTTGGACCGGTGTTCAGGTTCCAGTATGCGTATTCGAGCAAAGCGGAGCGGAGGGTGCTCCCATGTTCCGCCACTGCCCTGTCGATCGATTCAAGGCTTGGATAGGTTCGCATGTACTCCCACATCCTGCGCATCACCGACGCCGAAAAACGCTTCTCGATGAATTTGCCCCAGACCGCGCGGCTGTATTCGATCGATTGGTCTGTCTTCGTGAAGCGGATGTCCGGTGTTGAGTACTGCGATGTCTGGAACGCGTTGTTAGTAAGATACTGGTAATAGTCGTTCACATCGGTGTACACTTCATCCTCCATCCAGGTGGATGTAATCTCATAGATGTAACGCTGCGCATCCCCCCAGTAGCCGTACGCGCCGAGCTGGATCGCATGGTGGAACTCGTGCGCAAGGGTCACCTCCAGCGCGCGGATCCCTTTGCTGAAGTATACCCCTTCCCTGAAGTCGTTGTCGACCTCGATCGTCGTCAGATACCGCGGGGGTGGGCCGGGAGTGAGCGGATCAGGATCGGGGAGCGTCTCGCCATAAAGTCCGGGTGAGAGGTCATGGATGGATACCGGGTACGCGCTGTCGGCGCGCAGTGCCGGAGGCGAATAGCCCAGATGGTCGATCTCAAATGACCAGACATGCCTGAGGATTTCTCCCACCGAATCGACATACGCGTCGGCGGTGCCCGGGACCCGCTGATTCGAGGCGTCGAGGAGAGCGGGCGAATCGGCCCCCGTCGTGTCGTAGTAGATATGAAACCGGCCGATGATCCTGCTTGTCTGAGAAACCGGAGGCACGAGGAGGGCCCGCAGCTCCGTCCTCTCAACCTCCGAGAACTCCCTCCACCGGTCGAGCACCCGGAAGCCCAGGTCGAGACCGCATTTACCCTTTTGTACCTTGCTCGAGCCGGGGGAAGGCCCTCTCAATTCTCTGAGATCGGAAATGATGCGGAGCCTCGTGCCCGGATCCTGCTGTGCCGGGCGTTGCGATGCGAGGAGTCCGGAGGCGAAGTTTAGAGCGCAGAGAAGCAACGCAATCAACTTCATTACTCCTCACCTCCGAGAGAGATGATTTTCAGAACCCCCGATGAGAAATCGGTCATGATCAGTTCGGGTATCCGGTCGCGGTCGATGTCTTCGAGCGTGAACCCTCCGAGGCCCCGGGTGCTCATCAGGTGGGGGCCGGGGATGAACGTGCCGTTTCCAACGCCAAGATACTCCTCAATCGACCTCGTGACATCGTTCGCGAGCACAAGGTCGGGGGCCCCGTCGTCGTTCATGTCGAGGATCCTGAGATTGTAGTGCGCGGAAACGCCGACAGGCGCGTGGAGCCGGAGAGCCGGCGATGAAAAAGTCGTGTCGGGCCGGGCAAGTGAGACCTCGAGGAGGTTGTCGGGCGGCGGAAAATCGAGGAGAAGGTCGGGTAGGCCGTCATTGTTGAAGTCGGCGGTCCAGAGGAGCGCCCCGGCGGGGCGCGCGCTGTCGAGAATTGCCGCGAGTCTCGGCACGCCAAATCCACCCCCGGAATCTCCGGGTGAGAAGTAGACGGCCTGCCTTTTCTTACGTTCATCATAGACGAACGAGACGAGGTTCTTTATGCCGTCCGGCCTCCAGCGGCACGTCGTGGCGGCGATGAGAGGCCTGGGAAGATTCGGTTCCACAGTCCTCTCGATGAAGCGCGAAGGCCCGATCTGTACGTATTCGTACAGCTCTCCGCCTGTGTGCGTCCGCTCTTCCTCAAAGACGAGGAGCCGGAGGCTCCCGCCCGGGCGATCGGTTTCCTCTGAAAGAATTGATTGTTCTCCCTGCGTCGGGAGCTGCAGGACCGAATGGGACCAGGTCCGGTTATTGATTTCTACGATCGAGGTCGTCGTCGAGTCGGGGTTCGTCCCGATAAGGAGAGAAAGGCTGTCATCCCTCGGAAGGTATTCCAGCCACCTGAGGCCTCCGGGAGTGCGGAAGGAGATCTGTCCCTGAAACCCTCCCCCCGCGTTGTTCAGGAAGATCGAGAGGGCGCGTGATCGGCTGTCCGCGACAACGATGTCGTTCCAGCCATCGCGGTCGATGTCGGCCGCCAGAACTCCATCCGGGTGAAGACCGAGAGCATAGGTCATCTGGGGGCTCCCTCCCTGATCGATCAGAGCGTTGTACAGGATGCGGACGCGCGACGAGGCGGAGTCGAGGATTACCGCGTCTACAAACCCCGTCCAGCCGTGCCTCAAGAATGTGAAATCGGTCGGCGCGAGTCCCGCATAGTACTTCACGGAGTCTTCGACCTTCTCACCGCTGTTAAGTTCGATGGTTAGGCTGCGCTCGCTCCTGCTCAGGATTCCGAAATCGTCGAAGCCGTCTCCGTTGATGTCGGCCGCCGCCAGCCGGGAGGGAGTGACACCCAGCCCAAATTCCTGCTCGAGCCGGAACTCCCCCAGTCCGTCTCCAAGATAGAGCCGGCAGAGCCGCTCTTCCGGGAGGCAGACGACAACATCGATGCTGGGGCCGGTGTCGAGGTGGGTCAATGAGAAGAGGCGCGGTTCGCTCAGAAACTGTAGAATGAACGGATCGCTGAAATTCAGTTTCCCGAAGCCGGTGTAGATCATGAGTTGGTCCGAGACCCAGTCCTCCGCCACAATGTCGCTCAGTCCGTCACCGTTCACGTCTTCGACGGAGAGGGCGCCGATGGACGACTCGGGGAGAAGGGTAACTCCCTCGTGGAAGGTCCCGTCACCCCTCCCGCGCATGACGAGAATTCCGAGATGCTTCGTGCCGTACAGGATAAGATCGGATCGGCCGTCGTTGTCGACATCGGCCACGAGGACGTTCGAAAATAGGGAGCTCAGCGTTGTTGTCCAGGCGGGTGTGAACTTTTCACCCGGCCTTGCGAGATAGATCCGAAGCTGGGGCGGATCATCCGTCAGAAGGGCGATGTCCGACAGTCGGTCGCGGTTGCATTTTCCCGCCGCAGCCGCAATGATGGGTTTATTCACGGGCAGGGTCACCTGATCCCATCGCAGAGACTCAGGCCGTTGATACAGCAAGGTCAGATCGCGGCTGCCGATTGCAGCCACGTCAGTCAGGCCGTCTCCGTTGAAATCGCCGGTCACGAGGGAATGCGACCCGGCGCCGGCAGGAACCTCGGAGACGGCTCCGAGGGTCTTGAGGTGGCGCTGGGGTGATGCGGAGGGTACGACACCGCCCGAGAGCGCCGCTACGAGGAGAACCCGCCGGAGCGATGGACCTCCGGACACATGAAGTTTAACGATTGGCAGCCCGGCGCCGGTGCAGCCGCTGATTGCGCCGGCCAAGGGCCTCCTCGAACCGCCGTCGTTCTTCGGCTGTCTCCGGGACGGCGCGCCTCACATGAGTGGGGCGGCGGCGCGCATCGACGGCGACGAATGTAAGGTAGGCCGTGTTCGCGGTCTTCCGCTCCCCCGTGAGCTGGTTTTCGGAACTCACCTGAACACCGACTTCCATCGAGGTCGCAAACGCGCGGTTCACCGACGCGCGTAGCGTGACGACCTCCCCGAGCGTGATCGGCTGGTGGAACACCAGCTCATCGACGCCCGCGGTGACGCACACCCGGTTCGAGTGGCGCTGGGCACAAATGGCGGCGGCGATGTCCATCCATTCCATCAAACGCCCTCCGAGAAGATTCCCGAGCTGATTTGTGTCGTTCGGGAGGACAAGCTGGGTCATCTCAACCTGCGAATCCCGCACGGGTTTCGAACCCCGCATACTCGACCTGCGTATCATCAGGTCCGCCGGACGATCGGCAGGTCCTCCGGCGTTGTCGCCGCGGATTTGCTCTTCAGGTGATCGTCAATCTCGCGCTGCAGGGCTTCAGCTTCCCCCTTCTGGTCGCTTGACGGGTAGCGCGCCAAGAATTTCTCCACCTCGGGCTTCGCCTCGTCATATCTGCGGCGGGCGACAAGCGCCCTCACCTTACCGAGGAGAGCCGGCTCGGCGTACTGGGTGTCGTGATACTTTTCGTTCACGTAGTCGTAGTAGTTCGTCGCCGCCTTGTAGTATCCCATCTTCATGTATAAGCCGGCGGATTCGAAGAGTTTCTTTGCAAGACGCGTGTTCAGCTCCTTGATCCTGAGCTCCGCGTCGTGGACGAGAGTGTCCTTGGGATTGTATTCGATGAACGTCTGAAACTCGTCGATGGCCCGCCGTGTGTACGTCTGATCGAGAGGAGACTTCGGCGAGAGCTCGTAGTAACAAAGCCCGATCTTGTACTGTGCGGCGGGGACGAGCGGGCTCGCCGGCATGTTGCGTTTCAGCGCCTGATATTCCTCCGCCGCGAGGAGATATTCCTCCTGATGGAAGTGCGATTCTCCCAGATACAACTGCGCCTTGTCGGCGACGGCGCTCCCCGGAAACTGCAGCCGGATGATCTCGAAGTCGCCGATCGCTTCAAGGTAATTGCCGTCGTCAAAGTGCTTTTTTCCGTGTTCGAATCGCTGCTCCGCGGAGAGATTCTGGATCGGGGAAGACGACCCGCATCCGAAGAACGACAGCGCGGCGCATGCCAGAAGCAGCGCGCCGAATGTTTGCCGGTGTGTCATGCCATCCTTAGCTGCGCACGTGGAAAAAGAGGAACACCGATATCCCGGTGGCTCCGATGATTATGAGAGGTTCAAGGACCTTGTCGAGGAAGCGCTCGGGCGGGAGCTCGGCGTGGGTGACCTTAGCCGAGGCGAGCTCGAGGCCCGAGACCTCATCCGCGTTCACGGTATCCGACGACTCCAGAGACGGCGAACCCGAGTAGGCCAGTTCTCCGGTCGACCGCACGATATCGCACACCACCCCTGCCGAGACCGTGCGCTTCACCTTTGCGGCGCCGAGAAAACCATCGTGATAGAGATCGTCATATCGCACGTGAAGATCGGATGTATACAGCTGGAGCTGAAATTGACCATTCTTCGACGAGTCGCTCCCCACAAAGACCTGGATTCCGGATCCCCTGAACGCCGCTGTCAGCGCCTCCCGCGCTATCCAGCCCTGCTCTGCGGGACGTGTCCGGACTTCCACCGTGTCTCCTGAGCGCATGCCCGAGCGGTTCCCAAGCTCCCCGGCAATCCTTCCGAGGAGATCTTGCATCGTTTCCAGATTTGTCTTCGGACGCAGCGCGGATTCGCCCGATACTGCCCCGCGGGGAATGAAGAACGCAAGAAGGAGGCAGGCCTCGGCGAGCCTGACTGCGAATGATTGCGCGATCACCTGTGGGAAATGCCTATGCGTATATCCCGCGGATCTTCAGGGTCTTTGCCACTTTGTCGATCGCGAGGATATACGCTCCGATCCGCAGAGGCACTTTGAATTCCGCCGCCTTTTCATAGACTGCGTCGAACGACTGCCTCATCATCCGCTCGAGCCTGTGGTTGACCCGGTCGAGAGTCCAGAAATACCCGGCCCGGTCCTGGGCCCACTCGAAGTAGGAAACGGTCACACCGCCGGCGTTCGCGAGAATATCGGGGATCACCAAGGTCCCTTTCTCCTGCAGAATGGGGTCAGCCGTGGCGTCGGTAGGTCCGTTGGCGCCTTCAGCGATGATTTTTGCCCGCACCTTCGCCGCGTTCGCCGCGGTGATCTGCTCTTCCATCGCAGCCGGTATCAACACGTCGCATTGGAGTTCCAGCAACTCCTCTTGCGAGATCGGTTCGCCCCCCTTGAACCCCTCCAGGAGCTTATTCTTTGCCACCCACGCGAGAGCCTTGGGAATATCTATCCCTTTCGGATTATGGAGCGCAGTGCTGACGTCGGAGATTCCGATGATCTTGCACCCCTGCTCCGCCAGGAGCTGTGCGGTCACCGAGCCGACATTCCCGAAGCCCTGGACGGCGACAGTTGCGCCCCGGGGCTTGATCCCGAGCTTCGCCATCGCCTGAAGCGTCACGATCATGCATCCCCTCCCTGTCGCCTCTCTCCTCCCGAGAGAACCGCCGAGGATCAGCGGCTTGCCCGTCACAACAGCGGTCTCGGTCCTTCGCATGTGCATGCTGTACGTGTCCATGACCCAGGCCATGATCTGCTCGTTCGTATTCATGTCGGGGGCGGGGATATCGCGGTCGGGGCCGAAAATGTCGAGGAGGTTGGAGGTGTAGCGGCGGGTAATTTTTTCAATCTCGACCGGCGTCAGCTTCGTCACATCGCACCGGACGGCGCCCTTGGCCCCTCCGAAGGGGATGTTCATGACGGCGCACTTCCACGTCATCCACGCAGCGAGGGCCTTGACTTCATCGAGCGTCACATCAGGGCTGTAGCGAATCCCGCCCTTCGACGGGCCCAGGATGTCGTTGTGGATGACGCGATAGCCCTCAAAGATTTCGATCCGGCCGTCGTCCATCTGGATCGGGATCGAAATGATCACCTGGCGTGAAGGCCGCTTGAGATAGTTGTAGATTCCCGGCTCGAGTCCGAGAATCTCCGCCGCCTTATCGAACCTTGCCATCATCGATTCAAAGGGGTTTTCCTTGTCGGGAATTGGCGTGGGTTCGTGATAGGGTGTGGGGCGTTCCGCGGCGCGTTCCAAGGAGGTCTCCAATCAGTTCGTGGAAGTAAGGTGGACGGTCAAGCCGGCGTGCGCACGTCTGGTGTCATGCGCCCCTGGTGGCCGGCCCCTGGAGCCGGCTGATGCGTTCAGAAGTCGGAGGATGGGCTGAGAAGGCCTTTGTCAGCGAGCCCATGAAGGAGAGCGGCACCAACATAAAGCGCATGAGGGCTACGGTCTTAAGCGTATTCATCTCACCTGTGTCCTGAAGTAGTAGCGAGTTGCCGTTAAAATATATCGAAAAGCCCGGCCATTATCAAGGAAGAGCGCGCCGCCGGGGCCCGAAACCCTACTCATCTTCGCCGGCCCGGAGCTTCTCCAGTACCGAGAAGTCTTCCAGAGTCGTGGTGTCTCCGCTGACCGATCCGCTTGACGCGATCTCACGGAGCAGCCGGCGCATGATCTTGCCGCTACGCGTTTTCGGAAGGGCGTCGCTGAACCGGATCTCATCGGGTTTGGCCATCGATCCGATCTCCCTGGCGACGTGCTGCCGCAGCTCGTCCTTGAGCTCCGGTGTCGGGGTGCGTCCCCCCTCGAGCGTGACGAACGCACAGATTGCAGACCCCTTGATTTCATCCGGCTTGCCTACCACCGCGGCTTCGGCAACATATGGATGGCTCACGAGAGCACTCTCAATCTCGGCGGTTCCGAGCCGGTGGCCGGAGACGTTGATGACGTCGTCAACCCGCCCCATGATCCAGTAATAGCCGTCCTGGTCGCGCCTGGCGCCGTCGCCCGTAAAATACACTCCTTTGATGTCGCTCCAGTATTGTTTCCGGTAGCGCTCCGGATCTCCGTATATCGTCCGCAGCATCGAGGGCCACGGTTTCGTGATCACGAGGTATCCACCCTCGCCGGCTTTTACAGCTCTACCCTGCCGGTCGAGGATATCCACTGCGATCCCGGGAAACGGCAGCGTCGCAGAGCCCGGCTTTGTGGGAATCGCGCCGGGAAGCGGCGTGATCATGATGGCCCCTGTTTCCGTCTGCCACCAGGTGTCGACTATCGGACACTTTCCGGCGCCGATGATCTTATGGTACCACATCCACGCCTCGGGATTAATCGGTTCGCCGACGGTGCCGAGAAGCCTGAGTGAGGAGAGGTCGTGCTTGAGCGGCCACTGCTCCCCCCACCGGGTAAACGCCCGGATCGCGGTTGGCGCCGTGTAAAATACATTAACCCTGTATCGCTCCACGATTCTCCATAGACGGTCCGGTTCGGGCCAGTTGGGCGCGCCCTCATACATGAGCGTGGTCGCGCCGTTGCACAGGGGGCCATAGACGACGTACGAATGCCCGGTAACCCATCCGATATCGGCCGTGCACCAGTACGTGTCCTCATCCTTCAGATCGAATACCCATTTGGCGGTGATCGCGGCGCCGGCCAGGTAGCCTCCGGTGGTGTGAACGACCCCCTTCGGCTTGCCGGTCGTTCCGCTCGTGTAGAGGATGAAGAGGGGATGTTCTGCGTCGAGAGCCTCGGCTTCGCAATTGCCCGGCACCGCCGCCATCAGTTCGTCCCACCAGTAATCCCGGCCCGGCTCCATCCTGATGTCCGCGCCGGTTCGCTTCATCACGACGACCGATTCCACGCTCGGTGTGCGGGAGATGGCCTCGTCGACATTCGCCTTCAGGGGTATGACGGCACCCCGCCTGTATCCGCCGTCGGCGGTGATGATCAACCGCGCCTGGGCATCCTGTATCCTGTCCACGATCGCCTGCGAGCTGAATCCTCCAAAAATCACGGAGTGCGTCGCGCCGATCCGCGCGCAGGCGAGCATCGAAATCGCGAGCTCCGGAACGAGGGGCATGTAGATCGCCACGCGGTCCCCTTTTCTGATCCCCAGCTTCTTCAAAACGTTGGCAAACCTGCAGACCTCTCCGTGCAGCGCCTGATACGTCAGCGTCCTGCTCTCACCCGGTTCGCCCTCCCAGATGATCGCGGCCTTGTTTTTCCTCCAAGTTCCCAGGTGGCGGTCGAGGCAGTTGTATGAGACGTTGATCGTTCCCCCGACGAACCACTTCGCAAACGGGTGCTCCCACTCGAGCACGTTCCGCCATTTCTTAAACCAGTGTAATTCCGCGGCGATGTTGCCCCAGAACTTTTTGGGATCTTTCATCGAAGCGCGGTAGATCTTCCTGTATTCTGCCAGAGAGCGGATATCGGTGAGCGCAGAAAAGGATTTGGAGGGACGGAAGACCCGGTTTTCCTGAAGAACCGTCGTGAGACGCGAGGAATTCTCTCCGGAGGCGGATGCTTTCATGGGCCGGTGTTGGGGGAAGTTCTCGGTGACCCCAACATGCAATAAAATGCCGAAAAAATCAAGAATTCCGGGAGTGATGGCGGTTTGTCAGGTTGTCAGAGGAAATCTGAAAAAGTGTACCTCCCGCTGACAAAGAGTCGGAGGAGTCAATCGCCGGGTCGATACGACCCTCGATTCTCCGCCAAAAGGAATGCTTCCGGGGGCAATCCTCTGGCACGATCCTTGAGGAATAAGGGCTGTATTCTATCCATGCCCCTGACGGGGCATTCACTTTTTAAGAAATGAGGACTCAATGAATTCAGGAAAACAGAATCCGGCCGATCTGATCTCGCAGGTGCCAGAAACGTATGTCGTGTTGCCGCTTCGAAACGCCGTGTTCTTTCCGCGCCAGGTCCTGCCTCTTTCTGTGGGGCGCGAGAGCAGCCTCCGTGTTCTCGAGCAGGCGCAGCAGGATCATCTTCCCATTCTTCTCCTTACGCAGCGTGACCCGGAGGTGGCACAACCCAAGTCGGGCGATCTCTATACGATCGGAACCCTGGCCAAGATCCTGAAAGTATTCAATCTCCCCGACGGGACCAAGAGCATTCTCATCCAGGGACTCGCGCGGGCGCGCGTATTGTCGTTCCTGCAGTCGGAGCCATTCATCAAAGTCGTCGCACACTCCGTGGAGGACGAGGAGTCCCGCGACGTCGAGAGCCAGGCGATTACTTCGGCAATCAAGAGCGTCTTCCAGAAGGTGGTCGAGCTCTCCCCCTCGCTCACAGACGAACAGCTCTCGATCGTTGCGAACCTGAGCGAAGAGGGCGCAGTGGCAGACATCGCGACCTCAATGGTAGAGGCGAGCATCGAAGAGAAGCAGACGATTCTCGAAACCCTCCGGGTGAAGTCGAGACTCGAGAAAGTGCACAAGCTTCTCTCGGGGATCCTGCAGCGGCTTGAGCTGGGGAACAAGATTCAAACACAGGTTCAGGACGAAATCAATAAAAACCAGCGGGAATTCATTCTCCGCGAGCAATTGAAGGCGATCAATAAAGAGCTCGGAGACGATTCGGACTCGGTCGAGTTGAAGGAGCTCCGAACGCGGAGCGAGAACGCCCGACTCCCCGAAGAGGTCCGCAAGACCGTCGACAAGGAACTTCAGCGGCTTTCGCGCATGCACACCTCGTCTGCGGAGTACACTGTGGCGCGCACCTACGTCGAGTGGCTTCTCGATCTTCCTTGGCTTGAGTCGACGCAGGACAACATCGACATCTCAAAGGCGCGGGGGGTCCTCGAAGCGGATCACTATGGTCTCGAAAAGGTAAAAAACAGGATACTCGAGTATCTTGCCGTCCGCAAGTTGAAAAACGATATGCGCGGTCCCATCCTCTGTTTCGTGGGACCCCCGGGGGTGGGCAAGACATCGCTGGGCAGATCGATCGCAAACGCGCTGGGGCGGAAATTCATCCGGATCTCGCTCGGCGGGGTCCATGACGAGGCGGAAATCAGGGGGCATCGAAGGACCTATATCGGCGCCCTCCCCGGACGGATCATCCAGGGATTGAAGAAGGCCGGTTCGAACAATCCGGTCTTCATGCTCGACGAAGTGGACAAGCTCGGCGCCGACTTCCGGGGCGACCCATCTTCCGCTCTCCTCGAGGTACTCGATCCTGAGCAGAATCACACATTCAGCGACCATTATATCGAACAGCCCTTCGACCTCTCGCAGGTTCTGTTCATCGCCACGGCCAATATGCTCGACCCGATCCTTCCCCCTCTGCGCGACCGTATGGAGATCGTAGAGATTCCAAGCTACGTGGAAGAAGAGAAACTCAAGATTGCCAGGAAATTCCTGATCCCGAAGCAGTTAAAGGAGCACGGACTTACGCATGAGCAGGCGCAGTTCGCGGACGATGCGGTCAGGCAGATCATCCACGGATACACTCGTGAGGCGGGCGTACGCTCGCTCGAGCGCCGCGTCGCAGACGTGGCCCGCGGCGTAGCGAGGAAAGTCGCCGAAGGGATCTCCGGCCCGCATCTGATCGCTCTCGATTCGGTCGCGGCATTCCTCGGAAAACAAAAGTATTTCCCTGAGGCGGCTGAGAGAATCGACAGGCCCGGAATCGCGACGGGTCTCGCATGGACTCCGGTGGGAGGGGATATACTCTTCATCGAAGCGACGCGGATGAAGGGGAAAGGAAATCTCATCCTCACGGGGCAGCTCGGGGATGTCATGAAAGAATCCGCGCAGGCGGCGCTCAGCTACATCGCCTCAAACGCCGGGGCATTGCGGATCGACGAGGGCTTCCGCCTCCACCACGATATCCATATTCACGTGCCCGCGGGCGGAACTCCCAAGGACGGCCCCTCGGCGGGCGTGACGATCCTTTCCGCGCTGGTTTCTCTCCTTACCGGACGGCTGGTGGGGAACGATCTGGCAATGACGGGGGAAATAACGCTTCGCGGCTCCGTTCTCCCCGTCGGCGGGATCCGCGAAAAGGTACTCGCAGCCCACAGGGCCGGGATTAAACGGATCATTCTGCCGGAGCGGAACAGGCCCGATATCGATGAGATCCCTGCAGACATCGCGGCAGGCCTGGAGTTCCACTTCGTGAAAGAGATGGGAGAGGTCATCAAACTGGCGCTCACTCCGCAGGTGGGGCTCATGACAGGTGACGGTGTGACGGAAATTGCGCGGGTGGTCGTCAACTAAGTCGCTGCCGGACCCCGGAGGTCAAAGAGTGACCCCGCCGCTGTTATACACCGCAAGTCCGCGTTCGGTTCCGATCCAGAGGTTGCCTCGAGAATCGTAGGCGAGAGCTGTGATGGTGTCGCTTGGGAGGGGTGAGTTGGCGGTCGTAAAAAAGCTCCATGAAGTGTCGTTCAGCTCAACAAGACCGCCTTCTCCTCCAAACCAGCGCTTGCGCAGGAGATCGGTGGCAATGATGTTGACGGGCCCGTCGGGGAGTTTTCCTCCGACGGCGTGATTCGGGAGCGAAGCCCACGAGCCGCTGGTCTGATTGAGTATGTACGCCCCTCCCACCGCCCTTCCAAGCCACACCTGATTGTAAAGGTCGAACGCAACCGTTCTCACGCTCACGCCCGCGGCGGGAAGTTCGTACCCGGTCCAGACGATTCCCGAGGCTTCCCACCCTGCCGACACCGCCCCGCTCTCCGAGCCGAACCATATCACGGGCTCATCGGGTTGACGCGCAGCGATGAGGATGTTATTAGCGGGGATGGCGCTGATGTGCTCGCCGGAATCTGACCGGCTG
Organism: uncultured Chlorobiaceae bacterium; assembly: GCA_964512655.1. Taxonomy (GTDB): domain Bacteria; phylum Bacteroidota; class Ignavibacteria; order UBA10030; family SZUA-254; genus VBOC01. Next base: position 649,318 of record CAZEJT010000001.1, on the reverse strand, counting down.
TACCATAACCATGCCCCCTCGGTTTCTGTCGTCTGAATGTAGCGGCAGATCCCGTGGGGGGTCGCGAAGAGGAGCTCGCCGAACTGCGTCCTCGCCGATGTCTCCGAAGCACCCGACGCCACAACGTTTGATGAGAGATCCGGTTCCCTGTATCGCCGAAGCGCAAGTGTGTTGCTGAAGGGATTGTATCGCGTAACTCCCCCTCCGGGGAGGCAAAACCAGAGGCTCTTATCCTTCGCCTCTACAATCGATGAGATCCTTCGTGTGTCCTTCAATGCACCGAACTGCCGGTAGATCAGCGAGTCGGTGAGGTATGCCCACGAGCCGCGCCTGTAGCTGCACGCTCCGCTGTCTGTTGCGATCCACATCGTTGCGTCAGTCGCCTGAAGGAGGAAATGGATACGGTTGTTGAGGAGAGGGCTATTTCCTGAAGTGAAGACCTTCCACTCGGTCAGAGGAGGGGGTTCGGGGGGGATGGTATCGTTACAGCCGACCGTGAGAGTCAGCGCGAGGACGTCGATCCAGTGAATCAGATATTTGCTCGGGGGGCCGCGCATCCCCTCTACTGCAGCATCGTTCTCAGCACGTACTGCAGGATCCCGTCATTTCTGAGGTAATCTGCTTCCATCGGAGTTTCGATCCTGCAAATGACCATGAACGAGCGGGATCCGCCTGATGCCGAACGCGCCAAAACCTTGAGTTTCGCGCCGGCGCCAATCCCCTGCGCGAGGCCCTCGATGTCGTACGATTCGAAACCATCCAGTCCAAGCGAAGTCCTGTTCGATCCCTCCTCGAACTGCAGAGGCAGGACTCCCATGCCGATCAGGTTGCTTCTGTGGATTCTTTCGAAGCTCTCCGCGATCACGGCCCTGACGCCGAGTAGTCGAGGCCCTTTCGCCGCCCAATCGCGTGAGGAGCCCGTTCCGTACTCCTTGCCGGCGATGACGAGCGTGGGGATGCCCGCTTCCGTGTACTTCATGGCGGCGTCGTAGATGGACATCGGCTCTTTGGACGATGGGTGGATCGTCCATCCCCCCTCCGTTCCCGGAGCCAGAAGATTCCGCAGGCGGATATTGGCGAAAGTTCCGCGCATCATCACCTCGTGATTCCCGCGCCGTGCGCCGTAGGAGTTAAAATCCTTCGGGTCGATCCCCTTCTCGATCAGATAGCGTCCGGCCGGGCTCTTTGGCTGAATCGACCCTGCGGGGGAAATGTGATCCGTTGTGACAGAATCGCCGAGGAGGGCCAGCACGCGCGCTCCGCGGATCTCCCGCAGGGGCGCGGGAACGCGGGGCATGTCTGCGAAGAAGGGCGCTGCCTTGATATACGTCGATTCCGGATCCCAGGCGTAGCTGGCCCCCGTGGGAACCGGAAGATCCTTCCATCGTTCATCGCCGTTAAACACGTCGGCGTACTGGCTCAGAAACATCTCGGGCTTCACACATGAGCGGATCGTCTCCTCAACCTCCTCTGGCGAAGGCCAGAGGTCCTTCAGGAACACCTCCCTGCCCTCGGAATCCGTTCCAAGCGGATCGTTCTGGATGTCGATATCCATCGTTCCGGCAATGGCGTATGCTACCACGAGGGGCGGGGAGGCGAGATAATTCGCTTTGACGAGGGCGTTGATCCGTCCTTCGAAGTTCCGGTTTCCCGAAAGCACAGACACGGCAACGAGGTCATTCTCCTGTACCGCGGCTGCGATCGACTCGGGGAGCGGGCCGCTGTTGCCGATACATGTTGTGCACCCGTAACCCACGAGATGAAAGCCCAGCTGCTCGAGGGGCGAGGTGAGCCCTGCCTCCCGGAGGTATTCGGTAACGACCTTGGAGCCCGGCGCAAGACTTGTTTTCACCCAGGGCTTCGACCGCAGGCCGAGTTTCACCGCCTTTTTCGCAAGAAGACCGGCGGCCACCATGACGGATGGATTGGACGTGTTCGTACAGCTGGTAATTGCCGCGATCGTCACGGAACCGTGGCTGATCTGATACTCCGCGCCGTTGTTTTTCACACTCACCTTTTTCCGGAGTCCCGGCGATGCGGGATGAGCGTGGGCCGGCGCGGTGGTTACGGAATTGCTTCCTCCCTCCCCCAGCCATTCGGAGATCTCACCCTTATCGAGAGGAGTTCCCCTGCTCTCGAGCATCTCGACGAGCGCCTTCCTGAACGACCCTCTCGCGCCGGAGAGAGCAACCCTGTCCTGCGGCCTTCTCGGCCCGGCAAGGCTCGGCTCGACGGTCCCGAGGTCGAGCTCGACGAGGTCGGAATACGACGGCTCCGGAGCGCCCGGCTCGTGGAACAATCCCTGCGCTCTGGAGTAGGCCCGTACGAGCGCGATCTGTTTTCCGCTCCTTCCCGTAAACTCAAGGTACTTGAGCGTTTCTTCATCCACGGGAAAAAATCCTACCGTCGCCCCGTATTCGGGGCACATATTGGCAATCGTCGCCCGGTCGGCGAGAGTCAGCGCCCCGAGACCCTGCCCGAAGAATTCGACAAATTTTCCTACCACCCCCTTCTTGCGGAGGATTTGCGTCACTGTGAGTACTGCGTCTGTCGCCGTGGCCCCCGCGCGGAGCGTGCCGGAGAGCCTGAATCCCACGACCTCGGGGATCAGCATGGAGATGGGCTGGCCGAGCATCGCTGCCTCAGCCTCAATTCCCCCCACTCCCCACCCGAGAACGCCGAGCCCGTTGATCATGGTGGTGTGGGAATCCGCTCCGACGAGAGTGTCGGGATATGCTTCGTTTCCCCCGCCCCTGTTCATCGCAAAGACGACCTGCGCCAGGTATTCCAGATTGACCTGGTGAACGATGCCGGTATCGGGCGGAACGACCCGAAAATTGTTGAACGCCTGCTGGGTCCAGCGCAGGAACGCATACCGTTCCCTGTTCCGTTCGAACTCCTTTGTGGAATTGATCGCGAACGCATCCCGGCCGCCGAACTGGTCCACCTGGACTGAATGATCGATGACGAGGTCGACCGGCTGGAGGGGGTTGATTCTTTTCGGATCGCCCCCCATCTTCACGATGGCGTCGCGCATGACTGCCAGGTCGACCGCGCACGGAACGCCCGTGAAATCCTGAAGGAGAACCCGCGCAGGCATAAAGGAAATCTCTTTGCTGGGGATCGCCCGGGGGTCCCAGTGCACGATCGCGTCAATGTCTTCCCGCGTCACGCTCTTGCCGTCCTCGTGCCGCAGCAGGTTCTCGAGAAGGATTTTCAGGGTGATCGGGAGTTTCGCAAGCGCTGAGGTATCTCCCGCGGAAGAGAGCGGGACCATCGAATAGGGGGTTCCTGAAACTGAGAGGGTTGTTGTCATCATAGATCCTTGCGGGATTAAACGTGTTCCGACAGGCATAATGTACGAAAAAAAATCCAGATTTTCGTATATTGATCCCTTCAGACAATTCCCCTCACCACGATCAACGGAAGTTTCATGAAGCACATGTCTCCTCTTTTCATGCTGTTCGCCCTTCTCCACGTTCCCCTTCACGCTCAGGAGGCCGGAGGAAAACCCCTGGCTGTCGGCGACCCCGCGCCCGACTTCACGCTCCCCTACGCAACCAGGGATTCAGTCGGCGGCGAGAACCTGAAGCTTTCGGGCTTGTTCGGGAAACGGAGCATCATCCTTGCATTCTATCCCGCCGATTGGAGCGGAGGGTGCACGAAGGAAATGTGCACGATGCGCGATAATTTCAGTGCGCTCGCGAGTCTCAACGCCGAGATCCTCCCCATCAGCGGCGATTACGAATACTCACATCACGAGTGGGCCAAATACCATAACCTTCCCTTCAAGCTCGTTGCCGATCACGCTCACAGGGTGGCGCGGATCTATAACACCTACAACGAGGAGAGCGGCTTCAACAAACGAGCAGTCTATGTGATCGGCAAAGACGGGAAGATCGCATACATCGACCCCAGGTACAGCGTTCGCGATTCGGTATCGTTCGACAAGCTGAAAGCCGCCCTCAAGCGGATGCAATGATGACCCGGGACTCACGGAACGGCCCGCGACTCCGGACACCGGTCTTGTTCGCGGCATGGTTACTCCTCCGGTCTGCGTTCTGGGCCCAATCTGCGGCGGTCGCCCCGAACCCTCTGGAAGTCCATCTCCGGAATGTCCGGCAGCTCACTTTCGGCGGACAGAATGCCGAAGCATATTTTTCACCCGACGGCAGGAAGCTTGTCTTCCAGTCGACCCGCGATTCGCTCAAATGCGACCAGATCTTCATGATGAATACGGATGGATCCGGCGTCAAATTGCTCTCGACCGGCAAAGGGAGGACCACTTGTTCGTACTTCATGCCCGACGGCGGACATATCCTCTACGCCTCGACGCACCTCGGGGGGGAAGAGTGCCCTCCGAAGCCCGACCGGAAGAAGGGGTATGTGTGGTCGCTTTACCCGTCGTACGATATCTTTGTTGCCGACACGAACGGGCGCATCACGGACCGGCTGACCTCTTCCCCCGGCTATGACGCCGAGGCGGTCGTTTCACCGCGCGGTGACAGGATTGCCTTCACGTCGATCCGCAGCGGTGACCTCGAAATCTACACCATGAACACGGACGGGAGCGGCCTCCGCCAGCTCACGCACGAGCTCGGCTACGACGGGGGCCCCTTTTTCTCCGCAGACGGAAAGAAAATCGTCTACAGGGCGTACCACCCGAAAACGGAAAAGGAGATCGCGGAATACAGGGAGCTTCTCAGGGAGGAAAAGATCAAGCCCATCAACCTGCAGATCTGGGTCATGGACTCCGACGGTTCGCACAAGAAGCAGCTCACCGACAACAGCGCGGCGAATTTCGCCCCCTTCATGCATCCCGACGGGGAGCATATCGTCTTCTCGTCGAACATGGCTGACACCTCGGCCGTCCCGATGAATTTCGATCTCTACAGCATCCGGCTCGACGGAAAGGACCTGCGGCGGATCACGTTCAGTGAATCCTTCGACGGATTCCCCATGTTCAGCCCCGACGGGAAGTATCTGGCCTTCGCCTCCGGGCGAAACGCAACGACACCCTGGGAGATCAACATCTTCATTGCCGAATGGAAAGAATAAATCCGGGAGCCTCCGACAACCCTTCGAACGATTGCCGATGATCACCCGCATGCGCATATTCCTCTCTCTCCTTCTCCTCGTTCCGGCGTCCGCGCTGAACGCTCAGACGCCCGCTTCCTCCGGGGTGAGTCAGGAGGAAATCCTCCGCCACGTCCGCTATCTTGCATCTGACGATCTCAAGGGACGAAAGTCGGGCGAAGAAGGAAACCGGCTGGCAGCGGCCTACATCGCCGCCCGGTTCAAGGAGTACGGCCTGGTCGCCCCTTCCCAGACCGTGGCCGCCGGCACGCCATACCTTCAGGATTTCACCTTCGTCACATCGCGCAAGCCCGGCGAGAATAACAGCCTCTCTTTCAACGCCGGCGGGACGAGCATCGCTCTGAAACAAGGTGACGAGTTCAGGACGCTCCCGTTCAGCGTCGATACGACCGTCACGGCGCCGTTGGTGTTCGTCGGGTACGGGATCGCCGCCAGGGATTCAGTCCGCTACGACGATTACGCCGGTATGAACGTGAGGGGAAAGGTAGTCGTAGTCATGCGCTATTCCCCCCAGGGCCCCGGGGAGCACGGCTTCACCCGCTTCATGGGATTCCTGGAGAAGACGATGACGGCTCGCGACAGCGGTGCGGTCGGCATGATCTTCCTGACCGCGCCCCCCGGATCCGAGGGATCCGAACTCTCCAGCGTCCCCTCCGGGTTTCCCTACTCATCGCTTTCATTGCCGGCCGTCGCTCTCCGGTGGAGCCGTATGGAATCGATTCTTGCAGCCGCGGGGAAGGATTTGAAATCGATCCAGGGCCGGATCGACTCGAGCAAAACTCCCGCTTCATTCGACGTGCAGGGCGCCACTGTGTCGATGCAGACGCAGATTTTAAAGGAATACGCTCACACAGCCAACATCATCGGATACCTGCCCGGCGCGCTCAGCGATGAAAGCGTCATCCTCGGGGCACACATGGACCATCTCGGAATGGGCGGCCAGGGTTCGGGATCATTGAAGCCCGATACGGTCGCCATCCATCATGGCGCCGACGACAACGCCTCGGGCACGGCTGCGCTCATCGAGGCGGCACGGTATTTTTCAGCGCGCCGCGGCGCATTGAAGCGCACGCTGGTATTCGCTGCGTTCTCCGGAGAAGAGCTTGGGCTCCTCGGCTCATCGTACTATGTGAGGAATCCGCTCTTCCCGCTTGAAAAGGCGGCCGCAATGCTGAACATGGATATGGTGGGCCGCATGAAAGACAGCGTCCTGGTCGTGGAGGGGATGGGCACCTCTCCGCGGTGGGATTCCCTTGTGAAGGTTGAAAACCTCGGCTCGCTCGCCCTCAAGCTCAAGCCCGACGGCTTCGGACCCAGCGACCACGCATCATTCTATGCGAAGAACATCCCGGTCCTTTTTTTCTTTACGAATCTGCACTCGGACTACCACAGACCGAGCGATACCTGGGAGAAGATCAATGTCGCGGGGGAACGGCGGGTCGTCGAACTCGTTACGCGGATTACCGCCTCGATCGCCGACGCGCCGGCGAGGCCTCAGTTCACGCAGGCAACGGCGTCAACCCCGATGGCGGGGGGAGGCGACAGGCAAGGATTGCGCGTGAGCCTGGGCGTGATCCCGGACTATGCCGAGGACGTGCGCGGTCTGAAGATCACCGGCACACGCGCAGGAAGCCCGGCCGAGAAAGCCGGCCTCAAAGCCGACGACATCATCATCCGGATGGGCGGGAAAGAAGTAACGAACATCTACGATTTCATGCACCTTCTCGGGGGGTACAAGCCGGGTGACGAGGTGACTGTGGTGGTCAGAAGGGGGAACGAGGAGCGATCGCTGAAGGCGCTGCTTGAAGCGAGGAAGTAGGGGTTTCCTAGAGCATGTTTCTGGCGATCTCGCGCAATTCCTCTTTCGTCAGGAACTTCTGAACGAGAGGAAAGAGCACGTAGTTTTCCTTGTGGATATGGTTTACGAAGAGCTGGACGACTCGGCGGGATACTCCCGAAAGTGCCTTGATCGCTGAGAAGCTGTCGCGGTGTTTCTCCACCCGGTTCACGGCAGACCTGAGCTCCCTGAATCCTTTCCGAAGGCGTCTGTGGTCGTCGCGCATGACCCTCGTCGGGCCCTCGACGTATCGCTCGAGCACCGGAAAGAGGGCCGCTTCCTCCTTGTGGTTGTGGACGGTGACCTCCTCCTGAATGAAACGAAGGGCTGCGTGGATCTGCCGGATGTTTCCGCCGGAGTAGCCCTCGAGGGAAAACGCGCGAACCGCCCTGCTCAGGTGCTTCAGCTGCACCAGAGCGTGGTTGTGTTCCTGCATGAGCTGGGCGATCGGGTCGGCGGGCTTGCGAAGTCGTCGGGGGGGCAAGGGGCGGTCAGGCCAATTCCACGAGCGTGGTGTATTTCATCTTCCCATTCGCGAGATAGCTCTCCAGCCGCGCCACCATCGAAGTCATCTTTTCATCCTGGTCTTCGAGCTGGTCATACTCGTCCATGCTGGCGAAGATGAACACCTCCTGGAAGAGGTTCTTTTTGCCTTTCTGTTCGAAGATCGAATAGTCCTTTCCGGCCCAATATGCTCTCATCTCCTGGGAAAGCGCGAGGTAATCCTCCCGCCTCTCCGGCTTTACTTCGTAAGAAATCGTAAATATCACTTTCCCCATTGAACACCCCTGTGTAGTTTCGCGAATATACTAAAATTTTAGCTAATATCCCGCCTTCCGTATCTGTTCTTCGGTCATGCCGAAATAGTGACCGATCTCATGAATGAGGACGTCGTAAATTCTTTGCGCGAGCTCTTCCTCGCTGCGGCTCGCAGCCTCGATATTCTTCCTGTAGAGAGAGATCTTGTCGGGGGGCACCGGCGACATCCCATACCAGGTGCCACGGGATGTCAGGGGAATTCCCTGATAGAGTCCGAAGAGATGGTGCTTTGATCTGAGCCGTAGCGATGAAACGATCTCTTCGGAAGGATACTCCTCGATGAACACACCGACGTTTTCTATCGCACTCCGGAATTGTTCCGGAAGGCGCTCGAACGCCTGCTCGACGATCCGTTCAAATTCTTCCTGCTCCATGTGCTCAGATGCGGGGGACGGCGATGTGCAGGAGAGCCGCCACTCCCAGCCCCGTGAGGAGGAGCGTGATTGCGACGGCCAGGGCCGAGCGCCGCCACGGCGCCTGGAGAAGTACGCGGACCCCGATTACCAGGAGGATGATGGACCAGAGCGCGAAGGCCCCGTCGAGTGCGAGAAACGTGACGTAGGAAAAGGGGCGGATCGCGTAGGGAGACGGGCTCGTCGTGAAGAAATACGGCCCGAACGACATCAGCTCGAGGGGGAGAAAGAGGAGGACGGTCAGGATGATCGGCACAACCGAGTACGCCGAAACCGCATAGGCATCGCGCAGTCTGACAGGGATGCGCATCACCCGGGCTATGAGCACGATGATCGACGATACGAAGAATACGGCGACTATTCCCGCGGGGGGTCCCAGCAGAAGCCCGGCGCCGAGCAGGTTGACGAGGCTTTGCGCGTATTCACCCATCTTGGCAAGCCAGAAAAACCCGAAGACGAAGCCGATCCCGGCCGAGGCCGAAAGAAGGAGAACATAGTTCTTGTGGCGCGCAAGCGCCACCGCCTTGAACCCCTTTGCCGGTCTCTCGATGACGCGCCAGGAGCTGTAAAAAAGGTCGAGGTTTTCGACGCGCTGCTGCAGAAAACTCCCGCAGTTCGCGCAGACGGTGGCGAGGTGACTGTTATCGGCGCCGCAGACGGGACAACGCATCATCGCCTCCTGTGTCACCTGAGTGGCTCGAATCGCGCGGTGAAGTGGCGCAGGACGGGAGGTTCGGAAACGATTCGGTATCCGCGGAGACGGTCGCGGTCCTGAAAGACCTCGATGACCGACTCGACGACATAGTCGATGTGGCTCTGGGTGTAGACCCTCCGGGGGATCGCGAGCCGGACGAGCTCCATGGCCGGCGGGATGAATGTTCCGCTGGAGGGATCGACGCGTCCGAACATCACGCTTCCGATCTCGACCGAGCGGATGCCCGCGCGCCGGTAGAGTTCGCAGACAATCGCCTGCCCCGGGAACCGATCGGGCGGAACGTGGGGCAAAAACCTCTTGGCGTCGAGGTAAATCGCATGGCCGCCGGGAGGTTCGATCATGGGAACCCCCGCGGCGAGGAGTTTTTCGCCGAGGTAAGCCACCGACCTGATCCTGTACGTCAGATAATGCTCGTCGAGAACTTCTTCGAGGCCCTGCGCCACCGCTTCGAGGTCTCGTCCGGCGAGGCCGCCGTAGGTGACGAACCCCTCGGTAAGGACGAGGAGATTCCTCGCCCTGAGAGCCAGATCGTCGCTGTTGAGTCCAAGAAAACCGCCCGTGTTCACCAGCGCATCCTTCTTGGCGCTCATCGTGCACCCGTCGGCGAGTGAAAAGATCTCCCTTGCAATCTCCCGGATCGGCTTGTCGCGGTAACCCTGCTCTCTCCCCCTGATGAAGAAGGCGTTTTCCGCGAAGCGGCACGCATCGAGAAAAAGCGGGATCTTGTGCCGGGCCGCTACCGCTTTCGCCTGCCTGATATTCTCCATGGAAACGGGCTGCCCTCCCCCGGCGTTGTTCGTCACGGTGAGCATGATGAGCGGGATGTGATCCCTCCCTTTCTCCGTGATGAAACGGTCGAGGGCCGCCACGTCGATATTCCCTTTGAAGTCCCCGGCCGCCACCGGATCGCGGCCTTCCGGAAGAAGGAGGTCTATTGCCTTCGCGCCGGAAAACTCCACGTTAGCGCGCGTGGTGTCGAAATGGGTGTTGTTGGGGATGTAGGTTCCGGGGCCTCCGACGAGCGTAAAAAGGATCTTCTCCGCGGCCCGCCCCTGGTGAGTGGGGATGATGTGCCTGAATCCGGTCAGGTCCTTCGCGGCGTGTTCAAACCTGAAGAAGCTTCTCGCGCCCGCATACGATTCGTCCCCCTCCATCATCCCCGCCCACTGCCTCGCGCTCATCGCAGCGGTGCCGCTATCCGTGAGGAGGTCGATCAGCACGTCCTCGGCGCGGATGAGGAAGGGGTTGAATCCGGCGACGCGGAGAATTTCCTCCCGCTGGGGGACCGTCGTGAAGGCGATCGGTTCAACCACCTTTATTTTGAAAGGTTCGATGATTGTTTTCATGCGGATCGGTCGCGAGCGGCTACTCGCTCCCGTAGGAGATGATGGAAAAAACATCGTACTCCCTGAGCTTCTCCCGGCCTTTCAGGAAGGAAAGCTCAATCAGGAAGGCGGCGCCCGCCACAATTCCCCCCAGATTTCCGATCAGCGCACACGAGGCCCGCGCAGTGCCTCCCGTTGCCAGGAGGTCGTCCACAATGAGCACCTTCTCGCCGGGATCGACGGCGTCGGTGTGCACTTCCAGCGCGTCGGTTCCGTATTCGAGCGCATACTCCTCCCGGATCTTCGCCGACGGGAGCTTGTTCGGTTTGCGCACCGGAACGAAGCCCGCCCCGAGCCGGGAGGCAAGGACGCTCCCGAAGATGAACCCGCGCGATTCGATGCCCGCGACTTTTGTGATGCCAAGGCCCTCGTACCTCTCGAAAAAGCAGTCGTTCGCTTCCCTGAACGCCCTCTCGTCCTGCAGGAGCGTCGTGATGTCGCGGAACATGATCCCCTTCTTGGGAAAATCGGGGATCGTGCGGATTCGCTCGCGCAGACGCTCCTCGAGCCCTCTCACCATTCGAGGTTCTCCTTCTTGAGGAACGCCTCGATCCCTTTCTTGAAGTCCTCGGTTTTCCGCGCGAGGGCATTCAGGTTTGCCGCGTATTCACCGGCTCGTTCCGCGTCCATCTCATCGAAGCGCGCAAAGAGTTCCTTGGTGAGCGTGAGCGAGGACGCGCTTGCCGACCGAAGGAGCTCCAGGGTAAACTCCTCCACCCTCCTCTCGAGCGAATCAGCGTCCACCACTTCGGTGACGAGTCCTTTCGTTTTTGCGTCCTCCGCCCGGAGAATCTCGCCCCGAAGGACGAATTCCCGCGCCGCCCCCTCCCCCATCCGCTTGATCAGATACGCGAGAATAAGGGCCGGCAGAAATCCCATTCGTACCTCGGGCGCGCCGAACTTTGCCTTTTCCTTCGACGCGAAGACGAAATCGCACGCCGCCGCGAGTCCGCATCCTCCCCCCAGAGCGGGGCCGTTGACCATCGCGATGACGGGTTTTTTCAGTTCGTGCACGAGCTCAAGGAGCCTGAGGAGGTGCCGCGCGTCCTCGAGGTTCTCTTCCTGGCCGGCTCCGGAGATCTTCCGGAGGTATTCGAGGTCCATTCCCGCGCAAAACGCGCTTCCCCCGCCGGTCAGGACGACCGCGCGTATACTGGGATTACGATTGGCGGCGTTGAAGGCCGCGCCGAGCTCCCTGATCATCACATTGTCGAGCGCGTTCCGCTTTTCGGGACGGTTGAGCGTGATGACTGCATGGCGATCTCCGGCGGAAAAAACGATGGACGAATAATTCATGGCGATCAAGGTAAGGAAGTTCCCCCCTAATCTCAACGCATCGCGGATGTGCGCAGGCCGCGGATCGCCCCGGGAACGTTTCGCCTGGAGAAAATCGAATGGCCCGCCACGAGAGAGGTAGCCCCCGCGCGCACGAGAGCGGCGGCGTTCTGGTCGCTCACGCCGCCATCGACTTCGAGGATCACCTTTCTCCGGCTCTCGGCGATCATCCCGGCCACCTCCCTGACCTTCCGCAGCATCGACGCGATGAAGTCCTGTCCTCCGAAGCCCGGGTTCACGGTCATCACGAGCACGAGGTCGACAAACGGAAGGATCTCTCCAAGCGCGGATGCCGGAGTCGCAGGATTAAGGGCGACGCCCGCTTTCATCCCCGACTGCCTGATGCGTTCAACGGTGCGATGGAGGTGGACGCAGGCCTCCACGTGAACGATGCAGCGGGTGGATCCGGCTTCCCTGAAGTCCTCCACGTACTTCATCGGCTTTTCAATCATCAGGTGAGTGTCGAGAGGGAGCCGGCTGATTGACCGGACCGCCGCAATCACCATCGGTCCGAACGTGATATTCGGAACGAAATGGCCGTCCATCACGTCGAGGTGCAGCCAATCGGCGCCGCCGCGCTCCGCGAGCCGGATCTGACCCCGGAGGTCACGGAAATCCGCGGAGAGGATGGAGGGGGCAATCGCGATGCTTCTGCGCTTAGCTCGGTTCAATATTCGATGATCTCCTTGTTTTTTTCTCCCCCCTGCACGACGAAGAGGTCGACTGCCTGCCCCGACGGAACAAGCTCGCCCCTCCTGGGGAATTGCTCCACGATTGTGTTGGGGAGGAGATCGGCGGAAGGAATGTACGTGATATTCCCGAGCTTGAGCCCGCTGGATGCGAGCATTGCTTTGGCCTCGGTGAGAGATTTGCCTGAGAGGTCGGGAACGGGGACTTTCTGGAAGGTGGATCCCTGACTCACGATGATCGAGACGAACGCATCGCGTTTCATGGTCGCTCCGGAGCCCGGCGACTGCTCGATGACCGTGTTTTGCGGAAAGGAATCCGACGGGCGGTAATCGACCGCCCCGAGCTTCAATCCTTGGCGCTCAAGCGCAAATTTTGCGTCGCGAAGGCTCCTTCCTTTTACGCTTGGTACCGAGACAAGCTGCTCGCCGCCGCTCACCGTGACGTAGACCCGCCTCCCCTTCTTCACTGTGTCACCCGCAAAAGGGCTCTGGATGATGACAATTCCAGCCGGATGGTCTTTATCAAGCCGGACATCTCCTTTTCGTCCTTCCAGTCCCTTCGAGGCCAGGCTCTTCATTGCATCATCGTAGGGCATGCCGAGGACGGACGGGACGACCACGATCCCCCCCTCATTGACGTACCAGGGGAGGATAATGTCATTAAAGACGAAAAAGAGGACAAACAGGACGATCAACAGAAGATAGACTCTTCTTGCACGAGGTGAGGTGAGAAGCCTGCGGAGGCGTTGATCCATTCGCGAAAATATATGAAATGCCGCGCCGAACTTCAACTGATTCTTTGAACGGGCGCCGTGGATCGTTGAATGTAGAGCCCGTGGTACACGCCGCGTGAACCGGTGTTCCAGCATCACCACAAGGGGAAACGCGCCTCGCCTGAACGCAGCGCTCGGCGTGGTTGGCACGCAAGTTGCCGGAATCCCAAAAAATCGCTAACTTTTCGTATTCTCGCTCATGATGGCATGACGCTGGACCCTTATATCGTCCGGACCCTCCTATATTATGAAATCTTCGAGCACCCGCTCACTGCGGAAGAGCTCTACTATCTCAGCCCGAGGAATTCGATTACAAGGGGCGACGTCATGGTCATCCTCGAACGTCTCTCGCAGTCCGGAACCGTGCGCTCGCGCGACGGGTTCTACTGGCCCGGCCACAACGCGAGTTCGCTTGCGGATGTGCGGCTGAAGCGCTCACGCCTTGCCCGGCGCCGCCTGGTGATCGCGAGGGTCGCCGCGGGACTCATCAAGCACTTTCCGTTCGTGCGCGCTATCTTTATCTCGGGTGACCTCTCAAAAGGGGTGGCAAATCCGAAGAGCGACATCGACTACGTCGTGGTGACCGAGCCGGGACGGCTCTGGATCTGCAGGTCGATCCTCGTCGCCTTTAAGAAGCTATTCCTCCTCAACAGCAAGAAGTATTTCTGCCTCAACTACTACCTTGACGCGGACCATCTCTCCCTCGACGAACATAATTATTATACCGCCACCGAAGTCGCCCACCTGAAGCCGCTTTTCAATACGCCCCTCTACCTCAGGTATATGAATGCGAACGGATGGATCAAGCGCTACTTCCCGAACTACCGGATTTTCGCTCTCTGGGCGGGGAGGGCGAGCGATCGCAGGAGCATCATCCAGCCGGTTCTTGAGCTGGCCTTCCGGGGCGGGTGGGTGGCGAGGCTCGATCACCGCCTCATGGAGTACATGAGGCGCACCTGGAAGTCGCGCTATCCCCAGTTCGACGACGCGACGCGGGAGCGAATCTTTCGCTGCAATATCTCCGAATCGCGCGCTTACGTCGGGAATTTCTCCGAAAAAGTGCTCGAGCTCTACCGGCGGAAACTTGAAGAACATTCCCTGCCGCCGGATTTCGCAGAAGATCCTCCTTCGTAATTCCACACCCGAGGCGCGGCGCCCCGGCTATGGCCGACATACTCTTTACCCACTCATATTTTCTTTCGCTGGATCCTAAAGAGCGCAGGGCGATGATGCCTTACGCCCCGCTCGGGACGCTCTATGCCTGTTCCCTCCTGCGCCAGCACGGCTACAGCGTTGCCTTGTTCGATACCCTCCTCGCCGAAGGCCCCGGAGAGATCATCCGTGTCCTCGACTCGGTCAGGCCGAAGCTCGTGGTGATCTATGACGACGATTTCAATTACCTGACGAAGATGTGTCTCTCGAACATGCGCCACGCCGCCTTCGCCATGATCCGGTTCGCGAGGGATCGGGGATGCAGGGTGGCGGTCCATGGCTCCGACCCGGGGGACCATGCTCTCGAGTACCTCGAGGCCGGAGCGGAATACCTGATCGTGGGAGAGGGTGAACATACCCTCCTCGAGCTTGCAGAATGCCTGAGCGCCAACAGGAGCCCTTCCGGCGTGAATGGACTCGCCTTCCTGCGCGACGGGAAGGTTGAGCGGAGCGCAAAGCGCGAACCTCTCCACGATCCCGATGCCCTCCCCTTCCCCGCGAGGGACCTGATCGACGTGAACCGATACCGGGCCCTCTGGATGAAGCGCCATGCGTATTTTTCCATGAACATTGTCACCACCCGCGGCTGTCCCTTCCATTGCAACTGGTGTGCAAAGCCCGTGTACGGCCAGGTATACCACTCCCACTCCCCCGAGCGTGTGTGCGAAGAGATGGCTCGCATCAAAAGGGAGTACACTCCGGGCCATCTCTGGTTCTGCGACGACATTTTCGGACTCAGACCCGGGTGGCTCTCGCACTTTGCGGATGAAGTCGTCAGGCGCAGTGCGGAGATTCCGTTCAAGTGCCTCTCCAGGGCCGATCTCCTCCTGAAGGATGACGCTGTTCGCGACCTGAAGCGCGCCGGCTGCCAGACCGTGTGGATTGGCGCGGAGTCCGGTTCGCAGAAGATTCTCGACGCGATGGAGAAGGGTACGACGGTCCAGCAGATCTATGAAGCCACGAAGCGCCTTCACGGGGCAGGGATCCGGGTCGGGCATTTCCTTCAGTACGGATATCCCGGCGAGAAGTGGCAGGACATCGAGATGACGCTCCGGATGGTAAAGGAGTGCGGACCGGATGAGATCGGCGTCTCCGTGTCATATCCTCTCCCCGGCACAAAATTTTACGAAAGGGTGAAGAAGGAGCTGGGAGACAAGCGGAACTGGATCGACAGCCGGGATCTCGATCCGATGATCCACGCGGAATACAGCCCGCAATTCTACCGCGCGCTCCATCGCCTGACCCACAAGAAATTTCGCGTCTGGCAGGGAATGGATCTTCTCAAACAATCCGTTGCCGCCCCTGCAATCCCCGATCGCCGAACTCTTCGCCGAATCGCCCTCAGCGCCTATCACGCGCTGACGCTTCCCCGGGCCGCTGCGGAGGTCCATTCGCTCGGGCGCGCCCCGGCCGGGGGCTTGTGAAAGAAGCTCCCATGGATGTCCTTCTCACGCACGGATACTTCCTGACGGAAGATGAGAAGGAGATGAGGGTCATGAAACCCTACCCGCCCCTCGGGATCCTGTACCTCTCGGCCTTTCTCAAGGAGAGAGGTGTCGCCGCCAGTGTGTACGATACGACCTTCAGGTCGTTTGACGAATTCTTGCGGTTCATCGCACAGAATCGGCCCCCCGTCGTCGGCATCGCCTCAAATCTCATGACAAAGCGGAACGTCATCCGTCAGATGAAGGCGTGCGCCTCTCATGGGTGCCGGGTGATCGTCGGCGGACCCGACGTTCCGGAATACGCCGAAGAATATGTCAGAGCCGGCGCGGACGCCGCCGTGATCGGGGAGGGAGAGGAAACATCTCTCGAGCTCCTCGAAGCGCTTCGCAAAGGTGGGAATCTGGAGCGCGTTTCAGGGATCGCGTTTCGCAACGGCGATGGGGCCATTGTACGGACTCCCGCGCGAACGCTTATCGCCGACCTCGATGCGCTTCCGCTCCCCGACCGCGACGCGATTGCGATGGAGGAGTATCTCTCGGCTTGGAGGCTCAGGCACGGCGCAGGATCGGTCTCTCTGATCTGCGCCCGGGGCTGCCCCTACACCTGCACATGGTGCAGCAGGTCTGTCTACGGCGACACGCACAGGAGGCGGAGCGTCTCGAAGGTCGTCGACGAAATCGCGATGATCCGTGAGAAATACCGCCCGGATATGCTCTGGTTTGCCGACGATGTCTTTACGATGAGCCACAGCTGGTTCCGGGAGTTTTACCGGGAAATGAAAAAGAGGGGGATTCGCGTCCCGTTCGAATGCATCACGCGTGCGGACCGCCTCAACGAAGAAATCATCCGGTGCATGTCCGAGCTCGGGGCCTTCAGAATCTGGTATGGCTCCGAGAGCGGATCACAGAGGATTCTCGATGCTATGGAAAGAAAAGTGACCGTCGGCCAGATCAGGGAGACCACCAAGCTCGTCCGGAAATTCGGCATCCAGGCGGGGATGTTCGTCATGCTCGGTTATCCGGGAGAAGAGATCGGCGACATCGATGAGACCGCAGAGCACCTCAAGGCTGCGAACCCGGATGCCTTTCTCACGACGGTTGCCTATCCCATCAAGGGAACCAAGTTCTACGGCGAGGTCCGGGATTCGTTGAGGACTCCCGGCGACTGGTCGTCGTATTCAGACAGGGAGATCCGGTACCGGCGGACGTACTCCGACGGCTTCTACTGGTTTGCGCACCGCTATCTCGTGAATGAAGTGGAACATCACCGGCTGCGGCAGAACGGACACGGAACATTCTCAGCGAGAGCCGCCACCCTTGCGAAGGCCAGGCTCGCAAGGGCAGCAATGGCGCTCACCAAGGGACTGAGGTGACTGCCCCTTTCGACAACATTGCCCCCGGGTACGACGCCGCCTTTGAGGAGCATCCGGTCACGCAACACCTTCGAGGAGTCGTGCGTGGAACTCTGACGGAGCGTTTTCCTTCCGGCTCGCACGTGCTTGAGCTGAACTGCGGGACTGGCACAGACGCGATCGCCCTCGCCGAACGGGGAGTCCGGGTCACGGCCACCGACGCCTCGCCGGGTATGATCGCCCGCGCGAGAGCCAAGGTCGACGAGCGCGGCCTGGGCGGGCTGGTCACCTGCAGGGAACTCGAGGTGGAAATGATTGGAATGGTCGCGGATGAGCAGTTCGACGGAGCGTTCTCGAATTTCGGGGGATTGAACTGCACCCCGCGGCTCCAGGAGGTTGCCGCCTCACTCTCCCGGTTGTTGAAGCCCGGATCTGTTCTCATCGCTTGCCTCCTGAACCGGACCTGCCTCTGGGAGATTGCCGCGTTCATCGCGCGCGGTGACCCCTCGAAAGCGCTCAGACGGCTCCGCCCGGGTGGAACCGATGCCCCCGTAGGAACCGCCATGCAGCACGTCTGGTATTACTCGCCCGGAGAGATCGGCCGGCTCCTCTCGCCCTGGTTCGAGGTGGAGGAAAGCTATGGGCTTAGCATCTTCTCACCAGTGCCGAATGCAAAGCGCTTTACCGCCTCGCACCCCGGTCTGACGGACCGGCTCCAGCGGGTCGACGGAAAGCTCCGCAGGGCATATCCGTTTCGCTCGCTCGGAGACCATTTCGTCGTCGTAGCGCGGAGGGTAGACTGATGAGCTCCGTGCGATTGTTCCTCCTGCTGGTTCTGACCCTTGTCCACCTCTGGTTCGGCGTCATTCCGGCGTGGACGCGAATCGATACGGATTTTCCGAACTATTACACATCGGCCCGCCTTGTCGCCGAAGGGCGCGATATCTCGAGAATCTACGACGAGGAATGGTTCCAGGAACAAATTTGGCGGTTCGGAATCTCCCAGCCCGGGATCTTCGTGCCCCTCCCTCCCGTCACCTCGCTTATAATGGTGCCTGTCGCATTCCTGCAGCCGCAGGACGCGCTGCGGGCGTGGACGCTTTTGAATCTGATGCTCCTCGCGGGAGCGATCGCGCTCCTGTCCCGGTGTACGGGGCGCGACTGGCTTTTCAGCGCCCTCCTGGTTCTCGGAAGCGGGATTGCGCTTATAAATGATATTCGATTTGGACAGGTCTACCTGCTGATCATGGTGTTGATTCTGGCGGGATATCTCTCGATGAAATCCGGCCATCCTTCAATCTCAGGGATAGCGTTCGGTGTGGCGGCTGCGTTGAAGTATTTTCCAATAGCATATCTCCCTTTCCTCGGTGCGCGCAGGGAGTGGAAGAGCGCGCTATGGCTTATGGGCACTCTCGCCGGAATCTACTTCGTTGCCCTTCTCCTCCTCGGCACGGAGGTGCACAGGCAATTCATTGGATTTTTCGAACGACACCTCGACGGGGAGGTCCTCAATCCCTTCGGTGCGGGGCTCCAGTCGTGGAATAGCCTGTTCAGGAGGGCGTTCGTGCTCGACCCTCTTCTCAATCCCGAGCCGATCGTTCGCTGGCCGGCGGGGTATTTCATTCTTACCTATCTCGTGTTCCTGGCCGTGATCGTCCAGACGGTCCTGAGTTGGAGGCAAGCCGCGGTGGCATGCGGCTCATACGCCCCCGCAGTCCAATTTGCGCTTGTCAATATCGCGGCGCTTCTTCTCCTTCCGGCCTCTTCAACCTATTTGTTCCTTCTCCTCGTGCTCCCGATCGCACTTCTTCTCTCAGCGGGGCATGACTGGCGGCCGGAACAGAAGGCGCTCCTTCTCCTGTTCACGCTCTTGAGCTGGATTCCTTACCGCCTCTTCAGGCCGTTCGACGGCAGGGGTATCCTTACCATTGCCGCCTATCCTCGCCTCGCGCTCATGCTCGGGATATTTGTAGCAACGGTCCTGTTCATCCACAACTACAAACAAGTTTCGGCGACCTAGATATGTGGATTATATTTCAAGCGGTTATCACAATATGTCTACTGGGAATTCAATACTTTTTCTTCAGGGAGTTCGAGGAGATTGCGAAAGCTCGATCTCTTCGCCGGGTAACACGGAGATTGGTCGAAGGGGTTTTTCTTCTCGCGAATATTCCTCTCGTGGTTTTGCTCTTGTGGTGGCGTGGAATGAGCCGTCTTCCGGAATGGGTTATACTCCCGACGGTCTACCCCCTTTACCTGTGGCATGGCTCGTGGACGCTTGTCTTTCTGGTCGTCGCCCTGCGCGAGGCCGTCATGCTCCCGGTGAGGGCTCTTGTGCGGGCGGCGCGTCCTTCTCACAAGCCTCCGCCCGGGACCGCAACGTTCGATCCCCGGCGAAGGATGTTCATCGGCACAGGGATGACGATTCTGGCGGGGGCCGCCTTTACCGGCTCCGCTATCGGCGCGTTGGGCAAAGACCGGTTCGAGGTCACCAATCTGGAGGTGCCGGTACCGGATCTGCCTCCCGAGTTCAACGGCTTTTCGATTGCTCTGGCGAGCGATATCCACTCGAGCGTATTCATGACGCGGGAAACGATGGAGCGGTACGTATCTGCGCTCAACGAGATGGGGGCGGATTGTGTCGCTGTCACCGGGGATTTCGTCAATAGCATGGTCGATGAGGTGTACCCGTTCGCCGAGGCTTTTTCCCGCCTGAGAGCTCCCCAGGGAGTGTATGGCGTCCTGGGCAACCACGATTACTACACGCGGGATGTCGATGCGGTCGCCAGGGAAGTGGTCGATTGCGGTATCAGGCTTCTTCTCAACGAACGCGTTACGATACGGCGGGGAAATGCCGTGCTTCACCTCCTTGGAGTCGACGACACGGGAAGCCATGAACGCGCCGGGCAATGGTTCGACAGGGCGTTGCGCGGCGCGGATGAAGGAGCGCCAAAAGTACTGTTGTGCCACCGGCCGTACTACTTCCAGCAGGCGGCGGACCGGAAGATTGACCTTACACTCTCCGGCCATACTCACGGCGGTCAGATCGTCCTCGCCCGGATCGGCGGGGACGTGATCGCTCCGGCCCGCGTGGCTTCTCCCTACGTTGCGGGCTTGTATTCGATCGGCTCTTCGAGAATGTACGTATCGCGCGGTATCGGCACCGTCGGCATCCCGGTGAGGATCAACTGTCCCCCGGAGATAACGCGTATCACACTCGTCGGGAAGCCGTCGGGAGGACGATCATCCCGGTGATAACGAAAGCCGCCACATTCGTGCTGATCGTCTCGGTTCTCTTTTTCGTCATACGCGTAGTTCCCTATGTGAGCCGTCCGACCCCGGGTTTTCTCGTTGGATACTCGGCGGCGAAGATGCTTGCCGCCGGAGTGGAGATGAAGCAGCTCTACGACCGGCAGGCCTTTGCCGAGCTGGCGCCGGCGCGCTCAGGAGTTTCGCACGGCGATGTCTATACCGCCAACACACCCGTTCTTCCGTTTCTCTTTCTCCCCTTCTCCCTCGCTCCCGCGGGAGAAGCGAAGGCGTTCTGGGAGCTTTTTTCCCTCGCCTGCGTGCTCATCTCGCTGGGGCTTCTCTACGAGATCTTTCACTTCAGCCGCTCCGGGCGGCTGGTGCTCACCGCATGCGCATTCGCCTTTACACCGCTCTACTTTAATTTCGTCTGGGGCCAGCTGTACGCCTTCCTCCTTCTCCTCCACGTACTGATCTTCCGGTTCTGGCGGGAGAACAGGACCATGGGAACAGCAATCACACTCGCTCTGCTCCTCCTTCTGAAGGGGTACGGCCTCCCCTTTCTCGTGCTCGCTGTGGTGAGACGGGAATACGGCCTCCTCCTCCGGACGGCGGCGCTAGCGCTCGGCGGCGCTCTTCTGTCCGCGATCTTCATCGGATTCGCGCCATGGATTGCGTATTCGTCGGAACTCTCCGGAGTGCTCACGGCGATTCCCGCCTCAGCCACATTTCAACAGACGATCGGAAGCCTGTTGAGCTGGTGTTTCGCTCGTGATGAATGGCACATCCGTCCGCCGGCAGATCTCCCCTTCGTTGTCCGCCCTCTCCTCGGAGCGTGCATCGCCGCAGGCATTTTTGTTCTGGCAAGATTGGGGAGGAGGCGAGGCATCGTGGGTTTCGATATGGCTTTCTCGGCGGCGATCATTGTGAATCTCCTGACTGCACCGCTCCTGTTCGACTATCACTACACTCTTTTGCTGATTCCGCTCGTGGCCTGCTGCGCGTATCTCCCGCAATCGGGGTGGGAACCTGGTATCGTCGCCTTTGGCGTGGCTTTGTTGCTGCTCTTGCCCAAACTTCCGTACTATGACGACATCTTCCAGAAGAACTGGTACGGGATCTTCGCCTTCCCCCGCGTCTACGGAAGCCTGATTCTCCTCTGGATCTGCGGCAGGATCTCGGGCGCCGGCGTCATGGTCCCTCCGGCGGCTTTGGTGGCGCCCGCATGATCGCGTTCGTCAATCCACGCAGCGCGAGATGGAATCACAGGGTTCCCCTCTCTCTCCTTGCCGTTGCCTCCGGCATCGATGGGAGGCACGGCTACTCCTTCCTGGATGAGAATTTTGACGGAGATGCGGAGAGACCCCTCGGTGAGCTGATCCGAGACAAAGGCGTGAAGCACGTGGCTCTCACGGTTATGCCCGGTCCCCAGCTCGTGAGGGCCGTGTCAATCTCGAAGTACCTGAAAGCCTCCCATCCGGGGGTCTGGGTCACCTGGGGTGGGACGTTCCCGACGATCCATACGGAAACGGTCTTGCAGTCGGGGTATGTCGACCATGTTGTCTCGGGCCAGGGCGAGCTGACATTCGCCGAGCTTTCGGACGCATTGGAAAGCGCCGCGCCTCTGGAGAGCGTTCGCGGCCTGTCATACCGGCGGAATGGCACGATCATCCGTAATCCTTCGCGTCCCTTTACGCATCCTGACGAGCTCCCGTCGCTCCCGTACGGGCGAATCAACCTGCCGAGGTATCTGGCCCGGACATATCTCGGCAAAAAAACCGTCGGCTACCATTCGAGCTACGGGTGCCCCTTTACCTGCGGATTTTGTGCTGTGGTTCCGGTCTACGGAGGGCGCTGGCTCGCCAAGGACCCCCGATCGGTCGTGCTGGACCTCCTCGGCCTTCAGAAAAAATATCTGGTCGACTCGGTGGAATTTTTTGACGATAACTTCTTCGTTTCAGAGGAACGAACGCGGGAGTTTGCACGCGGACTGCTGGGAAAGCGTATCAGCTGGTGGGGGGATGCGAGGATCGACACGCTGATGCATTTCTCCGATTCGACGCTCACCCTTATGCGGGAAAGCGGATGCAGGATGATCTTCATGGGGGCGGAGACGGGATCCGCCGACGGACTGCGGCTGATGAACAAGGGGGGCACTCAGACGCCTGCCCTCGTGCTCGAATTTGCCAGGAGGATCAGGGAATTCGATATTGTCCCCGAGATGTCATTCGTCTTCGGCTCCCCCTCGCCGGATGTGGACGGGGATATCGAACGTGAAATCCGGTACATCAGAAGGATCAAGGAGATCAATCCCCGGGCAGAGATTATCTTCTACGTGTACGCCCCCGTGCTTCTGCCGGGAGCCGCCATGTTCGAGGAGGCCCGGAAGCAGGGGTTCGAATTCCCGCGCACGCTCGAGGATTGGGTCGACCCAAAATGGCAGCATCTGGATTTGCGGAAGCAGTCCGCGACTCCCTGGCTGAGCGCGCGCCACATCGTCAAGATCAGGAATTTCGAGCGTGTCCTGAACGCCTACTACCCGACGGTTTCCGATCTAAAATTGACGTCGGCTAAAAAGGCGTTCCTTCGCGCGCTCAGCGGATGGCGCTACAGGCTGAACTTCTATTCGGCGCCCTATGAGATTCGATTTGCGTTATCAACCATGTTCAAATACAGGCAGCCGGAGATCGAGGGCGCTGAACAGTATGGGGTCTGAGACGCGCATGAGACCGATCGTCATTCTCTACAATCCGGTCGCTCCCTATTACACGATCCCACTGCAGTTCCTTGCCCTGGCATCGGTGATTGACCCGGAACGCTTCGACGTCCGGATCATCGACGCGAGGATCGAAAAAAGCGCCCATCATGCCCATCGAAAAGTGGCCGAACTCCTCCCCCGGGCGCTCTGCCTCGGGGTCTCCGTCATCACAGGCACCCCGATCCGCGATGCCATGTCCGTCTCCGCGATGGCGCGGAAGCTCTCGCCGCGGGTCCCGGTTGTCTGGGGTGGCTGGCATCCGTCGATATTTCCTGAACAGTGCCTCAGGGAAGGGGGCGCTGAGTATTGCGTCTTCGGGCAGGGGGAACTGACCTTTGCGGAGCTCCTCGACGCTCTCGACTCAGGCCGCGGCGGCGGGGGAATTGAGGGGCTGGCGTACATGAGCGACGGAGTCTTTGTCCAGAATCCCGAAAGAAAGTTCGCCGACATCAATTCCTTCCCCCCGTACGATTACGACCTGGTGCCCCTCGAGAGATACTTTGAGCTGAAAAAAATGCGCCAGATCGATTTCTATTCCTCCCAGGGTTGCCCTTACCGCTGCGGGTTCTGCGCCGACCCGTACGTGTATAACAGGCGCTGGTCGGGCCTGAAGGGCCCGAGGATGCTCTCCGACGTGTTCGCCGCCGTGACCAGGTACGGCGTCCGGGATGTCCTCTTTCAGGATGAGAACTTCTTTGCGAACAGGAACCGGGTCCGTGAATTCTGCGAGGGCGTAGTGGCCGAAGGAGGAAGGTTTTCCTGGGCAGCAACGTCGAGAGCCGATCAGATAGCCCCGCTTGACGATGAGACACTCAGCTCGGCCGCGAGAGCCAATCTCAGGAAAGTGATGATCGGGGCCGAGTCGGGATCTCAGGAGATGCTCGATCTCATGAAGAAGGACACCCTCGCGGAGGAAGCCGTTATTTCTGCCGAGAAGCTGGCGCGCCACAAGATCGGGGCCGCGTTCGGATTTATCGTCGGTTTTCCGGAGGAGCGCTTTACCGAAACCCTCAAGACCCTCGATGTGATCAAGCGGATCAAGAGGATCGACCGGACATTTGAGTTTAACATCTTTTTTTTCACCCCCTACCCGGGGACCGATCTCTACGAGTACATCGTGAAGAAGGGATACCGCGTCCCCAGGACCCTCGCCGAGTGGAGCGACATCGATTTTATCATGTATTCGGGATACTGGGTCAGCAAGGAAGAGCGGGAGTACGTCGAGCGATTCAAGTTTTACGCGAAAATTGCCACCGAGCTCAGGGCTCCCCGGCTCTTGAGCGCCCCCGTGCGCGGCCTTGCCGCCCAAAGGGTCAGGCGCGACTTCTACAAGCTCCCGGTTGAGAAAGAGATCATCAACTTCGTCAGGTACAAGGTGCTTCACCGTGTCAACTGGTAAGATCACACTCCGGGACTTTGCGCGCAGGGCGTATTTTACCGCCGCGTACCGCCTCTACGCGCGTCGAAGGCTCCTGCGGACCGACGAAGCCAGGATATTCGGTCACCGGCTCATCGTCCCGCGCGGGGTCTTTCACCCCTGCCTTTACTACAGCAGCAAGGCGTTTGGGGAGTATCTCTCCTCCATCCCCCTTCATGGCACATCAGTCCTGGATATGGGCTGTGGATCAGGAATCCTTGCGCTCGTGGCGGCAGGCGAAGGCGCGTCCGTAACCGCGATCGATATCAACCCCGACGCCGTCCGCGCAACCCGCGAAAACGCATCCCGCAACAGGAGGGAGATCGTGGCCCTGAGAGGGGACCTGTTTGAGCCACTTGAACCGGGATCACAGTTCGACTACATACTGTTTAACCCACCGTTTTACGCCGGAACCCCTAAAGACATCCCCGATATGGCATGGCGGGCCGGACACTCCTACGAGGTGATGCGGGAGTTTCTCCGCGGCGCACCCCCGCATATGCGGCCCTCGGCAACTCTCCTTCTGATCCTCTCCTCAGAAATGCCTCTCGCGACAATTGGCGGACTTTTTTCCGAGTCAGGATTCACGTTTGAGCGCGTCTGGAGCAAGCGCGCACCCTTTGAACGCCTTCACATTTACAGGGCCGGCCGGATTTCTTGATTCTCAGGGATGTGTTTTCTATATTCCGCCTGACTTATAACCTCAACACCGGCAGTGAATTACCAACGGCTTGTCAGGGCGGCACAGCAGGCGAAGAAACACTCATATTCACCCTACTCCCGATTCCGGGTTGGCGCCGCGGTCCTCACGCGTTCGGGCAAAGTCTACTCCGGTTGTAACATAGAATCCGCTTCATTCAGCCTGACGATATGCGCGGAGCGCACCGCGTTATTCAAGGCTGTCTCAGAATCAGCACGCTCGTTCCGGGCCCTGGCAATCGCAACAGATTCCAGGGAATTCGTCCCTCCGTGCGGAGCCTGCAGGCAGGTCATCCACGACCTGGCGGGAAATATCGATGTCGTCCTGGTCAACTCCAGCGGCCGGAGCAAGGAATATAAAGCGCGGTCCCTGCTCCCTCATCCCTTCCTCGACTCCCTGCTCCCGATCCTGCACGACAGTGGAACCGATCACGCTTCATAACATGCCTGCGAACACCGGTTGGATCGAGGTCATTTGCGGATGCATGTTCAGCGGCAAGACCGAAGAGCTTATCCGTCGCCTGAGGAGGGCACAAATCGCCAAGCAGGAAGTCGTCATCTTCAAGCCCCGCGTCGACAATCGTTACAGCTCCAACCACATCGTCTCACACAGCGAGCAATCGTTGACTTCAAACGTGATCGATAACCCTATTGAGATAATGAGTTTAGGCAGAAGCGCTCAAGTTGTGGGCATCGATGAAGCCCAGTTCCTTCCCTCTACACTTGTCGAGGTTTGCAACGACCTCGCCGATTCCGGGAAGCGGGTGATCGTGGCCGGGCTCGACCAGGACTATCGCGCCCGTCCTTTCGGTCCGGTTCCGGAGCTTCTCGCTGTCGCAGAGTATATCACCAAAACTCTCGCGATCTGCATGGTATGCGGAAACCCCGCGGACCGCACTCAGAGGATCACCCGGCAACAGGAGCTCGTGGTGGTGGGGGCACGTAATGTCTACGAGGCGCGCTGCCGCAGATGCTACCAGCCGCCATCCGAAGGAGACTGATATGAACCGAATCGAACGGCCGATCACGGCGATTATCTCCCTCCTCGCGGCGCTATTTGTCATGTCGTGCGGAAGGAAGGATGCCGGTCAGGAGGCCTCACACGGGCTCAAGGTCGGGCTGGTATTCGATGTGGGAGGAAGGGGCGATAAATCGTTCAATGACGCCGCGTACCGCGGACTTGAACGCGCGAAGAAAGAGCTCGGGATCAGCTACGAGTATCTCGAGCCCGGCCCGGGCGCCGACCGCGAAGCGGCCCTGCGCCAGTTTGCGAACCGTACCGACATCGGCCTCATATTCGGCATCGGCTTCATTTTTACCGACGATATCACGAATGTCGCGCGGGAGTTCCCGGCCAGGAAATTTGCATGCATCGATTACACGTACGATTCCAGCAAGGCCCTCCCCCAAAACCTGGTGGCGCTCGAATTCAAGGAGGAAGAGGGCTCCTTTCTCGTGGGCGCCCTGGCAGCCCTGCTGACGAAAACAAATGTCATCGGCTTCGTAGGGGGAATGCAGTCGCCTCTGATCAAGAAGTTCGAGGCCGGGTATGTCGCGGGTGTAAAGTACGTGAACCCGCGCTGCGACGTGCTCATCTCTTACGCTGGGATCACCGGCGAGGCGTTCAAGAACCCGGGAAAGGGCAAGGAGCTCGCTCTCGGCCAGTTCGAGAGAGGGGCGGATATCATCTATCATGCCTCGGGAGTCACCGGCCTCGGGGTCTTCGAAGCGGCCCGGGAGAAGCATAAACTCGCGATCGGGGTCGACTCAGACCAGTATCTGGAAGCTCCGGGCGTTGTTCTGACCAGCATGATCAAGGTGGTGGACAACGCGGTCTTTGAAATCATCAGGGAGGAGAAGGAAGGGACGTTCCGGGGAGGGCGCGCAGTACTCTTCGATGTCCGGTCGAAGGGCGTCGATTACATTTACGATGAGCACAACAGAAGCCTTATACCCGATCAGATCCATGCGCGCGTCGAGGAAATCCGGGAGAAGGTCATCTCGGGGGAGATCCGGGTGCCGGACCGCTGATGCCTGCGGCCTTCGCTGAGCTTCAGGATATCACGAAATCGTTCGGGGGCGTCAGGGCTAACGACGGTGTAAGCATTCGCATCCGCGATGGGGGCATCCATGCCCTTGTCGGCGAAAACGGGGCCGGGAAATCGACCCTGATGAAGGTTCTGTACGGAATGCTTTCTCCCGACGGGGGCAGGATCCTCATCCGGGGCAAGCAAGTCCGGATTACCTCCCCGCGCACGGCGATTGCTCTCGGCATCGGAATGCTCCATCAGCATTTCATGCTGATTCCCCCCTTTACTGTCACCGAAAATGTCATTCTTGGGAGCGAGCCCGAGTCCCGCTTCGGCCGCCTCAATCTCCGCTCGGCCGAAGATGAGGTACTGAGCCTCTCCAGGAGGTTCCATCTCGATATCGACTGCAGGGCGAAGATCGAATCCCTCTCCGTGGGCCTTCAGCAGCGCGTCGAGATACTGAAAATCCTCTACCGGCGAGCGGAACTCCTGATACTTGACGAGCCGACCCCCGTACTGACCCCCCAGGAAGTGGAGGACTTCTTCAGCACCATCAGAAAGCTCAAGAGCGAGGGAAAGACCGTCATCCTGATCACGCATAAACTTGCGGAGGTCATGGAAATCAGCGATACGGTGACCGTCATGCGCCGAGGCAAGGTGACGGCGGAAGTCGATACACGCTCGACGAGTCCGCGCGAACTGGCGCATCTGATGGTCGGGGACGAAACGGGATCGTCGGTCCCGAAAGCGGCGGCCGCAACAATCCGCACCGTCGTAACGGCGGAGAACGTTTCGTGCCTCAGCGACCGCCGGCTTCCCGAAGTGAACGATGTCTCCTTTTCCATCGCCGCCGGAGAGATTCTGGGAATCGCCGCGGTTGAAGGGAACGGGCAATCCGAACTCGTGCAGGTTCTCGCCGGGTTGAGGGCGTGCACCTCCGGACGGATACTCATAAATGGACGCGAGGTCCGCCTGGGGTCGCGCGGGATCACCATCGGTCACATACCGGAGGACCGGCTGAGATACGGCATCGTTGCCGACTTCTCTGTTGCCGACAACCTTCTCCTTGGAAGGCAATACGAGCGGGAATTCTCGGGGCTCTTTTTCCTGCGGCGCGCGGAGGTCGATGCGTACGCGGACAGAGTACTTGAAGAGTTTGAGGTCCGGCCTCCCAGGCGCGAGCTTGCGGCGCGTTCGCTCTCCGGGGGGAATCAGCAGAAAGTCGTAGTCGGCAGGGAGTTCTCGAAAGATGCCGATTTTCTCATCGCCTCCCAGCCTACGCGGGGCCTCGACATCCGTGCGATCGATTTTGTCCACAGCACGATGATCAGCGCACGGAACCGCGGCAAGGCGATCCTGCTCGTGTCGTCCGACCTCTCCGAGCTTCTCTCGATAGCGGACCGCATCGCGGTGATGTACGAAGGCCGCATCACAGGCTTGTTCCGGGCGTCGGAGACTTCGGAGCGCGAGCTGGGTCTGCATATGACGGGTTCGCATCGTCAGAAGGAGACCCCGGCCGCATGATGCTGGCAAAGCGGATTCTCGCGCTGACTGCCGGTCCGGCGATCGCGTCGGCGGCTTCCCTCTTCATCGGCGCGGTTTTTATACTCGGTATCGGAAAGGATCCCCTGGAGGTCTTCAGCCTCCTCTTCGTCCAGACGTTTGGGAGCACCTACGGCATCGGGCAGGTCCTCTTCAAGGCCACACCCCTCATGTTCACGGGCCTGGCCGCCGGAATCAGCTTCCGCGCCGGGCTTTTTAATATCGGCGCGGAAGGCCAGCTGACTGTGGGGGCCTTTCTCACGGCTCTTGTCGGATTCCTCGGCCGGGGTCTCCCCTCCCCAGTCCTTCTGCCGGCGTCGCTCCTCGCCGGCATGGCCGGGGGAGCTCTGTGGGGGCTGATTCCGGGAATCCTCAGGGCCCGCTTCGGAGCTCACGAGGTGATCAACACCATCATGATGAATTTTATCGCATCGGCCTTTGCAAGCTACATGGTAACGAACGTCTTCCTCGTGCCCGCGAGCGTCCATACCCCTTCAATCGCGCCGGCCGCCGAGTTGCCGCGCCTGGAGGCGATAACCGGCTCGTTCCGGGGCGCTCCGGTGAACATGAGTCTTCTCATCGCAGTCGTCGCGTGTTTTGCTGTCTGGTTCTTCCTCTGGAAATCGAGGCCCGGGTACGAATTGCGGGTGACGGGACTCAACCGGAACGCGGCGCTCTACGGAAGGATCCGCGTTCCGTGGCAAATCGTCCTGGCGCTCACGATCTCGGGGGGCCTCGCAGGACTCGTGGGGAGCAACTTCGTGCTCGGCTACAAGCATTATTTCGAACTCGGGTTCTCCGAAGGGATCGGTTTCATCGGCATTGCGGTGGCCCTCCTCGCGAGGAACCACCCGCTCGGCATCATCGTCACCTCACTCTTTTTCGGGATCCTCGAGTACGGGAGCCTGACAATCAATACACTCGTCCCCAAGGAGCTCTCCCAGATTCTTCAGGCGATTGTCATCCTCTTCGTCATCATTCTAACCCGGCTCGTGAACACGTGGGTGGGCCGCCTCCTCCAGCAGCCACAGCGCGCTTGAACGGTCGTGGCTGATACTCTCTTTAGCCTCGCCTTCCTCATCCAGACCCTGAGGATTTCAGTCCCGTATGCGCTCCCGGCGATGGGGGCGACGTTCAGCGAGCGCGGAGGAGTGGTGAACATCGCGCTGGAGGGGATACTTCTGATCGGGGCATTCGCGGCGACCGTCGCCACGTTCTCTACCGGAAGCCCGCTCTTCGGGATCGTCTGCGGCATGGCGAGCGGCATTCTGGCCGCCCTTCTCCACGGCCTTGTCTCCGTCACGTTTAAGGCGGATCAGATCGTGAGCGGCATCGCGATCAATTTACTCGCTGTGGGGATCACGAAATTTGCCTGTCAGATCATTTTCAACAGTTCGAGCAATTCCGCCCGAATCCCTGGATTCGAAGCGTGGGATCCGGAGACGAAGATCCCCATCCTCCACGCGCCGTTTATACCGATTACAATCATTCTCCTGATTATTTCGCAGGTAGTACTCTTCCGCACGAAGTTCGGCCTGCGATTAAGAGCGGTGGGGGAACACCCCGGGGCCGCCGATACGCTCGGGCTGAACGTGGCCCGTCTCCGGTACGCCGGGGTCCTCATCAGCGGGGGCTTCACGGGTCTCGCGGGCGCCTGGCTCGCGATCGACCAGCACAGCTTCACGGACGGAATGTCTGCGGGGAGGGGTTTTATCGCACTCGCGGCGATGATCATCGGAAAATGGAATCCCGCGGGAGCGGCCGGAGCGGCTCTCCTCTTCGGTTTCGCAGAGAGCCTCAGCATCCATCTGCAGACGGAGTCGCGGTTCATCCAGCTGATTCAGGTGATTCCATATGTCCTCACCATGATCGTTCTTGCCGGGTTCATCGGGCGGTCGACTCCGCCGGCGTCGGACGGAATCCCGTATGAAAAAGAGGGCACGTCGTGAAGCCCTCGAAGCATCTCCGGCCGGAAGACGTCGGCGAAGCGGCGGCGTATGTCAGGGCGATGATTTCGCAGCGCCCCCGGCTCGCGATCGTTCTGGGCTCCGGCATGGGGGGATTCGCGTCCACGCTTTCCCCTGCCTCTCTCATACCCACGGACCAGATCCCCAATTACCCCCGGTCCACGGTCGAGGGGCACAGCGGTGCGATTGTCTGCGGGAAGCTGAAATCCGTTTCCGTTCTCGTCTTCCAGGGGAGAGTCCACTTGTACGAGACCGGAAATCTCGAGCAGGTCTTGTTCCCGGTGCGGGTCGCACACAGGCTGGGGATACGGATCCTCCTTCTGACGAATGCGGCGGGGGCGGTCAACCGCGATTTCCGCCCCGCTGACCTGATGCTGATGACTGATCAGATCAACCTCACGCGTGAGAATCCCGTTCTGGGAGTACCGGGGGGCGTCAGGGGCGGCGATCTCTATGACAGGGCTCTGCAGGATGCAATCAGGAGCGTCGCTCTTGAGCGGGGAATGACGCTCCGGGAGGGGGTCTATTGCGGCATCAAGGGACCGAGCTACGAAACGGCCGCGGAAGTCGAGATGATCCGTCGCATCGGAGGGGATGCCATCGGGATGTCGACGGTGAACGAGAGCTCGCTCGCCCGCGCTCTCGGGATGAAGGTAGCGGGAATTTCACTCATCACCAACCTTGCCACAGGGCTGTCGCGCGACGCGCTGACGCACGCCGAAGTGACCGATGTTGCAGGGAGGGCAAAGGCCGCTCTCGAAACGCTCCTGACGGCATTTATCGCCAAGGCCGGGGCGGCCCGGCCCTGAAGTGAGGATCAGTAGGGGGCTACTTCGACTTCTGGATCGTCCAGAGGTAATCGCGCAGCGCCTTGATCTGCGCCCTGGCGCTTCCACCTAGAATCGTCGTATCGGCCGCAACCATGTCCGGGAAGAAGTTGGGCATGCGCGTATTCGGCTGGATCGAATCGGGATGAGCGACCCAGTCGAGAATCCATTCAGGCTTCAGCCTCGTCTTCGCAAGGGCGAGATTCGGCGCCAGGTCGGCGGCCGTCTTTCCCTCCGGTATCTTCCCCGTGGTGTGGCAGCTCAGGCACTGGTAATCTTCGAAGAGCTTTTTCCCGTTCGATACGAAGACCGCATCGGTCGCGATCGTCTGGTAATCGCGCAGCTCCAAATCGCGCTTGTGGAGGGCGAGGAAGTACCGCGTAATCGTGCCGATCTCGTCGTCGGTCAGGCCGAATGTGGGCATTCTGATTTTCAGCCACGGCCTGATGGGCGTAGGGCCGCTCAGGAACTCATGCAGCCATGGCTCCTGGACCTTCGATCCTTCGGGAAGGAGGAACGGCGGCGCAAATCCTTCGTCGTCGAGCGTCGCCTTGATCGCGCCCCCGATCTCCTCGATCTGGTGGCAATTAATGCAATTGTAATACTGCGTGAGTCTCCGGCCGCCTTCGATCGCCTGGAGGTTCTTGTCGAAGACCCGGCGGTAGGCCTCTTCCGGAACGTCCTTCGTCAGACCGCGGAGGAGCGTCCGCAGGGTGATGATTTCGCTGTCTGCAAATGCGAATACCGGCATTTTCGAGGGGATCCGATCGGTGGCGTACATGCGTGAATCCTTCAGCTTGCCGAACACCCAGTCGTCCCACGTGTGGGATACCTTCGTGTCGCCGAAGTCGATCTCGTCGACTCTCTTCCTGCCGATATTCGAGAGAGCGACGCTCACCCGGCCCTCCTTTTCCATCCCCTTGATCGCGTGGCATCCGGCGCATCCGTATTCGCGGACGAGCTTCTCTCCCCGCTTCAGGAGGGCAGGAGATTCGAGAAAAAGCGATTTCTGCTCGAAGCGGCGGTCGTCCCTCAGCGTCATGAGATACGCGACGACGTCGCGCGCTTCCTGGTCGGTGAGCCGCAAGTTCGGCATCCTCGCCGAGGGACGGTAGGAACGGGGGTTCTTGATCCAGGCGAATGCCCAGTCCGGATCGAGCTTACTGCCGGCTCTGGTGAGCTCCGGGGCCATGTCGTAGCTGAAGCCGCGGGCCTGGCGCATTCGCCCGTCGTCGCCAACAACGTGACATCCCTTGCAGCCGATCGTCCCGACGAGATCTTTCCCCCTCCCCGCATCTCCGCCGCCGGCAGCGCCCCTCACCGCATGAAACGTCCCCTCCCTGCCGAGGTTCCAGAGAAACGCCGTGATTGCGGCTGCGTCATCGTCGGTGAACCTGAAATTCGGCATCCGCGTGTGGGGGTTGTAGTCTTTCGGGTTGCGCACCCAGCGGAAGATCCAGTCAGGCTTCACCTTCGCGTTCAGCTGGTTGAGGTCCGGGCCGATCTTCGGCACATCCAGGAATCCCTTGATCTCGTGGCAGCCGAAACAGCCCGACTCGGCAAGCATCTGTTTCGCCGTGTTGAGGCTCCCGGCGTACTTGACGTACGATTCATTCTCGTGGCAGCCGTTGCAGGAGGAATAGACTTCTTTCCCCTTGAGCACGGGCCACTCCCAGTATTTGTCGCCGTCTCCGTGCGCTCCGCCCGCGGTGAGGGCGGGACCCTGACCGTGGTGGCATGAGGTGCACCCGAACACTTCGGGTTTGTGGATCTTCATGAGCTCGGGGAGAGGGTGCTTTGTGAACGGCTCGGGAGCGCCATCCATCACCTCCTCCTTCCATCCCATGTGGCATGTCTGGCACCGGTCGATCCGCGCCTTGGGGATTCCGAAGTTCGAGCGGTCGTAATCGTTGAGCATGACCTGCCGGATCAGGATGCTCGAAGTCCTCGCCTTCTCCATTTTCGAGGAAGCCCCGTCAATCGCAGCGAAGAGATCCTTGGACTTCGATTGGGCGGCCTTGAGCACGGTTTTGTAGCCGTTCACGATGGCGTTCAGCGAATCGCGCCGGGAGGTCAGATCTTCCACCCGCGCGTTGTACTTCGCCATGAGAGCAGTCAGCTCCTGGACCTTGTTCTTGTATCCAATGTCCTCGGTCCCTTCATGGATCGATTTCTTCCAGAAATAGTACGCTTCGTCGCCCCGGCTCTTCGCAAATGTAAAATCTCTGGTCGCATCGAGGAGCTCCTCGTCGAGGCGGTTCGCGTCCTGCTGGATCTTCTGTAGTTCAGGTGACGCCAGCTTCGCGCTCGCGTCGGCCAGCTCCGCCTGTACCTGCACGTACGCCGAGGAATCGAAAGAGCCCCGTGCCTCAGAAAGACGCTCCCCCCACTTTTGCTCGTCGAGGTTGAAATACTCCTCCTGCGTCACCTTCCAGGGGCGTCGCGTCGACACCTCGTCCACCACGGACCAGAGCGTGCCGGCGAAAAGCATTGCCGAGAGGACAAAATAGACCTGTCCGTAATTGCGGGTCTCGATCGGGGTCTCCGCGCGGGCGGAAAAGTAGCTCAGGAGACCTTTCATGAGGCGGTCCGGAGGGGTGCGTTCAGATGTTGAACCACGGGGTGACGAGAATATACTTGATGTTGAAGGCGATGCGCAGGATCATCTTGATCGGGAGAGCCGTCATGGTCATGAACAGGAACGCCACGATGTTGTACTTGACGAATCCGAGCTTCTTCATCAGTTCGGTGTTCCTGTTCTTCATCCAATAGACGCCGATCAGCGAATAGTAGACAAGGATCACGACCGCTCCGAACGCGACCGCCGACGGATTGAGGCTGTAGTCCGCATTCCGGGTGTGGATGCCGAAGAATTCGGAGAGGTCGACGTTTGTCAGCGCCACGACCCTGTGCGTATCCCACTCCTGCCAGGGAAAGAAGAAATACCATCCGGGCCCGCGCCAGAAGGTTCCGAGGACGATCAGCGAAACCCACAGGATCAGGAATCCGAAACAAAAGGTCAGAATCGAAAACTTCCGCTCGCGGTAGGTATAGTAGCCGTTCCCTTTCTCGTTGACGTCGATGTACGGAATCGCCATCAGGCCGCCGATGATGAGGCTCGGCATCACCACCCCGGCAATCCATGGATCGAAGTACACGAGCATCTCCTGCAGGCCAAGGAAGTACCACGGCGCCTTGGAGGGGTTCGGGGTGAGCGTCGGGTTTGCGGCTTCCTCAAGGGGTGCGTCGATCAGGAACGACCAGAAGACAAGGATCACCATGACGAAAAGCGTCGCAAGGAACTCCACGCGCACGAGGTTCGGCCATACCTGCACCTTTTCGCTCAGGCGCGACTCGTCGAGGAATCCCTGGCGGTCGTTTTTCAGCGCCTTCCGGAACGACCACCACGTGTACACGATGACGAGCACGAGGAGCGCGACGATGGGAATGTTGTCGGGCTTTCGAATCAGGTCCCAGACGTGGTTCATGCGCTTACTCCCTCTCCTTGGAGGCGGGACCCGAGATGCCGCCGTCCTTCCTGATCCTCCAGAAGTGGACGGCCATGAAGATCGATGCGATCAGCGGGAGAAAGATGCAATGTCCGACGTAGAAGCGCAGGAGTGTCGGAGGCCCCACCTGCGTCCCCCCCAGGAGCACAAAGCGGACGTCGTTGTCAATCCTCATTCCCAGCTGAGGTCCGAAGGGCCCCTGATGTCCCAGCAATGGAGTCGCCCGTGCCATGTTCGTTCCCACAGTCACCGCCCAGATGGCGAGCTGGTCCCAGGGGAGGAGGTATCCGGTGAAACTCAGCAGAAGGGTCAGCACGAGGAGGAGAACTCCCACGACCCAGTTGAACTGCCGCGGGGGCTTATAGGAGCCGGTCAGGAACACCCGGAACATGTGAAGCATGACCGTAATGACCATCGCGTGGGCGGCCCAGCGGTGCATGTTGCGGATAAGCGGGCCGAACGCCACATCGTTCATCAGGTACTTCATGTCCTCGTAGGCATACTCCGCCGCCGGCCGGTAATAAAACATGAGGATGACGCCCGTGACGGTGAGGACGATGAAGAGGAGGAAGGTGATTCCCCCCATCCCCCAGGTGAACCCGATATTTGTCGCGTGCCGCGGGATCCTGACCGGGTGGAGATGAAGGAAGACGTTATCGACGATCTGGAGGGCGCGGTTCCGGTTGGTGTCCTGATAATTGTGCCGGAAGATCGATTTCCAGACTTCCGACTGCTGCAGCTTTTCCCGGATCTTGAGCATCAGAATGGTCAGCTATACTTCAGGTAGGCGTCGGGCTTGATCCAGTCGCCGTTTTCGAACAGGAACTTGATGTTCCGGTCGATCAGGATCTGTCCGTCGTCGGCGATGGCGATTTTCAGCCGCTCGAGGGGCCGGGGTGCCGGGCCTTCAAAGTTAATCCCCGTTCTCCTGAATCCGCTTCCGTGGCAGGGGCACTTGAACTTGTTCTCGGGCTCAAGCCACCGGGGCGTACAGCCGAGGTGCGTGCAGATGGCCGAGAGGGCGTAAAAGCCGTCGGCCTCGCGGATGATCCAGACGCGAAACTCGTCCTTGTACTTTTCGCTCACCTCGCCCACGATGTAATCCTGCGGAAAACCGGCTTTGAAGGCAGAGGGGGGCTCATACAGGATCCGCGGGAACATCATGCGGAGGGTGCCGATGGTGGAGGTGGCGATGAAGACAAAAAAGGCGGCCCACCCCGCCACAGAAAAGAAATTGCGGCGGCTGATCCGCCATATCCCCAGATCTACTTCGGGGGGCTTGTCCTGCTTCGGTTTCTTGACCGCGGCTGCCGGGGCCGGCTTCGCCTGCGGGGGTGGCGCGATGGGATTATCCATTACACGATTGTCGAGTGAGCGGATCCCCTTGGTAAATTCGGGAAAAATATAAGTAAAAAAACACGATTAGTCAAACACATTCCCCCGCATGCTGTTTGCTTCTCTCCCGATGAAAGAGTATATTTGGCACAATTCTCCACCAATGCTCCCCCGGCAATGAACGACTCGCAGTGGATCGACTTCGGGGCGCTCCCCCATTCTGAGGGAGGCTTCTCGAAGCTCTTCGACGACTACATTTCCGACTTTTCGAAAGTCCGGGGGTTCTTCGAAACGGATTTTCATTCCCTCCAGAATTTTTCAAAGCACGCCGAGGTGGTCGCGCGGCAGTCCCGCAACCGGGCCGAGGTGGCCGACGTGCTCCTGGAGCAAAACCGGGCCGTGGGCGCATCCGAAAAAACGCTCGAAAACATCGGTCTCCTTCGAGACGAGGGCACGTCGGCGATCGTAACGGGCCAGCAGGTGGGAATGCTCGGCGGCCCCCTCTACACCATCTACAAGACCATCACCGCGCTCAGGCTCGCGGAGCAGCTTTCCGCCGCTTTTCCGGAACGAAAGTTCGTCCCGGTCTTCTGGCTCGAGGGAGAGGACCACGACTTCGATGAGGTGAACAAGGTTGCCGTCATGAACGGTGAACATACGCCGGTCGAACTCGAGTACGATCTCAAGGCCAAACCGTCGCAGCGGAACGCCGGGGCCGTGGGCGAGATCGAGTTCAATGGCTCGCTCGACGACTTCTTCGACCGCCTCCAGAAGGTCCTTCCGAATTCCGAGTTCAGGGAGCCGCTCCTTTCTCTCCTCAGAAATGCGTATGTTCCGGGGAGCACCTTCAACCGGTCGTTTGCCCGCCTGATGAACTCGATGTTCGGGAACTCGGGCCTCGTCTTCATCTCATCGAACGACCGGCGCCTCAAGCAGCTCCTCGCTCCCGTGTTCCTGAAGGAAATCCAGGAGTATCCGCGCGTATCCCAGCTGATCATACGGCAGAGCGCGGAGCTGGAGGGCCGCTATCACGCCCAGATCAAAACCAAGGCGATGAACCTCTTCATGTTCTTCAAGGGGGGGCGGTACTTCATCGAGCCGCGCGAATCGGACTTCGGTCTCCGGGGGATCAGACAGTACTTTACGAAGGAAGAGCTCCTCGGAATCGTACACTCGACACCCGAGCTCATCAGCCCCAATGTCGCGCTCCGGCCCATCTGCCAGGACACCCTCCTCCCGACTCTGGCATACGTAGGGGGACCCTCGGAGATTGCCTACTTTGCGCAGCTCAAGCCGGTCTACGCCTCGTTCGGCATGACGATGCCCATCATTTATCCGAGGGCGAGCGTCACGATCTATGAGCAGAAGTTTGAGCGGATACTGGAGAAGTACCAGCTCGGGCTCATGGAGTTCTTCGGGAATTCAGAGCGGGTGACGCGAAAGGTCGTGGAGCTGATCTCGGAGGTCAAAATCGACGAGATGTTCGCCGACGCGACTAAAAGGACGACCGATCTGCTGGAAGAGATGAAGTACGGGTTAAACTACATCGATTCGACCCTGATGGGCCCTCTCGAAGCCACCCGCTCCAAGATCGAATCGCAGCTCCTCGTGCTCAAGGAAAAAGTCGTCGAAGCGCAGGAGCGGAAACACGAGATCGCTCTGCGCCAGGTGAGGAAGGTGGCGCACAGCATGACCCCCAACGGGACCCTCCAGGAACGCGTCCTGAACTTTTCCTCATTCGTCAACAAGTACGGACCCTCCTTCATCGAGCGCCTGAGGCACGACGTGGAAATCGACCGCTTCAAGCACCAGATCCTGAGCGTGTAGCTTCCTTCTTCAAGAGCGTTACTCCGTCCATATCCTCAGGCACGGGAAATCCCATGATCTGCAGGATTGTCGGGGCAATATCCGCCAGCCGTCCGCCGGAGCGGAGTCCCTCCTTCCCCCCGTCGCCTGCGATGATCAAAGGAACCGGATTGGTCGTGTGTGAGGTAAGCGGCCGCCCCTCTTCATCAGCCATCTTGTCGGCATTCCCGTGATCGGCCGTGATCACCGCTGCGTATCCGCGGGAGAGCGCCGCCGGGATCACGCGGCTCAGGCAATCGTCTACCACCTCGACTGCCCTGATCGTTGCGGGCATTTTGCCTGAGTGGCCCACCATGTCGGCATTGGCGTAATTCATGACGATAAACGCGTAGAGCCCGCTCTCGAGAGCCTCGACGGCCTTCTCGGTGATCCCGTAGGCGCTCATCTCGGGCTTCTGATCATACGTTGCGACGCCCCTCGCAGACGGGATCAGCACTCTCTCTTCCCCTGGAAAAGGCTCCTCCCGCCCGCCGTTAAAGAAGAAGGTGACATGAGCGTATTTTTCGGTCTCCGCAAGATGGAGCTGGCGCAGGCCGGCATCCGAGATGATTTCGCCCAGCGTGTGCCTCAGGAATGTGGGGGGAAAAGCGACCGGGCAGTTGAAATCGTCGCGGTACTGTGTCATTGTGGCGAAATAGAGGTCGAGCTTCCGCCGTGTGAATTGGGAGAAGCCGTCCTCGATGAGCGCCCGCGTGAGCTGGCGTGTGCGGTCGGCCCTGAAATTGAAAAAGATGACGGCATCGCCGTCGGAAACCACGCGTGGAGGAACTCCCGGCGGGGTCACCACGATGGGAAGGACGAATTCATCCGTAATTCCATTCGCGTACGATTCCTCTACGGCCGCCGCCGGATCGGCGGCGCGGAGGCCCACCCCTTCGGTTATCGCGCGATACTCCTTTTCGGTCCGGTCCCACCTGTTGTCGCGATCCATCCCGTAATAGCGGCCTGCCACCGTGGCGATTTCTCCCACGCCCAGCTCCTGTTCCTTCTGCACAAGCTCGCGGATGTACCCCGCCCCCGATTCCGGAGGGGTGTCCCGTCCGTCGAGAAGAGCGTGGATATAGACTCGGTTCACGCCCTGCTGCCGCGCCAGTTCGAGAAGCGCGTAGAGATGCGTGTTGAGGCTGTGGACGCCTCCGTCCGAGAGGAGGCCGATCAGATGGAGCGACGAGCCGCGCTGCTTCACGCGTTCGATCGCGCCCAAAAAAGCCGGCTTCTCGAAGAAGTCGCCCATCCTGATGGAACGATTGATTCTCGTTATATCCTGATACACTACCCTGCCGGCCCCGATGTTCATGTGGCCGACTTCGGAATTCCCCATCTGTCCTGCCGGGAGCCCGACGTCCTCATTCGACGCGTTGATGGAGGTCCAGGGCCAGCTCCGGAAGAGAAGGTCTATCGCGGGCTTCTTCGATTGGGCGATCGCGTCGACGCTGGGATCACTGCCGAGGCCAAACCCGTCGAGGATAACCAGAAGAACGTTCTGAGTGGGCGTCACAAGTGACGTTGGTTAGGTGGGATGCCCCTTCCACCCCGCGGCGCTCGGAGCCGCGGGGTGAAGGAGGAAGATTCATCAACGGCGATGTTCGCGGTGCGGAGCGCCCCGGCCCCGGCCGTCGTGCCGGCTGCTGCGCTCCCTCTTACGCTCGGCCTCGCGGAGCGCCTCCGCTTCGGCGTCGTAACCGGGCATCAGTGCTTTCCGGCTGAGGTTGTACCGTCCCTCTTCGTCCTTTTTGATAAGCATAACATCGAGCTCGTCGCCGACATTGACGACGTCCGAGACCTTGTTCACCCGCTTGCTGTCCATGTGCGAGATGTGAACGAGCCCCTCTCTTCCGGGAAGGAATTCCACGAACGCGCCGAAATCCATGAGGCGCGTGACTTTCCCGTGGTAGGTCTTTCCCACTTCGGGTATTTCGGTGATCTTGTTGATGATTGCCAGGGCCTTCTCGGTTCCCTCCGCGCTGACCGATGCGATGATGACTGTACCGTCGTCCTCGATGTTGATCTCCGCGCCGGTATCCTTGACGATCTGCCGGATGACTTTTCCGCCGGGACCGATCACGCTTCCGATCATATCCACGGGGATCTTGATCGTCGTGAGCCGTGGAGCATAAGGCGATAGCTCAGCCCTCGGTTCCGATATCGTCTTGCCCATCTCGCCGAGTATGTGAAGCCGTCCCTCCTTCGCCTGCATCAGCGCCTGCTCGAATATTTCGAATGAAATCCCCTGGATCTTGATGTCCATCTGGAATCCGGTGATCCCTTCTCTGGTGCCGGCCACCTTGAAGTCCATGTCGCCAAGGTGATCCTCGTTGCCGAGAATGTCGCTGAGAATCGCGACGCGATCCCCCTCCTTCACGAGCCCCATGGCGATCCCTGCCACGGGCTTTTTCAGAGGCACCCCCGCGTCCATTAGCGAGAGCGAACCCGCGCAGACGGTTGCCATCGAGGAGGATCCGTTTGATTCGAGTATGTCGGACACAATCCGGATCGTATAAGGGAATTCCGCTTCGGGAGGCATCAGGTTCTTGATCGACCGCTCGGCAAGGTTTCCGTGCCCGATCTCGCGCCTGCCGGTGCTTCCGAGGCGCCCGACTTCCCCCACCGAATACGGGGGAAAATTGTAGTGCAGCATGAACCGCTTCGTCGTTTCCGGGAGAAGGCCGTCGAGGATCTGCTCGTCCATCTTCGTCCCGAGCGTCGTCGTGGTCAGACTCTGCGTTTCCCCGCGCGTAAATAGTGCCGAGCCGTGTGTTCTGGGCAGCACGCGCACCTCGCTGGCGATCGGACGGATGTCCCTCACCCCGCGGCCGTCGAGCCTTTTTCCGGCCGAGAGGATCATCGACCGCATCTCCTCATACTCGATATCGTGGAGGATCTCGCCGATGAGCGCGGCCTTGGAATCGACAAACGCCGAGGGTTCCGCCGCAAGGAGCTCC
Source organism: uncultured Chlorobiaceae bacterium (assembly GCA_964512655.1). Lineage (GTDB taxonomy): Bacteria > Bacteroidota > Ignavibacteria > UBA10030 > SZUA-254 > VBOC01. The sequence goes on along the minus strand of CAZEJT010000001.1, from coordinate 608,105 downwards.
TTCTCCGCCCCATCAAGAGTGAGGCTCAGTGAGGAGGCTGCTGCTTTGAGCCCTTCGATCGCCTGAAGGCGCAGAACGGCATGGGCGGCGCTCCTCTCCTCCTTCATAAGGGGTTTGCCGCTCAGCTCGCGGATGCGCTCGCGCGCAAGCTGCGCCACCGGATCGAACAGCTCTTCTTTGAGCCGGTTCCGGGGAACCTCGCGCTTCTTGGCGCCGAGTTCTCGCTGCAGCTCGAGCTGAAGATCGCAGAGCTTCTGGATGCCTGTGTGGGCGAACCTGAGCGCATCAACCATGTCCCGCTCCGAGATCTCCTCCGCTTCCCCTTCGACCATGACGATCGAGCTCCTCGTCCCGGCAACCGTGACATCCAGATCGCTCTGTTCTAATTGGCTGAACGTGGGGTTCATGACGAACTCGCCCGCGATCCGCCCCACCCGCACTTCCGCTATCGGGCCGTCGAACGGGATATCGGAGATCATCAGGGCCGCCGAAGCGCCTACGGCCCCGAGGACGTCGGTATCGTTCTCGATGTCGGAGGAGAGGACGGTCAGCATGACCTGTGTTTCGCATCTGAATCCTTCGGGAAACATCGGACGCAAGGGGCGGTCGATGAGCCGCGAAGAAAGGATTTCCTTTTCTGTGGGGCGCCCCTCCCGCTTGAAGAATCCCCCGGGAATCTTTCCCGCCGCGGCGGTCCGCTCCCGGTATTCCACCTGGAGGGGGAAATAATCGAGCCCCGGCTTGGGCTCTTTGTTCGCAACAACAGTTGCCAGCACCATCGAATCGCCGTAGCGAACCATCACAGCTCCGTCGGCCTGCTTCGCCAGCCTGCCCGTCTCAAGCGACAGGACTTTCCCGCCGATCTCTAATTCCTTCGTCGTTACCATTGCATTACTTTCGTTGAATTGAACGAATCTCTGCTTAGCGCAGATCGTGTCACTTGCGCAGATCGAGCTCCTGTATGATCTTTCGGTACCTTTCCACATTCTTCCGCTGGAGGTATTCAAGGAGCCTGCGTCTCTTTCCGACCATCCTCAGCAGCCCCCTGCGGGAGTGGTTGTCCTTGACGTTGGTGTCAAAGTGCTGCGAGAGGCCGTTGATCCGGGTCGTGAGGAGGGCGATCTGCACCTCCGGCGACCCTGAATCGGACGGCGATTTCCCGTATCGCTTGATGATCTCCTGTGATTGTTCCTTTGTCAACGGCATGATACTCTCTCCTTGGTCAAGATGATAGAAGTTGCGCCGCGGCGATCAGCCTCATGCACGATTCCCGATCCGCATGCAGCTGGCGGATCAGATCGTCGGCGGAGGAGAACTTCCTCTCGCCGCGCAGGCGTTGGTGAACATTCACGGTGATGCGGCGTCCTCGTGCATCGCCGTTAAAATCGAACAGGTGCACCTCCACGGTGCGCGCCCCGCCCTCGACGAACGTCGGCCTGACGCCGATGTTCAACATTCCGTAGTACCGCTCGTGGCCGAGATCGGCGGAAACGAAGTACACTCCGTCGGCCGGGATGAGCTTTCGGGGCGGATCCGGAGCGAGGTTTGCGGTCGGAAATCCGATCTTCTTCCCGCGGCCGTCCCCCTGCACGACGGTTCCGGAAATCGAATAGGGGCGCTCGAGGCACTTCGCCGCTCCGAGCGTATCCCCCCGGTGAAGGAGCTCCCTGATGCGGGAACTGCTCACGATCCGCCCGTCGATCGATACCGGGTCGACGACTCTGACCCCGAATCCAAACTCGTTCCCCATGCCCCGCAGTTCCCTGATGCCCGCCTCGCGATCCCTTCCGAACATGTGATCGTAACCGATCACGGCTTCCCGCACGCCGGTGCCGTTGATCAGATAGCGCGACCAGAATTCCCTCGGCGATTGACGGGAGAATTCGTAGGTGAATTCGAGCACCAGCGCCACATCCAGGCCGAGACCACCGAAGAGCTCGAGGCGCTCCTCCAGAGACGTAAGCTCTTCGACATCTCCCTTTCCCACCACCGTCCTCGGATGGGGCTCAAACGTGATTACGACGCTTCTCGCGCCGGAGGCCGCCGCCCGCGACGTCAGTTCCCTCATGATAGCGCGGTGCCCCGCATGCACTCCGTCGAATGTCCCGACTGTGACGACGGAGTTCTGCTGGTTCGTTACCCCGGCGAGCGAGCGGGCGATCGTCATCCCACTCCCCCGTCGTCCTTATGGATCTTCTTGATCAGCTGGTCGATCCGCTCCACGCGGTCGAGCGTCTCATCGATGTAGAACTGGACGGATGGGGTGAATTTCAGCCTCAGCGAGGACCCTATGAACGAGCGAATCTCTCCTTTGTGATCCTCGAGCATCTTCAAGGTGCGCGATTTTACCTCACCGTTCCCCATCACGCTGACGTAGATCTTGGCGATCCTCAGGTCGGGGGTCACATGCACCTCGGTCACCGTGATAAAGCCGTATGAGGGATCACGGTACTCGCGCGTAAAATAGGTTCCGACCTCCTCTTTGATGAGCGACGCTACTCGCTCCGTCCGCAATGACATGGTCCATCCTACGCTAGTTTTCTCATTGTCTCGACGATCTTGTATGCCTCGATCGTGTCGCCCACTTTGATATCGTTGTAATTCTCGAGCCCCACTCCGCACTCGAAACCGGCCTCGACCTCCCGTACGTCATCCTTGAATCTCCTGAGGGAGGCGATTGCCCCGTCATAGACGACGATTCCGTCCCGGATGAGGCGCACCTTGTTCCCGCGGGTAATCGTCCCCTCCTGGACGTACGAACCGGCTACGGCGCCCAGTTTCGGGACCTTGAAGACCTCGCGCACCTCGATGGTGGCGGTGACTTCCTCGTTCTTGGTCGGGGCGAGGAGGCCCTCAAGGGCCTTCTTCACGTCTTCAATGGCGTCGTAGATGATGTTATACAGCCGTATGTCGACGCTCTCCTGCTCGGCGAGCCGGCGCGCGTTCATATTGGGCCGCACGTGGAAGCCGATGATTACTGCGCCTGACGCGGCCGCGAGAAGGACGTCCGATTCGGAGATGCTCCCGACCGCATGGTGGATAACGCTGACGCGCACCTCTTCGTGGCTGATCTTCATCAGCGAATCGGCCAGTGCGCCCACCGATCCGTCCACGTCGCCCTTGACGATGACGTTGAGCTCTTTCACCTGTCCTTCTTTGATCTTCTTCGAGAGGTCGTCGAGGGTCACGCTGCGCACCAGCCGGAAATCCTGCTCCCGCTTCAGCGTCTGGCGCCGCGTGCTGATCTCCCTCGCCTCCCGCTCGCTTTCGACGACGGCGTAGCCGTCGCCGGCCTGGGGAACTCCGTCAAATCCGAGGACCTGAACCGGAGTCGAAGGCCGCGCCGATTCCAGCCGCCGGCCCCGCTCGTCGCTCATGGCGCGGACTTTTCCGCTCTGGATCCCCGCCACGAACGAATCGCCGATCTTCAGCATGCCCTTCTGCACGAGGACGGTGGTGACGATTCCCTTCCCCTTGTCAACCTGCGCCTCGATGACCACGCCGCGGGCGCGGGTCGTGGGGTCGGCCCTGAGATCGAGAACGTCGGCTTCGAGGAGGATTTTTTCGAGGAGAAGGTCCACATTTTTTCCCGTCCTGGCGGAGAGCTCCACGCACTGATACTTGCCTCCCCATTCCTCCACCAGCACGTTGTGCTCCGACAACTGCTGGCGGATCCGGTCGGCGTTCGCGTCGGGCTTGTCGATTTTATTCAAAGCGATGATGATCGGGACGTTTGCCGCCTGGGCGTGGCTGATGGCCTCGATCGTCTGGGGCATCACGTTGTCGTCGGCCGCGACCACAAGCACGACGATGTCCGTGAGCTGAGCCCCGCGCGCGCGCATCGCCGTGAAGGCCTCGTGGCCGGGGGTGTCGAGGAAGGTGATGTTTTTCTTGCCGTCGACGGCGACCATGTAGGCGCCGATGTGCTGGGTGATCCCTCCTGCCTCTCCCGCCACCACGTTGCTGCGGCGGATGTAGTCGAGAAGCGACGTCTTGCCGTGGTCGACGTGCCCCATGATGGTGACGACGGGCGGCCTCTGCTCCAGCCGGCTTTCGTCGTCGGGCGTTTCCGGAACGATGTCTTCCGTGATTTCGGAGAAGAAGCGGACTTCGAGGCCGAACTCGTCGGCCACAAGCGTAATCGTGTCCTTGTCGAGCCGCTGGTTGATGGAAACCATCAGCCCGAGCTCAATGCATTTCTTGATAACGTCGGCCGCGTTCACCCCCATCAGGTTTGCAAGCTCGTTGACGGAGACGAACTCGGTGACTCGCAGTATCTTCAGCTCCCTCTGTTTTTCTTCGAGCTGCCTCTGCTCCTCCATCATCCTTTTTTCCTTGCGCTTCCGCTTGAACGTCGCCCTCTGGGTAACCACGCTGGCCTCGTCCATCTCGGCGAGCGTGCGCTTGATGGCGTCCTCGACCTCTTCCTTGTTGACCTCCTGAAAGCGGAGCTTTTTCTTCTTCTTGGCCTTTCGCAAAAGCTCGTCTGTTTCCTCGGGGACCGGCGCGGGCGCAGCGATCCTGATCCGCTTCTTTTTCTTCTTCTTTTTCTTCTGCTCTTCCTCGGCGGCACCGCCGCGCGCGGCCTCGGCTGCGGGGGCCCCTTCATGGATGGCGGTTGCGCGGTTCACCTCGTCCAGATCTATCTTCCCCTTGATCCTGAGGCCCATCTTGGGAGTGCGGCGCGCCATGACTTCGGGTGCAGGCTTCTTCTCCCTTGCAGCGGGCTTTTCGGCGGGTTCCGGAGGGGGAGCGGCCGGCTGCTCGGCCTCGGGCGGAGGAGGAGCGGCCTTGGCTTCCACCGGCGGCGCTTCGGCTGCGATCTCGGGCGCCTGCGGATGTTTTTCCGCAATCGCCGGCCGCGCGGGCGCGGAAACCGGCTCGGGCTCTTCGGTCTTCGGCTTCTTGACCGTCTTGAGCTTCACCGCTTCGGGCTCGGGAACCGCCGCCTTCGCCTCGGCCTTCTTACGGGTCTCACGGATCGTCTGGATCTTGCGCTGATGCTTCTCGGCGACCTCCCGGTCCTTTTTGAAGTGCGAAAGGATATCGTGCATCATCCCGTCGTCCACGGCCGTCATGTGGCTCTTGACGGTATGCCCTTTTCGCGTCAGGTATTCGATCAACGTCTCGTGAGAGATGTTGATTTCCTTGGCGATCTGGTAAATCTTCTTGTGTGTCTGCGTTTTTTCGGGCATACGCTGGTTCAGTTTCCGGTCTCCGTTGCGTCGGGCTGAGTTGGCGCCTCTTTGGGCGTTCCATCTTCATCGCCGCCCTCCTCGGAACGCGGCGCCTCCGGCTCTTCATCGCCCTCGGTGAGCGCGGCCGGGGGCTCTTTGCCGTTCTCGCTCCCTGCCGGAACGGCGGCGGATTCCGCCGCTTCTTCCTCGTCTTCCTCTTCGATATCGGCCTCTTCGAGTTCGCGCTGCATCATGTTCTTGATCGATTCCACCTTCTCTGCGGTCAGGCCCTCGATGCCGAGGAGGTCGTCAACGCTGGCCTCGATCACCTTGCGGGCGCTGTCGAATCCTTCGTCGACCAGCCGTTCATAGAGCGGCTCGCCGAGCTCTTCCCTGAATTCACCGAGGTCCATGTCATACTCTTCCTCGCCTCCCTCCTTGATCAGGTTAATCTCAAACCCCGTCAGCTTCGATGCGAGGCGGATATTCTGGCCGTTCCGGCCGATCGCGAGAGAGACCTGATCCTTGTCCACGAGGACCGTGGCGCTTTTTGTCGCTTCGTCAACCTCCACGCTCTTGAGCTTCGCGGGCGAGAGGGCCCGCTGGATGAATACGGCGGGTTTCGAGGAGTAATTAATCACGTCGATATTCTCGTTGTTGAGCTCCCGGACGATGGCGTGGATCCGAACGCCTTTCATCCCGACGCAGGCGCCGACGGCATCGATCCGGTCGTCGTGTGATTCGACGGCAACCTTCGACCGCTCGCCCGCCTCGCGCGCCACCGCCTTGATCTCGATAATGCCGTCGTAGATCTCCGGGATCTCGATCTCGAAGAGCTTCGCGAGGAACTTGGGATCGGCGCGGGAGATGATGACGAGGGGGCTGGAAGCGCTCTTGCGGACCTCCTTGACGATTGCCCTGAGCGTCTCTCCTTTCCGGTAACGCTCCCTGCCGATCTGCTCGCTTTTCGGCAGTATCAGCTCGTTGCGGTTGTGAATCACGAGAATCTCTCCCTTGCGGATCTGGTAGATCTCGCCAACGATGATCTCGCCCACCGTCGTGCTGTATTCGTTGTAGATGATCTCCTTCTCGATCTCCTTGATCCGCTGGTTCAGGTTTTGCTTGGCGCTGATCACCAGACGCCGCCCAAAGCTCTGCAGGTCGACCACTTCGACGAAGTCGTCCCCGACGCCGAGCGCCTCGTCCGATCGCTGCTTCACCGTTGCGAGGTCGATCTGGGTGCTTGGATCGGTGACCTGCTCGACGATCTGCTTTTCCAGGTAGATCTCGATGTCTCCCTTGTCCATATTGACCACGACATCGAAGCGCGCATCCTGGCCGTACTTCTTCCGCACCATCATGGCAAACACGTCTTCGATGATGCCGGCCAGCATATCCTTGTCCATCCGCTTCTCGCGGACCATCTGGGAGAAGGATTCAACAATCTCGGAATTCATTTCTGCTCCATATGATAAACGTGTGTCACCGCCTGCATGCTCTTACCACGCCGCTTCCACGCGGGCTTCGGCGATGTCTTCAAACCGGATTCTCCTCTGGTCTTCCTTGCTGATCCCCAGCAGGATATCGTCCGCGGCTGCCTCAAGAAGAGTCCCCCGGACATGCTCCACCGTTCCCTCGCGCCTGATGCGCACGCTCATGCTGCGTCCGACATTTTTGGGGTACTGCCGCGGATATTTCAGCGGGCGATCGATCCCGGGCGAGGAGACGACGAGATAATACCGGCCGCGGAAGAATTCGCGCCCGTCGAGGGAGCGCGACAGATCTCTACTGATTCGCTCGCAGAGCTCCGTGCTGACTCCGTCGTCCGTGTCGATGAAGACTTCGGCGACGGGAGACCCACGCTCGCCGCGGACCGCGATCTCGACGAGGAAGGCGTTGCACCCGGCGAGGATCGGAGCTGCGAGCTCAGCAATTCTCTCCTCGACCCGCATCGGAAAACTTCACAAATATGGCGGAAATGGCCCTCTAATCACCCCATCAACAAAAAAAGTCCCACAGGAGGGACTTTCTACAGAGGAGGGAAGTAATATACCACTCGCGCTTTTAAATAGCAAATGCCCCTTTCAACACTCCGATTGCGCACCCTTCAGGTGAGCAGCGTCGGCCCCAGAAATCCAACATCCCCCCCTTCAAATTGAAGGACCGCTTTTCGAAACGAATCGGGGACGGTCACCGGCTCGCCCGTGCGGTGATGAAGCCAGACGTGGATTGCCGTGTTTTCGGCGACCAGGCGTCCGGAGCCCCTCTCTTCGAGATACCCTTCGAAGGCGAAGCTCGTGTTCTTTATGTATGAAATGCGAGAAAATACGTTAAGGAGTTCATCGAAGCGGGCGGGAGACTTGTAGAGGATATCATTGCGGACAAGCACGACCTGGGTTTCGCTCCTCACGGAACCTATGTCGATCTTTATTCCCAGGCGTTTCAGGTATTCGATACGTCCGATCTCGAAATACTGGAGATAGACGGCGTTATGGACGATCCCCTGCCAATCCACCTCAAAGTTCCTGACGCGAACCTCGGTCATATGTTTGAATCTGCCTTGCTCCATGCGGCTGTCTAATCCGTAAAGAGCGACTGTATGATCTCCGCTGCCCTCCGGACATCCTGCATCGACACATCGAGGTGGGTAACGGCCCTGATCGCGGAGTATCGTTCTCCGGTCATGAGCACCCCCCGCGCGGCAAGCATCGAAAGGATTTCGGATTGCGACTTTCCGGACCCCTCCGTCTCGGCGATGACGAAATTGGTCTGCACCTCGGTCATATCGACGCGCAGGGCCTTAATGCGGCTGAGCGCTTCCGCCAGGAGCCGGGCCTTCGCATGATCCTCCCCCAGCCGGCCGACGTTGTGCTCTAATGCGTAGAGGGCTCCGGCGGCAAGAATCCCCGCCTGGCGCATTCCTCCGCCGAAGATTTTTCTGTATTTTCTCGCCCGCTCGATGAACGCCTCATCTCCGGCTACCATGGAGCCCACAGGGGCCCCCAGCGCCTTGGAAAAGCACACCGAAACAGAGTCGGCGCACGATGCATACTCCTTCGGCGATACTCCCGACGCAGCGCTGGCATTCCAGAGCCGGGCGCCGTCGAGATGGAGGCCGATCCCCGCGCCCTTCGCGAACGCGTACATTCTCTTGAGCTCGTCTATCGGTATGACCGATCCTCCCGAGCGGCCGTGCGTGTTTTCCACGCAGAGGAGCGTCGTTGGAGGCATGTAGTACGCTCTCGGCCGGATCGTCCGCTCCATCTGCTCATTCGTGAAGATCCCCCGAGCGCCCTGAATGGGATTCATCTGAACGCCCGAAAGGACAGACGGGCCCGCGGTTTCATAGACAAAGATGTGAGATTCCCTGTCCACGATGATCTCGTCGCCGGGATTCGTGTGCGCCTTGATGGAGATCTCATTTCCCATCGTTCCGCTCGGCACGAAGAGCGCGGCTTCCTTGCCGAGGAGGCGTGCCACCTTTTCCTGAAGCGCGTTGACGGTCGGATCCTCGCCGAACACATCGTCGCCCGTCTCTGCGCCCATCATGGCCTCGAGCATCTTCGGCGAGGGCCTCGTTACGGTATCGCTTCTGAGATCGATGGTCTTCATGTTCTCATGTTTTCCTCATGCGTGAATAGATGCCGGCGCCCGCAGCTGCGGCAAGATGGAACGTCACGAAGACCAGGCACATCTCCCCAAACCAGTCGCCGTGCACCGAATAAAATGTCAGCTCGCGCATCGCCCTGACCGTACCGGTTACCGTTTGCCGAGTGTACATCCCGGTGGGTTTGAGGAGGCGTCCCCAGGGATCGACGATGCAGGAGATTCCGCCGTTGGCGCATTGTACAACCCATCTGCGGTTTTCCACCGCCCTCAGCACCGCGAACTGAGCGTGCTGGTACGCTCCCGATGTATTCCCCCACCAGGAGTCATTCGTGATAACCGTGAGAAACTCCGCCCCGTTCCTCACGAAGCTCGCCACGAATCCCGGATAGATCGACTCGTAGCAGATGAAGTTGGAAAATGAGTACCCACGGGCCGAACCTCCCTGAATCGCGTCCACGCGGAAAACGGTTTTCTCCTTGCCGATTCCCCACCCTCCGAGGCCGAAATTCCACTGCATCGCATTGAGAAAGCTCAGTTCCTCCGAAAACGGGACCCTCTCTGCAAACGGCACCAGAAGCATCTTTGCATATTTCTGGATGTGCTCCTCGCCGGGGAGAAGAAGCATCGAGCTGTTATAGTTATCGTAGCGTCTCCCGTCAGGGAGCGTCTTGCTGCTCCGCGGGGAGGGCTCCCCCTGACTGTAATAGGTGATATCGGGAATCCCGCTCAGGAGCGGAATCCTCAGGCTGTCAACCTGGCGGCGGATCGCGGCAAACGAACTTTTGTTCCGCTCGTCCAGGATGTAGTATGGAACCGCCGTTTCGGGCCAGAGGATAAGATCGGGGCGTTCCGATGCGACGCTATCGGTGAGGCGCTGAAGAACGGCGAGCTGGCGCTCCGCTCCCTCCCCCCATTTTTCGAAGGGGTCGATATTCGGCTGGACCATTCCCACTCTGACCGGCATGCCCTCTCCCTCGTCCGCAGACCTGAGGGCAAAGATCCCGTACATCTTGGGAAGGAGGTATACCACCACGACCGCACAGAGGAGCATCAGAGAGCGGGGCCGGAGGGGTTTCCAATCCGGAAGCCGGATCGTCCGAACGAAGAAATAGATCAGGACATTCAACCAGAGAAGCCAGAATGAAATCCCGTAGACCCCCGTGACCGAGGCGATCTGGACGCTCGTGAGGTCGTAGGTCTGTGTATTGCCGAGCGTCAGCCACGGGAACGAGACTTCTGTGAGCGAATGAAGATATTCAAACGCCACCCAGATGAAGGGGAAAAGACAGACTGAGTAGGTGGCGCCGAATCTCCTTCCGACCGCGATCCATACCGCAATGGGGGGGAAAAAGAAGAGAGGATGCGAGAGGATCAGCGCAGATCCCGCCGCCATCAGATACGGATCCTTCCCGTGCGTAAACCCTCCCGTCCAGTACAGCGTGATCAGGTTGAAGACAAAAAAGGCGATATAGGAGAACCGGAAGGCCCTGCCGTACCCGGGCATCTCCTCCGCAAAGAGGAACAACGGAACGAACGCGGCGGCGGCGGGAATCCCGGTAGGTACGGGTGGAAAGGAAATCCCGAGGAGGGTCCCGCTGATCAGGGCCGGCACCAGCCACCGCGGACCCTTCCCGTTAACGGGGTCGATACCGTTCTTCAACCGATTTCCATGCATACGCCACCACGAGCGCCACCGCAGATCCGATGACGGCCCCTCCCGCCACGTCAGAAGGATAGTGAACTCCGACGCTGATCCTGGAAAAGCCCATGATTCCGGCATACGAGTAGAGGGCCCACGACCAGCGCCGGTACGCGTTCGCGAGGAACGTGGCGGCCGCGAAATTGTTCACAGCGTGTGAGGAAGGGAATGAAAAGCCGCCGCCGCAGCTGAATCCGGGAGGGAGATGAACGTGGTCCACGACGGTTGCACCCCCGATGATATGACAGGGGCGGGGCCTTGCGACGATGCCCTTGATGAGAACGCTGCTGAGCTGATCGCTGATGACGATGAGGGGGATGAGAAGAAGCGCGGCGATTCTCCCCTTCCTTCCCCCCTTCCAGATAAGGAGGAGCCAGAGGGCAGCGAAGAGCGCGATCCCCTCCCAATGCTTGTTCCAGTCGGTGATGGGAGGCATGACGGCGTCAAAGAAGGGGTTGGCGATCGTCTCGTTGAGGAAGACAAAGATCCCCTTGTCTATGGAGTAGAGGGCGTCAAGCATCGCGGTGGAGTCCGGCGGAGCATCCCGGAGAACGGACCCCGGGAGGATGACTCAAGGGGCGCGGTGTCAGAGATCGAGGGCGAGCTGTTTGTCGCGCAGCGACGCTACGGCATACGCCGCGGCCCCGTCGGCGGCTCCAAGGAATCCCAGCTCCTCGTTGGTGGTGGCTTTGACGGAAACCTGATCGAGCTGGATCCCAAGCGCCTGGGAGATGTTTTCGCGCATGCGCTTGACGTAGGGTGCAATCTTGGGCTGCTGGAGGATCACCGTGGCATCGATGTTCACGATCTCGAGGCTGCTCTCGCGGATGAGCCCTACGACGTGCTTGAGCAGAACGAGGCTTGAGATATCCTTGAAGCGTGGATCCGTGTCCGGGAAGTGCTTGCCGATATCGCCCAGGGCTGCCGCCCCGAGGAGAGCGTCGGCGAAGGCATGGCAGAGCACGTCGGCGTCGGAATGTCCCATGAGCCCTTTGACGAAAGGGATTTCGACGCCGCCGAGGATCAGCTTGCGGTTGACCACAAGCCGGTGAATGTCATACCCGAAACCGAATCGCATCCAGTCCGATCGAAAAGTGCCCCGCGGCGGTCCTCTTACAGAATCTCAAACCCGCGATGCTCAGAGCGAGGGTTCTTCCAGCCGACCTTCACATCCGTGACCTGAGCCGAACGCGGTCCGATCGAAACATCCTTGATGAGATCTTCGATCAGCGACCGGTCCCCTTCGACTTCGATTTCGACGTTGCCATTCACCAGATTCCGTACGAAGCCGTCGAGGCCTGACCGGACTGCCCGGTTGTACACGAAGTATCGAAACCCGACGCCCTGAACCATTCCACTGACAATGATGTTGGCTCCGGCGATCATTCTACCCGGACGGCACCGTGAACATACGATGAAAACGCCTTAAAGTCAAACAATTGTCCTGTCGAGCACTGGGATGACATCGGAACCTTCCGAGAGAAGGAGCCCGGCGAGGATCATTGCGGCGCCGAATGCGCCTGCGACTCCGATCATCTCACCCCGGACAGCATAGGCGAAGAGCGCGGCGATGACCGGCTCCATAGCGAAGATCACCGCGGCCCGGGTAGGCGTCGTGTCTCCCTGGAAGCGGTTCTGGACCCACATCGCAAGGACGGTCGCGAAGAGCGTGAGATAGAGGAGCGAGAGGGCGTATTCCGCCGTGATTGAGACCCGGGTTGATTCGAACGGGAGCGCTACGGCAAGGCCGGCGATTCCGCAGAACACGAACTGCACGAACGTCAACTGCACCTTGTCCGGTTCGTCGGATGCCGAATCGAGATAGACGATGTAGCAGGCGAACATCAGCGCGCACACGAGCGTCATCCCATCCCCCGCCGAAAAGCCCGCTCCCGAAGGCGAAGTCATGAGATAGAGGCCAAATCCGGCGAGCACGACCCCGAGGATGTTTCCCAGCTTCAGTGGCTTTCCTCCCCGGCCTGAGACTCGCCCCGCGGAGAACTGGACAACGGGGGTAAGAACGGTGAGCATGCCGGTGAAGAACGCCGACTTTGAGGCCGACGTGTACTGAATGCCGACGGTCTGAAGGGCAAACCCCGTGAACAGGAAGAATCCGAGGACGCTTCCGCGCTTCAGCGCAGATCGTGGAAGTGCCCTGAGCCGCCGGGGAAACAGAACGAACAGGATGAGCGAGGAGAGAAGAAACCGGGCCGCAGTGTAGAAGAGAGGCGAGTTATGGCCGACGAGCGACTTGGTGACGACAAACGTGCTCCCCCAGATGACGGTGATCGAGAGAAGCAGCGCCTCGGCGCGGCGCTGGGGGCTCAAGCCACCGCCGGCGCTCCCTCCCAGACCTTGCCCGTTTCATAGTCATGAAAGAGGCGGCCCCAGTGCGTATCGCGTTTCCATTGCTCGAAGGTCCTGCGATCCTTGAGCGGCCAGCGATAGTAGTCGTGATAGGCCTCGGATCCGAAGATGAACACGTTCACAAGGGGCGTGTGGAAGAACAGCTTCTGGAATTTCGCCAGGGGGCCGAACCACATCATGTCGCCCACGAGGCTTGCCCCGTTGTCGCCGACTGAAAAGTCCCAGGACTCGTTGGAGATGTCGGCTCCGCGGATCTCGATGTCCCTCACATCGCCGATCCCGAGGCCGTCGCGGTGCGCGAGACTGATGTACTCGATGCTCATTGGGTCGAAGCCCATGAGCCTGGCCGCGACAGCATCGATTGCCACCTGATCCTCGCTCGCGAGGATGTAATCTTTCACGACCGGAAACATCGTGCGGGGGCCGGGGCCGTTCCCGGCCGTCGTTCCGTCCATCAGCGCGAAGATTCCAGGATGGATTTCCTTCTGGATCGCCAGGAGATCCACAAGCGTTTGGTGGATCCAGCTGTGGGTGTAGTGGCGCTTGGTGTTCAGGAGGCCGCCGAAGGCGTTTTTCATCGCGCCCGTCGTGGTCGTGTAAATGTGGCACTTCACAGTCGGGAGATGGACGATGTTCTTCCCCTCAAAATACTCGGGGATCGTGATGCCCTCCGGATAGATCCTGTCGAGCACGTGCATCTTCGCCTTCGGGGTATAGGCGACCCAGCGGATATCACGCTCCCTGAAGTTGTACAGCACCGGGATGCCGTAACGGCGGAAAATCGGGACGTAGTTGTTCAGATCTTCGCCTTTAAAGGCGTTGGTCACGACGGTCTTGTTCTGGACGCACACCAGGTCTTGAAACCCCGCGTTGCGCAGGGCGAGAACCGCGCCTTCCATTTGCCAGGGTGTGGTATTTGCTGCGGGAAACGGAAAGTGCCACGAGATATTGTCCTTCAGAATCGTCGGAGCGCCACGGCGGAGCGACTCTCCCACCCCGGCGAGCCCCATGAGCCGCTCAATATCCTCCAGAATCGAGTCCGGTTTTGTCTTCAGCACGGCAACGACCGATTTCGACATCAGATTATTTCCCGTAAATAATAATCGCCGAGGAGAGTATCCACAGCGCAATATTGATCAGAAGCGGAATGTCCGTCGCCGCAAGCTTCGTGGGATTTCCGCCCGCTTCCATCTTATGAACAAGATACAAGTAACGAAAAATCCCGTAAAGAACAAAAGGAACGGTGTAATAGAGGTGGTTGGTGCCGAATTTTCGCACCGTTTCGTCGGAGATGGTGTAGAGCGCGTACGACATGACGGTCGATGCGGTGACGATGCCGATCATCTGATCGAGAAAGTATGGGCTGTAGTGAGCGAGGACCGAGCGGTGCGTCTCGGCCTCCGACTCGAGGTACGTCAGCTCATGCCTCCGCTTGCTGAAGCCCAGGAAGAGCGAGAGGAGAAGCGTGCAGATGATGAGCCATTCCGATGTCGGAACTCCGATCAACACGGCCCCCGCCACGACCCTCAGCACGAAACCTGCGGAAATCGTCATCACGTCGAGGATGACGATATCCTTAAGCTTCAGGGAATACAATACATTGATGGCGAGATAGAGAAGGATCAAAAGCCCGAAGTCCGTCCGGAGATAAAGCCCTCCGGTGAAGCCCGCCGCGGCAAGGAGCGCGGAAGCTGTCAGGGCAGAGCGAGCAGAAAGCTTTCCCGACGGGAGAGGGCGCTGCGACTTTACGGGGTGAAGCTTGTCGTTTTCGAGGTCGGAAACGTCGTTAAAGAGGTAGACGCCGCTGCTTGCAAGGCAGAAGAAGAAGAATCCGCCGATCGTCAAGAGGACGTCGTGCAGGACGAACAGGTTCCCGGAAAAGATGAGCGCAGCAAAGAGGAAGAGGTTCTTGATCCACTGCTGGGGCCTCGTCGAGGCAACCGTGTAGCGGAGCGCCCCTGTCAAGCGTCAGAATACCGCGGGTTCTTCGTAGATGCCGAACACTTCGGCGAGGGCGCCGCACATTTCTCCGAGCGTGACGTAGGCTCGCGTACAGGCGATCAGGGGCGGGAGAAGATTTGAGCCGTCCTGAGCCGCGCGCCGGAGCACATCAAGGGAAGAAGCGGCCTCGGTTTCGCTGCGGCCCGAGCGAACCTCGGCAATCCGCCTGCGCTGTTTTATCTCCACTTCCGGGGAGATAAGCAGAATCGGGATCTGCAGCTGTTCGTTTTCCTGGACATACTCGTTGACTCCGACGATGATCTTCTCTTTCCGGTCGAGTTCCTGTTGGTACCTGTATGCCGCCTCGGCGATCTCCCTCTGGAAAAACCCCGCCTCGATCGACGGAATCACGCCTCCGAGGGCGTCGATCTTCTCGAAGTACGCCTCCGCCCCCCGCTCCATCCGGTCGGTCAGGGATTCGATGAAGTAGCTCCCGGCGAGAGGATCAACGGTGTTGACCACTCCCGTTTCGTGGGCGATGATCTGCTGCGTCCGGAGTGCGATCGTCACAGCTTTTTCCGAGGGAAGCGCGAGAGTCTCATCCATCGAATTCGTGTGGAGCGACTGCGTTCCGCCGAGCACGCCCGCAAGCGCCTGGTATGCGGTCCTGATGATGTTGTTCTCGGGCTGCTGGGCGGTCAGCGTGCAGCCGGCCGTCTGGGTGTGGAAGCGGAGCATCCATGAGCGGGGATTCTTCGCCCCGTATCTGTCGCGCATTCGCTTCGCGTAGATCCTGCGCGCCGCCCGGTACTTGGCGATCTCCTCAAAGAAATCGAGATGAGAGTTGAAAAAGAACGATAATCTCGGCGCGAACTCGTCGATGTCGAGCCCCTTTTCCATGCATGCCTCGACATACGCGAAACCGTCGGCGAGGGTAAAGGCGAGCTCCTGCACCGCCGTCGATCCCGCTTCCCTGATGTGGTATCCGGAGATTGATATCGGGTTCCACTGGGGCATCTCCCGAGTACAATACTCCACCATGTCGGTGATGATCCGCATCGAGGGATGCGGGGGGTAAATCCATTCCTTCTGGGCAATGTACTCTTTGAGAATATCCGCCTGGATCGTGCCGCGGAGACTCCTGAGCGCTGCCCCCTGGTTCTCGGCCACTGCGACGTAGAGCGCGAGGAGCATCGCCGCGGGCGCGTTTATCGTCATCGACGTCGAAATCTCGGCCAGCCGGATCCCCTTGAAGAGCACCTCCATGTCCGCAAGAGAGCTGATCGAGACGCCGCAGATACCCACCTCGCCTTCCGAGAGCGGATCGTCCGCGTCACGGCCCATCAGGGTCGGTAGGTCGAAGGCGACTGAAAGTCCCATTTGCCCGTGCCCGAGGAGATAATGGTACCGCTCGTTCGTGTCCTCGGGAGTCCCGAAGCCGGCGAACTGCCGCATCGTCCACAGTTTCCCCCGGTACATGTCGCGATGTATCCCGCGGGTATACGGGAATTCCCCTGGATGTCCGATGTCCGAGAGGTAGTTGATCTCGGCGATGTCCTCAGGAGTGTAGAGAACCTCGATCGGCTCGCCGGAGACGGTGGTAAATGTCAGGGGCGGGGATTTCGAGCGGTGCGGTGAAATCATTTTCGCCGAAAGATAGTGATTCCGGTGTACTTTTCAAAACGGGGCGTCGGTCCAAACGCGCTCCGAAAAATCCTTATATTGAGCGATGAAACGTCGCAGGCACGCCAGGAAAGTGCCGCCGAAATCCCGCCCCTCCAGTCTCCCCTTCATCCTCGTTCTGGTGCTTGTCGTGGCATGCGCCGGAGCCGGTGGGTACCTGATGGTGACGAAACTCGGCGGACCGCACGCTGAGGAATCCGCACTCCCCCCTCCCCGGCCGCCAACTGACTCAGGGAGTGCCGCCCGTTCGTGGCTTCAGAGGGCCTACGCGGTTGACGGCCTCTTCCACGCTGTGTATACGCCGTGCTGGGAGGGGGCGTACGGGGCCATCGGCGACGCCTATCTCTTCGCTGCGACGCATGATTCCTCACTCCTGCGCTTTCATCTCATCGATCACGACATGAGAAAAATGTGCGAGGGCACCTGGGTTGACGACCGCGCCTGGGTCTGCCTTGCAGAGCTTACATGGTGGGAGTTTACGGGAAAGCGGAACAGCATCCTTGTTGAAGACGCGAGAAAACGTTATCTCGAGGCGCGAGGTGAGGGCCGGCTGTCGAATCACGAGGGTTTCTGGAGCTGGTACACCTGGCCGCCACATCAGGCGGTCAATACCCCCGTCTTCACGAACAGCAACATGAACCAGATGGTCACCGTTGCGTGCAGGCTCTTCGAGGCGACCGAAGAGCAGTCCTTTCTCGACGACGCGCTCCTTGTCTGGAACGGCGACGGGAGATCGCCCGGCATCGAAAAGACACTATACAGGGGAGGCGGCCGGTGGGAGGGAAAACCGGGCCTCGCGGCGTTTGGGAAGCAGCTCCCGTGGGAAGGGGCGGAATACTGTTCGATCGGCGCCGCTCTCTACCGGATTACAAACGACCCGAAGTACCGGGCGATTGCGATAGCCACCGCCAGGAGGATTACCGATCCCGCCTCGGGCTGGGTCGACTCGCAGGATTTTTATCAGATCCGGATGGATGGTAACGGTGCGTTCGTCAACTTTCTCCTCGACGCCTATTCCCTCGCCCCCGGCGAGATGGGTGAGATTCTCTCGAAGATCCGTCTCATGCTCGATCACGTCTGGACCAACCACCACGGCAGGGCGTCGGTGACTCTCCACCGGATGACGGACAACGGCATCCGGAACGGCTGGAATCCCTCGGGAGGAGAAGACGGATATGGCGTGGATGAGGTGGGGACCGTTCATGCCCAGGGAGAAGCGGCCCGGGCGTTCGGGATCTTCGCGTACTACGAGTCGCGACTCAGCTCATCTCGAGCATCCGGCGAATAGGCCTGGCGGCCCGCTCGATCAGCCCTTCGCTGAGCAGAATCTCGGGAGACCTGTCGCGCATGCACAGGTAAAGCTTCTCCATCGTGTTGAGCTTCATATAGGGGCAGAGATTGCACGCGCAGCTCTCCTCCGGTGGGGCAGGGATGAACACCTTGTCGGGGCAGGCCTTTTCCATCTGGTGGATGATCCCCGCTTCCGTGGCGACGATGAATTCACGCTCAGGACTTTGCTGAACGAACTTCAACAAAGCGCTCGTCGATCCCACGAAGTCCGCCCGCGAGAGGATCACCTCGTCGCACTCGGGGTGCGCAATCAGCGAGGCGTGCGGGTACCGCGAGTCGAGACTCAGAAGCTTCCGTTCGCTGAACGATTCATGTACGATGCACGTCCCCTCCCAGATCAGCATCTTCCTCCCCGTTTTTTTCATCAGGTACCTCCCCAGATTCCGGTCGGGCGCGAAAAGGATCGGCTTCTCATCCGGGATCTGGCGAATGATCTTCTCGGCATTGCTCGAGGTGCAAATAATGTCGCTCAGCGCCTTGACCTCGGCGGAACAATTGATGTACGTGATCGAAAGATGGTCGGGATGCTTCTCCCTGAACGCCCTGAATTCTGGCGCGGGACACCCTTCTGCCAGCGAGCAGCCGGCGTTGAGGTCGGGGAGCAGGACCTGCTTCCCGGGGTTAAGGATCTTCGCCGTTTCTGCCATGAAATGCACCCCCGCGAAGACGATGATATCGGCATCCGTGGCCGCCGCGCGGCGCGAGAGGTCGAGGCTGTCTCCGACGAAATCGGCCAGGTCCTGAATCTCGGAGTCCTGGTAATAGTGGGCCAGGATCACCGCGTTCAGCTCCGCCTTGAGGCGAACGATCTCATCTTCCAGATTCACGGGGATTTCGGCCTCTGCGGGCCGATGCGGGGAGAGAATATCGGCTTCGGTGAGCGGCATTTCCCCTAAGATACTCAACCGGGTTGGGATAATCAACCATGGCAGGCGCGCTCTCTGGGGCGCCGCTGCCGCGGACTGGTTATTCCGTCGGGTTCTTCGGGGTGATGTCTTCGAAATCGGCTTCCTGCACGTCGCTGAAGGGAGGAATCGGAGGGGCCTCTGCGCCGGCGTGCTCATCGTGCGGGCCTCCCTGCTGTTTCCACCCGATGACAAGCCGTACCATTCTCACGACAACAGTCGCGATGAGGAGGAGCAGCAGCCATACGATGAACCGGAGCACCGGGGGGGATCCTTCAGGGTTTCAGCACGACGGGATTGTAATACTCCACGGCCGCTTTATCGGGGCGGAACATCTCGCGCATCAGGTCCTCCAGCTCGTGGTCGTTCCGGACGAAATCGATCTGGGACGCGTTGATGATGAGGAGGGGCGCCGCCTTGTAGCGGAAAAAAAAGTAGTTGTAGGCCTCGTTGAGCTCGCGGATGTACTCCTCGGACATGTTCCGCTCGTAGGCCCTTCCCCTCGACCGGATGTTCGCCATCAGGCGTTCCACGCTGCACTGAATGTACACGACGAGGTCGGGAACAGGAACGTTGTGTTCGATTGATCCCATCACTGTCTCGTAGAGCTTGAGCTCATCGTCTTCGAGGTTCAGGTAGGCGAAGATTTTGTCCTTTTCGAAAATGTAGTCCGTGATGAGAAACCGGTGGAAGAGATCGGACTGGGCAAGCTGCTGCTGCTGTTTGTACCGGCTGAGGAGGAAAAAGAGCTGGGTCTGAAATGCGTACCGCTCCGGCGCCTGGTAAAACTTCGGGAGGAACGGGTTCTCCTCGAACTGCTCCAGGACGAGCCGCGCCGGAAGCCGCTCGGCCAACAGGTTTGCCATGCTCGTCTTTCCGGCTCCGATCACCCCCTCGATGGCAATGTGCCGGATCTCGGTCTGGCCGATGAGGGTCTCGAGGGAAGCGCTCACGTGTTGTTCAGGTGGCGAGATGGAGCGGTTCGATCTCTATACCGGTCCTTGCCACGCGGCTCTGATCGCGGCAGCGGCGGAGGAGAGATGCGATGGTCTCGTTGCGGACCGGGTGGACGACGAGAGGGGCGATATCCTTGAACGGTTCGAGTGCAAACCTGCGGTGCTCGAGCTGTGGGTGCGGAACCCTCACGCTCTCGTCGGCGTATTCGATCCCTTCGTAGAGCAGAATGTCGATGTCGAGCTCGCGGTCAAGGAGGTGCGTCGAGTGTCTTCTCCCCGCTTTCCGTTCGATCGTCTTCAACGTGCGCAGGAGCTCCGGGGGCCGGAGGCCCGTCTCCACCTCGATCACCATATTGTAGAATGGCCGGTCCGAATCCATCCCTACGGGTTCGGTCTCATAGACCGGGGAGTTAGCAAGAACGGGCGCTACTTCGTTGATCTCCCGCATCCCCTCTCTCAGGTGAGCGGCCCTGTCGCCGAGATTCGACCCCAAACCCAGAAAGACCCGGACCATAAGTCAGCTTCGCTCCTCCGAGACTTCCACTTCGACAAAGTCCACGACTCCCTTGACCGGGGGATGGGGCTTCCGGACCCTCACCCGTACGCCGAGTACCGCCGGAAATGTGCCGAGGATACCGCGCGTGATATGCTTTGCCAGCGACTCGAGGAGATAGTATTTCTTGCTCGTCACCGTCTTTTGGATAACAGTATAGACCGCCTCATAGTCGACGGTTACCTTCAGGCTATCTCTGTCCGCCGCTGCCGAGAGATCACACCTGAGTTCGACGTCAACTTCAAATTTTCCGCCGAGGTTTTGTTCGTCGCTCGCGACCCCATGGTAGGCGTAGAAGGAAGCGTTATGGATTCGGATAAAATCTTCGGAGTGCATGCCACCGCCCGTAAAGCCTTCAAAATATAGGTCTTTCCGCCGTGAGAGTCAAGGAATCAAACCGCGTTTGCTCTCAATCTTTGCCCACGTGTCGCGCAGAGTCGCGGTGCGATTGAAGATCAGACCGCCGCGAACGCTCTCACTGTCGAGACAAAAATATCCGAGCCGCTCGAACTGATACCGTTCGTCGCGCGCCGCGTCTCCGAGACTCCGTTCCATCTTGCATCCCGAGAGAACTTCAAGCGAGGCCGGATTGATGCCCTTTTCCCAATCGTCCCCTCCCGGCATCTCGGTGGCGAAGAGCCTGTCGTACAGCCGTACCGTCGCCTCGACAGCGTGACCGGCCGACACCCAGTGAATAGTACCCTTCACCTTGCGCCGATTGAGGCCTGAGCCGCTCCTGGTCTGAGGATCGTACGTGCAGCGGATCTCCTCGATCATCCCCGTCGCCGGGTTTTTTACGATCGTCTCGCAGCGGATGATATACCCGTACCGTAGCCGGACCTCTGTCCCCGGAGCCAGGCGGAAGTATTTTGGAGGCGGACTCTCGCGGAAATCGTCATGCTCGATGTACAGGGTCCGCGAAAACGGAACCCTTCGGACTCCCATGGCAGGATCTTCGGGATTATTCACCGCCTCGAGCTCTTCCACGCCCCCTTCGGGATAGTTGTCGATCACGAGTTTGAGCGGCCGCAGGACCGCCATGGCCCTCCGGGCGCGCCTGTTCAGGTCGCTTCGGAGCGATTCCTCCAGTAAACCGGCGTCGATCATGGTTTCGCGTTTCGAGACGCCGATACGCTCAGCGAAGTCGCGGATTGCTTCCGGGGTGTATCCCCGCCGCCGGAGGCCGGCAATCGTAGGCATCCGCGGATCGTCCCACCCGTTCACATGCCCCTTCTCGACCAGCTCCAGAAGCCTCCTTTTGCTCATCACCGTATAAGTGAGGTTCAGCCGGGCGAATTCAATCTGCCGCGAGTGATGGATCCCCAACTCCGCGAGACACCAGTCATAGAGGGGCCGGTGGTCCTCGAACTCCAGCGTGCACACCGAATGCGTGATGCGCTCGATCGAGTCGCTCTGGCCGTGGGCCCAGTCGTAGGTGGGGTAGATGCACCACGAGTTCCCCGTCCGGTGGTGGCGGGCGTGAAGGATCCGGTACATGACCGGGTCCCTCAGGTTCAGATTCGGGTGGGACATGTCGATTTTCGCCCTGAGCGTGCGCGAGCCGTCGGCGAACTCACCCGACCTCATCCTCCTGAAGAGGTCCAGGCTTTCCTCCACGCGCCTGGCGCGGTAGGGACTCTCGCGCCCCGGCTCGGTGAGGGTCCCCCTGTACTCCCGGACCTGTTCGGCGCTCAGGTCGCAGACAAACGCCTTCCCCTTGCCGATCAGCCGGAGAGCGAACTCAAAGAGCTCCTCGAAGTAGTCCGATGCGTAGTACTCTCTGTCGCCCCAGTCGAACCCGAGCCACCGCACGTCGTCCTTGATCGAATCGACGTACTCCACGTCCTCCTTCACCGGATTGGTGTCGTCGAAGCGGAGATTGCACAGCCCTCCGTTCTGGCGCGCAAGCCCGAAGTTGATGCAGATCGATTTGGCGTGTCCGATGTGGAGGTACCCGTTCGGCTCTGGAGGGAAGCGCGTCTGCACCTTGCCGCCGAAGCGCCCTGTCCGCGCATCCTCGTCGATAATATCCTGAATGAAGTTTTTCGGCTTTTCCACCGCGGATTCGGTCTGTTCAGTCATAGTATAGAGCCGTCATGCCGGGGGCCTGAGCCGCCCGATGGCCGTTCGGATTCTCCGGATGCATTCATCCTTCCCCAGGATTGAAGCGATCTCGAACACGCCCGGACCTCCCCCCACTCCGGAGAGCGCCAGCCGGAGTGCATGGATCAGTTCTCCGTCCTTCGCACCCATTGACCCGGCGACACGCCTGAGCGCATCCTCGAATTCAGCCGCGCCGGAAGATTTCAGGCGTTCAAACTCGCGCGCCAGCGCTTCGAGCTGTGCGGGAGATTCTTTCGTCCATCTCTTTTTCACGGCGTCGGGTTCGTACGTCGCTGGAGCGTCGAAAAAGTAGGGGCTTTTCTCGATGAAATCTTGTACGAACGTCACCCTCTCCCGCATCGACCGGATCACGCTCGAAAGATACTCGTCGCTGAAGCGCGATGAATCCCGACCGGAGAGTGCGGGAAGCTCCCTCAACATGCGGATCAGTTCGCCCTCGGGCATTTTCCTGAGATGCTGCGCGTTCAACCACTCCAGCTTCTCGGCATTGAAAATTGCACCGGCCTTCCCGACCCGCTCGATCGAGAACTCGCGCACCAGCTCCTCGAGCGAGAAGATCTCCCTCTCGTCGCCCGGGTTCCAGCCGAGCAGCGCTACGAAGTTCACCAGCGCCGCAGGGAGGTATCCCTTCTCCCCGTACTCTTCGACGGCCACATCCCCCTGCCTCTTGCTCAGCTTCGAGCGGTCGGGATTCAGGAGCAGAGGAAGGTGTGCGAACACGGGGACATCCCAGCCGAACGACTTGTACAGGATGAGATGCTTGGGCGTGCTGGGGAGCCACTCCTCTCCCCGGATGACGTGACTGATCTGCATCAGATGGTCGTCCACCACATTTGCGAGATGGTAGGTAGGATATCCGTCGGATTTCAACAGGACTTGATCGTCCAGACTCTCCGAGGAAAAGTCCACGTTACCCCGGATCGAATCAGGAACGGTGATGGTCACCGAATCGGGAATCTTCATTCGTACGACGAACGGAAGCTTCGCTGCCAGATTCGACTCTACCGCTTTCGCCTCCAGGCCCAGGCACCTCCGGTCATACTTCGGCGGGAGCCGAAGCCGCTCCTGTTCTTTCCTCATCTCCGCGAGGCGGGCAGGAGTGCAGAAACAGCGGTACGCCTCTCCGCGCCGAAGAAGGTCGTCAACCGCCGAGCTGTAAGCGTCGAGGCGCTCCGACTGGACGTACGGCGCGAATGGACCCCCCTTTCGCGGACCCTCATCGTAACCAAGTCCGGCCCACTCAAGCGTGTCGATGAGCTTGTCGACAGCCCCTTCCACATAGCGCGAGCGGTCCGTGTCCTCGATGCGAAGAACAAACGCGCCTCCGTGGCCTCGGGCGTACAGATAGTTGTACAGCGCGGTTCTCAAGCCCCCCACATGAAGGTATCCCGTGGGGCTGGGGGCGAATCGCACTCTGACCCGGCCCGGCTCACTCATGATAGTCCGGCAACAAAAAATCCCCGGTCACGGGGATGAAAGGCGTGTCTTGAAGAAGATCCACTATTTGCGCTGCAAGTGCTGGGTGCGGAGAGGGAGAGATTTGAACTCTCGGTACAGGTTTACCCCGTACGACGGTTTAGCAAACCGTTGGTTTCAGCCACTCACCCACCTCTCCGTGAGATCGACTGAACATGTACTGGGCAAATGTATGGATTTCCGCCCAGAGTTGCAAGGAAACGGGGCCGGCGCTAACGGCTGACGATCTCAAGCACCGGTTTGTATGTCGTCAGCTGTCGGGTCCAGTGAGGCCGGCGGTTCGGTGTGAGAGAAACAACGAGAGAGTCGTACCTCCATTGCGTGAAAAGGGAATCCGGGATGCTCCCCATCGGCCGGTCGCCGTAGCGGGACCGGATGTCGGCGTCGAGTGCCGCGAACTCCAGATCGAGCATTTCGCCGTACTCGAGGCGGATCCGCTTCAGAGCGCCCGAGCGAAATCCGCACCGTACCCGATCGACTCCCCTGAATCTTCCCCTCCGGTCGGCCTGACCGGGGTAATACGAGCAGGCGTCGCTGTCGGGCAGGTTGCCCTGACATACAAGCGAAGGCATGAATGCAAGAAGGTCGGTGCGGGACTGTCCCGGGCGCATTCCGAGGAGAAGCACATCGGCGGGACGGATCTCCCTGTTCTGCGGTCGATGCCTGCACGACGGCAGAATCACGAGCGAAATGACGATTGTAAAGCCGAGAAAAGAGAATTTCATTCCCGACCCGAGCCCCCGGAGTCAGCGAAGCGATTTCTGCTTTGCGTCCTTGAATTTCTGAAGCTGCTTCCAGTATTCGTCGTTCGCCGGCTCCTTCGCCGCAATCTCCGATTCGATGGAAATGGCTTCATCGAAATGGCCGAGGCGGTAATGACATTCGGCGAGCGTATTGAGCATGTGTGAATCCCCCGGCGCGAGGGCGGCGGCGCGCTTGGCCAGCTGGAGTGCGCGCTCTTTATCAATATCGTACGTCGAAAGACTCCAGGCGGCCCTGCTGAGGAGCTGCGGATCGTCGGGATGGGCCCGGAGCCGGGCGTTATACTCGTCGACGACGCGCAGCATCTCCTCTCTCGCCGCCGAATAGTTCTTCTCCTTGTTGAATTGGTCGATTGCACGCAGGCGATCCTCTATGAGCACGGGGGCCGGCGGAAGCGGAGGCGGAGCGGCTTCTTTCCTCCAATAAATCCTCTCGAGGGTCGCGATTGGGAGAGAGTCCTCGTCGACCCGTATATCGATCATCCGGTCGCTGAGGCCCGCGTATCCTCCTTTGTTTCTTACTATGAGAAGCGCCGCAGAGCGGCTCCCTCCCGCAACTCCTCCCGCCGCCTCTCCGGCCTTCAGAGCCAGAATCAAGCGTGCCGCAAGATCCCCGGGGGCAGTTTCAAATACCCGGGCAGACGTTCTCAGTGGCCCCTCCCCCGGGAGACCGTTTCCCAAAACTGCATATCCTTTACCGATGATGTTCCCCGCATAACCCGGGCAGACGCTCCCCGTGGATGCAAATGATCCTCCGTGCGCGTCAACGATGCCGAGCTGGCGCACCACGGGCACGCTGTCCTGCTGGATCAGTCCCTCCACAGCCTGTCGTGCTCCGAGCCCCCGGGAAAGCATGCCGAGGGCCAGGGGGCCGAATTCCGGGTTCGCGGTAGCCTGCGTGACAATCGCTCCGACACCTGAGCGTGCGTACGGCACGATCGCACCTGCGCCGGTGAACGAAGATTCGAGCGCGATACCCAGATCGCCTGTGCCGGAGTCCCATGCGGCAATCGAAATCGCGGGTATTGGGCGGGGGGACTGAACCGACCCCGCTCCTGCTGGCTGAGCCGCGGCAATGCCGGCGGCGAAGATTGCGGCCGGAACAAGAAGGAGCTGCGTTACCCGCGAACGGATCAATTGCACGACGTTTGTATCGACAGTTTGAACCTCCTGATCACCTTGTTCCCGGTGTCGGCGATGTAGAGCGTGCAGTCGCTGGAGAATGCGACCCCCATCGGGGAGTTAAGGGCGCGGAATTGCCCCGCCCCCGTCAGCGCCCTCCCGAACGACTCAGAGCGGAACTGGCCCCTCGAGTTAAACTTGAACACGCTGTCAAGTCCTGAATCGACGATAAAGAGTTCGCGTCGCCTCCTGTCGTACGCCACAGCGCTCGCGTGCAGGTACATATAGGGTCGGATGAAGTCGGTTCCCCGCTGTACGCCGTTTGCCGGATCGTATTTCGGGAGCCACCCCTGGAAATCGATGTTGCTGTAGTACGTCATCCAGATCGCGCCATACGCAACTCCGTCCGTGGATTGCGTGAGCACGAAATCGCTTGAAGACGGGAAGACCATCAGCCCGGTGAGATACCGTATGTCGGTAATCGCGGTTCCCCCGGAAGGACGCGTGATAAGATCGCCTACCGGAGTGATGAGCGTATCTCCCTTATTGAAGCGCAGGAGACGTGTGTCGGGATCCACGAAGCTCGTGTTGTCGGTGCCGGTGCGGGCCACCAGGTACGCGTTCCCCGGAAGAAAGGAGATCCCCGGGTAGCGCCTCTGCGGCCGCCCCGGCTCCTCCCAGATGACGCGTTTGTGCGCGTTCGGCAGATCGTGGTTGTAAAAATACGACGTGTCTCTGCGTATCGGAGTGACGATAGTGTCGCCGAGCGGGCCTATAACGGCATCGATCCGGGAAACGTACGTCGTGTCGAACCTCACCAGGAAAATCCTGGTGATCGCCCCGATCGTATCGGTGCCGTTCGGCGCGATTGTTTCTCCTCCTACATACAGATCCAGTTTTGTATTCTGAGCGATGGAGATGGGATGCCTGATGGTCGTTTCGCGTTTTAATACCGTCCCTCCGGCGTCCAGCATCACCACTTCATTGCGGCCGTAGTCCGCAACGTAAATGAGCTGGTCGTTGCCGACGATGACCGCCCGGGGGGATTCGAACCCTCCCCAGGGGGGATAAATCTCCACATACGATGTATCGCCGACCGGAGTCGTGGTGCGCTGGTTTTGCGCGATCTGAAGAAGCGGATCGATCGGGAATTTCGATTCGCAGCCCGACGCCAGCCCGAGAGCGAGGGCGAAGGAAACGAGAAGTATGGCGGGGATCGGTTTCATGGGTTAGAATGTCAGTCCCAGAGAAATCCGGTGAACGCCTCCGAGCGTATTGTAATTTGCGAACGCGTAATCCACGAGGACGCGGCGCTCGGCAACGGGCGCGGCGACGCCGAGTCCGAACGTCACATCGTTGGAGGTTGCGTCATCCCTTCCCAGGAGTCGCTCGCCGATTGTGCGTTTCACGCCGCCGCGGAACCAGAGCCATTGTTCCCACTGGTACTCGATCCCCAGGTGGACGTTTTCGGCATTGTCATTCGGATGGTTGAGCTCGAGCGACGTTGTCACGTGCGAATCGGCCTTCTGCAGCGGCTCCATGGCAAATCCGATCTTGAACTGCGTGGGAGGGGAAAACGACTGAAAGGAGCTTACCCCCTGGCCGCTGAACTGGGTGACCTCGCCGCTCGGGCTGACGTCTGCGCCGAAGTTGGACACCACGACCGCGAACCGTGAGGAGCCGATGCCCGTCCAGTAATACGTTCCAAGGTCGGCGACGATGCCTCTCATGTGGAGAACGTCGAGGGTCTCATCGACGTATCTCACCGTCACTCCGAAGCTGAACTGGTCCGTCATTTTTTTCGCGTACGAGAGGCCCATCGCCAGATCGCCGTACTTGAAATAGGCCCCGGTCCCGAACGGTTGAGTCTCCGTGGTGACCGGCATGTCGGCCGTGTGAAGCGAGATGACCGAAAACCCGAGGGCGTCGCTCGGCGAGAGGTGATACGCACCCGCAAATGCTTCGTGGCCGAGGTCGACCACGTACCACGTGTGGGTCGCTATCACCTCGTTCTCCGAGAACTCCGTTAGACCGGCCGGGTTCCAGTACGTAGCGGTCGCGTCGTTGGCGATCGCGACGAACGATTCTCCAAGAGCCGACCCCCTCGCCCCGGCGCCGATCTTGAGGAACTGGAAGGCGGATATCCCGGCCCGCTGGCCGCCGAGATTCGGCACGAGCTGCGCTTCCGATGCGGCCGCTGCCGCCAGGACCATAAGCCCCAGGAGCGCCGCTTTCATCATCCGCCGGGTATCGAAGATCCGTCGCATCGCTAAAAGGAAAGTGCCAGTCCGGCCCGCAACGTCCTCGGATTCAGGTAGCGCGCGGGATTATAGGGGTACGGCGTCACTGGCGGAGTGAGATCGGGATAGAGCGGATCGTTGACGCTGTTCTGCGTCGGGTCGCCGTACTCGTACGCCCTTCCGGTCACCGGATTGATGATCTCGGAGTTCTTCCGGTTCAGAAGATTCTGCACCTCGATCGAAAATGTCAGCTTGCCGACGCCGACGTCGAAATACTTTTCAAAATTTGCATCGATGTAGAACCACGGATCGCCCACCTGCGCGTACGGGTTCTTGTAATCAGGGACATAGAGGGGCCTTCCGGTCGTCGGATCGAATCCGTACAACAGCTGCTGCGTGTACCTCTTTCCCGACTCGTAAAAGATTCTCACGAAGGCGTTGTAATCGTCGAGAATGCCCGGACCGAAGCCGAAGAGGGGCGAATTCCGTTTGGACGTGAAATTCAGATTGATGCCGAACTGAAGCGGCCTGTCGAACACGGCGGGCGCCTCTCTGATGTTTTCTTCAAGCCCCTGCTGGAGGTTGAAGAGCGCGTCGTCCGCCTGGGAGCTCTTGCCCGTTGCGATCGAGTACGAACCGTTCGCCGTTCCCCTGAACCACCCGCCGATTCTCGTCTTGTACTCCACTTCGACGCCGCGGATCCTGCTGTAATCGAGATTTACGTAGGTCGTGTACGAACTCCCCGAAAAGCGCGAGGACTGGACGGCCACCGTGCGTGCCGTGATGTAATCGAAGATGTCTTTGTAATACGCGGTGATGGTCAGGACGTCGCTCCCGCTGAGCTGGTTCCTGAGGCCGAGCTCGTACGACACCGTCGTCTCGGGATTCAGGTCGGGGTTCCCGATGGTCTGAAACGTCGAGTGCGCGCTCGTGGTCGCCAGTTTCGCGTACACGAACTGGGGCCGCGGCAGCTTCGAGAAGTGGCCGTAGGAGAAGAAGAGGGTCTGGTTATCCGATACGGGGTGCGAGATGCCGAGCCTCGGACTGAGCCTCCCCTTCCACCTGTTGCCGAAGAGGTCGAACGTGTCGTCCTCGTACGCGGTCCTGACCGGGTCGGAGATGTTGGTCTGGGAGGACGGGAGGGCGACTGTCTGGTCCACGAATTTGCCCGGGAACCAGTAGTCGAACCTCAGCCCGAAGTTGATGATCATTCCTTTCAGCGAGAGGTTGTCCTGGGCATAGAAAGCCCCCAGAGCGGGGTTGACCCGGTAAATGTCGTTGTTGAACCCGAGCGGTTTGATCCACGGGTCGATGATGTCGGCCATCTGGATGTTCTGAAATCTGAACTCGCCCCCCGCCTTAAACTTGTTTTTCTCGGTGAAATTATTCGTCAGGTCTCCTTTAAACGTGTACTCGACAAGGGAATGATCGCGCCAGCGCGCGGCATTTCCAACGTCGTAAAAGCCGTCGCCGGGGATTACGCCGATCGTGTCGTGCCTGATATTGTAGTACTGGATCGGGAGCGTCACGATATCTTTCGGCTGCCGGTACGCGTCGTAATAGAGCCCGTTCGCATCCCCGCGCACCCGGGCGCTGTAGCGGCTGAAACGAAGCTCATAAAAAGTTTTGGAGCTCAACGTGTGCGTCAGCGTGAAGGAATGCTGGATGTTGCGTTGCGTAAACGTGTTGGCGCTGTCAAGGATGTTCTGGAACTCGTATTGATACCCCGGGAGCGGCTCGATGTGCTCAAGGGTCGCCTGGAAGGTCTTCGAGTCCTGATCGATCGAGATCGAGGTGGAATAACTGTATGCCAGCTTCACGGTAGAAATCGGCTTCCACGTTAGCTTTGCGAGCCACGACCAGTTGTTGCTCCCTCGCGGGGAAAGCCACGAGCTCCCGGGATAGAGCGACGAGACAAGATGACCGGGAACCGTGGTATGGTAACCCTCCGGCTGGCCGTTGACGATCGTTTGAGTCCATCGCGTGTAACCATCGGTCAGATTGGTGTAGAAGTTCCCGAAGAAGCTGACGCTTCCCGGAATGGTTGCGCCCAGTGACGGAAGGAGATATGATGTCAGCGGTTCCGGGCCGCTGAGGCTCACCTCGTAAATGTCCGTGTTTTCGTTCGAGAGATCGTTCTGGTTGAATCCGAAGTGATCGCGTTTGTAGGCCGCCGACCCTGTGTATTTCTGGCTTCCTTCCTTCGTCGTGATGTTGACGATTCCGGAAGTTGCCTGACCGTATTCCGCGTTGTAGCCCCCCGTGATGACCTCCACTTCCTGAATCGATCCCGGGCTGAGCTGCAGCCCGAACCCGGTGCCGCCGAGCGGATCCTGCACGGAGACCCCGTCGAGGAGGTATGCGTTCTCATAGGTCCTCCCTCCCCGGATGTGAACCTCGTTGTCGGCCTGCACCACCCCGGCCTGCATCGAGACGATGTCCTGGACGTTCTGCACCGCCGAGGCCTTGATGTCTTCGCTCTTGATGGAGCGCGTGGTCTGCGTCTCCTCCAGGTTAAAGAGCGGTTTCTCGCCGACGATGACAACCTCCTGACCGAGGCTGAGGACCGTCTCCTCCATCTTGATGCTGAGATTCACCGCCTCCCCCGGCTTGACTTTCACGTCGGTGTATTCCACGGTCTTGTATCCGAGGAGCGAAGCATCGAGGGTGTACGAGCCTTCGCCCATGTTCGGGATTCTGAACGTGCCGTCTATTCCGGTTATTGCTCCGTAATACGTTCCTTTGATCGCCACGTTGACGCTCGCCAGGGGTTCCGACTTTTCGTCGACCACTTTTCCCGCGATCGTTCCCTTGGCTCCCCCCTGCGCCTTCAGAGGGGCCTGCGCCGCCGGAGTGAGCGCAAGGAGGATCAGAAGCAACGCCGAGGATCGTGTCCTGCTCATGCTATTGTCTGAACTCGTCATGCAATACATGTTGAAGGAAAGGTATCGCGGTGCTCGGCCCGACATTCTGGGCATCGAGGAGATGCAGGGGTAATCCCAGAAAAACGAAACTCCGCTTTCCGTCGATCCCGACGCCGTCGATGACCCCCATGTTCAGGACTCCCTGCGGCTGGGTCAGCCAGTCCGGATCTGTGTTCGGAGCGGTCCCCCCGTTCACCGTGTGGATGATGTAGCCAGCGGTGCAGACGCACCATCCCTGAAGCGGGTCTGAGAAATATGCGCCCGTCAGATGTTGCCCGACCGTGGCCCCAAACGGACCCGGGGGAGGAGTCCAGCTCGCGCCCCCGTCCTGCGTCCCGTAGAGAGTCCCGAGCGTCCCGGTCACCCAACCGTTCGAGGGATCGGCGAAAAAGATTGAACGAAACTCTGCGCCCGTGGCCGGACCGGTGGTGTTCCACGTGCTCCCGGCGTCGGTCGACTGCACGATGACTCCTCCTGACCCCGCAGCGAATGCGGTCGACGCTCCTGAAAAAGCAACGGTGTTGAGCCGCTCCGGAGTGGGACGGAGAACCTGCGCCCATGTGGCTCCGCCGTCGACGGTCTTCAGTATCGTCCCGCTGTCACCCACGGCAACCCCGGTCGCATTTCCATTGAACTGAACCGCGTGCAGAAAACTCCCGGTGTGCGATGAGACCGAGAACCACGAATTCCCTCCGTTCGTTGTCCGGATGAGCAGGCCGTTGCTCCCCACCATGATGCCGCTCTGAGCGGTCGTGAACCATACTCCGTATAGGTTTTCGAGCGTAATGACCGATCGGTCCTGCCATGTCGCTCCGCCGTCCAGAGTGTGAAGGATCTTGCCGCCTTCTCCCGCCGCCCAGCCCTCGGAGCCGGTGAGGAACTGCATCGCGTTCAGATTGGCGCTGGTCCCGCTCCCCTGAGCCTTCCACGTCTTCCCCTGGTCGGACGTGTGCAGGATCGTGCCGTTCGCGCCGCACGCCCACACGCCCCCCCCGCTTCCCGAAACCGCCAGGAGGTCGTTCAATGTGGGAGCGTACGCATAGCGGAGCGGAATGTGAGTGTCGGGCTGAATATGGTAGATATAACTGGCATCCGCCCGCTTGTAGATTGGGCGCATGAAGACGGAGTGTGCCGCCCCGTTAGAGCGAATATTAAACTGCAGGGGGGCGAAAATGTCCGAGGGATCCGAGGAGTCGGGTATCAGAACATACCCGCCCGGGATGCGCGTGTCTCCGAGGGAGGGTATCAGGCGCGTGGTATTCAGGTCGACCGAGCTGATGCTGTCCAGGGGCGAAAAATCGGTGATCGCTCCCCGGGGGTCGCTGGCCGTGGCAAAGAGCGTGGAGAAGATCACCTTGCCGCGGTGGGTGGCGTCCCGCACATACTCGAAGAGAGGGTACTGCGCGACGGCAAGACTCGGAATCGGATCCGTGTACCAGATCACGATGTCGAAAAGGTGGAGCGTCGAAATGAACGCCGGATCGAGGAACGGAGGAACGAGCTTGCCGAAGTGGGAATCCGACTTCTGCTGGGGAGTGAGTCCGGCGCCGATGTTCAGCACCTCGAATTGCGGATAGCCAACCGCTGGAACCACCCTCTTGTAAAAGGCGAGGGCCGAATCCCGGTCGTTTGATATATAGTCGTTGACAATAAGGACTCTCCCTTTGGGATTCTTTACGAACCAATGCCGCGTCGAATCCCCCGGCAGGCCGGCCGCCGGGCTGACGTCGCCGGCGATGTCCCGGGCGCGCACATAGAACCTGTTCAACGTATCGAGCTTGAGATGCTGGATGGTACCTCTCAGAATTCGCGTCGTGGCGTACGTTCCCGACCAGACATCCGCGTCGACCTCCTGACTCCGGGTCAGGCCGTTGGAGCGTTCGCGCGGGACAACCAGCGTGACGAGCTTGACGTTGCCCGGCAATGGCACCCATCTCGTAGAATCCGTCGTGCTGTTGAGCGCAATTTCGTATCGCGCGATCGTCTGATCGCCGTCGGGGTCGCTCCCGACCCAGGCGAAGGACGCCGCAGTATAGGTCGTTTCGGGCTGCTGCATCTGCGTGCCCGGGTTGTTGGGATCCTGGGCATACACCACCGACGGGGGCTGATTCAGGACAGGGAATCCGAGCCCGGCGCCCGATGGGTCGATCGCGCCCAGAAGCGATTCGAGGGGAACGTCCCCCGCATCGTACTGGCCGTCCCCGTTGCGGTCCCAGAACGGAGGACCGTTGTAGGACCCCGTCGTGGCGCCCTCCGGGACGAAGCGGATAATTGCGTCCGCGGGGAGCGATTGTCCGATCGTGTTGTCGACTGCGCGAACCTCGACCTGAAACGTGTCCCTTTTCACCAGCAGCGGAAACGCGACCTCCGAATCGTTCGCAGTGGTCCAATGCCACGTGACCGTGTCCCTCACGCCGTCTGCCGGATTACGCGGCGGGATTCTCCCCGTAGAGATGAGGAATCCCTCGACGACCCCATCGGGATCGGTGCCCCACCACCTGAGGTGCTGTCTGCTGTGTCCCTCGGCGATGGTCGAGTCCGGGAAGAGCCAGAGATACGTCTTCGGCGGCTTGTTGGCATTCGCCTGGGAAGGGCCTTCCTTTTCACACCCCGCCATCATGAGAACGGCGATGAGAAGAACCGCTGTCAACACTCTCATTGGCGGGGCTTCATTTGATGATCATGAATTTCCCGCGCTTCACCGAGCCCGATTCCAGGTCCTTGACGGTGAAGAGGTAGAGGCCTGTCGCAATCGCCTGATCGTACCGCGTGATCAGATCCCATGCGTGCTCTCCCCCGGTGACCTGGGCCTGCGTCGATGCATCCCCGTACTGCGTGAACCAGCCGATTCCTTCTCCGTTGTTTGTGGCTGCGTCGTGTTCGAGAACGGTCACGACGTCTCCCGCAAGCGTATAGACGGTGATTTCGGCGCGCGACGGAAGATTATAGAAGTAGATCTTCCTCTGCCTCTCGCGGCTTCCGTCCCAGAATGCGTTCGCGTAGTATGGATTGGGGTAGACGCCGATCGCCGTGCCCGGGTCCGAGGACGGCTTCGTGCCCGGGATGACCCGGTGAATCACCCGGGCGCTTTCAAGGCTCGGGACATTGTTCACTGAATCACCCTGGTCGAACGCGGTGACGGCGTAAAGATACTGCCAGCCGTTCAGGTCGTCGACCTTCACGCCCTTCGGCGGAAAGCGGTACCAGTACCGGACCGTATCGCCGGGAAAGGTCTTGGCCGTGTCGAGGAGTATCTTGGAGAAGCCGGTGTTGTAGCCGATGTTGTCGTCGGCCCGGTCGAACTCTCCCACGAGCGCAAGGTTGATCGTGAAGTTCTCATGATCCTGAAAATCTTCTCCGGCGTTTGAGCGGTAGACGCGGTACCCCTCGAAATCCCTCCGCCCCAGGATCGGGTCCACCGACTCTTCGGCGGACGACTTGTCCCAGTAGACGACCACATTCTCGCTGCCGACCTCCACCCTCACCTTCGGCCGGCGCGGGGGTGTCGGAAGGAGATAGCGCGTGATCTTGCCGTCGGGCTCGTAACGGAGTCCGAATTCCGTCGGAGACACCGAATCCCGTCGCGCGACGTCCTCGCCGGGATCGAGCGCGTTATTGCCGTTGATATCCTCTCCCTGGTACGATTGCTGGGCCCAGCCGACATTGGTGTAGAGCGTCTTTCTCTGCAGCTTGGTGTCGAGGAACGCCGGGTCGGTCCCGAATTTCTTTGCGCAGGTGACGGCGAAGACCACCTCGAGGGAGTCGCCGGGATTCAGGCGCGAAAACGGTCCGGTGGAAAGGAGATACGTGACGTTCTTCGGCCGGATGCGCAGCGCGTCGATGTGATCCTGCGGCATCGTCTGCGTCATCCTGGAATAGCGGCTCAGGTATCTGTTTGCGTTATAGTCGTCGGTCGGAGAGAGGTACGCCTCGTCGCCGCTGCTGAGCCTGAACTGCCAGGCGTTATAATAGGTGTGCCTGTACAGGTTGCCCACCGAGTCGACGTTCGACGGGAACGGAGTCGTCCCGAGGAGCTTCACGCCGATGTAGCTGTCGGCGGGAGGCCCGCCGGGGGCGCCGTTGAAATCGAACGAATACGCCATCCGCTGGAGGGAATCGAAGCCGTGCCCGGTGTTGTCGAAGTAGCCCACGGTTCTTGGCTGGACGTAGTTCGTGTTGCGCACCACGGCATTGTCCCAGAGGCCGACATACACGCTGTCGAGCGTGTCCGCTCCGGCGTTGTAGATCTCGTACCGGAGGATGACGAAGAAATCCGCAAACGGGAAATTCCACGCGTAGCTCTCCTGGTGGACCCTGATGCCGAGTGGAATGTGGTTCACGATCGAGTCGCCGGTCGAGGGAGAACGCGTGAACTTGTCTGTGTACTCCGAGATGAAATCCTGGTGGCTGACTGCGAGGGGGGAGAACTGGGAGGTCTTCGGACGGTCGTCCGTGAGCGTCGAGATCTCCGTGATGGAATCCTTCAGCTCGGAGTTGAATTCGTAATCCCCCCCGTTCGTCGAAGAAGTGGAAGCGCGGTCCGTTGCCCCCGTCGAGACGAGGATCAGGCCGTTCCTCGGATTGGAAGGATCCGGCGTCTTGACCACCGCGCCCACCCACAGTCCTCCCTGATAAATATGCTCGATGCGCGAGCCGCGCGGGTACTCGCACGACGGCTGGGTCGGCCAGTAGGCGTTGCGCGTTCCGAGCGTCCCGAAATTGGTGACGGTCAGACCTATGTTGCCGACACTCGTGTATTTTTTGTCGATGTCGTCTGCTGTTTTTCGAAACCCGTCAGGTTGGCCAAAGGCGGCCGGGGAGAACCAGAATAGAACGACTGCAACGAGGGAACGATAGAGCAGCCCTGCTACGTTTTGCATCAACTTACATACTCTGAGTAGGGTGGTTCGAAGGGAGAAAAATTCGGCTGGCAATATAGAACTTAATTACCTCAAAATCAAAACCGGTTCACCCCCTTCCCGCCGTTCTGGAGGACGGCCCCAGGCAATCTATTAGAACATTCTAATAATTTTCTTCTTGACACTCTCGAACTGAATCAGTACCATGCAATAGCCGATTCATCGGCAGCCTCTTATTTCTGTCGGTGTTCAGTCCCTATCAACACTGGCGGAATGTAGAACAAACGCTCAGGCAAGCCCCCGACCTGGGCGTTTTGCTTTTCACCCCCCCCACCCCCTCATTTTACTTTCACACGGATTTACCGTATATTTTTCGCAGTTTATCATCCGGAAAGGTGCAGGAGCGGCTTAACTGGCACGCCTGGAAAGCGTGTGTACCCGAAAGGGTACCGAGAGTTCGAATCTCTCCCTTTCCGCTCCCGAAGCGCATCCCGGCCTCACGGCGGATAAGACTCTCTGTGCTGCGCCCCATTTCCTACATCTTCTTACTGCTCCTCCAGACTGCCGCACTCCGCGCGCAATCGCGCGAGGCAGTCGTCGTCACCATCGACGGAGCGATCAACCCCTCCTCAGCCGATTTTATCCATGAACAGATCGCCAGGGCGTCTGCATCCCGCGCCGAATGCCTGATCGTGAGGCTGAACACTCCCGGCGGCCTTCTTGTATCGACCCGCGCGATTGTATCGGATTTTCTCACGTCGCCGGTTCCGGTGATAGTCTACGTGTCGCCTCAGGGCTCTCAGGCGGCATCGGCGGGCGTCTTTGTGACCCTCGCGGCGAGCATTGCCGCGATGGCCCCGGGGACGAATATCGGCGCCGCGCATCCCGTCACTCTCGGGGAACAGATGGATTCGGTGATGATGACCAAGGTGACCAACGATGCCGCGGCATTCATCAGGACCATCAGCGAAAAAAGGAAACGAAACGTCCGCTGGGCCGAAGACGCGGTCCGCTCCAGCAAGTCAATCACCGAGACCGAAGCCCTCAGGCTGCACGTCATCGACACAATCGCCGCGTCCGTTTCCGATCTGCTCGAGAAGATCGACGGAAAGACGGTGCAGGCCGGCGAAGAAAGCAGGGTGCTCCATACGAGAAATGCCGCGGTGACGAGCGTGGAGAAGTCGTTTCAGCAGAAGCTTCTCGATATCCTGAGCGACCCGAATATCGCCTACCTTCTCATGATGCTGGGATTCTACGGCCTCCTCTTCGAGTTGTACAACCCGGGCGCGATCCTCCCGGGGATCGTGGGTTTCATTTCCCTGGTCCTCGCGCTCTACTCGCTCCATACGCTCCCCGTCAACTATGCAGGGCTGGCCCTGATCATTTTCGGAGTCCTCCTCTTCGTCGTGGAGCTCAAGGTGCCGAGCCACGGCCTCCTGACCGCCGGAGGGATCATCTCCCTTCTCCTCGGGTCGGTGATGCTCTTCCGCTCCGGCTCGACCCTTGACATCATCACCGTCTCCTGGCAGGTGATCTTTGTGGTTGTCGCGGTCACAGCCGCCTTCTTCATCTTCGCCATCGGGATGGGTGTCAGAGCCCAGCGGCTGAAGCCGGTAACGGGCGTCCAGGGGATCATCGGCGAAGCGGGTGAGGCGATGACCGATCTGAAGCCCGACGGCCAGATCAGGGTGCACGGGGAGATCTGGAATGCCACGAGCCTTGACGGGCCTCTGAAGAAAGGAACGGCCGTAAGAGTTGAGCTGGTCGAAAACCTCCGGCTGAAAATCAGAAAGTTTTCATAAACCGCCTTTCGGGAGAACACCATGGAAATGGTTCCATACTTTGTTTTCATTCTCGTATTCTTCGGCGTCATCATTGTGTTCAACGCGATCCGCATCCTCCGCGAGTACGAACGAGGAGTGATTTTCCGCCTCGGAAGGCTTATCGCCGCGAAGGGGCCCGGGGTGATCTTTCTCATCCCGATCGTGGACCGGATGGTCAAGGTGAGCCTCCGGACAGTCGTGCTCGACGTCCCGACGCAGGACGTCATCACGCGCGACAATGTTTCGATTAAGGTGAACGCCGTGATCTATTTCAGGGTTGTCCAGCCGGAAAAATCAATCGTCGAGGTCGAGAACTTCCTCTTCGCCACCTCACAGCTCTCGCAGACCACGCTCCGGAGCGTCCTCGGCCAGTCGGAGCTCGACGAGCTCCTCTCCCAGCGCGATAAAATCAACCGCGAGCTCCAGAAGATCATCGACGAGCACGCGGAGCCCTGGGGAATCAAGGTGTCCAACGTGGAGGTGAAGCAGATCGACCTTCCCATCGAGATGCAGCGCGCGATGGCGAAGCAGGCCGAGGCGGAACGGGAGCGGAGGGCGAAAGTCGTCCACGCCGAGGGCGAGTTCCAGGCAAGCCAGAGACTCTCCGAAGCCGCCGCCGTCATCGGAGAAAACCCCATCGCCCTCCAGCTCCGCTTCCTCCAGACCCTGACGGAAGTGGCCGTAGACAAGAATTCCACGATCCTCTTCCCCGTTCCCATCGATCTCCTTGAACCGTTCCTCGAACGCAGCCGAAAGAAGTGAGCGGGCTGCGGCCCCCGACGCGATCCTCTTCGGACAAAACGCCCAGGAACGCATCCTTGCTGTCCAGCACTCCGGCGAGGGGACGATGCGGGTCTTCCAGAGAGATCAGCGCTCCGTCGTTCAGAAGGAACATGAGTTCTATCCGTTCTTCTTCCTGACCGATTCCACCCTTCTCGAGGGCTTTCCCCAGAAGCACTGGATCAAGAAGCTCGACGGGGGGAACGATTTCCGTTTCCTCTGCGCATTCACCCGCTGGTCGGACATGTGGGAGGGGGTGAATCAGCTGATCACGCGGTCGAACGAACGCACGGGCGGCTCCGTTGCCTCGTACGCCGACCTCCCCTCGCTCCACCTCCGGCCCGACGCGGTTTCGCAGTTCCTCATGCAGACGGGGATGACGCTCTTCAAGGGAATGGAGTTCGACGAGCTTCACCGGCTGCAGCTCGACATCGAAACGTATTCCGCCCGGGGATCGAAATTCAGCAACGCCTCCCGCCCGGAAGACCGGATCATTCTCGTGGCGCTCTCCGATAACCGGGGTTGGGAAGAGGTCGTCGGGAATCCGCACATGACGGAAGACGCGCTCCTGAGGGAAGTGATCGGCATTATCCGGAAGCGTGATCCCGATGTGATCGAGGGACACAACATTTACAATTTCGATCTCCCCTATATGATGGCCCGATGCCGCCTGCACGGGATCGAATTCAGGATCGGACGCGACGGCTCCCCCGCGCGGTCATTCGAATCGCGCAGCGTATTCGCGGAGCGCGCGTTCGATTACACTGTGTGGGAGATTGCCGGAAGGCACATCGTCGACACGTGGCTTCTCCTTCAGGCATACGACGCCTCAAAAAGAACGCTCGAAAGCTACGGCTTGAAACAGGCCGCCCGGCACTTCGGCTTTGCGCGCTCGGGGAGGGAATACATTCAGCCGGACCGCATCTCCTGGACCTGGGAGCATGAACCCGACCGGCTTTTCCGGTACGCCTCCGACGACGTCTACGAAACCAGGATGCTCGCGGAATATCTTTCGCCCACGTATTTCTACCTCTCGAACATTCTTCCGTTCAACTACGGAACGGTGGCGCGGATCGGTTCGGCCGCAAAAATCGAATCCCTGATCGTCCGGGAATACGTCCGCCGGAAGCATTCGATCCCCAGGCCGCGGCCCGGCCTCCAGACCACCGGGGGATACGCCGACATCTATCACACGGGAATCCTCGGCCCGATCGTTGATGTCGACGTCGAGTCGCTGTATCCTTCAATCATGCTCTCCGGCCGGATAGGACCGTGCTCCGAAACGCTCGGCGTGTTCCACCACGCGCTCGAGAGCCTGACGGAGATGAGAATCAACACGAAACGCAAGATGCAGAGGAGCCGCGATGCGGTTCACAGGTCCAAGTACGACGCGATGCAGTCCTCCTTCAAGATCCTCATCAATTCGTTCTACGGGTACCTGGGATACACGCGCGCGCTCTTCAGCGACCCCGAGGCGGCGGACCGGGTGACGCAGACGGGACAGCGTATGCTTCGCACGCTGATCGCCGCCATCGGCGAGGGGGGCGGGATTGTCATCATGGTCGATACCGACGGGATTTTCTTCGTCCCACCTCCAGGGGTGCTCAGCGGCGAGGATGTAGACGCGTTCGTCGCCCGCGTGGCGTCTTCTCTTCCCGGGGGGATTCGGCTCGCGGTCAACGGGCGGTACAGCCTGATCATGAGCTACAAGAAGAAGAACTACGCCCTCCTCGGAGAAGACGGCCGGGTCAAAATAAAGGGATCATCGCTCACATCACGCAACGTCGAACGATTCGGGAGGAACTATCTGCGCGAATGCATCGAAGCCCTCCTCAGG
This sequence comes from uncultured Chlorobiaceae bacterium, assembly GCA_964512655.1. Classification (GTDB taxonomy): domain Bacteria; phylum Bacteroidota; class Ignavibacteria; order UBA10030; family SZUA-254; genus VBOC01. Next base: position 567,919 of record CAZEJT010000001.1, on the reverse strand, counting down.
CGCGATATCGAGGCGCTTCATAGCGCCTACGCGAGATACCACCGCGATCTCGGCGATCATGCCTTGAGCGTGGAAGAGTTTGCGCGGGTAGAGACTCTCAAGGAGAGCATGGATCAGTATGCCGGGGCGGTCGAGGCAGGGGCCAGAAACAAGTCGGCGAATTACGAGGCAGCCATCGCGTCGGGGAACCGCTGGAGGCCGGGCGACCGGATCTCCTATTACATCACCGGCAGCGATGTGAACGTCAGGGGGTTCGAGCACGCGCGGCTATCGGAAGAATGGGATCCTAATTTCCCCGACGAAAACGTCAGATACTATCAGAAGCGGCTCGACGAGCTCTCCCGCAAATTCGAGCCATTCTTCAGTTCCGGTGATTTCAGAAAGATCTTTTCCGTCGACGACCTCTTTCCGTTCTCACCCGAGGGAATTGAGATCCTGACACAGCCCGTTGCCGCGGCCGAAGGCGGAAATGAAGAAGAATCTGAAACCGCTCCCGCCGAGTCCCCCAACTGGACCGACGAGGGTTGAGCGCGTCCCTAGGAGGGCCTGCGCGCCCCCACCCACTCCCTAACGTATGAAACGATTTCGATGGTCGAGGCGCCGGGAGTAAAGAGTTCGCCAACGCCCATCGACTTGAGCTCCCTGATGTCCTGGTCCGGAATAATGCCTCCCCCGAAGAGCAGGACGTTTTCGAGCTTTTTCTCCTTCATCAGAGCGAGGATCCGCGGAAAAATTGTCATGTGCGCCCCGCTGAGAAGGCTCACCCCGATCGCATCAACATCCTCCTGAAGCGCCGCTTCAACGACCATCTCCGGGCTCTTCCGGAGACCCGTATAGATCACTTCCATGCCGGCATCGCGGAGGGCTGCCGCGATCACTTTCGCTCCGCGGTCGTGCCCGTCGAGGCCTACTTTTGCGATCAGGATGCGTATCTTTTTCGCCATCGAAGTCCTGCTATTTCGTGATCAGGTTCTGAAAGTCCCGCAGAGCCACATAGAGACGCGACAAGGGGAGCCCCATCACGTTGTAAAAACACCCCTCAACACGCTCAACGAAGACGGCGCCCCTGTCGTCCTGAATCCCGTACCCGCCCGCCTTGTCCATGGGCGATCCCGATGCGACGTACCCCGAGATCTCCTCCTCCGACAGAACGCGGAAGGTGACTGAGGTTCGTTCGACCGCGGCCGCGCTCCTTCCCGAGGGCGTCTCGATCAGCGTGAGTCCGCTGTACACGTCGTGCGTCCTCCCGCTGAGCATTGTGAGCATCCGCGACGCGTCGCGCTTGTCCGCCGGCTTCCCGAGAACCGTCCCGTCGATGACGACAATCGTATCCGCCCCGATGATGATCGCATCTGCGAACGAGCGTGCGACGGCGCGTGCCTTTTGCTCAGAGAGGACCCCAACATAGCGTTCCGGCCCTTCACCCCTGTAGGGTTCCTCATCGACGCCGCTTTCCCGCGCTTCAAAGGCTACGCCGATCTGCGCGAGAAGGTGCCTGCGCCGCGGCGACCCCGAGGCCAGCACAAGCTTTTTGGGTGCCGGAGCGTCCGTCACAAAACAAAAAAGAGCGACGCAACGGCTTCGCTCTCAGGAGCTGCAATGGACCTCATCCCCGGACGCTTCTTCAATAACGGAACATCGCCTTGATGCTGCCCCAGGTTCGGCGGACGCCCGATACAGTGTGGTTCACCGGCAGGTCGATTGTGTACGCGGGCGCGGCGCCGTTGGTGAAGGATATCTTGATCCGGTAATGGTAAATCGTTGCGGTTTTTCGGAACACCGAGCGGTCGACATATTCATAGAGCGAAGGCCCCTTGGGATCGAGGGTGGCGATGGTCGTATACGCGCCGTCGTTGTCGGTGCTCCGCTCGATGTCAAACCTCGAAACATTCGACTCGTCCTCGGTGATCCATCGAACGGTGATATTGACGCCGTCGCTGCTTGCCTGAAGAGAAGAGGGTTTGATTACTTCGGCGCGGGAAATGCCCCAAGTGAGGAGAACAAGCGAGATCGCTATGGCGGGGATTCGCATTATTACCCCGCCAAGATACTATTCGCTATTGTCAAAGTCAAGCGTTTTGGGGAGTATTCTGGTGCGCGAGGCGAGACTTGAACTCGCATGCCCTTCCGGGCGCCACCCCCTCAAGATGGTGTGTCTGCCAGTTCCACCACTCGCGCGGCAGATGGAACGTACGATTTTCCGGGGAAAATTTCAAGGTAGGATGAAACGCGGGCTGTTCCGGCCCCCCAAAATGACGGGAGGAGAACAGCCTATGCTCTGCCCTCCTCCGCTTGTATCCTCCATCCACCCATCCACTCAAGATTTACGGAGGAATACGATTGCCACACTAATCGAATATACAACTCTCAGCAGGGCTTTCATAGTTAATCTTCTCTAATCTTCCTTAGAATGTTCTTAAGAGTTTTTAGGAGATGCCGGACGGTGCGGCTAATTTGACACTTCCTTGCGTTTTTCCTACCATTCTTCATCACGCGGGGAACCCTATGCCCTCGATCTCACTTTCGGTAAACGGGAGGAAACAGAGCGTTGAAGCAGACCCTCAGACCCCCCTCCTCTGGATCCTCCGCGATGCTCTCGGCCTGACGGGGACCAAATTTGGATGCGGCAGGGCGTTTTGCGGCGCGTGCACGGTCTTGTTGGACGGAGAAGCCGTCCGTTCCTGCGTCACACTTCCTGAAGAGTGCGCTGGGAAAAACATCACGACGATTGAAGGGCTCTCCCCCACGAGCTCTCACCCCCTGCAACTCGCCTGGATCGTAGAGCAGGTCCCACAGTGCGGCTATTGCCAGTCCGGGCAGATCATGTCTGCCGCTTCTCTTCTCGCGCATACTCCTCATCCAAATGACCAGGAAATCGACGCGGCGATGAATGGAAACATCTGCCGCTGCGGCACCTATAACAGGATTCGCCGCGCGATACACAGGGCGGCGGGAGGACCGGGAAAGCCATGATCTCATCAACCGCGGTAACGCGCAGGACCTTTCTGAAAAGCACCGCGGCGGCAGGAGCGGGGCTCGTGATTGCGATCTACCTGCCGGAGAGCGAAGCCCAGGCACTGCCGCCATCGCAGTCTGCAGGCGCGTTCGCACCGAACGCGTGGCTCTCGATCGACAAAAGCGGAAGCGTAACCGTCACCGTCGCAAAATCCGAGATGGGGCAGGGTGTTCGGACCTCCCTCCCGATGATCGTTGCGGAAGAGCTCGAGGTGGAGTGGTCAACAATCAGTATTGTGCAGGCGGATGCGGAGCAGAGCCGGTACGGGAGCCAGGGGACCGGAGGGAGCTCGAGCGTTCGCCGATCATGGGATATGCTTCGCGCCGCGGGCGCGGCCGCGAGAGAAATGCTCATCGCCGCGGCGGCGCATGAGTGGGGGGCTAAAGCGGCCGACTGCTCCGCGGAGAATGGAAAGGTCCTTCATCGTGCCACCGGACGGACAAAAGCGTACGGCGATCTTGTCGATGCCGCCTCTCGCATTCCGGTTCCGGCGTCGCCCCGGCTGAAGGATCCAAAAGATTTTCGGGTGATCGGCACCAGGGCCCCACGCCTGGATCTGGCGGAAAAGATCAACGGGAAGGCGGGCTTCGGAATCGATACTCGCGTGGCCGGAATGCTGTTTGCCGCCATTGCGCGCTCCCCGGTCTTCGGAGGGAAGCTCATTTCTTTCGATGAAGCGAAGGCGCGGAGCGTTCCGGGGGTGAAGGGGGTTGTCCGGCTCGACGATGCTGTGGCGGTTACGGCCGAGTCGACGTGGTCCGCCTTCCGCGGCCGGGATGCGCTCTCGGCCAGATGGGACGGGGGATCGCACCCGGGCGAATCGAGCGAGGAAATCTGGAAATTATTCGCCCGGAGCGCCATGCTCCCCGGAACCGTTCAGCGGAAGGACGGCGATGGGAAAAAAGCGCTCACTGGATCGCACACCAGGGTCGATGCGATCTATTACGCGCCCTTTGCCGCCCACGCGACGATGGAACCGATGAACTGCACGGCGCACGTCGCCGGGAGCCGGGTCGAAATCTGGGCTCCGACTCAAACCCCCCAGAGCGCGCAGTCGGAGGCAGCGGAGGTCCTCGGGCTTCCACTGGAAAGCGTGACGGTGCACGTGACGCTCCTCGGCGGCGGGTTCGGCCGGAGGCTCGAAAACGATTATGTCATCGAAGCCGTCAAAGTCTCCCGGGCTGTATCCGCGCCCGTGCAGGTCGTATGGAATCGTGAAGACGACTTCAGGCACGACTTCTACAGGCCGGCCACGTACAACGTACTGCGCGCAGGCCTCGACCGGCAGGGGTCGCTGATTGCATGGACTCATCGGATTGTCGGACCCGAGGGGGGCGGGCTGGTGACGGGAGGCTCCTACCCCCCGTACGCGATTCCAAATATCACCATCGATTCGCGGTCCGAGGAAACGGGCGTTCCCATCGGGGCATGGCGTTCCGTCGGTTACTCTCAGAACTGCTTTGTGATCGAGAGCTTCATCGACGAAATTGCTCATGCGGCTCGAAAGGATCCGTTCGAGTACCGGCGCGGCCTTCTCTCCGCCTCTCCCCGCCTTCTGGGAACACTGCAGGTTGCGGCATCGAAAGCGGGCTGGGGCACGCCGCTCCCGGCACGGAACGGCCGCGGGATCGCGTGCGTTCAGGGATTCGGAACCTCGGTTTCGCAGGTCGCCGAAGTCTCGGTGACGGGCGACGGATCGTTCTCCGTGAAGAGAGTCGTCTGCGCCGTCGACTGCGGCCCGGTCGTGAACCCCGATACGGTCGAAGCGCAGATCGAAAGCGCGATCGCCTTCGGGCTGACCGCTGCGATCAAAGCCGAGATTACGATAGAACAGGGGGGGATAAAGCAAAAGAACTTCGACGAATACGACATGCTGCGGATGGATGAAATGCCCCGGGTCGAGGTCCATATAGTCCCGAGTCAGGACTCGATGGGGGGTATCGGCGAGCCAGCAGTGCCACCCATCGCCCCGGCGGTAGCCAACGCACTATTCGCCGCAACCGGAATGCGGATCCGGCGCCTCCCCTTACGCCTCCCCGCCTGATCCGCCAAAGCATCTCTCACATCTCGGCGCGGGTGGTAGGCGCGGGCTTTAGCCCGCGCCACTGTTCACTACCGGACAATCGAAGTTCGTTTCCGAACACCTCCCCGGCTCCTTCCTGAGAATAAGGCTGCAAATCCCCCTCATCGGATGTGGCATGAAGGTTGCACTCCAACTGGAGCGACTTCTCTCTCTCGATGACCGATTCCCCCACACTCGACCGCATGGACCGCCCTCTCGATCCGGCTCTGGTCAAACGTCGAAAGCGCATTCGAATCGCGCAAGTGCTCTTCGCCTGCGTTGCTGGAGTGGGCCTTATTTCGCTCCTCTCCGCCTGGATCTCACCCTCGATACCGCGAAATGAGGTAAGAACCTCCGTCGCGGACTCAGGAGTCGTGGAGGCCTCGATGTCGGCGACGGGATCAGTCGTTCCGGAAGCGGAGGAGGCCATTTCAAGCCCCGCCGACACCAGGGTCCTGCAGATTCTCAGACACCCCGGAGACCGCGTCGCGCGCGGAGAGCGTTTTCTCGACCTCGATGTCGCCGGACCGACGCTCGCCCTGGAGCGGATTCAGAAGGATATCGCCCTAAACGCCAACCGCTCGGCCCAGATGAAGCTCGATCAGGAGCACGCTCTCGCCGACCTCCGGAGCCAGCTCCGCATCAAGAATCTCCGGCTTACTTACCTCCGCTCGAAAAAGGTCCAAGAGGAAAAAATGTATTCGATCGGCGCGAGCTCAAAAGACCAGCTGGAGCAGGCCAGGCTCGAGGAGGAAATTGCCGGTACCGAGCAGTCGGGGCTCGAGCAGTCGGTCAGGAGCGCCGAGAAATCTCTCGACAACCAGCTGTCGGCCCTCGCAACCGAGGGCGCTTCGCTCAGAACCGAGAAAGCGGATGTTCTGAAGCAGCTCGATGTTCTTTCCGGCCGCGCGCCGAAGGCGGGAGTGTTGACGATGATCGCCTCCGATGTCGGAGGCACACTGCATCGCGGGGACATCATCGCGCGCATCTCGGATCTCAGCGCGTACAGAGTAGACGCCGAGATCTCCGACATTTACTCAGGAGTGATTTCGAAGGGACAGAAGGCGCGCATCTTCTGGACCGGTGGATCGGCCGACGGCGAGGTTTCCGCTATCAATCCCACGATTGAAAACGGAACGGTCAGGTTCTCTGTCGCCCTTGCACGCCGTTCTGACCCGCGCCTCCGCGTTAACCTCCGGGTCGATGTCGCCGTCATCACCTCGGCGGCGAAGAACGGCCTCAGACTCGCGAAAGGACCGTATCTGACAGGCGGCAACGCGCAGGAAGTTTTTGTCATTCGCAACGACCGGGCCGTCCGCACTACCGCGCGCATCGGGGTGTCGGGGGTTGACTATGTCGAAGTCCTTGGAGGGTTGCGCAAAGGCGACGAGGTTATCATCTCAGACATGAGAGATTATATCAACGCGAAGGAAGTCCGCCTGAAGTAGCCGGCCGGGCGCTCCTGGGAACCAGTACATCATTTATAAGAGGATGGAATCCGATATGCTCGCACTCGAACAGATTGAAAAAGTCTACCGCACGGAGCGGGTCGAAACCGTCGCATTGCAGAACATTAACCTGAAGATCGCAGAGGGGGAGTTCATCTCCATCATGGGGCCTTCGGGCTCCGGGAAAAGCACCCTTTTGAATATCATGGGCCTGCTCGATGTCTCAACGGGAGGCCGCATGACGGTGAAGGGGAAAGAGATTACATCCTTCGGAGACCGGGATCTGGCCCGGCTCAGAAATGAGCAGTTCGGGTTCGTCTTCCAGACATTTCACCTTATCAACGACCTCACAGTGGTCGATAACGTCGAAATCCCCCTCCTCTACCGGCGGACCTCCGCCTCGGAGCGCCGCAAGCTCGCGCTGCAGGCGATCGACCGCGTCGGCCTCAGCTCGCGGGCACATCATTTTCCCTCCCAGCTTTCGGGAGGCCAGCAGCAGCGTGCAGCAATCGCGCGGGCGATTGTAGGAAAACCCGCGGTCCTGCTCACCGACGAGCCTACGGGAAATCTCGACAGTCAGATGGGAGAGGAGATTATGAACATCCTCCTCGATCTGAACTCGACGGAAAAGGCCACCATCGTCATGGTAACGCATGATCCGAGGATGGCCGAGCGCACCGCGAGGACCATTCGCCTCTTCGACGGAAGGCAGGTGAACTAGCGCAATGATACGAAACTATGTCAAGATTGCCTTTAAGGTTTTCGCCCGGCGCAAGTTTTTCACGTTCATAAGCCTCTTTGCCATCAGCCTCACCCTGGTGGTGCTCATGGTCGCATGGGCGACCCTCGATCATACGTTTTCGCCTCTTCCTCCCGAAATCAGGCAGGATCGGACGCTCGTCGTTAAGCGCGCGAAGATGTTCGGACCGCAGTCTACCCAGATCGGCCCTCCGGGCTACAAGCTGCTCGATACGCACATGCGGACGCTCCCCGGGGTAGAAATGACTTCGATCTATTCGGGGCAGGCGATCGTCTCATCGTACAACGCGGGTGTCGACCTCAAACCCTACCTGAAGCGCACCGACGGGGAGTACTGGAAGATTCTCGACTTTACCTTCCTCGAGGGAGGACCGTTTACTTCCGATGATGAGAAGAATGCAAGTTTCGTCGCAGTCATCAACAGGGCGACAAAGGAGAAACTCTTCGGCGACCGGCCGGCCGTAGGGAAGGTCATCGAGGCCGACCGGCAGCGCTTCAGGATCGTCGGCGTGGTGGCAAACATACCCATTTACAGGGAAGTCCCTTTTTCAGACATCTGGGTTCCGCTGAGTACATCCCCGGATCCGGATTTCCGGACGTCGCTCTTTTCCGGTTGCAATGGGCTGATTCTTGCGCAAAGCGCATCGGACTTCGATCGCATCAAAGAGGAATTTGCTCTCCGCATGAAAAAGGTGGAGCTCCCTTCCTCCCGCTATACGACGATCGAATGCGTACCCGGAACGGTGTTCGACGAGGTTGCACGCGAACTCCTGGGGAATAGCGGCGGCCACGAGCCGGAGGAACTTGTCGGGGTGATCGTCCTCGCGGCCATCCTGTTCATGCTGCTCCCCACGATCAACCTCGTCAATATCAATATCAGCAGAATCCTCGAGCGGGCCTCGGAGATCGGGGTCCGAAAGTCGTTCGGGGCCTCATCCGTGCTCCTGGTCGGGCAGTTCCTCGTGGAAAACATCATCCTCACGGCGATCGGCGGAGTGATCGGATTCTTCCTCTCAACATTGATCCTCACCATATTGAGCGGGAGCGGATTGATCCAGTATGCCGACTTTCACCTCAACATCAGGATATTCCTCTACGGGCTTGCAACGATCCTCTTTTTCGGGGTCCTCTCGGGAGTCTATCCTGCCTGGAAAATGGCGCGCATGCATCCTGTCGACGCCCTCAAAGGAGTCCCCCGATGATACGTCACCTTCTGAAGATGGTCTGGAATCGCAAACGCATCAACGGCCTGTTGATGATCGAGATATTCATATCCTTCCTCGTCCTTTTTGTCGTCCTCGGGGCGGCCACGCTCTATGTGACCAATTACCGCAGTCCGCTCGGGTATTCATCGGACAATGTCTGGAGGATAACTGTGGACACCCGTCTCCCCGGAAAAGGGCACATCGGCGAGCGCCTTGCGGGTTTGCGCAGCCTCCGGCTTGCGATGCGCGACCTCCCGGAGATCGAATCCATCGGTTGGATGGAGGCCGGACCGTATTCCCATTCCACTTCCATACACGGGACGAAGTATAATGGAGTAGATGTCGAGTGTGAGGTCAACGGGGCGTCCGACGAAATGATCGATGTATTAAAGATTCCCCTGACGGCGGGGAGATGGTTTTCTCACGAGGATGACGGATCGAAATTCCTTCCGATCGTTGTCAATGAAAAATTAGCGCAGACCCTGTTCGGTTCCGAAAGCCCGCTCGGAAAACGAGGGACCGACTCGAGCGAGCGGATCGTAGGAGTGATCAGGGATTTCCGGAAGGCGGGAGAATTCTCATCGTCCGTCAACTATCAGATTTCGCGCGACAACCTGAATGACACGACGAGAAATCCCTGGGGAGCGTTTCACATCCGGGTGCGTGAAGGGACGACCGCGGAGTTCCAGGAGCGGCTGATCCGGGTCCTCGAATCGGTTCGGAAGGGATGGTCCTTTACCATCAGCACGCTTGCCCAGGACCGCGAAAGCGATTTCAAGGAGCGCCTTGCCCCGGTGATTGCGGGCGGAGTCGTGGCGGTCTTTCTCCTCCTTATGGTGGCGTTGGGCCTCATCGGCGTGCTGTGGCAGAACGTCTCCCAGCGCACGAAAGAGATGGGCCTCAGGCGCGCGGTGGGAGCAACGGCGACCAACGTTTCCCGTCAAATCCACGGAGAGCAATTCGTCATTACAACCCTGGGCGTCGGGGCAGCGTCCTTCCTCGTGCTGCAGCTTCCCTTGCTCGATCTGATCGGATTCATTTCTCCGGGGATCTACCTGATCGCTCTCGCACTCTCGCTCGGGCTCACCTACGCGATCACTTACGTCTGCAGCGTCTTTCCGGGCTGGCTGGCAATGGCGGTTGAACCCGCAGAGGCCCTGCATTACGAGTGATTGCCTTTCAGGGGGCAAAGGCGTACCTTTTTGGGCCGTATGACCAGCACCATCCTCCTCGTCGACGATGACCCGGCGGTAATTGCCTCTCTCGCCCTCCTGCTAAAACAGGCAGGCTACCGCACTCAATCAGCTTCCTCGCCTCAGGATGCCATGTCGTTTCTTGCCTCCGGCACAATCGATCTCGTCATCCAGGACATGAATTTCACGCGCAACACGTCGGGCGAGGAAGGACTGAGGCTCATCTCCCGCATCAAAGCATCCCGCCCCCTCACGCCGGTAATCCTGATGACCGGGTGGGGGTCGATCACGCTCGCGGTGCAGGGGGTGCGCGCCGGCGCTTCGGATTTTATCACGAAGCCGTGGACAAACGAACAGCTCCTGCAGTCGGTTAAAACGGCTCTCGGGCTCGCCCTTGTCAACTCGCCCGACGTCCCCCGCACCGTCCCGAGCCGGGAAGAGCTCGATACACGCTACGATTTCTCTCGGATCATCGGGCGCGATCCAAAACTCCTCGCAGCTCTCGAAATCGCGGGAAGGGTGAGCGGGACCGATGCTGCTGTCCTCGTCACGGGAGAAAGCGGTACGGGAAAAGAACTGGTGGCCGAGGCGGTTCACCGGAACAGCCCGAGGAGCGGAGGCCCATTCGTGAAAGTGAATATAGCCGGTATCTCCCCCACCCTGTTCGACAGCGAGATGTTCGGTCACCTCCGCGGGGCATTCACCGATGCGCGTCAGGACCGGAAGGGAAGGTTCGAGATGGCTGCGGGAGGCACTATCCTTCTTGACGAAATCGGCGACCTCGACCCCGCATGCCAGGTGAAAATGCTCCGGGTGCTTCAGGATCGCACCTTCGAACCGCTCGGCTCGAGCGAGACGCGCTCGGTAGACGTGCGTGTCGTGTCGGCAACGAACACCGATCTGAAGGAGGCGGTCTCAAGCGGCGCGTTCCGTGAGGATTTGCTCTACCGGCTGAATCTCATCTCCATTCGGATTCCGCCCTTGAGAGAGCGGCAGGCCGACATCCCCCTCCTTGCGGGCTACTTCATCCAGGCCCTCGCAAACGTCCACCGGAGGAGCGGAATGACCATCTCCCCCGAGGCAATGTCGTTGCTTCAGGGTCTCCCCTGGGCCGGGAACATCCGGCAGCTGAGGCATGTGATTGAGCGGGCCGTACTGCTCAGCCGGGGCCAGATTCTGGGGGTGGAAGATCTGAGGACCTCACTCGGAGCCGATCACGGCGGAGAGAGCGACAGGTCTCTGCCAGAGGTCGGAAGCGCAACCCTGGAGGAAATAGAAAAGGCCATGATTGTGAAGTCGATGCAGCACTTCGGAGGAAACATCAGCAGGGTCGCGGAATCGCTCGGCCTGAGCAGGGCCGCCCTCTACCGCCGGTTCACGAAGTTCGGAATCAAGACGTGACCCTCCGCCGGAAGTATGTACTCTACATTGCCGGGGTCCACCTGCTCTTTGCGGCGGCGATGGCGGTTCTCCTCTGGGACCAGCGGATCTGGTTCATCGCAGTCGAGGCCTTCCTGATTGCTTCCGGTGTGATTGCGTTCCGGCTCTTCAAAGGGCTCTTCCACCCCCTGGAGCTTCTTCTCGCCGGAGCCGACTCGCTCAAGGAAAAAGACTTTGCAACACGCCTGCGCCTGTCGGGGCAGCCCGAAATGGATGCCCTCATCGGCGTGTATAACAGGATGATCGAGACGCTTCAGGATGAACGCCTTGCTCTCGAAGAACAGCACTTTTTCCTGCAGAAGATCATGGCTGCTTCTCCCGCCGGCATCGTCACCCTCGATTACGACGGGAGGGTCTCAATGATGAATCCGGCGGCAGGGCGATTCCTTCTGAAAAACGGAGAGGATGTGGTCGGGAAGCGCCTCGGAGAGATCGATTCACCCCTGGCGTCTGCGCTGGCCCGGCTGGATCCGGGCCACTCTGGGCTCGTTCCGCTGCGGGGAATCCGGCGCGTGAAATGCATCCGATCGGAGTTTCTCGACAGGGGTTTCCCGCGCACGTTTTTCCTCCTCGAGGAGCTGACGGAGGAACTGCGCCAGTCGGAGAAGTCGGCCTACGAGAAACTGATCAGAATGATGTCTCATGAGGTAAATAACTCAATCGGGGCGGCGAACTCTCTCCTCCATTCGAGCCTTCACTACCGCGATCAGCTTCGGGAGGAGGACAGAGATGATTTCTCGGGCGCGCTCACGATTGCGATTTCGCGCACCGAGCATCTCAACGCCTTTATGAAGGGATTTGCGGACATCGTCCGCCTCCCTGAACCCGTGAGACACTCCGTGGATCTGGTCATTCTCCTTGAGGATACATGCGCCCTGATGAAACCCGAGTGCGATAAGAGAGCCATTGCGCTCCGGCGGGAGTTCGGCCCCGCAGGCCTCCTGATCCGCGAGATCGACCGCGGCCAGATGGAACAGGTGTTGGTCAACATTATCAAGAACTCCATCGAGGCGATCGGCCGCGCTGGGGCAATCGCCGTGCGGCTCGAGCGCAAGAACGGCGGCATCCTCCTCGCGGTCGAGGATTCGGGCCCGGGGATACCTGAGGAAATCAGGCATCTCATTTTTACCCCTTTTTTCAGCAGCAAAGAAACCGGTCAGGGGATCGGACTGACCCTCGTCAAGGAGATCCTCTCCCGACACCGCTTCGAATTCGGCCTCGAGGGCAACTCCGAGGGACCCACCAGATTTACGATCCTGATCCCTTGAACCGGAGATGATCCTTGGGCGGCCCCGCCTGATCCCTTCCCCTTTCCATTCGTGCCTCCGTCCCTCCCGGCTGTAGGCGCCGGCTTCAGCCGGCGTACATCTCCGTGCCATCGCTTGCGGTAGGCAGAAGTGCCGTTATACCGGTTCTCGCCATACTGCGTGCGCCGGCTGGACGTCGGCGGACTGCAACGACGTGCCCTGAGAGAACGCCTTCTCAAACATCAGCCCCGGGGGGAGTAGGAAGAGTTCAAACCCCGGCCGATTATTCCGGCCGGGGGTTTTTCGTGATAGGAGATCGATTCAGGAAGGAAGCAGTACCCTAACGAGTGACCCGCGAAAGTGAGCCCGGTTGGAATCGAACCAACGGCCCTCTGCTTAAAAGGCAGATGCTCTACCCCTGAGCTACGGGCTCGTGCGATCTTTGGCCACTTTTTGGTGGCTGCTAAGCGCAATTGTTAGCAGTCTGTTAGCAGCATGCCCTCCTTCGCTGACACCTAACAGGATTGCTTTCTCTTGGAATCTAACAAGAATCCACCCGAACCACAAGGGCCTCCGAAGACTCCGAAACGAATGCTAAATTTCGTAGATTGAATTACCCTTCTCGAAATTGCGTGCTTCGTCATGCCGATTATCTTTATGGCCATCGCCATGACGAATCCACCAATGACGGGAGTCATGAGGTTAGATGCGACAGCCTTCAATGCCTCTCTTTGGGGTATAGCTATTTTCTCGGGAACACTTACCATTTTCACGATGTTCGCGCCACTTTACTGGTGGATTTGGTGAAAGATTAGGAAGAAACTGAGGGAGATATGAAAAGAAGAAACGGATCCATGATTTTCGAGACACGCCACAGTACGACGATTTCCGCCAAATAGAAATATGAATATCTAATTGACTTACAAAGATTTGTTCTCAATAGATAAATTCAACGAGCGGCGCTAATAAAATTATTGTTCATTGCGACGGAGCAATGGATTACGATCCAAGACAGACCGGAGGAAACGGTTTTATCATTGAATTTCCTGATTCAATGAATCTTCCTCCAATCACAAGAGCTTTACGACGTGACAATCAAGGCATACATCGTCTTGAGACGATTAGCATTCTCGAGTCTATTGAAGAATTGCTGCAGTTCGGCAAGAAACATCCAGAAGCGCTCAGGAAGGGCACTGGAGTAACGATATATACTGATCGAATCAGAGTGACAGACGACGAACTTATTAATCCGTATCGTGTACGCGATTATCGGAAACGCAGGTGGTACACACATGAAGGCAAGCCGGTGAAAGATAGCGATCTGCTTGATAGAATTGATAAGGGAAGAAAAAAACTCGCGAGAGATATTCGTAGTAGAGTTGAGATTCCGTACTCTCCTGAAAAAAAGACCCGTTCTGCCGACACGTTATCAAAACTTGGTAAGCGAATTGGAACCAGAAGTACGAAAGTTATAAAGAACAAGCTCATGAAAAACTAGCGAAGGGGTCGGAGATGAGGAATGCGAGCAAGTCGGTGGCTCTGTCTCTCCTATTGATCATGGGCTTTCAATCGGTTTTAGCGCAAACAGCTAGAATACCGAACGGGATGATTCCCTCAATCGGCTTCCGCGCGACACCACCGATCGTTCGGAGCACCTCGGAAGCAGCAAGATTCCCCACGAGAACCTCCTCTCTTTGCGACACGGGCATGACTCTCCTCGGTCGGTGGACATGGGGCCCATGTCTTGCGGTTGAGTTGATAGGAAATTATGCTCTTGTCGGCCAAGGACAGAATTATCAGGTCGCGAATATCACCGATCTCTCCCATCCCCAGCTTCTCTATGATACTGCGTTGGACCAAGGAGTGGGATATCTCAAGATCAAAGACACGGTACTGTTCGTGGTCATGGATCACACTGTCCTGTTTTGCGATTCGCGGCAGCTTTATCCACTCAAGGAGTATGGCAGATTTGATTATCCGGTGAATGTGGCTTTTCGAGAAATCTCCGTCTCAGACTCCCTGATGTTCATCACCGGATTGGGATTCGGCATCATCGCCGTGAATATTTCCGATCTGCAGCATCCGGTCCTCCGGGTGGAGATCAATCTCTTTGATTTCCCTGTAAACCAAGCGGTCGCCACGTCTGGAGAATACATCTATTATGGCCCCCGGGGGCCTGGACAGGGGCTGTACGTTTTTCGCTGGATGCCGGACTCCCCCTTTACACCTACATGGAGTAAGCAACTCGATGTGGGGGGGAATGCCGAATCCATTCATCGGCGGGATACCCTCCTCTATGTCGGCACGACAGGAGGGCGAATGCATGTCTTCGACATTTCCGATCCGTGGAATCCGCTGTCGCTGGATTCGCTGGAGCTGTACTCGGAAATCTATCAGATTTCCTCCAGAGGAAATAACCTGTATTGTGCCACGAAAGATTCGGGGATCGTCGTGCTGAACGCCGCAGACCCGTCACGACTCTCGATCACTGCCCATGCTCCCCGCATCGGACTGGTGGCATCTAGCGCCACCACGTCGGATATGACTCTCGGCGTTGCTGAGTATATCGGTATCGAGTTCTATTCGATCGCCCAAACCGATTCCATCCACGAGGTCACCCTCCTCCCATCCGGCGGGCAGTATTACGGCATGGCGAAGCGAGGCAGCATCGTCTATCTGGCCTCCTCGGCTGCCGGCCTTTGGAGCGTGGACTTCAGCAATGTCGGGCACCCACGAGCCCTTTCCAATATCCCCACTCCGGATTATTCGCTTGATGTAGTTCTCACCAACGAGCTCGCTTGTGTGTTGGTCAAGAAGTACGGATATATGCAGCATGATAGCGTGCTCGTGGTTCGTCTCGGTGATTCGGGATCGCTCGAGCGCATTTCATCATTTGCGACGGATGTGAATGCAACTTCCATCGCCGCGCGGGATTCACTGGTCATCGTCGGGGCCGACAGTTCGGTGGGTATTTTCTCGGTGGCCGATCCGCTCCACCCCTATCGATTGGGTACGTGGAAACAGCCTGGGATATACCTCAGCGTCTCCATTACACGCGATGTGCTGGCGGTCGGTGCTCGCGTGTGGGACGCAGGTCTACGATTGATTGACATCTCAGATCCTTCCTCGCCCCATCAACTATCCTATCTCCCCATGGATGTAATCGGCGTATTGCTTCAGGATAGTGTCGCCTTCGTGGGTCAACCTTACCTTGAGATACTCAACATTGCCAATCCCTCGTCTCCGTCAGTGATTTCGTCCACCGCGATAGCATGCGGGAGCAACGTGAAGTTCGTCACGAGCGGCACTACACTCTACAAGACCGGCGATTTCGTGGGGGTGGTCGATATTTCACATTTGGATCAGCCGGCAGAATTGACACGATTTCTTTATTCGAGTTTTCCGTACGGTCTCGCAGCGAGCGGTGATACGTTGTTTGTGGCGACGTCGAACTCTGGGGTTTGGGCGCTCAGGAACAACTTCATCACCTCGGTGGGGGAGGAAAACTCAACGATCCCGCACGGCTTCGTGTTGCTTGACAACTACCCGAATCCGTTCAATTCTTCAACCGTCATCAGATATCGCCTGGAAGCCAAATGTCGGGTGAGGTTAGAGGTATTCAATCTCCTGGGGGGAGGAAACGGTTGAGCTTGTGGATGAAATCAAGACTCAAGGCGAGTACGAAGCTGTTTGGAACGCGACGAGTAGGCCCAGCGGGGTCTATTTCTACAGACTGACTTGGACGCATGGTTCAACTGCGAGAAAAATGGTCCTCTTGCGATGAAGCCAAGAGAATTCCGGACACGATTGCCTCCGGAGAGTGGGTGATGTAGAAAGCGAAAGCCCGCTCAAAGCGTCTCCCCAAACACGTCTCCGCTAGAGAATAGTCAAGGGAATTCTGTCCTTGGGGGGCTTTCTGCCTTCCAAGTCAACCATTCATCACAAAATCTCAAAATACAGAAGTGGAGGAAAACCACCATGAAGCCCATGAGACTTATCGCCATGCTCGCTCCGCTACTGGCCTTCTATGCCGCAGGGAGTAGCCAGTACTAGAGCAGTGCTATTTTTCAGGATTAGTACGATCAGGGGGACCCCTTCATCGCCCTGCACCCGACGAATTCGGCCAAACGGGTCGTCACCTACTACACCAGCACAACGTCTACCGCCTCTGTTTTCCCGGGGTATTCCATCACCACGAACGGAGGGACAGGTTGGCGATTAACTCTTGCAGCCCTGTTATGTTAGCCATGGTGTTCCCTTCTGATTTAAAGTCTGTTCTCAATTTGGCCGAAAATCGATTCTCCTCACGGCGCCATGTAATTCGCTTGCAGCCAAGTGGGAGTAAATTTCCGTAATTTTCACACTGTGTGCCCAAGGAGTTTCTGCACTTCGTATATGTTTCCTCCTCCTTGAACGAGCCAGGTCGCAAAAGTGTGCCGGAGACGATGAAAATGAACATCGGCATTCAATCCAACCTTGTGGGGGAACCACTTGAATTTGTGAGTCACATGACTCTCCAAGACCCTCCGCCGTTGATTGTGAAAACCAGCTCTTGTTTTGCATTTTGTTGCCTTGACCGAAGGATTCGAAAAACGGTTTCATTCACGGGAACTGTCCTCCGTTTCCCTGCCTTCGTCCGAAAGTCCTTCTTGGACTGGACGAAGATAAGCTTTCTATCGAAATCTATGTCACTCCACGAAAGGTTGAGTAACTCTCCGCGCTTTAGACCAGTGAAGACGGCGACGATGACAAAATCGCGAAAGCAACCCTCAGGGATCGCAAGAATCAGCTTCTGAAACCCCTGTTTGGTTAAGAAGAGAGGTTGCTGCTCGGGCACTCTCAAAAGAGGTACATTCTTAAAAGGATTCGCCGCTAGGGCTCTCCATTTCATCGCCGTGTTAAAGGCTAACCGAAGGGTGCGCAATTCGACGTTGAGGCTGATCGCAGACACCGTCTTAAGTCGCTCGGTCTTGAATTCGTCAATATGCTTCGATGTAATCGTTGTGATGGGGATATCCCCTGTAATCGATTGGAAGTTGGTTAAGGATTGCCTGTAGATTACAACGGTCTTTGGGCTGTGGTTCGGTACGGCAGATGTGAAGAAATCCCGACAGAAATGCGAAAGAAGAAGCTTCGGTGGTAGAGCAGGTTTTGAATGATCGAAATTAAGGAGAAACCTCAAGGCAAGATTCTTTTGCGTCACTCCCCTACTCTTCCACCTCCGTTTCCCATTATCTTCGAAGACGAAGTAATAGACCCCGTTTGCACGCTTGAAAAGTGATGGCATGTCCGTAACACCCGTTGTGATTAGCAGGGTGTTAGCAAAGGAAGGATTTTTTGCGGAATGCTGTCTGCAGAAGCTAATTTCAGCCTGCTTAAAAGGCAGATGCTCTACCCCTGAGCTACGGGCTCGGACGATGAATGATGCGGAGTACGGGAAATAGGTACGAAAATTCCGAGGGGAATGCAATCATAGGTGAAGGCGATAGGCATCGCAGGGCGTGATCATCCTGCGATGCGCAGCCCCTTCAGTGGAAGACGTAGCCGAACGTAACCGCGAAGACAGCGATGGATTGTTTGCCCGAGATCCCGTTGATCGTAAACGACGGCTCTCCGGCAAGGTACCGGAGCCCGGCATCGAATCTGTTGTTGAAGATGAACCCAAAGTTGAAGCCGTAGCCCACGGACGTGCCGCTGACGGAGTTTGCGTGGCCCGTGCTTCCGCCACTGTACGCGGTAAAGTCCGGTGTACTCGCGAACAGCAATCCGAAATTGCCGTGTCCGTAGAAATCGACGTCGTCGGATACATTGGCGTCGAATCCAACCAGGCCCGTAAACCAGAAGAGCTTCCAGCTACCGGCATCGAGCCGCACCCCCGGATACTGGTTCTGAAAATATGAGACATCGACGCTATGGAGATTGAAGCCCGCTCCGGCGCCGAGCTCAAAGTGGGGAGCCGCTTCCGTACACAATTCCGCCCCAACAGTGAATCCCGCCTGCGCGAGCCCCCCTTCGGGAGTTCCCGATTCGCTGAAATCTCCCACCGGAAAGCCGATCCCGCCGAAGAGCTTAAAGCGCCTGTTCAGGCCTCCATCGCCGGCCTGGCCGTAAGCGGCCGCGACCGGAAGGAAGTGGATCGACGCGAGTAAAAGGACAAAGAGGATGCCGCGTGTTCCGTGGAATCTCCCCATAGTGCTCTCCCGGGTTGGTGTGGCTATAGCGGAGCGGCGGTTTTAGGATTGCGGTACGCGCTCACCGCCTCGTCGACCGTCTCGTACGTATCGAAAATCGTTACGAGCCGCGTGATCACGAAGATGTTCTGAACGTTGCGGCCGACGCGCGCAAGGCGGATGTCCCCTCCCGATTTGCGCATCGTGATCAGCGCCGCAATGAGGGAGCCGAGCCCGGCGCTGTTGATGTGGCGGACATCACCGAGGTCGATCACGACATGCTTGACGCTGGCGCCGAGGAGGTCGTAAATCTTTCGGCGCACGGCGTCGCCGTCGGTCTCGCCCAGCAGGTCGCCCTTGAATGTCAGCCGGGCGGCGTCCCGCTCGACCTTTTCATTGATCTGCATCGTTGTGACCTCGTGGCACCTCCGCGGACGGTGCGGTCGGTGGTTTCGCCAATGTAACTCTTCCCTCCTCCAAAATCAATTTTTATCACCATCTTGCCGTTTCCGGACGGATACGACATTTTTATCACCTATTGCTTGACAAACAGACAAAATTGTCGTATCATGAGAGCGGCACCCGTTTTCGCGAACAACCATTCTCCGGCACGCTTCCGCCCCTGATGCACACGGCAGATATAGAGCACGCACATAGGATCGAGCCGCACTCCCTCCCCGGATTCGACGCCGCGCTCAGCAGCATGCAGCGCCGCCCGGCGGCGATCCACCTGCTGTACGGCCATTCGCTTGTCTACACGGTGAGCCTGCTCATCGGCGGCGCCGTGCGGCGGCCGCTTGCCGTCGTGGACGGAGCGATGAAATTCAACAGCTATACTCTTTCGAAGATTGCCGCGCTCCTTGCAATTCCTCCGAAGGCGCTGCTGCAGAGGACGCACGTGACGCGGTCGTTCACGGCATTTCAAACGGAAGCCGCGATCACGACAAAACTCCCCCGTTTTTTGAGCCGCACCCCCTGCCCGCTTGTGATTGTCCTCGGACTCCTCGACACCTATTACGACGAGCAGGTGAAGCCGCATGAATGCCGGGAAAGCCTGGGGCGGATCGTGCGGACACTCAGAGAGCTCTCGACGGCAAACGTCCATATCCTGATTGCGGATATCGAAGCGGCCAGGGTTCCGCCTGGAAAGGAATCGCTTTTTCACCTGCTGTATCATTCTGCGGACACCGTCTTCCGCCTGGAGCAGGACGGGTTCGAACGCCATGAAGAAAGGAGACCGTTGCCATGGGACGAAATAATGACACCTTCACTCTCGTTATCGATCGGAGCAGAGAAACATGGGGAAAATTCAGGCGGGCGCTGAGAAAGGAAGACCAGCTCCTCTTTGACGAGATGTGGAGGGCGCCGAAACTTCACCTCGCCGCCGGAGCGTTTTTCGCCAATGAAACGCCGCTGGAAACGATTTTCATGAGCATGCTCCTCGAACAATACAAGAAAATTAAGCGGCTGGAGGAGAGAGAGGCCCCCGGGCAATCGGCGGAGTTCCGCCTCCTCGGCGAGAGCGCGGAGAACGAACGGTGAGCGAGCCGCAGGACGGAAGCCGCGAGATTCACGGCTGGTTCTTCGACGTCTACCCCGTCCGCGACGGGATGATCGTCTGGATCATCGACGACGAGGGCGCGGCCCATCATTGCTTCGACCCGTTCCACCCGGAATTCTACCTGCGCCTCTCACCCGGCGACGAAAAGAGGATCCCCGCGCTCGTTCAGAGGCTGAGGCTCCCCGTCACGGTCGGGAAGGCGGAGAAACTGGAACTGTTCAGCGGCGAACAATGGCCAGTCACCTCACTCACCGTCCGGGATCCCCTCCGGTTCAACGCATGCGTCTGGTCCCTGCAGAAGTTCTTTCCGCACTTTGTGTTCTACAACAGCAATATTCCCGTCGCGCAGATGTACCTGTACGACAGGCAGGTCTTCCCGCTCGCGCGCTGCACCTTCGTCGTTTCCGGCGGGAACGCGCTCCGGCGCATCATTCTCGAAGACTCGTTCGACGCCTGCTCCTACCGGATGCCCGATCTGAGGACGATGAGGCTCAGCAACGGGAACGCCGAATTCTCGACAAAGTTCTTCAGGACGCTGAAACTGGAATTGAGCTACGGCGGCGCCACCTACAGCCTCGAACAGGAAGATCCGGTGGAGGTCCTTGAAACGCTCAACTGGCACCTCTACCAGTACGACCCCGACATCATCATTTCCTCCTGGGGAGACGCGACGCTTTTTCCCACGCTCCTGCGCGCCTCCACGCACTACCGGACTGCCCTCCTGCTCAACAGAGACCGCCTGCAGGGATATTTTACGACGAAGGAGCGAAGCTACTGGACCTACGGGCAGGTCGTTCACCGGGATGCGGCCTTCATGCTTGCGGGGCGCTGGCACATGGACGCGGAGAACAGCTTCATCATGGGAGAATCGGACATCGAGGGGGTCGTCGAGCTCTCCAGGCTGACCCAGCTCCCGATGCAGAAGCAATCGCGCGCGGCGATCGGGACGGGGCTCGCGAGCATGCAGATGAGCTACGCCTACCGCAACAACATCCTCATCCCGGCGGAGAAAAAGGAAGGGGAGGATTTCAAAACCGCGGATGAGCTGCTGCTGAGCGATCGCGGAGGGCTGGTGTTCATGCCGGAAGCGGGTTACCATGAAAACGTCGCGGAGCTCGACTTCGCCAGCATGTACCCGAGCCTCATGGAAATGCACAATATCAGTCCGGAGACCATCAATTGTTCCTGCTGCCGGAACGGCATCGTGCCGGAGCTCGGCTACACCATCTGCGAGAAGCGCCGGGGAATCGTCCCCGCCACCCTGAAGCCGGTCCTGGAAAAACGGACCTATTACAAAGCGCGGAAGAAAGCCGCCGCAACACACCAGGAATATCAGAAGTACGAGAAGAGGCAGAATGCGCTGAAATGGATGCTCGTCACCTGCTTCGGGTACCTGGGCTACAAGAACGCGCGCTTCGGAAGGATCGAGGCCCACGAATCGGTGAACGCATTTTCCCGCGAGGCGCTCCTGACCGCCAAGGAGATCGCCGAATCCGAAGGATACCATCTCGTGCACGCCATCATCGACTGTCTCTGGCTGAAGAAACCGGGGGCGACGCACGAAGAGTACAGGCAGTTGTGCGCGCGGATCAAGGAGCGCGTCGGAGTCGATATTTCGCTGGAAGGGATCTACAATTGGATCCTCTTCCCCAGTTCGAAAACCGACCCGGGAATTCCCACGGCGGGAAAGTACGTCGGGTGGTATGACCACGGCGAAATCAAGGTGCGGGGGATCGAAGTGCGAAGGAAGGATACCCCGGCGTATATCAAGAAGATGCAGGCGAGGCTGCTGGAAATCCTCACGGAAGCGGCGACGATCGAAGAAGTGAGGGCGCACGTGCCGGAACTCCTTCAGGAGGCGCATTTTTATCTCAACGAGCTTCGCGCCGGGCGGGTCGATCCGATGGAGCTCGTTCTCCGCAGGAGAGTGCAGAAGGAAGCCGGGGAATACGCCAACAAAAACCTCAGCGCGATGGTCGTCGGGGAGCTCTCCCAGTTCGGCATCAACGTGCAGGCGGGCGAAATGATCGAATACATCATTATCGACCGGACGGGGAAGCGGGATCCGCAGAAAGCGAAAAGCCTCCTGACCTACCAGCACTGGGACGGGTACGACATCGAACAATACACCGAATTCTTCCTGAAGGCGCTGGAGACGCTCTTCTCTCCCTTCGGATACGATCTCGCGAAACTTGCGGAACACTATCGAACCGGGAAGCCCAGGAAGCGGCGGAACGGAAACGTCCTCCTGAACCAGCGCGAAGCACCTGCCAGGGACTACATCTATCGGAATGCGGTCACAGGCAGCTGGGCCGTGAACGCAACGCGGTAGCCGTGGCGCCGGGAGCGCCGCGCGAGGGTTAGAAGCCCGCCCTTATTTTTGCTATATTCCCCCGTATTGATGAGCACGCCTCCGAACAACACCCCGGGCAAAGAGTCCCGTCCCCGCTCAAGGCCCGCATTCTGGATTATCACGGTCCTTACCCCGCTCCTCTTCCTTGGCGGCGCGGAGCTCGTGCTGCGATCGCTCAACTACGGCGGCACACTCGATCTCGTCGTCAGGACGAAAGTCCTCGGAAAAGAGTGGTACACGCTCAACCGCGGTGTGGCGAGGAGATACTTCCTTCAGGAGGGAGTCGCACTGCCCGAGCCTTCCGACGACCTGTTTGAAATCGACAAGGGCCCAACGACGAAGCGGATCTTCATGCTGGGCGAGTCAACGATGCAGGGCTTCCCCTTCGACTACAATGCGACAGCCCCCCGGCTTCTCCAGGACCGGCTCAAACAACTCCTCCCCGAATACAACATCGAGGTGGTCAATGCGGGGCTCTCCGCGGTGAACAGTTATACTATTCTCGATTTCACCCGCGAGCTGCTCGACTACACACCGGACGCCTTTGTTGTCTACGCCGGACACAACGAGTTTTACGGGGCGATGGGAGTGGGCTCGACAGAATATCTCGGCCGGTGGAGAGGGCCGATAAATCTGTATCTCAAGCTCTTGCACAGCCGCCTTTTCCTCCTCATCAGAGACGGCGTTGTTGCGGTGCGCAACCTCGTCAGCCGCCCGCATTCTCACCCCCAGGCCGACCTCATGGAAGCAATGGTCGGGCACGAGGCCATTCGATACCACAGCGACGAGTACGAGCGTGCCATGCAGAACTTCGAATGCAACATGCGCACGCTTGTTTCTGCGGCCAACGATCGGCATATCCCTGTGATCCTCTGCTCCGTCACAAGCAACGTCAGGGATCAGAAGCCGTTCGTATCCCTCTTCGCCGAGTCGATGACCGACTCCCTGAAAACTCTATGGAACGGGTTCGAGCGCGCCGGGGGCAGTGAATTGCAAGGGGGCGATCCTGACGGGGCCACTACATACTACCTCGGGGCGATATCGCTCGACTCTACTCGCGCCGAAGCTCACTACGGCCTCGGGCTTTGCCTCGACACACTCGAGGACTGGTATCACGCGAAGCGCGAATTCAGAAAGGCGCGCGATTACGATGGGCTCAGGTTCCGCGCAAGCACCGAAGCGAACGCCATCATCCGGTCGGTCTGCCGCGACGAACACGCGATCCTGGCAGACATCGATAGCGTATTCGACGCCGCCTCGCCCGATGGCATCGTCGGCAACAATCTGATGATGGAGCACCTCCACCCGAACTTCTACGGATATTTTCTCCTTGCAAAGTCCCTATCAGAAGTGCTTGCCGACAATGGAGTGCCGATGCCAAAGGCAGACTGGCATTGGGACCGTAATTTGAGTGATGATGCCTACAGGGAACGCTCGGGCGTGACCGAACTCGATCTCGAGGCGGCGCGATGCAGAACAGCGGCATTGACGAACAGGTGGCCTTTTGCAGCTACACCAGATCCAGCCCGCGAGTACCGTGCAGACACTCGCCTGCGCCAACTCGCCCGGCAGTATGTCAGAAAACAGATCCCATGGTCCGACGCGCATTATGCCGCGGCCGACTGGTATCGCAATGCCGGAATGTATGCCGACGCACTCCGCGAGTATTATGCCGTCTCCAAAGTCCAGCCCGGTTACTACTACCCCGTCATGCTCACAGGAGATGCATATCGTGCGATGAAGATGGATTCCCTCGCTGAACAAACTTATCGCCGCGCGCTCAGTCTGCAGAAGTCCCCTTTTGTCCATGCCCGCCTCGGAATGCTCTATTTCGACCGGGGCAACATGACGGGATCCATTGCAGAATTCGAGTCGGTCTTCAGCCGCGAGGCTGAAGGATCTGAAAAGGTCGACCCGAAGGCCGAAGCGATCGCGTACTTCTTCCTCGGGGTCTCCTACGGCAAGATTGGAAATCTCGGGAAGGCCCGCGAGAATCTGCAAGCCGCCTTGCGGCTCGATCCTCACAACGAAGACGCAAAAAGAATCCTCGCCCAGATTCAGTGATGCCGGCCGGACACAAACTCGGACAATTCTTTGCCGCGCTGAAACGGTACTGGATGGCCTTCGCCTCGGCTCTCGGCTGGGTCAATACGAGGGTTCTCCTCACCGTCGTCTACTTCACGATTTTCGCAGTCGGAGCCTTGATTCTCCGCCTCATCGGCAAGGACCCTCTCAGGCGAAGGCCGCGGGCCAGCACCTCGTACTGGATCGAGAAAGGAAAAGCGGATGATACGCTCTCCCGCGCCACTCACCAGTTCTGACATCCGGCCATGAACGTTCTCGGCATATCCTGCTATTACCACGATTCGGCTGCCGCTCTTCTGAAGAACGGAAGGCTGATTGCGGCCGCTCAGGAGGAACGATTCACCCGCAGGAAGCACGACTCCGGCTTTCCGTCGCAAGCAATCGCGTACTGCCTCCGCGAGGCTGGTATTGCGGCAAACGATCTCGACTATGTGGGGTTCTACGACAAGCCCCTCGAGAAATTCGACAGGATCCTCCAGACGTGCCTGGCCACCTGGCCCGCCGGGTTTCTTTCATTCATCAAGGCGATGCCCGTGTGGATCAGGGAGAAGATGTGGGTCCCTCAGATGATCCGGAAGGAGCTGGAGTACGAGGGCCCCATCCTCTTCTCAGACCATCACATTGCCCACGCGGCGAGCGCATTCCTCGTCTCCCCGTTCAAGGAGGCGGCGATCCTGACGATGGACGGTGTCGGGGAGTGGGAAACGACGACGTTCGGAACCGGGAAAGAGAATTCGATCGCTCTCCGTAAGGCTCTGCATTTCCCCCATTCCCTCGGACTTTTGTATTCCGCGTTCACCTATTATCTCGGTTTCAGAGTCAACAGCGCCGAGTATAAGGTGATGGGGCTCGCCCCGTACGGGAATCCGCGCTACCGCGACCTGATCTTGAAGAATCTGATCGACCTCAAGGACGACGGCAGCTTCCGGCTCAACATGAAGTATTTCATCTACGACCGGGCGCTGCGGATGACGGGCAAGGCCTTCGATTCTCTCTTCGGACACCCGCGAAGGGAGCCTGAATCTCCCCTCACCGACTTTCACAAGGACGTGGCCGCGAGCCTGCAGAAGGTGACTGACGAAGTGGTCGTGCGACTTGCGCAGCAGGTTCACCGGGAAACGGGCCTTTCGAATCTCTGTCTCGCCGGAGGCGTCGCGCTTAACTGCGTCTCCAACAGTCAGATCCTCACGCGCACCCCGTTCAAGGACGTCTTCATACAGCCCGCGTCCGGCGACGCGGGCGGGGCCGTCGGCGTAGCGTCGTACATTTACAATTCGATCCTCGGAAACCCTCGCGACTTCGTCTGGGAGAATGCGTTTCTCGGCCCCTCTTTTTCAGAAGATCAGATCTCCGGGTTTCTGGAACGCGAGGGAATAGCGTGCGAGAAGCTTGAAGGCGAGACGCTCATCCGGCGCGTGAGCCGCCTCCTAGCCGAACAGAACGTCGTGGGTTGGTTCCAGGGAAGAATGGAGTTCGGTCCGCGCGCGCTCGGGAGCCGGAGCATCTTGGCCGATGCCAGGAATGCGGAGAACTGGCGGAGAGTGAACCTAAAAATCAAGTTCCGCGAGAGTTTCAGACCCTTCGCTCCCGTGGTCCTCCAGGAAAGGATGACCGATTATTTCCAGTTCGATCGACCGAGCCCATACATGCTCTTTACCGCGCGGGTACGGCCTGAGATGAGGAACAAGATTCCCGCCGTTACGCATGTCGACGGATCGGCGCGCCTCCAGACACTTCGGCGTGAAGACCACGAGAGGTTCTACAACCTCATCCGGCAGTTTGACGAGGATACTGGCTGCCCGGTCCTGATCAATACATCCTTCAATGTCCGGGGTGAGCCCATAGTGTGCACTCCGCAGGATGCGTTCAGGTGCTTCATGGCAACCGAGATGGATTTCCTGGCGATGGGATCGTTCCTGATTGATAAAAAAAGGATGAACGCCCACCGAAGCGAATCGGCGCTCTCTGCCATTCTACAACCCGATTGATACGGCTGTCCTCTTTCGAGTTCATTGTCACATCCGACCTAGGTTCGGCGCTTTTTTCCCGGCTCTCAGCCGACTGATACTTCCCTCTCGCCGGCGAGCAACTCCGGACCTTTATGAAAGATTCTTCGCAACAACGCGGTCAACCCCATGCAGAGTATCGCGCCCACGAAAGCAGATGTCATATCCATGTCGGAATCAAAAGGGTCCCCCTGAGTTCCGAGGTATGCGTCGCCTGCTTGAGGGCTCACTATTTTCGCGACAATCATCTCTATGATCTCGTAGACGGCACTGAATGAGAGCGTCACGTCCAGTGGAAAATAGTAGGCCCAAAACCCCCGGACGTTGACAATCCGGAGGAAGACCTCCCGGATCGGATATGCCATCAACAGTCCGAAAGAAAAATGGACGATACGGTCAAAATGATTGCGGCTGAGATGAAACACCTGCTGGAGCCAGAAACCAAATGGTACCTCAGCATAGGTATAATGGGCTCCCACCGCGTGCAACATCATGAAGAGCGTGATGAGTATGTAAGATAGATCGGACAGGGTAAAGCGGCGATAGGTGAAGAAGAGTGCCGGAAGAAACGCTGCCACAAGTATGTTTTCCAGAATCCAATCTGTCCGGTAGCTCGGATGTATTGCAGTTATCACCCACACTACGGTGTACGCTACGATGAGCATTTTGAGAAGTGCGTTGTCTTTGAAGTTCGCCCGAATGCGGCTGGTTGCTGTTGTAACCATAATTCATCCTCCTCATTGAAACCGTGCGTGAATTGTCTCCTCGCGCTGAACCCATCCTCCGAATTGAGGATGGGAAAGTAGGCAAACGCCCACGTGGAGTCAACTCAAGCTGGGATCCGGCAATATCGAATTCCGTTCCTTGAATTTGAGCCCGAATCTCGTTATCATTGAGCGAAAGACGACGGACCATGAAATTCCTTAAAAACGCTTCCTCACGGCTGTCGATTTTCGCCGAGTTGTGGGCGTTCATGCGGACCAGGAAAAAATGGTGGCTCGGCCCGATCATCGTGGTCCTCGTCTTCCTGAGTCTCGTCATCGTGTTGACGGAGGGCTCGGCCCTCGCCCCCTTCATCTATTCCCTCTTCTGATTCCCCTGGTCCCCGGGCACACCTGATGCGCGCGGTTCTTTGGGCTGCCGTACTCCTCTCCGGGCTGCACTTCATCGCTGAAGCGCAGCAGTTCCCCGGCTTTACCCGGCTACTCGCGCTTGAGCCCGATTCGGCCAAGAAAGCCCTGATCATCGATCGATACCTCAAGCAACACCCCGCTCCGATCGTGGAGGGTGTGATCGTGAACTTCGTGTACAGAGGCAGTGCACGGGCGGCGGCAGTGCCGGGAGACCTCAATGGGTGGAATCCGCGGGATGCCCCGATGAAAAGGATCGTGGGGACGGATCTCTTCGTCCGGCGGGAGACGCTCCCCGACGACGCGAGAGTAGAATACAAGATCTCGGCGGATAGCGCCTGGATTCTCGATCCTCTCAATCCCAGAAAAGCCGCCGGAGGGTTCGGTGAGAACTCGGAGCTTCTCATGCCGGGCTACACGCCCTTCGCGTCCGACACCACTTCCCGGAATCCGGGGAGAACAGTCGACACCCTCTGGCTGAGGAGCGAAGCCCTTCAGCGCACCTACCCGGTCTACATCCTCACTCCGCTCACCGGTACCCGCGGAAAACAACTCCCTGCCCTGTACGTGACCGACGGGGGCGAGTACCTGACCCTCGCCCGCATGGATGCCGCGATCAACCGGCTGATCGCTTCGCAGGCGATCCGGCCGGTGCTTGGGGTCTTTGTGGATCCCAGGACCGATCCGGCCGACCGGTCGAGCAACAAAAGGATGACCGACTACGCCGCAAACGATTCGTACTTGTATTTCCTCGAGAAGGAGCTCACCCCTCTTCTCGAGCGGCGGTACGGAATCTCGCCGGATCCGCACGATCGCCTCATCCTCGGCGCCTCGATGGGGGGATTGATCGCCACGTATGCCGTGCTCAGGAGGCCCGGGTTCATCGCAAACTGCGCGGCCCAGTCACCCGCTTACTGGCAGGCGGACACCGCAGTTATCAAATTTCTTCGACGGACGGGACATTGTGTCGGGGATTTCTACATTCAGACAGGAACGATACACGACACCCGAATGGAGGCGCAACTTGTGGAGCGCCTCCTGCGCGAGCGAGGAGCGAGGACTACCTACGAGGAATACCACGAAGGACACAATTGGGGGAACTGGAGAACCAAGGTAGAACCCATACTCAGACACTTCTTCCCTCCCCGCTGAATCCCTCCCCCGCCGATCCCGGGCTGCTACCCTTTCACTGATCCGAGTGTGAGCCCGGAGACGAGCCACTTGCTCAGTAGAAGGAACAGAGCAACGACCGGAACCATTACGATGAGCGACGCTGCCCCGTACAGCCCCCACTCTGTGGACATGTTCGATTCGAACGACTTGAGACCAAGGGGGAGCGTCCAGAGCCGGCTGTCCTGCAGAATCTGGGCCGCTACAAGATACTCCGCCCATGCGGTCATGAACGAAAAGAGGCCGGTGATCACCAGCGCAGGCGCGGCGAGCGGGAGGATGATCCTAACGAATGCCCCGAATTGGGTGGTCCCGTCGATCCGGGCCGCTTCTTCCAGGCTCGGAGGGATGGTATCGTAATAACCCTTCATCGTCCAGACACAGAACGGGAGCGCGGTGGCGGTGTACGTAATGATGACCCCCAGATAGCTGTTGATCAGCTTGAGATAGATCAGCATGATGTAAAGCGGGAGGAGGAGCATGGTCGCCGGAAACATCTGGGTGACGAGGAGTGCTAACATGCCCGCTTTTTTCATAACGAAGTCGAATCGAGAGAATGCGTACCCGGCCATCGATGCGAGACACACCCCCGTCAGGGTCACGGCAAGGGAGACGATCGCACTGTTCCTGACCCAGAGGAGGAACGGCTGCTGCGTAAAGAGCGCAACATACGACTTCAATGAGGCCCCCCCCGGGATGATCTCGAGAGAGGTCGACAGGAGCTTGTCGGCCGGCCGCAAAGAGATTGTCACAATCTGAAGGATCGGATAAACCGCGACTGCTGCGAAGAGAATCAGCACGAGATGGCTGGCGATCCGTGCCGCAAGCCGCGTTCGCTTCTGTCGGGACGGCATCTCAGTATGCTCCCTCTGCGGCTTTCGTTCGCCGCAGGAACGTCTGGCTGAAGAAGAGGAGGATGAAAAAAATGATCATCGAGAGCGCCGCGGCGTAGCCGTACCTGTACAGATTGAACGCGGCTTTGTACACAAACGACACCAGGATGTGCGTCTTGTCGGACGGCTCTCCGGCGTTGCTGACGAGCCAGACGATGTTCAGATTGTTGAATGTCCACACGATCCCCAACGTAATTGCTGGGATCATCACAGGGCGGATCAAGGGAAGGGTCACATTCCTGAGGCGGTGAAACCACGAAGCG
This sequence comes from uncultured Chlorobiaceae bacterium, assembly GCA_964512655.1. Classification (GTDB taxonomy): domain Bacteria; phylum Bacteroidota; class Ignavibacteria; order UBA10030; family SZUA-254; genus VBOC01. The sequence continues at coordinate 537,918 of CAZEJT010000001.1, read as the reverse complement.
CCGTCGATCGCGGCGGCCTCGTACAATTCATGCGGGATGCTCTGGAGCGCGCCGAGGGCCACCACCATCATGAACGGAAACCCGAGCCAGACATTCGTCAGTATGCAGGCGAGGAACGCCTCGGTGGGGCTCTTCAGCCATTCTACCGCCGGAAGGTGGAGATACTTCGTCAGGATGAGGTTGATCGAACCGTACTCGTAATTGAACATCCCCCGCCAGGTCAGAGCCACGATGTATTGGGGGATGGCCCAGGGGAGAATGAGGAGGGTCCGGTACACCGACCTCCCCTTGAGATTCTGGTTCAAGAGCAGCGCCAGCGAGACGCCGACGACGACGTGAAAGAAAACATTGGCAACCGTCCAGATGATCGTCTTCAAGAACACCGCATAAAAGTTCGGCTCCGTGGGTTCCGTGAACACCTTTCCGTACTGAGTTAGCCCTACCAGGTGCCAGTCCTTGATGTGGCGGAGATTCATGTTCGAGAAAGAGATCACGACGTTGTAGAGGAACGGATAGAAGACCACTCCCAGCAGTATGAGAAACGCGGGAGCGACGAAGAAGAATACAAAGAGCCTCTGGCGGCCCGGCATTCCCCGGCTCATTCGTTCAACTCGGCAATCTTCCGTAAGGCAAGGGCCTGCATCTCCCGTGCCGCCTCCTCGGGGCTCTTCGCTCCTCCGAGCACTGCCTGATAGCTCGGCCTCATCGCATCCCAGACGGCACGGAGTTCGGGTATGACCGGCATCGGCCTCCCCAGTTCGATCTGACGGGCCGAGTTAGTCAGAATTTCGTCGTTCCTGATGGCCGGATCGTCGTACAGCGCTTTCCATGTGGGCATCGTCTGCAGAGCACGCGCCGTGCTGAGCTGGTTCGAGGGGTTCAGGACGAAGCGGAGGAACTCCGCAACAAGCGGAATCTTCTCTGCCGCTACGTTTGCATTAATGGAGTATCCTTTGGGAGAGACCATCGGAGAGCACCACAACCCTGTCTTCACGATCTTCGGTAGGGGCGCCACCCCGATATCGAGTCCGGCCTTTCGGTATCCCGACCACGACCAGTCGCCGTTCACGATCATGGCTGATTTCCCGTCCTTGAAGAGCGCATCGGCAATGTTGTAGTCGGCCTCAGCAGGGATGATCCTGTACCGGTCACGGAGGTCTTTGATGAACTGCAGTCCCCCGATTGTGCCCGGATTGTCGAGCGTGGGGCGGCCTGAATCATCCATCACCCATCCTCCGAAGCCGGTCATAAAGGGGATGAAGAAGAACGGCTCCGTGTAATTCCAGACGAGGGCGTATTGATCGATCTTCCCGTCGCCGTCGCTGTCGAAGGTGAGTTCCCTCCCCATTTCTATCAACTCCTCGTCAGTCCGGGGAGGATCTTTGATGAGTTTCCTATTATAGACCAGCGTCAGGTGATTGCCCAGCTTGTCGGCGATCTGGTATAAATGCCCCTGGTACCAGGTTAGTCCTTTAGGGTTGAAGGAATTGAGCCAGAGGGTATCGAATGTCGATTCGAGCGGACGGATAATATCCATCACCTGAAAAGGGCCCACCTGGTCGGATGGCCCATACACCAGGTCCGGTCCCTGTCCGGCGATCGCAGCTATGATGAATCCCGATCGAAGTTCCTCGGTTTCTTTGTAAATCGCCTCCACGCGGACCCCCGGGTGGAGGTTCATGAACTCATTCATTTGTTCTTCCAGCACCTGGCGTTCATCCACCCGCATTTGGTGCCAGATGACGATCCTGGCGGGATCATCTCTCTGGGAGCACGAAATCCCCAGAAGGACTACCGGAACGAGAAATAACCGCTTCGCCCTCATAGTGTCGCGACTACCACCTGGCCCGGTTCCAGCCGGCCGCTGAGAGTCCCCGCACGGACTTTGAACTTCTCTCCGGAGAGTTCATCAGAAAGCGATCGATTTGGCCCTTCCACCGCGACGGTAAAGGTTTCAATCGAGCTCATCCTCGGGTTTGCCAGGATCAGGAGCTGATGTTTAACTTTAGAAGATGACCGTAGAAAACTGATAATATTATCGTTATACCTATTCAACCAAGTAAGCGATTCGGCTCTGGAGTCAATTATGAGCTCTTGGTATTTCCTTCGGACCTCCGATACCTTTGCGATCCACTCCGTCAGGTCTTCGTGGTTTAACCAGCCGTAGGCGTATTCACTGAAAAGCGGCAACGCGTGCGACGGGTAGTGTGCCAGCTGATCAGGCGTAAAGTCAAGCCCGGTGTTTACCGGCATCGTTTCACCCAGCTCAAACCCGGAGTGAATGAAGGGTATTGCGGGAATGAAGTTTGAGATTGCCCATGCGTACTTTGAGTAGAGGGTTCCTCCCTCCCGGGTTGCCGCCCTCGGTGTGTTGTGGCTCTCCGGGGTCGCAAAAAACGGAAGGGGGAACTCTCCTTTCTCGAACCGCTTGATCAACTCCTGGAATTTCTCCGGCCTGTGCTGATCGCTCCATTGATAACCAATGACCGCATTGTACCCTTCCTTTACGCTTTGTTCCTCCACCGAGAAGTTTTCATCCCAGAAGGCGAAATCCGGGTCGATGCTCCGGGCCTTCCGGATCATCTCTTTTTTGAGGTCCATCGGCAAGGCGTGCCCCATGTCGATCATGACGCCGTCGATACCAAACGCCTTCTGGTAATAAGGGATAATGTCGGAAACACGCTGCCAGAGGGCCTTATTGGCGAATTCGGGCTTTGCCAGTCGACTATCATACATCCGGATGGTATTATAGGCAATGTAGTTAAACTCCGGGTGGTCATACATCTTGAGGAAAGTGACGTCTCCCCAGGGTGGTTGCGAATCCTGAGGGGGCCAATCGGCGAATGCTCCCGGGATACGAACAGCCGTACTCCCTGGGAGCACGCCAATATATTTCCCGTCACGAAAGTCGACTGCCTTTTCCTGGGGTGGCGCCGTAAACAATTCCCGATACTCCTTGTGGGGAGGGGGAAGGTTTTCGAAATCTCCGTCCGCAACCGCCTTCAGAATGGCCCGCATTTCCTCTTCGTTAAAGAGAGGGGAACCGTAGCTCGATTCATCCCTCGCACCGGGAGGCCTGTCTTTGGTGCTGTCCTTGATCCAATAGAACCATGCTGGATGTTCCTTCACCCAGTCCCCGTCCTTGGCCGATGTCCGGAATACGAACTCGACGACCAATCTGATCCCTAGATGGTGTGCGGCCTCCACGAACGCCCTGAACTCGTCGTCGACAGTGAGCCCGAGATGCGGTTCGGCAAGGTTGGGATCGAGATGATACGGGTTCCTGATGGCGTAGGGAGAGCCGAGGTTGCCCTTATTCCCGTCCGTTCCTATCGAGGTGATCGGCAACAGATGGATGACATTCGCGCCGAGCGACCTGACATAGCGGAGGAGCGCAATCGCCTTCAGGAACGTGCCGGTTTCTCTCCAACCCTCGGCGTTAAGGGGAAGATCGAGGCGGCCGTTCTGGTTGTGGTCGAACGCGCAGCTGCTGCGGACGAACATGTTGTAAATAACGGCGCGTCGCGACCAATTCCCTCCTTCCCCCTTGATGACGCGCGCCGTCCGCTCCTTCTTGACATCCGCTAGCGCCGCGGCATAGAACTCGCGGGGATTCACCGCGTGAACGCGGGCTGCCGCCTTCCGTCCTGGATGGCCCACCCAGAGCTGAGGAACCGCGTAGGTTCCGGCTCCGCGGGCGTGCTTCCCCGGCGCATCCTTCAGTCGCTTTTGCAGTATCTCCAGATGTGGCAGAGACATGCGGGATAAATCGCGAGGCGCCGGGTCTAGCGGATGAGAAGCATCTTCCGGGTGTCTGTGAACGAAGCGGTCGACAACCGGTAGAGGTAAAGTCCGCTCGGGAGACCGCCGGCCCGTGATGCGTCCCAGGAAACCGAGTACCTGCCGGGCGGTCGGAATCCTTCCGCCAGGATGGCCGCGGTGCGCCCGAGGACATCGTACACCTTGAGCGACACGTACCCGGCCTTTGCCAGCGAAAAGTCGATGGTGGTGGTGGGATTGAAGGGGTTCGGATAATTCTGTGAAAGGGAGTAGGCGAGGGGTTTCGTCGGTGGAAGATCATGCACTCCGAGGACCGGGGGGAGTGTGAGAGAGTACGTGCTCTCCGCCAGAACGAGTACCGACGATCCGTACGGAGGAAGGAGCAGCGAGAGAGTTGCACTCCCCGAGCTAAACATGACGGAATACACTGTGTCGTTGTAAAGATCGCTCGCATGATAGATTTTGCCGTCCTGAACGCCGCCAGAGAAATAGACGTTAGGCGCGCCCCCTCCGTTGAGAGTCACCGAAGCCGTATGGGATGCCGTGTCGAAATTGGCAACGATGATGCCGTTGAAATCGTTCATCGGCCTCGTCCACGCAAGGAGCCGGCTGTCGCCTGTCGGCAGATTGATCTGGCGTTGCGACCAGAAGGGAGCCCACTGTTTGCGGATCTGGGCGAGCCTCTGGTAATGGGGTAACAGGAGAGATCTCCCGGCATTGTTCCAGTCGATCACTCCTCTCCGCCGCTGGTCGTAATCGAAAATCCCGGCTCCCCAGCCCACCTCTTCTCCCCCGTACACTAGCGGTAGTCCGACCGAGAGCAAAACGGCTGTGGATACGGGCATCGTTTTCGCGGCGCCCTGGTATTGCCAGATAATCCTCTCTTCATCCTGGTCCTCGAGGAACCTCATGAAATATGCGTTCGGCCCGGGCAGGAATCCCATCGATGCTCCGCCGAAATTTAAAAGGTAGGTGTTCAGCGAGGATGTCTGCGGCGTGGAAGAGTAGAAGTTCTGAATCCCGCCGTGGAAGAGATTCCAGTCGTACGCCGCGTCCACGCCTCCTCCCCTGTCGCCGAAGATATTTTCCGTTCCCAGCCCCGTCGCGTCATCTTCCCCCAGAAGGAGTATATCGGGCTTGATGTGTTTCAGGGCCGTCCGGACGGGAATCCCCATCTCGTTCTCCCCGCCATTTCCCCCGTTGGCCCTCCGCGCAGGTCCCCAGTAGACATCGAGACGGTACCCGTCGATCCCCATCTCCCGGATCCACCATTTGTAGACCCCGATCATGTAATTCCGCGCGTCGAGGTCGGCCCAGTTGTAATTGAGAATGGCATCGCTGAACGCGCCGTAATAGACGAAGAGAGAGTCCGTGGTCAGGGCTTCGGCCAGATTGGGGTGGTAATTAGGATTCGTGACGAGTTGGTGCTGGTAGTAGGCCCAGTAGGGAGAGTTCTTGCGGTACGAGCGAACGCTCGTGACGAAAGGATGTTCCGAGCTCGTGTGGTTGGGGGTCACATCGAGGATGATCTTCAGGCCAAGCTCGTGAGCATGCTTCACGAAGTTCTTGAAATCCTCGTTCGTGCCATACTCAGGCGCGACGGTGTAGAAATCCACGATGTCGTATCCCGGACCCGGACCGTTATTGATCGGGGCTGCGTTTTTCATCACGGGCATGATCCAGATGATATTATACCCCATGCTCGCGATGTAATCGAGCCGGGGCAGGGCGGCATTGATCGTCCCCTGTGCCGAGGCCGACTTGAAAAAGAGGAGGTACATGCGGCCGGAAGCAACCCAGTGGGGATTGCTCGCAAGGGAAGGGACGGACACCACGCCGCCGGCGTCCACCGAAAAGTAGTTGCGGGTGGTATCGCGGTTCCCTTCCGGGTCGGTCGCGGTGAGAGTAACATAGTACTCGCCTGCAACAGCAGGAGTTGAGAATTTCACGATCCCGGACGTCGAGCCGTCGACGCCGGGAATCACAGAGGGATTCGAGGAGTCGGAATTCCAGAGGTATGTCAGCGCCCCCGTCTCTCCCGAATCGGGGTCGGTCGCCTGCGCCACGAGGCTCACCTGACCCAGCGATGCGGAAATGCCGATCGATGCCAACGGGGCGTGGTTGACGATCCGCTGAATAACGACCGGGTACGAGGATTTTCGAATCCCAGCCGAGTCGGCTGCGGCGACGAAGCTGTTCGACCCGTCGGCAAGCGGGGCGCTGAAGGAGAATGAGCCCGCAGTAGCAGCGACGGAAAACGTGTCGACGCCGTTCCGGATGATTGTGATGAACGTATCGGCCGGATTGTCAACGAGCCCATAGAGCGTCCAGCTCGTCTTCCAGGTTGAAAAAGGAAACTGGTTGAGGAGCCGCACGAACCCTCCCTGCGTGACGAAGATTACCGTGTCTGCGCTGAGACCCGCACTGAGGATCGCCTGATGGCTGCCGTTCGGGAGTGCGGGGGGCGTGAAGGAGAGGTGTTTCGTCGCGAAATCATATTGATGACCGATCCCTGAATACCCTACTCCGTCGATCGTCAGGACGAGGGCGGAAGTGTCGACGATACTCCCCACCTTCGGGAATATGTACGCCGAGATCGTGGGCGTCGACGTGGTGACGAGAGGAGATTTTTGGTTCGGGACGAACTGGTAGATTGTGGGATCCCTCACGTAGATGTAGGAGTTGTTATTATCGGCGGCATTCACGTGGTGATTAAGGGGATCATTGGGCCAGGTCGCGACTCCGTTGTAATAGAACTTGTACTGCCAGGCGCCGGGAATGCTCCCCCCGGGGCTCCCTCCGACGGCAATGCGTGAATTCCTGATCCACAGCGTGCCCCCCATATAGGTCATCGGCCAGGCGGACGGATTCCACCCGTTAAACTCGCCCGGTACGGAGAGCCCGCTCGGAAACCCGGCGATGTCGTACCGGAACGTGACGTCAACGCTGTCGGCCGCCGAAGCCGCCGAGGCGGAAACAAGGAGCAACCAGATCAGCCACCTCATTCATTCACCCGGAGTACCGAGCAGAACGATCCCGGAATCGCCTGGGATCTCCACGCTGTCCGATGCCGCGTAGGAAGCGCCTGTGATGAGCTCCGTCCATGTTCGCGGATCGGGTGATAGATCTATCGGGCGCACCCTCCGTGTGCCGGGCATCGCGTTAAGGAAAACAACAGCTTTCTGCGCTGCATCCTCGCGGGTAAATGCAAACGCCCGCGTCTTATCGTCCACCAGAACCGTCTTGTACGAACCACGCCGGAATACCCGGTTGTCATTGCGAATTTTTACGAGCTTCTGATACCAACCAAGGAGCCCCCGGTTCCAACGGGTAGAATCCCACTCCATTGTTTTCCTGCAATCGGGGTCCTTCCCCCCCTCCAGCCCGATTTCGTCTCCATAGTAAATCATCGGCGCTCCCACGTACGTCATCTGAAAGAGAACCGCCAGTTTCAGCCTGCCCACGTCGCTTCCGCAGAGCGTCAGAAAGCGCTCAGTGTCATGGCTCCCGATCAGATTCTGCAGAGCATAGTCCACACGTCCGGGGTAGGCGGCGCGCTGTGCCTGGAGGATGGAGTCGAACTGGGATGCGGTCTGATTCCTCACGGCTATGAAACCGACCGTTCCCCCCCGGAACCGGTAGTTCATGACCGCGTCGAACTGATCTCCCTGAAGCCACGCCGTCGCGTCGTCCCAGATCTCGCCCACGATGTACGCTTCGGGATTTTCGCCCTTGACGAGCTTCCTCCAATCGATCCAGAATTCGTGGGGAATCTCGTTCGGAACGTCGAGCCGCCACCCGTCGATTCCCGTCTTCATCCAGTGGGTGGTGGCATCAAAGAGGTAGTTCCGGACCTCCGGATTACCTGTCATGAGCTTGGGCAGGTCTCCCAGCCCCCACCAGGCCTCGTAATTCGGCTTCTCAGGCCCCGATACCGGGAAGCTGTGGATGTTGTACCACTTCAGGTACGGGGATTTCTCCTCGTTCTTCTTGATGTCCTCAAATGCGAAGAAATGAATCCCCGTATGATTAAACACGCCGTCGAGGATCAGGCGCATCTTCCTCCGATGGCATTCATCCACAAGCCTCCGGAAGACGTTCTCGTCGCCGAAATTGGGATCGATCTTCAGGTAATCCTTGGTGTGGTACTTGTGGTTGCTCGGCGACTCGAAGATGGGATTCAGGTAGAGCGCGTTTACGCCGAGCCGCTGGAGGTAGTCGAGGTGGTCGATGACTCCCTTGAGATCGCCGCCGAAATAATTGTCGCGCTCGGGCTTTCCTCCCCATGGCTGTACGCCGGGGGGATCGTTGCTCGAGTCGCCATTCGCAAAACGTTCGGGGAAGATCTGATACCAGATCGCGTCCTCGGCCCAGCCGGGAACCACAGGCTGCGCGGAAGCACAGCCGAGAACGAAGGGGAGCAAAGCGCAGCCCGCCACCAAAACGTGTCGCCGCAGCGTCGTGATCGTCTGAGCCAGGCTTTGCATTGGGGTGAATCAAAGTAAAGAAAGGGGTATGGAAATGCAACTGATCAGGCGATACCGCTTCGCTGGCAGGCGCCGGCGGTAGGCGCCGGCTTCAGCCGGCGTTCGAATTTCGCCGTTCCGTGTACCCCGGCCTTCGGCCTCCCCCACCTTTTGATGTCACTTTCGAAGCCCGTATATTCCTCCGTGAAATCCCGCCAACGATCGCAACGACTTTTCTTCTGGATAACCCTCCTTTCCCCCCTTCTTCTTTTTGCTCTGCTCGAATGCATCCTGCGCGCGGTCGGATACGGACCCGACCTCTCGCTCTTCACGACGGAGGAAATCGGTGGCCGCGTCTATCACGTAATGAACCCTGATGTGAAAAACAGGTATTTTTCGCGGGTCGAATTCAGCCCGAATACTTCGCCGGATTATTTTCAGGTGCCCAAGCCCTCCCACACCTTCAGAATTTTCTGCCTGGGAGGATCCACCACGGTGGGCTTCCCCTACGGCTACGTCGGGTCGTTCTCTACTTTTCTGCGCGACCGTCTGAGGCAGCTCTTCCCCGAGCGAAGGGTCGAAATCATTAACCTTGGCCTCACGGCTACAAACAGCTACACCGTCGACGATATCGCTCGCGAGCTCCCGCCCTATGAACCGGATCTAATAATCGTCTACGATGGACATAACGAGTTCTACGGAGCACTCGGAATCGCCTCTCACGAATCGGCAGGGGGGGCACATTGGCTGACTTCTTCCTATCTGCGGCTCATTCACGTTCGATCGTTTCTGCTTCTGCGGGGAGCGATCAGGTGGTTCGAGAGTCTGTTCAGGGGCACGGTGATTCCCGATCGGGGTGGAACGATGATGGAACGCCTCGCGCGCGGTCAGTACATCCGGTACGGGAGCAGTTCATACAGGGCGTGCCTTGCAAACTTCAGGCAGAATCTGGGGACGCTCAAGGAGTCATTCCGGAATGATGGTATCCCCCTGATTCTGAGTACGCAGGTATCGAATGTGAGGGACCGGGCACCGTTTGTTTCCGGGGGAGTATGGAAAAACGGGAGCCGGGGGGCAATGCGTGTCGACTCCCTGCTTGCGCTCGCCACCGCACGCCGCAGGCTCGGCGCCATGGATGAGGCGGCCGAATTCCTGGAAGAAGCAATCAGGCTCGATTCTCTCCGCGCCGACATCCGGTACGCGCTCGCACGTTCGCTTGACTCGCTCGGGAAGAAGAATGCAGCTCGCCTCGAATACCACAAAGCGCGCGATTACGACGAGCTCCGGTTCAGGGCGAGCAGCGATTTTAACGATGAAATCCGGGCCCAGGCCGGCGGTGAGGGCAGATCGCTTGCAGACATCGAGCATCTCTTCGAGGAGGGTTCGTCCGACTCGCTTGTGGGAACCAATCTGATCCTCGAACATCTTCACCCAACCATGAGAGGACAGTTTCTCATGGCAAAGGAGTACGTACGGTGCATGCGGCGGATGGGGTTGATCGCGAGTGAGAAAGAGTGGTCGGCGAGAGATACGGTAAGCGACGATACCTTGTGGGCTGCGAGGCCGTCCACTCCCCTCGATGAGCTCTGCGCCGATGGCCGGATCGCGACGCTGACATCGCAATGGCCATTCGATGCGCCATCCCGCCCGGAGCGGCGCGGGCCGCAGCCGGAGGCGATCGGCCGGATCGTCGATCGAATGCTCACGGGAGCGTCAACCTGGGAAGAAGGACACGCCGAGGCGGCAGGCGTGTACGAGAAGGCGGCTCTCTATGAAGACGCCGTGAGAGAGTACCGCGCGCTCATCAATCAGTATCCCGTGAACGCCTCGCCCTATCTCCTCCTCGGCCAGCTCTACCTCAGACGGCACGAGCCTGCCCGGGCCTATGCAGTCCTGCAGGAGTCCCGAATCGTCGAGCCAACGCGCTACGCTTCGCTCGCGGTGGGTACCATCGAGATGAATGCGGGCAAAATGGACTCAGCCATCACCCGGCTTGTGGAAGCGGTAAATCTAAGCCATACTCCGGGAGAGCGGAGCGAGGCGCGGTATGTCCTTGCCCTTGCCTGCGCTCGCACCGGGATGAAAAGCAGGGCCATCGAGGAACTGAGGCAGACCCTCAATGAAAGCCCCGGCTACGCCCCCGCTTCTGCTCTACTCAAGCGCGTCGAGCGCGCCGACACCTTAAAATGAAAAGGCGCCTGGCGCGATTGCCGCACCCAGGCGCCTTCTTGAATGCAGATCCCTCCTACTTGATCAACACCATCTTTTTCACGTCCGTAAAGACGCTCGCACGGGACGCAGCGTTTTCACGGAAAGACGTGACTCTCAGCTGGTAGAAATACACCCCTGAGGGGAGGCGGCTGGCGTCGAAGAGAGCCACATAATTCCCCAGCGCTTGATCTTGATTCACCAGCGTGGCGATCTCCTGTCCGAGGAGGCTATACACCTTCAAGGAAACGTGTCCCCTCTCCGGGATCGCATACAGTATCCGGGTCGCGGGATTGAAGGGATTCGGATAGTTTTGCAGGAGCCGGTACGTTGTGGGCTTCCCGGTTAACCCGTCTTTTACGCCGTTCACGATCGGGAAGGGCGGATCCTCATGGGGGAGAGGTACGCTCTTCTGCCAGACGTCCACAGGGGCGGAGTAATTCCGCGGCCATGATGTGGTTGTCTTCGCGAGCCCTTTGGTCTTTCCGAATGTCAACGGCTGGATGAACCTCGAAATGAATAGGTTCTGATTGCCGAGTCCTCCCCCCTGATCGACGCTAGCATAGTGGAATGTGTACTGAAGGTTGTAATGCGCTGGACCTATGATATCAAACGATACCTGGTACATAGTATCGGTCGGCGAGGAATGATTCATGACCAGATCCGGAAACGAACCCTGTATCTTGACCTGGGCGAACCGATAGAGTGCGTCCTGCCATATCAATTTGACCGTGTCTGTAGCAGGGTCTAGGGGGATGAGATAGTGCGTCGCGGGGCCCATGTTCGCGGTGATCGTCACTGTAATTGTATCGCCCGCTGGAATGATTCCGTTCGGATTAATGTCACTGAAATAAATTAGGTCGGTGTTGAAGTCACCCCCATTCTGAACGTTGAAGAACCTATTCCCGTCTCCCCTCACGGCGGGATGCTCATATCGGACCCCGTCCTGTTTCAATCTGTAACCCGGGAACCGCGCCTCGGCCTGCGTGGAATCTAGTTGCATGAAGAACTTGAACGGCACATCGCTTCCCGGTCCGCTTTGGATGGGCAAGTTCAATTGGTACACGCCGGGAGTAAAGAGGCTCTGATCCATCGTCGAGCCGCCCCAAGCGTTGAAGGGTCCCCGTAGTTGCATCGTGTCTCCGAGATCGGGTCTGAACCACCCCAGCTGCTCGTAGGCGGTCATGTCCACCTGCCAGAGGACGTTTGCCGTTACTAGCGGAACAAATACGGAGTCGTAATCGAAGTACGCTACGGGCACCGGACCCCCTCCGGGCGGGATCGTGTAGACGCGGTTGCCTCCGCTTTCCCAGTCGAGACCTCCTCTGGGCGTCTTCAGGAACTTGTACTGGACCTGCGAGTTCTCGAGAAGGGAGTCTGTCTTCGTGTAGATGCTGTCCCCGTTTGCATCGGTCATTGTGTCGGTGGAAGACCCCCAGCCGTTGAAGCTCCCCGCAACCCTGACAATGTCGCCGCTACCCGGGAGGAACACGCCCTGGAGCATCTTTACACGCATGTTGACCTGGAATGTGACGGGAACCAAGACCGGCGGAGTGACTACGGTGTCGTAATCGAAAAAGGCCACGGGCACAGGACCTCCTCCGGGGGGGACAGTATACATTCGGTTACCCCCGCTCTCGTAGTCAAGGCCTCCCCGGAGCGTCTTCAGGAATTTGTACTGTATCTGTGAGTTCTCGAGAAGGGAGTCTGTTTTCGTGTAGATGCTGTCTCCGTCTACATCGGTCATCGTATCGGTTGAAGTGCCCCAGTTATTGAAGCCTCCTGCGACCCTCACAATGTCTCCGCTCCCGGGGAGAAAACTTCCTTCAAGCATCTTGATGCGCATGTTGACCTGGAAGGTCACGGGAACCTTCACCGGCGCAACGTACACGGAATCGTCGTCGAAGAACGTCGGCGGAATCGTATCGGCGCCTGCTTTGACGACCCACATTCTATTATTGATTGTCTCCCAATTTGTTCCCCCGTGGGTCACCGACTTCCAGAACTTGTAATACATCGTGTCTCCGGGGATTAGGGTTGTGAACACAGTCTTGGAATAAATACTGTCCCCGTCAAGATCCTTCAGTGTGTCGACCGCCGCCGTCCAGCCATTGAAGCTCCCGTTCACGCTCACGATATCCCCCGAGCCCGGCACAAATTTTCCCTCCAGCATTTGGATATTCATCCGGACGTTGAAGGTGATGTTCGCTCCCCCCGCGAACGCCGTGCCTGAACGTATCACCATGGAGCCGATGAGGGCGACAGAAAGCAGTAGCACTCTGTTCTTCATGAGGCCATACTCCCGTGTATGAGTTGGACAATTGTGATCGAATGGTTCATTTTCGAGTAGCCAGGCAATTTCCGCGCAATAGTATCAAAATAAAATGCCAAGTGCAAATTTATGCACGTTATCGAGGATTCCGAACTTCTGGAAAGCGTAATCAAAGCGGATTACTAAGTTGTTGTCCAGATTGTACTTAATGCCTCCCCCGAACGTATACTGCTCTTCCGCGTCTTTCTGTCCGAGGGCCATGTAACCGGCCCTGACGGCAACAATGTTCCGAATGCCGCTCAATTCGGTGCCCATGCTGACGCTTTCCGAATTGTCGTTCGGGTGAACTGCATCTATGACGAATGTGACATGCTGATCCTCAGAGACCAGCGGCTCGTACGCAAGGCCGATGCGTAACAGCAGCGGCAGATCGAAATTATCCGTCGTGAGATTCGCAGTTACGTTCGGATTGTTACCGTGGTTGGGAGAGATGTCCTTCAAAACGAGAAGATCATCACCCCTCATCTGCAGTTTCTGACCGAAATTCGAGATTCCGGCGCCGAACTTCAGGCCGGCGAAGGGAGTCGTGAAAAGCGTACCGACATCGACTGCAATATCGGTCGCGCTTGTGTTCCATATGTGCTCGTTAACGTACTTGACGCTCCCGCCGATCGAAAACCACTCCGTGAGATTCCGCGCGAACGACACGCCCACCGCGAAGCTCCCGGCTGAAAAGAATTCCCCGGTTCCCTCGGGCTGCTCCTCGGTGGTCCGCTCCATATCGCCCATCGAGAGCGATGTCAGATTGATGCCGACGGTGCCCACTCCGGCAAGTGGAACGACGACTCCGCCATAATTGAACGCCATATCGGCGATCCACTCCGAATGCGTGAACAGCGCTTCCGACTGCGGCAATCGGGCGATGCCCGCCGGATTCCAGTACATCGCCGAGGCGTCGTCGGCCAGGCCGACAAACGCTCCGCCCATCCCCGCCGCCCTGGCGCCGACCGGGATGCTCAGAAACTTCCCTCCGGTCGTACCGACCTTCGTTACCTCCTGAGCGGTCCCTGCCGAGCAGAGAAGACCCGTAGCTGCCACGCAGAGCGTAGCCATCCTGATAGGACTCTTCACGTCAAGCTCCTTCCCGTGACGGTGTGTTCAATGAGATGCATCACTTAATAACCGCGAACTTTCCAATCTTTTCTCCGATCCCCGGAGCGTCGACGTGGTAAATGTACACGCCGTACGCTGCGGAGAGATTATCTCTGGTGAGAAGATTCCAATCCTCCGTCCCGTCGAGGAGGCCGCTGTGGTGCTTGAGCTCAACGACGGGCTCGCCGCTAATGGTATAGATGCGGATCGTGCAGTCCTGCGGCAGATGATTGAAATGGATTGAACGGGGCCCGCGGCCGGACGAGTAAGGGTTTTGTTCTTCCCAAGTGGCCGCGGCAATGTAAGGATTTGGAACAACCTTGATCCTGTCGAGATCGCTCTTCGCCTTCTGAGTACTGACGGTTTGGGCCGAAGTCTTGAACTCGAACACGTCGCCGGCCCTGAAGAGCTTGGAAAGCACGAGAGTCAATGTGTCCCCGTTCAGAGGACCGCGATTCGTTGAGTCGAAAATGGCCGACATGCCGTATGTCGGAATCAATGAGTCTCGCGAGTCCCGTTCAAGAAACACGATTACGTCGCTCTGAGTGGAATTCGCGAGGAACCGGTTATACTGGGCGCTGAATATACCTGCGCCGCCGTTCGTGTCTCGTTCCGAGAACGCGAATTCGATCTCCTTGTTTTGGGAAGTATTGAATACCTTGAAGTTGGCCGGACCCGCGGGGGCCGTCAGAGTCGGATTGGGCCGGTTGATGAGGTATTGTGTGGAAGTTCCAAAACCCGGAGGTCCAAACACAATCTTGTAGTCTGTGGGGCGCTGCTGACCGATCACCTGCCCCCCCTTCCATTGTTTGAAATCATAAGCCCAGATCCCCTGATGATTCCAGCCCGAGAGAGCGACATTGAGTCCGAAGAGCTTTTCGTTCCTGACGATCAGTCTGAGGCCGTCTGTGATGGGTTGCTCGATGCTGTCGGCAAGCGAACGGCTCCTGTTGATGAGCGTTTCCGGACTTGCCGGGACGGTTATGTCGGCAAGCGTGAAGCTTTTCGTCTTGAACGTGTCTGGAGCCCGAGCCCCGCCGGGGAGCAAGGTATCCTCAAAGGTAATGTGGTACGTGCGCCCGTCTCGCACTTTCCTCGGATCGACAATATCATACCCTATCTTCCCCGTTGTGCTCCCCTCAATCAAGGTAATCTGAGTGACATTCGGAGGAAGATATCCCCCGACGGGAGCTTCGGGAGTAACAATCGCGACGGACGACCCGACTTCCGTGACCTTCCCCGTTACGTTATCGATGCTGATCTTCAGATTGCTTTCTGAGGGAATGATGCCAAGAGGATTGTACCCCCGGTCGTACCCGCGGATCGCGTAATAATACTTCTGCCCATTCTGCACCGTCGAGTCGATCCAGCTGTGCGGAATTCCGGTATCATCTCCCAGGTAGAACTGCACCCCGTTGAATGCAACGGAGTCATATCCCTTGATTCCGTCTTTGAGGTCGAATTGCGCTATGGGCCTCAGCCACGGAGCGGGATTTCCTTCCGCGTCCGTAATCACGCGCGCATCTTCAAAGGCCGGGTCGGTGGAGCGGTAAATGCGGTAACCTTCGAAATCACGGGCAGGGGCTCCGGGGATCCCCGCGAGAAATCTGTCGAAAGACGACTCCGATTTGCTGTCCCAGTAGAGAGTCACCCGATGATCCCCCGGCACGGCCGTCAGCGTCGGCTCCAGCGGCGCCTGTGCAAATTTGTAATTCTGCTGGTACGCGAGCTGCGCGAACCTCCGCTTCCTTAGCGCATCGGGCCTCGCCCCGCTTACGTCGGCATTCCCGGCGCGAACCGCGTTGCCGAACACAACTGCGTAGGAAATCCTCTCGATTTGTCCCGCGCGAAGGGGAAAGAGACCGGATGAAACGAAGAGATCGTAATCCCCCCTTCCGATCAGTGCCGGATTCACGAAGCTTCCCGGGATCATGAAGGAAGCCCAGAAGAACACGTCGGGTGTCGTCGTGAAGTTTATCGCCCCTGCGGCGAGATACTGGACGTTAGTTAGTCCTATCTGGTCCGCTTCCTTGATATCCGTCTTGTCGATGCTCGGCTCGCCCGGGAAGGGAGTTCCGACACCCGAGGTCGGTCTTCCGTCCCCTTCTCCAAAGTCATGTGTATTCGGCACGCCGTCGAGCCCGACGTCGTCTGTGAGCGGATTCCAGTCGCCATCGTTATCGATCCCGTCATTCCTCGACTCATCCACCATCTCGTCGATTCCTTCGTCGACTCCAGCGTCTCTCAGCCGGTCCTTGTTCAAATACTTTTTGCCCAGATCCGCGCTCGCGAGGTTATAGAGTATGACATCGGTGCCCGGCACCCGGTAGCGATGGTAGACGTCTGAAGCGGCGGTATCGATCATACCCTGTGTCACGAGCGGGAGATCTCCGTATGAATTCCCGTCGTTGTCGATGTTGTCCTTGAATCTCTTGTTCAGATCTTCGGGGCCGAGCTGGATCAGGTGGATAATCGGATGCCCGTCGAGCCCCCTCTGCATCGGATCGGTCTCAGGATTCGGGGGCCATCGGTGCCACTGGTACACCTTCGGCGGATTCTGGGAGGAATCGATCCACTGGTCGGTCGCCGCCTGATCGATCATCTGCTGTGTGACCACCGGGCTTCCTGTCTCTCCGTTGCCGTTATTGTCGATCCCGTCGGCAAATGTGACGGCGACCTGGTGGCCGAACGCGATGTACGTGGAGTCCTCGTCGACAAGGCCGTTGTGATTGTTGTCGATCCCGTCGCCGGGGATCTCGCCGTCGAGCATGTCGAACGTAACGGGCGGGCCCCCTCCGCTCTGCGGATTCTCCGGGCTGTCTCCGTCGTTATCGATGCGATCCTCTGCGTTCCCGGGCGTCTCGAGATAGAGGGTCGCCGCCGCCCCGACGAATACACCCTGGAAGGCGGCATTCGAGCTGACTCCGTCGGCATCCAGCGAGTACGCGATGTCAAGGATGAGGTCGAAATCGGGCGCGTCATCCTGCGAATCGCCGTCCCCGCCGACAAAATCCGCGAGCCAGATGGTCATCGCGGCCTTATTGATATCTTTCGTGCCGTCGTTTTTCACCTCCTGGATGAAGAAGACCGCATCAGCCACCGACACCTGAGACCACTCGAGCACTCGCACATCCACGACGAGCCCGAGGCCCTTGCGGGCCGGGTCCGTCGTATCGGGGGTGTAATTAAACCGGTTATAGTTGTCGTCGCCGTCGCGGTAGTACATTTCCTGATCGGCGTTAAACTGATTCTTGCCGAAGTAGCCGTTCCAGCTCCCTCTCCAACCCGGATCGCCGGGATCTGAAAGCTTGTCGGGCCAGAACGCGGGCCACGTTGTGGAATCGTCGCTCTTCGCAATCTTGCCCACGGTAGGGTTGAAATATCCGGGGATCGGGTTCATGTTCCAGTCACCTCCGGTGGCCTGATTCGTCCGGAATGCCGGAAGATCGACGATCCGCACCAGTTTTCCGGTGTCATCCCTCACCTCTCCCCCGAAGAAAAGCGCAACCAGGGCGATATAGTCGCGGCCTGTGTTTTTCGGCCACTCGTAAGGCACCCCTTGTCCGGCACCCGTGCGGCCGGAGAAAACAAAGTTGAAGACGCTCGTCCTCACGTTGTTCCCATCGATCTCCGTTCGGCGCCGCAGACTGGGATCAACTCGCTCCTTGCTCGGCGTATTCTGTGCACCAACAGTTCCCAGGCCGCAGAATCCTGCCGCGACGGCGAGGAGAAAACAGCGTACAAACGCGTTCATCATATGCCTCTCAAGCCTCATTGTTCAGTAGCGTTCTCGCAGGACCGTAACTAAAATTCCAGCTCTGCTCCCAGTTGGATTTCACGGGGTTCCGAGTAATAGTCGGGCCGAATCAGGTACGCCTCCACAGGGTTGAACCGGTTCGCTCCGGTGATGTTCCCGGCGCCGAGTGCTTCGGGCGTGGCGGACGCCCGTCCAGTCTGGCCGTACACCGTCACTTCGTTCCTGCGGTCGAAGAGGTTGAATACTTTCAGGAACAGGCTGACGTTCAACGCGCCCAGCGTCACATCCTTGAAGGCCCTGAGATCGGCTGTGTAGGTGGCGGGGCGCCTCCTGCTGTTGCTTTGGACGGTCCGGGCTGCGTCAACACCTCTCGCCTCGGCCTGGTTGATTACGGGAGTATAGGGAAGCCCCGAGCCGTACCTGCCGAGCAAAAACACTCCCCACCCCTGCCGCCCGATCCCCATCGTCAGGTTCGCAGTGTGAGTCTGATCCCAATCGAGCGGGGTGAGAGTCCTGGCGGGCTCCTTGTTCGAGACCAGCGCGGCCTGCTCGTCATCCGGGTTCGAGTTGTTTCCCTCCGCTACCTGGAATGTGTATGAGAGCACGAGCGAGAGCAGATCGTTAGGTCGCTTGTTAACGGTAAGCGTGATGCCTCTCGTATTCGCGTAATCACGGTTGACATACATTGTATAATATGTCGTGGCCGTCACGGGATCCCTGACGGGTATCTGAGCGCTGGTAGTAACCCAATCGCGAACATCCCTGTAGAATGTGGTCACGTCGAAGCTGAGCGCGTCCGTCAGTTGTTGCTGCAGCCCGATCTCATACATGACGGTCTTCTGCGCATTCAAATCGGGGTTTCCATAGACTCCCTGCACTCCCGGCTGTGTCGTTACCTTGTAGCCGGGATTCTGATAGAGATTAATGAATGAGGGTATCTGCAGAAAATGCCCGTACGAAAAATGGAGCACCCCCTTGTCTGTGATCGGGTAAGAAATCCCGAATCTGGGACTTACGTTTCCTTTTTTCGATGCGCGCCTATACCACTCCTGCAAGCGCTGGTCGAGCGTCAACGCCTGATTCTCGGGCTTCTGGGGAAGGTACACATTGGGGTCCGCTGGATCAGAAAGGATCGTTCCCCGGGAATTGAAGTAATCGTACCGGAGGCCAATGTTTACGATCATCCGCTCATATTCGAGCTTATCCTGCGCGTAGGCGGAAAATTCAACAGGCCGCTCGGTGTATTCCTGGTACAAGGGGCTTGTGGGATCGGGAATCGCCGGTATGTAGCGCCCCTGGGCGTCCTGCGCAGGCGCGACGTTGTAATCTTCGAGGTAGAGTCTGTGCAGTTTCCCCTCGACCCCCACCTTGAGCTGGTGAAGCTGGCTCACCTGGTTGGTGTAGTCGATTTTGGCGTCCCGCGTCTCCGTCATCCTTTTGAAATGGTGAAGGTTTGTCCCGAGATGATTGAACTCGTAGAGGTTTTTGGCCTGGAGGTTCGGATCTACGATGTATCTCGGGTCGAGAGGGTTCTCATACAAATACTCTTTGAACTCCTTCTTGAAAAACGCAGCGTTGACCGTGTAGAACGACGTTGATCCCAGCGTGTGAGTCCATAAGGCCGAACCCTCATACCCCCGGTCGTATTTCTTGACGTCGCCATCCGGCACGAACTGCCAATCCTGTGAGAAGTCACGGTAGTCGACCTTGCTCGCCACCCCGCTCACGCTGAGCTTCATCGTCCCTGTGAACTGGTAAGTCAGTTTCGCCTGGCCGGAGATTCTCTCGCGGTCGTTCATCGAGACGGGATTGTCGGGGAGGCGCAGGCCGATAGGGGAATTCCCGGGCCCATACACGATCCTGCCTGTCGGGTCGAAGGCCAGGCTCCCGTCTGTGTTAATGAGTCTGTCGCCATACAGCCACCCGTTGCTCCTGAGATACCGGCCCGAGGCGTAGAACGTCAGGCTCCGGATCCCCGGGACGGGCCCGCTCAGGCTTCCCTCCACGTCGCGGTCATCGAATGGACGGATCTTATCCAGATTGTAAAAGAGCTGATCTGCTGTTCTCGCTCCGGCATAGAGGGCGGGATCCAGGTAAAAGGTAAAGTCACTGTACCTGTAGCCGTCCGACGTCGCGTACGACCCGGTGTAGGTCGACAGGTTTCCATGGTACTGCGGGCCCCCGTCCTTTGTCACGATGTTCACGATTCCCGACATTGCCTGTCCGTACTCGGCGTTGAACGTCCCGCTGATCACTTGTAATTCCTGCACCGCGTTGTTCTCGACCTGGACGGCCTGGTGGCCGTCGTAGACGTCGGAGACGGAGACGCCGTCCACCCAGTAAGCAACCTCGCTCGTTCTACCACCGCGGATATGGACACCGCCCCCCGGATCGACCGTAATCCCGGACTGCAGCGCCAGAACCTGGCTCACTTCCGACACCGGAAGCGTGTGAATCTGCCCGGCGTCGACGTGCGACTCGGAAGACGTGAGATCCTTTTTCACGACCGGGCGCTCGGCGGTAATCACGATTTCAGGAGATACCTCCACCACCGTCGACGCCAGTTGAACATCAAGCGTCGTAGTCAGGTCGACGGAAACCGACAAATCTGTGACGCTTTTCTTCGTGTATCCAATTGCGGAAATGACAATGGTGTACGACCCCGGCGGGACATTGAGGATGGCGTAGTACCCTTCAACATCGCTCGCCGCGCCGAGAGACGTTCCCTGGATCAGCACGTTCACTCCGGCGAGGGCCTCATTGGTCTGGCTGTCCTTGATGTGTCCGGCGATCTTGCCGGTCGTGCCTCCTTCCGCCACGGTGGAGGTGAGGAGGGCGACAAGGAGTAGTAGCGGTAGAGTTGGCTTCATGGCTCGGAATCCTTACGCTTGTACTCTCACTTGATCATGAGGTCGGCGAGCAGGTCTTCGTGAATTTCAACCCGCGATTGTGCGCGGAGCCGATCGACCGCATCCTTGACAACCTGCTGCTTTCGCAGAAAGGAGAGGCTCTTCGATACTTCCTCGCGGGATTCATCGAACGTCATCGGCCTTCCTTCTCTCCTCGCAAGAATCTTGAAGACTCCGTAGTAGGGCTCAACATGCTCGGGCCCTATGAGGTCCCCCGGCTTAGCGTTAAAGAAATTTTCGCCGAGCATCCCGAACGACGATCTGGTTCCAAAACCGAGCTCTCCGCCCTTCCTGGCGGCCCAGAGGCGGATCGAGCGCTTGCGGGCGAGCGTCGCAAAGTCTGCTCCGGCCCTCACAAGCTTCATCATCTCTGCCCCCTCCTTTTCCGTACGCACGAGGATCTCCGCGACGTTGACCTCGGGTGGATACGCGTAGAGATCGCGGTGTTCGCGGAAGTAGCTCATCATGTCGCGTTCACTCCAACCATGACGGCCCACCGTATCCTGGACGGAAGAAGACCATCTCTTGAGAAAATACTCGTCGCCGACCCGCTTGACCTGAGTGACGACATCGGTATCACGTTCAAGCCCGGATGCATGGGCCCTCTCAAGCAGGACCCCCCGTGCCGCAAGTCCTATCGCAACCGTCCGAAGGTCCTCGGGGCTCTTAACGCGCTTCCGTGCATGCATCGTGGCCGCGGTCTTCAGACCTCGTGCGAAATCCGCAACGCTCCACGGATTTCCCCCAACCCTCATAAGGGTCTTCGCCGAAAGAGTGTCGGGAATTCGTGGGCTCTCCGAAGAGATGATGCTTCCCGATGAGGCGCTGTCGGCGCCCCAGCGCTTATAAAGCTCGCCAAGCGTTGGCTCGTCGAACGTGATCGACAAATCGCGGGCTATCTCTTGTGTGGCGCTGGTGAGGAGATGCACGACCTTGCGCCGCTTGACCGACTGCTCGAGTTTTTCCTTTGCGTTAACGTAATCGCTCTCGGAAAGAAGAGGCTCTTCGACACGCCCTTCAACCTTGATGATGGAGAAGCCGATTCTCATTTTGACGGGTTCGGAGACCTCCTCGACGGCCATGCTAAAGGCGGCATCTTCGAGCGCGGGCTCCATTTCCCCCCAGCCGAAATATCCAAGGTCGCCGCCGTTATTTGCCAGACCGGGATCCTCAAACACTTCGCGCGCAAGCGATTCGAAAGTCGCTCCCTTGTCGATGCGCTCCTTCAGGCGCCAGGCCTCCTCCTCGGACTTCGCATACAAGTACCGGGCCCTCACCCTGGTCTTAAACCTCCTGAATTCCTCCCTCAGATCCTGCTCGGAAACCTTCATCGTATCGAGTGTGATGTGTCGGGCATATCCCATCAGCAGGGCCTCATCCCGGATTTGCCCCATGCGCTGGAGCGCGGCGCTGTCCGCATCCATGCCGGTGCGGTGAATCTCGTCGAATATGAGGGCTTCGTTGACCATGTTGCCGAGTATCTTTTTCCGAAGCAGAATATTGTCGCGCGAAGAAGTAATGGAGAGATAGGCGGCATAGCGGATCCTGAACTCATCTGCTGAAATGGGCTTGCCGAGAACTACCGCCACCGCTCCTGCGTCCTGTCGCCCGCAGCCGCACGGCAGGAGCCCCATCAGGAGAGGAGCGGTGAGAAGTATTGTACGCCATGAGAGCACTACGGCGCTTGCTCAAGAATGGCTCCGGATTTGGGTCCAAGATCCACGCCCAGATCGCCCTGAGCGCTCGTGAAGCGAACCGAGTCGATGAGATTCATCCACCTCCCGCTCGTGGGTTCGCCCGGGAGAGGGATTCTCGTCTTTTTGGCCGAGGAGGAGTTATTGATCACGATGACGATTCGTTTCCCTCCCCCGCTCCTTGCAAAGGCATAGACGTCGTTCGAGTCGTCGGTGAGAAGCGTTTCAAATGTGCCCGCGAGCAGAGCCTCGCTCCCCTTACGGATGCGGATCAGTTTCGTGTAGTAGGAGAGCAGGAGCGAATCGACGGAGTTCTTGTCGGGTGTCCGGGCAACTCCGTATGGGTGGGCTGCCTCGTCGTCAAAGATCATGTCCCCCCAGAGCATCGGCTTGCGGTCGTCCGGATCGTCCCCGCCCCACATCCCGGCCTCGTCGCCGTAGTAGACGACCGGAGCGCCGGGGTAACTCATCTGAAAAAGGGCCATCAGTTTCTGCAAGCGGACCTCATCTGACCGCGGTCTCCGGGGATCATACGCCTTGTTGTCATGCAGTCCAACATTATGATCATAGGGGAGATCGGGATTGACGATACGCGAAGCGAGGCGGTCTGTGTCATGGCTGTCATAAAGGTTGAGCAGTACTCCGTTCACTTCATCGGGGTAATCCGCTCGGATTGCAGCAAGACGGCTGTTGAAATCGGAAACGGACAATTTATCTCTTCGGTCAACGAAAAACCTGCATGCCTCGCGCGCCCAGCGATAATTCATGACGGCGTCAAAGGCGTCGCCCTTGAGCCACGGCGCGGCATTATACATCTTGTCCTTCTGCCAGTCCTCCCACCACACCTCTCCCACAAGGTACGCCTGGGGGTTCACGCCCCGAACCCATTTCCGGAGATCCCTCCAGAACGCGAGCCCCACCCTGTCCGCCGCATCGAGCCGCCACCCGTCGACTCCGTCCGCCGGATTTCCTTCGGGAGCCATCCACCGCTTGATGATCGAGTGGATATGCTCCTTGGGTCCGGGGGCGATGTCCTGGCCCACCTTCCGGAGTTCGGGGAGTTCCTTGACGCCAAACCAGCCTTCGTACTCAAACTCATCCTGCGGGGTCGCTGGATCATCCCACCGCTTGATGGTGAACCAATCCTTGAAGGCCGATTTTTCCTGTTTTTTCCTGACGTCCTCGAACGCCCAGAACGTCATCCCGACATGGTTGAAGACGCCGTCGATAATAACCTTCATCCCGCGGCGGTGGGCCTCTTTTACGAGTCGAAGAAAGAGCTTATCCGCGGCAGACCATTTCCACGTGGCCGGATCCGCCGGGTTCTCCCCGGCCCAAAGCCTTCGGTCTCCCTCGGGATCGGGACCAAAATTGTTGTCGATGTGATGATACATCGAGGCGTCGTACTTGTGAAGCGAGGGAGATTCAAAGAGAGGAGTGAAGTACAGAGCGGTGACCCCGAGCGAGGAGAGGTAATCGAGCTTATCGAGGACGCCCTGCAGATCGCCCCCATACCGCCGGAGCTGCGCATGGAAGTAAAACCCGTTGGTATCGGCGGCCTCCCATGGCTGAAGCCTGTACCAATCGGAGGTCCACGGAGAAATCTTCCACTGCAAAGGCGTGACATGCGGCCAGCTGCCGCGCATGTCGTCGAGGCGGGGGTCGTTCGCCGTGTCGCCGTTTCTGAACCGTTCGGGAAAAATCTGATACCAGACCGCGCGCTTGGCCCATTCCGGAACGTTCGGAACTGCAACGGGCTTGGGTTTCGCCGCGAGAGCCAGCGGTGCAAGCGCGGACACCATCACGATCAGGAGATGACGGGACACCGGTGTTAAGAGGGTGACTCCCCCAGGAATTTGCGTCAAGGTAGATATTAAAATCAGGAAAGTCAAGCATTCGCATTGACTCATCAAAAATCTAAACGAACTGGGCATTCGCGGGGGACTTGAGTTTGCCGCAGTGGCTGGTTATATTGGCGGGAGAATCACTCACCACAACCTCTTCTCTTCGCAATGGGGAGCGTCCGGCTCGAAAATGTGTACAAGAGGTACGACCACGGCGCAGCGGTCGTCAAGGACTTCAACCTCTCGGTCGCCGACAAGGAATTCATCGTCCTCGTCGGTCCGTCGGGCTGCGGCAAATCGACCACCCTCCGCATGATCGCCGGTCTGGAAGATATTTCCGAGGGAAGCATCTACATCGACGAGCGGGTGGTCAACGCGGTTCCCCCGAAAGACCGCGACATCGCGATGGTCTTCCAGAACTACGCCCTCTACCCCCATATGACCGTCTACGACAACCTCGCCTTCGGCCTGAAAATGCGCAACTACCGAAAGAAGGACATCCGCGAGCGGGTCACACAGGCCGCGCAGATTCTCGGAATCCATGAGCTTCTCGACAGGAAACCGAAGGCGCTTTCGGGTGGACAGCGACAGCGCGTGGCGCTGGGACGCGCGATCGTCCGCCAGCCGAAGGTCTTCCTCTTTGACGAACCGCTGAGCAACCTGGATGCGAACCTTCGCGTGCAGACTCGCACCGAGATCTCGCGTCTGCACAGCCGGCTTGAAACCACGATGATTTATGTCACCCACGACCAGATCGAGGCGATGTCGATGGGCGACCGGATCGTCGTGATGAAAGAGGGCGTCGTACAGCAGGTAGATTCGCCGCTGAAGATCTACAACATGCCGGCAAACCGCTTCGTCGCCGGATTCATCGGAAGTCCGACGATGAACTTCCTCGAGGGAACCATCATCCCGGAAGGCGGAGGGGCTTTCCGCACGAATGACGGGGGTTTCTCCCTCCCCCTCGGCGGCGATGCCCGGACCCGCCTTGCCGCGCACACGGGGAAACCGGTCACCCTCGGGATACGGCCCGAGCATATTACGGCGCGCTCGCAGAACGAATTCAACCGGAAGGTCTCCGCGCGTATCGAGGTCACGGAGCCCGTCGGCAACGAAATCTTCCTCTACTTCACCATCGGGGCGTCACAGGGCCAGTTTGTCTCCCGTATCGCCGCCGACGTCCAGCCGGCCGCGGGGAAGCAGTTCGACCTCTATTTCGACACTTCTAAACTTCATTTCTTCGACGGCGCAACCGGACAGGCGATGTGAAGCGCCTGATGACACTCCTGGCACTGCCCTTCCTCTTCTCGCCTGCGCTTCGATCGCAGTGGCACTCGATCGGAGCGGTGAGCGCTCTCGATAGCCTCTCCGACGGCATCCTCCTTTCCGCGGGCGCCGCAAAGCTCCGGATCTCCGTCCTCTCTCCCGACATCATCCGCATCCGCCTCTCGAGGGACGGCCGATTCGAGCCCGACAGCTCGTGGGCAATCATCGACCGCCGCCCGGGCGACTCCCGGTTCGCTCTGAAGGACGGGCCCGCGGAGGCAGAACTTTCAACGGCGGCGCTCAGGGTTACGGTCCGGAAATCTCCATGCCGGATTTCATTCTACGACGCCGCGGGGAATCTCCTCAGCGCCGACGATTCCCTGAACTCGATGAGCTGGAACGGAAGCGAAATCTCGTGCAGGAAGGAGATGCCGGCCGACGAGCACTATTTCGGGTTCGGCGAAAAAGCCGGATCGCTAGAAAAGAAATGGAAATCGATGTCGATGTGGAATTCCGACATCCCCGCCTACCATGCCGACACCGATCCGCTCTACCAGACGATTCCGTTTTTCTACGCCGTGAGGGACGGGAGGACCTACGGCATCTTCTTCGATAATACCTACTTCTCCTACTTTCTGATGGGAAAGGAGAACCCCGATCAGTACGCCTTCGGCGCGCTGGGGGGAGATCTGAATTACTACTTCATCTACGGCCCGACACCTTCCGAGGTGGCTCAGAAATACTCGGGACTGACCGGGACTATGCCGATGCCGCCAAAGTGGGCCATCGCCTACCAGCAGTGCCGCTACAGCTACTTTCCCGAATCGCGCGTCAGAGAGATCGCTTCCACCTTCCGGCGCAAGAAAATCCCCTGCGATGTCATCTATCTCGATATCCACTACATGGACGGGTACCGTTGTTTCACGTGGGACAAGAGCCGCTTCCCCGACCCCGCGAAAATGGTGGCCGATCTGGCAAGCGACGGCTTCAAGATGGTGACGATCATCGATCCGGGGATCAAGGACGAACAGGGATACTGGGTGTACGATGAAGGAGTGAAGGGGCATCATTTTGTCGCGTATCCGGACGGCAAGGCCTTCACGGGAAAGGTCTGGCCCGGCGAATGCGTCTTTCCCGACTTCACGCGCAGGGAAACGCGCGAGTGGTGGGGATCACTCTACAAGGGCCTGATTGCGTCGGGAGTAAAGGGGTTCTGGAACGACATGAACGAACCCTCCGTCTTCGACGTCCCCGCGAAGACCTTCAGCCTCGACGTCGTTCACGACGGGGGTGGCGTGAAGGGAGATCACAGAAGATACCACAACGTCTACGGCATGCAGATGGCCCGCGGTACGCGGGAAGGGTTGCTGAAGCTGCGTCCGAACGAGCGCCCCTTCGTCCTGACCCGGGCCAACTATGCGGGAGGGCAGCGCTATGCCGCGGCATGGACCGGCGACAATGTCAGTTCATGGGAGCACCTCGAGCTGGCCGTCCCGATGTGCCTGAACCTGAGCATCTCCGGACAGCCGTTCGTAGGAACCGATATCGGAGGATTCGTCGGCGCGCCCGGCGGCGAGCTCTACGCGCGCTGGCTCCAGCTCGGAACCTTCATGCCCCTGATGCGGACTCACACCGAGTTCGGGAGTCCCGATCAGGAGCCGTGGTCCTACGGGGCTGCATTTGAAAAGATCAACCGGCGATCGATCGAGCTACGCTATCGCCTCCTCCCCTACATCTATTCGCAGTTCTACCAGGCCTCGAGAACGGGCGTTCCGATCATGCGCCCGCTCTTCTTCGATTTCCCGGACGACAAAAACACCTTCTGGAACGAGCGAGATTTTCTCTTCGGAGACGCGTTCCTCGTGGCGCCGGTTCTCTGGCCCGGATCGGTCACGCGCGACGTTCGCCTGCCCCGCGGCGAATGGTACGACTACTGGACCGGAGAGAAATACACGGGGCCTGTCATGGTAAGGGCCGACGCGCCGATCGACCGCATCCCGCTCTTCGTCAGGGCGGGGTCGGTCATAGCGTGCCAGCAGCCGATGCAACACTCCGACGAGGCGCCTGTGGATCCTCTGACCCTCGAGGTCTTCCCGTCAGAAGGCTCGTTGAGCAGGATCTACGAAGACGACGGGATATCGTACGATTACGAGGGAGGTCAGTATCTCCTGAGGACGACAGCCGTCCGTTCGGCGGCCGGGATGCACGAACTCATTCTCTCCAGGCCGGAGGGGTCGTTCCGCCCCGCCCCGCGCGGGATCCGTGTCGAGTTCCGCGCGGCCGCCTCTCCGCCATCTTCGGTGACGCTCAATGGCGAACGGATGCCGCCCCTGCGCTCCATCTCACGGCGCAAGCCGCAGACGGGCTGGCTCTACGACACAAAAAACAGGACGATCCGTGTGCTGTGCGAGGATACCTTCGGTGAGATGCGGTTTGAAGCCCGTTGAAGCGCTGCTAGGAGGGGAAGTACATGGTGTCGGCGTATTCCTTGACCATCCGATCGGTGTTGAATGTGGGAATGATCGATCGCATTGCGTGGCGCATTCGCGCGATCCACTTGCGCGGGATGCTGCCGCGGTCGCGATCGTAGAAGAGAGGGATGACCTGATTGCTTAACACCTCATAGAGCGATTCGGCGTCTCTGCGGTCCACCTCCTCAGGAGGCGCGTTGTCGTCCGCCGACCCCCCTATCGCCCAACCGTTCCTGCCGTTGTATCCCTCGGCCCACCATCCGTCGAGCACGCTCAGATGCAGCCCCCCGTTGATCGCGATCTTCTGGCCGCTCGTTCCGCTCGCCTCGAGCGGACGCCTGGGTGTGTTCAGCCAAACGTCGCATCCCGATATCAGCCGGCGCGCCACGTTCATGTCGTAGTTCTCGAGGAAGATCACTTTACCGAAGAACGGGTGCTCCCGCGTGACCTCGATGATCTTCCTGAGGTACTCCTTCCCCTCTCCGTCGCGCGGATGGGCCTTGCCGGCGTAGATGATCTGGACGGGCCGCTGAAGGTCGTTGAAGAGGAGGAGGGCGCGCGAAAGATCGGAAAAGACGAGCGCAGCCCTCTTGTAGGGAACGAAGCGTCGCGCGTATCCTATCGTAAGCGCATCGAACGAGAGGAGCCTGTAGACCGCCTCCTCCCCGCTCACCCCCCCGAAGGCATGCTGCTGGCGCGCGCGCGTCCGCACAAATTCGATCATTTCCCTCCTGAGCTCATACCGGAGCGCCCAGAGCTCCTCGTCCGAGACGACCGAGGGATCGCTCACGTGCAGCCAGAACTTGGCATCGCTGAAATGCTCCTTCCACCGGTGGGAATTGTGTCGGTCCCAGAATTCCCAGCACGTCTTTCCGGTCCAGCTCGGAACGTGCACTCCATTGGTCACAAAACCGATAGGAACTTTCGAAGGCTGTTTGCCGGGGGTCAGGTCCTTCCACATCATGCGCGAAATCTCCGCGTGTTTCTTGCTCACGGCGTTCGCGGCGCGGGAGAGCTTGAGCCCCAGGATCGTCATCGTGAACTCGCTTTTCGCCGGAGCGTTGGGGACGTTTCCGAGTTCCATGAGTTCGTCCACCGTCATCTTCATCCCTTCCGCGTACGGACGAAGGGTAAACTCCAGCAGATCGGCGGGGAACCGGTCGTGCCCTGCGGGGACTGGAGTGTGGGTGCTGAACACGCATCGTTCGCGCACGGCCTGCGCGGCCGCATCTTTCGATGCGCCTTTCGCGATCTCCTCCCGCATCAGTTCGAGCGTCAGGAATGCCGCGTGCCCTTCGTTCATATGAAACACCGAAGGGTTGAATCCCATCGCCCGGACGAATCTGACTCCACCGATCCCCAGGATAATCTCCTGCCTGATTCTGGTGTTCATGTCGCCGCCGTAGGCGAGAGCGGTGAGCCCGCGGAAGTGCTCGGGATTCTCGGCCACATCCGTGTCCAGAAGATAGACAGCGCACCTACCGACGCTTACTTTCCAGGCCTGAACATTGACGATGCTGGTCCCGATCGTTACGCTGCACAGTAGGGGTTTACTGTTGGGCAGCCTGACGAGCTCCACGGGTATGCCCGCAGGGTCGGTCGTGGGATAGCTTTCCTGCTGGTTTCCTCCCGGGTCGATGTGCTGCTGAAAGTACCCCTGGCGGTAGAAAAGGGCGATCCCGATCAGGGGGAGCCCGAGATCGCTCGAAGACTTCAGATGATCGCCTGCGAGAACCCCCAGGCCGCCCGAGTAAAATGGAAGACATTCGTGAATGCCGAACTCAGCGCAGAAGTAGGCTACGGCCGGGTGCGCTTTAGCCCCGTGGGCAAGGCCGGGGAAACGGATCCGCGCCCCCATGTATTCCTCGAAGCTGTTCAGCACCGGAATCAGGCGCCGGAGAAAGTCGGGATCGCCCAGATGCGCGGAGAGTTCGGTCTCCGAGAATTGCGCGAGTACCGCAATCGGATTATGGTTGCTCGACTCCCATATCAGAGGGGAGAGCTCTTCAAAGATCAGCTGGGCCCGCGGGTTCCAGCTCCACCAGAGATTCTGCGCGAGTGCCCGCAGCCGCGCGATGAGCTCGGCGGTATCGTGTCGTGATTTTTTCAAGAGTTCGGTTGCAATTGAGGAGTATGAATGTAAAAATTTTTGCGTCTAAACCAAATTACGGAGCTATTGCCTTTCGGGAGACGATTGCGTAATTTTGGATTGTGACAGGGCCGACACTTCGGGGCGTTCTTGCGGGGTTCACGGCGATGCTGTTCTTCTCGCACGCATCACGCGCGCAGTCGGTCAGCATCGCGACGACGACGTTTCACGACGAAAACGTCTTCGATATCTTTGCCCCCACCTCCGATCAGCTGACACAGGTGCAGCTCGATGCATACACCGACTGGGATTTCGATCAGGCATCGCTGACCGCCTCGTATAGCGGAGCGGCTCAGCTCTTTCGCGACCTCCCGGAGAGGAATTATCACGTCCACCTCCTCTCCCTCCAGGGGCTCTACCATATCGAGGGCTCCGATGCCGAAGAGGATCAGGAATCGGCCCCCGCGGCGGGGGAATCAGACTCTGCATCTCAGGCATCACATCAGGGTCTCGCGGCCGCCCCGGCCCACTCCGACAGCTCCGACCGCTTCGCGTACTTTACCCTCGCTGGAGGAGCGCAGTTCGACAGGGATGTGGCGACGGACTACGGAAATCCCGCGGTCTTCGACAATACGGCCATCGAAGCGGCCGTGGCATTCAGGGAACCCCTCGGAATCCGGTTCAGCGTTCGCCCCTCGTACACCGTTGTGTACAGGGTGTACCCAAACGTGTCGGTCGTCTCCAACCTTCAACACATTGCGGGGCTTCAGCTCGGATCCGATATCCTGCCGAACGCCTGGTTCGCCGTAACGCCTGCGTACTCATACAAGGGGTATACCGGTTCTTCGACCTTCGTCGACACTCTTTCTTCATTCAGGGTCTCTCAGGGGCACGGGAAGGGTTTTGGCTCGGGTAAGGGTCCGAAAGTGCGCCAGTTCGTCTTTGCGACGCCATCCGTAAACCAATTCTCGGTGTCCGTGCTGTGGAAGCAGAGCATCGCCAAAGGAAGCGACGTTACTGGAGAGTATACCAGGTACGGGAATCCCTCAGGAGAAGCACGCGTCATTCCCGAACAGCTCCGCGGGGCCGGGCCCGACCGCGGTTCGATTGGAGATTTCACAGGCCAGAACGAAATATTCGACGACCATTTCGCGTACTCAGGAAACCAGTACTCGCTCCAGCTGAACGCGGGCATCCCGCTTGGTCTGACACTCGGTGCGAAGGAATTGATACTTGTGAAGACCTATTCGACGCCCGCGATGGACCTCACGGACTCACTCACCCTCGCCCCCCACCGCAATGACCACCGCTACGAGACCGTGGTCTCCGTAGCGCGGCCAATTCCGCTTGGAGAAGGACGAGTCCTGAAACCGGAGATGGAGTTTCATTACCTCCGGAACGATTCCAACGCTCCATATTACGCGTTTGACAAGAGCATCGTTCTTTTCGGAATCGCGTTCGAATTTTGACACCCCCTTCCCGAGCGGGAAGGAATTCCTCCTGATCGCGCTCTTCACCCTCGCTGCCGCGGCGCTGCGGTTCTTCAGGCTGGGAGACCAGAGTCTCTGGAACGACGAGATGTTCTCGTTCGAGGTGGCCGGCTTCCCCCTCCAGTCGGTTCAGACCGGCGCGCAAAACCTTCATCCTCCTTTCTATTTCTGGTTCCTCCATGGCGCCCTGGCGCTCCTCGGGCAGAACGCGTGGTCGCTCCGTGTGATTTCCGCCGCGGCGGGCGCCCTCACAGTGGGGCTGGTGCTGTATTGCGGGACGCGGCTTGCGGGAGTAAGGGCCGGAATCGCAGCGGCGCTCCTCTGCTTCCTCTCGCCTTTCCACCTCGCCTATTCTCAGGAAGGGCGGCCGTACGCCCTCGCCGGGCTTCTCGCACTGTTGAGCTGCTGCGGGTTCCTCTTTCTTCTCAGGGAACGGAGCCGGCGGCGAATCATTCTTTACTGTGCGTCCTCACTCCTCCTTCTCTACACTCATTACTGGGGCTTCTTCGTCCTGGCCGGTCAAGCGATCGCGCTCGCGATGATGCGCGACATCTCCGCGCCCGCACGAAAAACTATGCTCTACTGCTGGGCGGCGATTGCGGTGGCCTATCTGCCGCAGGTGCCCGCACTTCTGGGCCAGGCGAGGTGGGGTACGCCGGAGCAACGGGCGCAGTGGTGGTTTTGGTCCGAGCCGCCCGGCGTCGGCGAAATGTACGACCTGGCAGGCGCATTCTCAGGGAGTTATTTCAGGATGGCATCGGCCCTGTTCGATTCACCGCCGGCCGTGAGATTCATTGCTTCGGCCTCGCTCATCGTCCTTGTCGCAGGTGCAGCGGCGATGGCATTCCGCATGAGGAGTGCCAACTCGTGCGCCGGAATAACCACCCTCGCAGTATCGGCTCTCCTGATCCCGTTTCTACTGTCATTCTTCCGTCCCCCGATCTTTCTCTGGTACCGGTACACAGTAATTCTCTTCCCTCTCTTCTGCGTCGCGATCGGGTGCTCGCTCTGGAGCGGCCCGGGCGGCGGTCCGGCGGCACGTCGGGAGGGAGTGAAACGGTGGGGGCTATGTGCGGCGGCGATCGTGCTGATCGCTTCCTTGGACGGGTCGGTCAGGTACTTCTCGTGGTCGAAGTCGAACGTGCGAGACGTCGCGCTTTACGCCGGGACTCTGACCACTGCCGGAGCGGGAATCGTCATCAGGCCCCGGTCATTCGCTCCGCTCTTTAATTACTACTACCGCGGAAAAGCCCTGCAGCTCGACGAGGCCTACCTCGACACGCCGCTCGGGGCCATCATCGACACAGCCTCATCCTTCGTCTATTGTTCCCTCGACATACCGAGCGGGATCCGCGAGTATATGGACCGGCATTTCGTGAAGACATCGGAGCGCCGGTTTCCGGGAGAAGCCCATTTGGGATTCGTGGTGGGAAGCTACAAACAGCCCGCGGATACGGCGGGCGGCTAGGGATTTTTTCCGGCGTCTCCGCCCACGCCGAGCATGGCTTTGGTCACAAACGACGGCCTTCCTTTTACCTCTTCGAAAATGCGTCCGAGGTATTCTCCGAAGATCCCCAGGATAAAGAACTGAAGGGCGCTGATGAACAGGAGCACCACGATCGTCGACGCCCATCCCTGCGGAATGAATCCGCGAGTAACTTTGAGGAAGACGATCAGCACCGCCCCTAGCATTGCCAGGAACGAAAAGAAGAAGCCGAGCTTGGTCGAGAGCTGCAGGGGGTAGAATGAGAATGTGATCAGTCCGTCGTAGGCGAGCCGCAGAAGTTTTGCAAATGTGTATTTCGGCGCCCCTGCAGCCCGGGCCGCGCGCTCGTACGGAACGCCGGTCTGCCTGAATCCGATCCATGTCCTTAAGCCCCTCACGAACCGGTTCCGCTCCGGCATTGTGTTCAGGATGTCCACAACCGAACGGTCGATGATCGAAAAATCCCCGGAATCGATCGGAATGTCGAGGTACGAGATCCTGTGGAGAATCTTGTAGAAGAACGAGTACGCGGCCCGCTTGAGCACGTTCTCTTTCCTCCGGGTGCGAATCCCGTAGACCACGCTGTACCCCTCCCTCCATTTCCCGTAGAACTCGGGGAGGAGTTCCGGAGGATCCTGAAGATCGCCGTCCATCACGATCACTCCGTCGCCGCGGGCGTATCTGAGACCGGCGGAGATCGAGGTCTGGTGTCCGAAGTTCCGGGAGAAACTGATCACCTTTACCCGCGGATCCCCCGCATGAAGCGACGCCAGGTAGGGATAGGTCCCGTCGGTGCTCCCGTCATCGACATAGATGATCTCATATCCCCGCCCGATCCCTTCGAGCGCCGCGACCACTCTCCTGTGGAGCTCGGGAAGAACTTCCTGCTCGTTCAGCACAGGGACGACGACGCTCAGCGTCGGCGCCGACGGCTGTCTCTCGGCTGTCATTGTCCCTCCGGCTCGCGAAGCAGATACAGCGTCAGAGACCGGGTCTCGACGGTGCCCGCGGTTTCGAACTCGCGGAAGTGTTTCCCGACGGACTCGTTCGTGAGGTGGTGCAGATCATAGAGATCGCGATACGTCACCGCGGAATCGCGGAGCTCCGAGACCACATATACATGGTGCCCGGCTCCCCAGACACGATCCATCGACTCTCTCAGGTCGTCAATCGATTCATCCAAATTGTTGAGGTGCTCGACGAGGAGCGCGTGGAGCGAGACTGCCTCGCGCCCCGCAAAATACGGAATGTAAATCTCGTACTCATCGTCCCCCGGCACGACGATCAGGTCTCCCTTCGCCGTGGCCCGGCGGATTTCCATGGTCGTTACATAATAATCGTTGTTGGAGATGGCGTGCGAGGGCCAATATGCGGCGATCGCGTTCGCCGATGCAACGAACGCCGATGCGGCGAAGAGCGCCGCAGCCAGGCCGCCCCTGCGGACGAGCCGTGCTCCCAGATTCCTGTGAAGCTGTGCGCCCAGGAAGATGACAAGTCCCGTCAGCGGCACCGCCCAGAGCTGGTAGTACGAGGGCCACCACCAGTAGAGCAGGAGCGCATATGCCAGGAACCATGCGGCCGAAAGAACCGTCGCCTTGCGAAGTTCCGCGCCGGCCTTCTCCCGTGTCCTGGAAAATCTTGCCCTGAGGAGGACGGTGAGAAAGAAGATCGCCGCAAGGGCGCACAGTACGGGCACTCCGTACCGCTGAATGGGCCGGGTCTCGAACACCCTGTTCATCCAGTAAAACCCTCCGACGACCGATCCGCCGAATCCGGCAAGCAGATCCCCAACCTTTCCCAGTCCCACCGTGCCGTAATGCCCCGTCACGTCGATGACTCCCGGCATCGCATAGTAGAAACACCAGAAGGCAAAGTCGTGGAGGGTGGTATTCCCCAGGAGAACAACGCCCACCAGAAGATACGGTATTGCCGAGGTCAGCGCCGCGGCAAGAAGATAGACCGCCAGAGCCGACGCGCGGAATCCTTCCGCTGCGAGGGCGGCCAGGAAGACGACTCCAAGGAGCCCGTTGACCTGGTGCATCAGGAAAGCCGCGCCGTTCAAAAATCCGAGGAAGGCGATCCTCGGGGCCTCGGCCCCGCGCAGATCGGTAGAGAGAAGCGCCCGGAAGAAGAGGGCCGCCATGAGACAGCTTGCCATGTGGTCTGAGACCATGGCGGTGTTGTCCCAGAACGCGAACGTGAAGCCGAGGAGAAGGCTGAAGAGAAATGCCAGGAGCGAATCGCGCGTGATCGCCCGAAGGAGTGTGAACACGAGCGCGATCGTCACAGAGCCCTCGAGGAGGTTGAGGACCTGAGCGCTCAGCAGTTCAGACCCGTCGTAGCCGAGTAGCGCCCATGTGTGATGAAACAGATAGACTGTGAGGCTGAACAGGAGGTGCTGGGAATGAAAAAAATTGTACGCGACGCGGTCGCCGTGAAGCGGAAGACTCAGCTGTGTCCGTGAAACATCCAGTAGATAGCTGATCGCGTCGAATGTGTAGGCGCGGGAAATCGTGGACCATGCGAAGATGAAATATCCCGCCCCGATGATCGAGGGCATCACCCAGGGGCGGAACACCGGAGCGGGGTCCCTCACGGTGTGCTCCCTACTCCCGGTCGAGAGTTCGGAGAGCGGAGGGGCGGGTCTCGGATCCGGGCTGCGGCCCGGGAGGCGGCTCGGCCCCGAGCGAGAACCGCACGGTTTTCACCCACGTTCTCTTTTCCCTCTTGATGAGATCGAGGTAGAGCGCCTTCCCCACGATGTAGATCCAGAATTGGCAGTAGGTGAAATACATCAGGAGCGTGAGGACGATGTTTTTCACCGTATCCTCCCGGTCGTAGGAAAGGGCGAGGAGAATCTCCAGGACAAAGAGGAAGACCGCGACGATCCAGACCGCCGTGTACGGACCGGGGAGGCTGATCATGACGACATTGGCCAACCCGAGAATAAAGAGCACGTCCGAGATGACGATGGCCACCAGAAAGACGTAATAGAGCGACAGGAGATAGAGAAGCTCGAACGCGAGAAACTTGTTCTTGAACGCGGTCACCTCCCTGACGAATTTCGAGGCGACGTAGTTGTTCCCTCTCACCCACCGGGTGCGCTGCTTGATCCAGGTAGACCATCGCTCCGGCTCCTGCTCGAAGGTGACCGAGTAGGGGATGTACTTGATCCGGAAACCCTCCTTATAGACGCGGATACTGATTTCCGAATCCTCGGTGATCGCCTCCTCATCCCAGCCCCGGAGTTTCGTCAGGAGGCTCCTCCGGATGACGAAGTTCGTCCCGGGAAGCGTCGCCACCTTGAAGAGCTTCCACCGGCCCGCCTGAAGCATCGACTGAAAGCTCAGGGTCTCGATATTGATGAACCGCGTGAGGAGATTGCGCGATTTGTTCACGGTCCTGAACTTGCCGAGGACGGCCCCGAGCCGGCTGTCGAGGAGTAATTGCGCCATCAGGTACCGCAGCGCGGAGGGATGCGGCGTGTTGTCCGCGTCGTAGATCGCCACATACTCGGCGTCGGTCCGTTCAAGGCCGAGGTTCAGGGCGCGCGATTTCCCTTTACCCCCCTCCCCCTTGGGGATATCGTAGAGCCTGACGCGGGCGTCGCGGCGGGCATAGCCGTTCACGATCTCCGCGGTCAGATCGGAGGAGCCGTCGTTGATCACGAGGATATCGAGCCGGTCGGGAGGATACTCGAGGTTCAGCATGGCCTCAACCGTCCGCGCGATCACCATCTCCTCGTTGTGGGCCGGGATCAGGATCGAGACGCGGGGGTATTCGAACTGCTGCGCATCGACCGATTTCTTTTCCTTCAGGGACGAGCGGTAGTGAAAAAACCCCGCGAGCGTCAGCACCAGCTGGTAAGCGATCATGAACCAGATCAGGATGACCGAGAGCAGGAAGAGGATGCTCAGGTCGAGCTCGAGGAAGGAGTGTTCGGGCATCTACGCCTCGGGCCTGGAAACCCGGACGAGCGTATAGAAGGTCAGGAGCGCCGCCCCGGACGTCATCCCGAACGCCACAATGATCCACGACGACCAGAAGCTCGTAATGTCGACCCCGTACGAAACGCCGGTCTCAAGGACCGCGATGACGGTATGCGATCCGGCGGGGAGGAGCACACTGAACCGGCGGTATCCCGCAAGAGAGCTTGCGTCGGCCTCTTTCCCGTCCACGAAGAGCGCGAACGGCCTGTGGCTGAACGAGACCGCGCAGCGCGCATCGCTCGTATAGGCGAACGTGACGCTTCTGGGCGAGTTCTCGAGTCGGGTCAGTTCGCCCGAGATCGAGAGGAGCCTCCCTCCCGTGGGGGCAGTCGAGAATGGGTCGGCCGAACGCGTTTCGCCGAGGAGAGAGTAGCTTCCTGCCGGGATGAAGAAGAGTCCCCGATCCGACGTGATGCGCTCCCCTTCATCCGTTCTGAGCGACGTATAGTACGACGGAAGCTGCATAACGACGGGAAACGGCGTGTCGAGCTTCCACCCGCCCGGTATCTGCTGGAGGTTCGCCCTTGAGGCGGCTGCGAAGCCGATCATCCGAAGATCCTGAGGCCGGATGCTCGACTCGGAGTAGACCGAGACGCGGTCGGCGCCTGCGGCCGCGGAATGGACCATCTCGTACGCCTCGATCCCCGTCTGCACCAGCGTCGGGAAGATTGTCGGCTTTTTCTCGGGCCTGAAGGGAAGGATATTGAGGTCGAGCATGAGCGTCGTCGCCGGCGCGAGTATCTCCCGGTATCGTTTCGCCACCTGCGTGTACCTGCGGGGATCCTTCGACCATTCCGTCTCAGGGTCCTCGATCTGGAGCGTGAAGCGGAACCGGTTCCTCAGCTCGATCAGCCGCTTGACGTCCACGCCGTTATTGCTCCTCAGTTCGGGGTTGCCGAGGTTGTCCATCGCCGTCACGACGATGTCGAGGTCGGGCTTGCCGATCTGGACTTCCCTGATCATTCCGAGAAATTCCTCATGGAACCGGGTGAGCGCATCCACGCGAAAATTTTCATAGAGCTTCCACGCCGCCGGGTTCTTCTTCCAGTAGTACGGAGAGAGCGGGTCGAGGAGGAGGCCCGGGTCGAATCCCGACTGGCGGCGGAATGCCTCGCGGGCCGAAGGATGCATCGGGGTGAGGAATTTTGGGTCCTTGGGACCGTTGCCGGCTTCGAAGTAGAGCTCGGCCAGATTGACCCCGTCCCAGTCGTACTTCTCCAGGAACTCCTTGAAGACGCCTTTGACCGCAGACATGCACGCGGTATCGGTGAGCGCCATCGGGTACCTCCATGACGGCCTGATGGCCTCCCCCTTGTAGTTCAACTCCTGCCATTCCGGGTGAGCGTTCCAGAACTTTTCAGAGACCTGAGGCGGATCGAGCCAGGCGTACACGAGGATGCCGTTTGCGTGGCAGAGCCGGATCAAACGGTCGTAGTTGTACGTCCATGTGGGATACTGGTGCCATCCTACGACGTGGATCACCCTGACGCCCGCATCGACCCATCGCTTGACGAGATCCTCGATGCTCGAGTTATGGCGGTACCCGTCGTCGAAGTACACTTCGAGGTTCTCCCGTTTGAGGATCGGCTGGAGCCTCAGGTAGCTCCTGACGTACTCGAGCAGATACGGAAAGCGGCTGTACCCTCCCGTCGTATTCGGATCGAACCGCATCCCAAGGAACAGGAGTTTTCCGCGTCCGTATTTCCGCCCTATCACCACCCGCGCCTCGGTCCGGTCATCCGTGCAGAGCACCTCGTCGCCGCGTTCAACCTCAAACCGCGTCATGATCTCGGAGGTATTCAGGACGAGAGGATCTTCCGGGTAGAGCCGGTCGCGCATCTTCTCGATCTTGATTGCGGAAGTGTCGAACTTGATCCCAAGCTCATCCGCGAGTCCGTTCTTCCCGTCGGTGATGAGGTTGCCGCCGTTGTCGACAAAGTCGACGATTCTGTCATAATCCCTGTTCGTGAGCCGGTCAACCGAGTGATACGGCACTATGAGGAGGTTGTAGGCGCCCAGATCTCCCACGCTGTCGCCTGCGAGGGTATCGACGCGTATGCCGAGCGACCGGAACGCAGCGGCGAAGCTCGCCTGGTCGTTCAGGGCGCTCCCGGCGAGCTGGCGGTCCCACACGAGGCCGACGGAGGGCTCGGAAAAGGGCTGCTCCGACTGAAACATCCCGTCCCAGGCCGATTTCGCATCCGACCGGAGCTTCTCGAAAAACGTCAGCTCGGTCTCGCGGTATTCCGACGGCTCGGCCAGGTAGATCTCTCCCTCCGGGACCTGGACCGTCTTCGAGATGCGGCCGTGGACGCGCTCCTGAGAGATCTCCCAGTGATCGGTTTTCCCGTCGGCGCGCAGCCATGTTTCCCTGAGATACTGGTCCTCGAGCGTGACGTCAAACGTGGCTTCGCCGCTGACGATCACCCGGTCGGTCAGCCGCACGACATTGGGTTCGGCGCTCGCGTTCATGAACGTATAGCCGAGATCGAGAATCCCGTCGACGTACTCCTCCATGTACTTCAGGTCGATAAAGGGATGGATGAAAGCGGAGGCGAATCCGTCGCGGACCGCGAGCTGGGCTTCGGCGCCTTTGAGCAGGTCGTGCACGGCCTGCTCCTCGACGGCCTCGGTGTCGTTCAGAGGGATGTAGCCCAGGTTCTCGGGAAGGATCCGCTGGCCGAAGAGATCGCGCTCGATGATGTACGGGAAGTACATGCTGTACTCCGAATTGTCGATGACCAGCCGCTGCTCCATGGCCGTGCTGAAATACTCCGGAAAGACCGTATAGTCGAGCTGAGACGCCGTATAATGGGGAGTTTCCCAGATCAGCGGGTAGATGTTATTCTTCCAGCACTCATCGAGGCCCATCTTCATCTTTCTCTCGACCTGCTCCTTCGAATCGTTCTTGATCTTGCGGTCGAGGCTCCCGTCCCAGAATTCGTAGTCGATCGCGGTGATCCCCTCGTACTGGTGGGTGACGCCGTGCATGACGATCGTCGCCCCGTGCGCCACCATGTAATGAATCGCATCGACGAACTCCGGCTTGTCCGTCAGGCCGAGCCTCATTCCGGCATTGGGGTCGACAAAGAACGGGATGATGCCGACAAGAAAGGGGACGTGCTTGGAAGAAAGAAGGTCGGCGATGTCGCGGAGCCGCGCGGGATTCTCGAAGAGATCGACATCCTCGATCCGGAGAAGCGCGCGATGGATCGGCTGGTGATCCTGGCCGAGAACCTCATGGAGAAGGTCTGCGAAATACATGTAGCGGTCTGTTTCGGTGGCCGAGGCGAACGGCGAATCCGAAATATACATGAAGCTCCCGCTCCGGATGATGTAGGGAACCTCGCGCCTCGTCGCCGTCGAATATGCCGTCGAAAGGACCTCGGCGAGATCGGCTTTGACGATCCTCGTGATGTTCAGATTTGGCTCCCCTTTCGTAAAGGCCCGTTTGTTCGCACGTACTACGTCGAAATTCGATACGGTGTCGAAGGATTCAAACCGGAAGCCGAACTTTGCTTCGATGTCATACTGGCTGCTGAACCGTTCCATCCCGGTGTTCATCCAGATCACCTCCCGGCGCGTCGCGTACACGTCGCGCATGAATCTCTCGGGCGGGTCGTACTTCTTGCTGTACCCCACGAAGAACGTCAGGTCGTAGGTATTGAGCTCGCCTGAGGAGTACGCATCGAGGCCTTTCAGCTGGTAGGTGACGTCGAAATGCCCGAGGAGCATCGCGAGTTCGCGGGCGTCCCCCCTGCCGATATTCGAGGGTGCGTCGGTCCCTTCGAACAGAATCAGTATCCGCTTAATGGGGGATGTCGTCTGGGCCGGGGATGGGAGTACGGAGAGAAGGAGTAACGCCGCGAGGAAACACTGTTTCTTCATGCCCTTAAAAAGTACTCTATTTGGCCACCATAATCAACCTTGCCCGGCCGCACACACATTCAGGATGCCTCGGTTTCTTGTATTCGATACGATTAATTTGTAGATTCTTGAAGGCGGAACCCTTCGGGGTTCCCTCACTCCCGCATTACGCTACCATCGATCACTTCCATTGCCACGATGCGCCCAACTGCACTAACCCGGGCACTCCTCGCAGGTATGCTCTGTCTGTTCGTCGGATCGCTCCGCTCCGAGTGGAACTGGCAGTCGCCTAAACCGCAGGGGAATACTCTCGTTTCAACATTCTTCATCGACGCGTTCCACGGCTGGGCGGTGGGCGAGTACGGGACTGCCCTGCACACGATCGACGGCGGCGCATCGTGGTACGAGCAGGAGTTTGGCCGCACGGATAATCTCCTCTCCGTCTCGATGGTCTCCGACACGGAGGGGTGGTGCGTGGGAGACAACGGCGTTATCCTTCACACCACCGACGCGGGAGACGACTGGCTCGAGCAGTCGAGCGGTATCGGGGGAGGCCTGAACTCCGTCGTCTTTCTCGACGCCATGAACGGGTGGGCTGCGGGCGACAACGAGACCATTCTTCATACTACCGACGGCGGCGCGACCTGGAATATCCAGCACCAGAACCCCAATCCCAACGCCGTCCTTAACTCGATCGCCTTCATCACTCCAGGCAGGGGATGGGCCGTCGGGGCTTCCCGAAAGGTATATCGCACCACCGATGGAGGCGCGAATTGGGTCCCGGTCATTGTGGGTGCGGGGGGATCGGCATCGTATCTTTCGATCACGTTTGCCGACTCGACGCTCGGATTCGTGGCCGGCACGGGCGGCGAGCTTTTCCGAACTACCGACGGGGGATCGGGCTGGTCCCCGGTCAACACAGGCGATGCGCAAAACCTGAATCAGATTCTCATGCAAAATGCGTTCGTCGGCTGGATCGCCGGCGACAGCAGCAAGATTCTCCGTACGATCAACGGCGGGCTGTCGTGGTCCACCGTTGTGATCGGGGACGGACTCGACTATAACGGCCTGACCAGATTCGGAGGATCGCTGCGTGCCGTGGGGGGAAGCGGGTCGATCATCCAATCGACGAACGGCGGAACGTCGTGGGTTTCGCTCGACCACGGCTCGCGCCTCAGTGCAAACTGGATCGATACCCCGACGGGGAGCACGGGAGTGGCAGTGGGACAAACCGGTCTCATTCTCCGGACGACTGACGCGGGATCCACGTGGACATCTCAGGTCTCCCCCGCCCCGGCAGTTTCCTGCTACGGTGTAAAGTTTACGGATGTCAACCACGGGTGGGCGGTCGGTGACAACGGAACGATTCTGCGTACCACCGACGGGACGAATTGGGCGACACAGCCGAGCGGTGTTACGCATTCACTCTTCGGAATCACTTTCGGGAACTCCTCATCGGGCTGGATCGTCGGGGGTGAGGAAACGGGGTTGACCGGCGTGATCCTCAACTCATCCGACGGCGGAAACAACTGGCACATTCAGCTCAACAACGTCCCTCACATACTGTACGGCGCCTCGTTTCCAAATGCCCTTGCGGGTTGGGCCGTCGGCGAGCTGGGCTATGTCGTCCACACGACGAACGGGGGCGCCAGCTGGTCTCAGCAAACCTCGGGGACTTCGCGCGCCCTCTTCTGGTGTTCATTCCTCAACCAGAACAACGGATGGGCCGTGGGCGACTCGGGTGTCGTGCTTCACACGACGAACGGCGGGACATCCTGGCAGCAGCAGTCGAGCGGCGTGCCATTTCCTCTCTTTTCGATTACTCACATCAGTTCGCTGGAGGCGTACATCGCCGGGGAGCAGGGCTCCGTTCTCCACACAACCGATGCGGGCGCCCACTGGGATCTCGAGTACACGCGAACGCTCAACCCTCTCTTCGGCATCGCCACGCCCGGCGCAGGCACACTCTGGGCGTGCGGAGACAACGGCACGATTCTGGCCAACACGATCAATGCCTTCCCCGGAATTATCGGCGGGACTGTTTACTATGATCTGAATTCGAGCGGACAACAAGACGGAGGCGAGCCCGGCGTAGGAGGATGGTGGGTCATCATCCATGGCGCCTCCACTGATTCGGTGCTCACGCATAATGATGGTTCTTTCACGCTCCAAAATCTCCCCTTTGGGTCGTACACACTGAGTGAAACTTCGAGGCCCTCGTGGACTCAGACCGCCCCTTCGGCCCCAGCTACCTATACGTTTACCCTGTCTGCCGACACACCGGCATTCTCGGCTTCATTCGGGAACTACACCCCCGGCGCCTTCCCCCTAGCCGTGGTTCAGGGGTGGAACGTTCTCTCTCTCCCGCTTCTCCCATCCGATCCGCGGAGGAGCCTGGTCTATCCAACCGCAATCTCGCCGGCATTTATCTTTATTGGCTCCTACGTTCTTCCTGAAACGCTTAATTGGGGTGTGGGATTCTGGCTCAAGTTTTCATATCCCCAGACCGTCTGGATAGGAGGCGCACCAGTCCATGACGATACGATCGGTGTCGGCCATGGGTGGAACCTCATCGGCATGATCAGTGATACCGTACTGGCCACGGGCACACCGACAGACCCGCCGGGGATCGCACTCTCCCGATTCTTTCAATACGATAATGGATATCAGCCGGCGAGCGTGCTTGGCCCGGGTAGGGGTTACTGGGTGAAGGCGTCGCAGGCGGGCGACCTGATATTCCACCCTCGTCCGTCTGCTCCGGCAGGCAGTTCGGCCCCGGCCGAAGCACCCGAAAGCATCAGTCCGCTTAATTCATTGAAGATCGCCGACAATTTCGGAGGCCATGAGACGCTCTATTTCGCCCCAGGCGCCGGTGCTAAGATTCCCGGCGATCGAAGCCTGCCTCCTTCGCCGCCCGACGGATGCTTCGATGTCAGGTTCGCCGGCGATCGCGACGCTGTGCTGCTCTCTCCCTCATCCGTCCCCCCTCCCGCCGCAGCCATTCAGCTCAAAGGCGTGGGTTTTCCGCTGACGATTTCATGGTCGATAGCGAGCACCGACCGTGCAACCTATGAACTCCTCGAGGGCGGCTCCCTCAGGCATCTCGCCTCCATTTCGGGAAGCACCGGCTCTGTCGTCGTGCGGACGCTTCTTTCGTCATCTCTTCTTCTCCGTATGATGACCGGGGCCGGCGCGTACGGAATCCCGGCAGTCTTCTCGCTGGAACAGAACTACCCGAACCCGTTCAATCCATCGACCGGCATCAGCTACTCAATTCCGGTTGATGCAAACGCGCCATCCTCATCCCCGGTCCCGGTGAGGCTGAAGATCTATGACCTGTTGGGAAGAGAGGTTGCGACAATAGTCAATGAGAATCAGGGGCCGGGCACGTATACCGTCGAGTGGAACGCTTCCGGTCTTCCGAGCGGAGTCTACGTGTATCGCCTCACTGCGGGCCCCCATGTCGCCGTCAGGAAGATGGTTCTTCTGAAATGACGCCGCGAGAGCAAGCGAAGGAGCCTGACCGACGCCGGAAGGCAAGAACGGCTATCATTCCGCCCGTTACTCTGCTCTTCATCATCCTCATCGCCTCTCACGGATGCAAGAACGAAGAGACCCCCACGAAACCACCCGACACAACCCATACCGTAGTGCATTACGGTTCAGGCTCTCTCTCGTTCGACGCTGCGCCTAAGGGGGGCACATTCTCCGTAAGCGGGTCGTACAAGCCGAGCGACCAGTTCGCGACCGACTCTCTCAGCACCGGCGCAGGCGGGTTCCGGCACGACACAACACTGTACCAGCGAACTGTGAACCTCCT
Source organism: uncultured Chlorobiaceae bacterium (assembly GCA_964512655.1). GTDB lineage: Bacteria > Bacteroidota > Ignavibacteria > UBA10030 > SZUA-254 > VBOC01. Next base: position 493,358 of record CAZEJT010000001.1, on the reverse strand, counting down.
CCTGGCAGCATACACTCACGTCCTTCACGGCGACACAATTCGTGAACGGTGGCTTCAGCTCGCCCTTCGCGGAAACGCCAATGTGATTGCAACGGGTGATTATCCATTCGCTCCGTCGAATGCCGCCCAGGCAGGGCAGGCGGCGTACGTGTATTACATCTACACCAACTCGGACTCAGGCGCATTCCACGAGGTCTATACTCCCAAAACCGGGACATTCCACCTCTCCTCTTTCGATGCAGCGACGAAACGCGCCCAGGGAACGTTCTCCGGGACTCTCTGGGGACCCCTCCCCGATACGACAGTCCAGATCGAGGTGACGTCGGGAGTTTTCGACGTCACGCTGGTGTCAAACTACTTCAACCCTTGAAGCACGGGGAAGGAATCGGATGTCGGATGCGCTCCTGATCGACCGGCTCCAGTTCGCGTTTACGATCTCGTATCACTATCTCTTTCCTCAGCTCACAATGGGGCTGAGCTTGATCATCGTGATCCTCAAGGGGATCGCCCTCTGGAACAAGGACGAACGGTATAACCGTGCAGCGAGATTCTGGGCTTCAATCTTCGCCCTCAACTTTGCCGTCGGAGTCGTCACGGGCATCCCCATGGAGTTTCAATTCGGAACCAACTGGGCGAGGTTTTCGAAGTTTGCGGGTGGAGTGATCGGCCAGACTCTTGCGATGGAAGGTGTGTTTGCCTTTTTCCTCGAATCGAGCGTGCTCGGCCTCTTCCTCTTCGGAGAGAAGAAACTTGGCCGGGTGAGGCACTTCGCCTCGGCGGTGCTGCTGTTCCTCGGCTCCTGGTTGTCAGGATACTTTATCGTTGCAACCGACGCCTGGATGCAGCACCCTGTGGCTCATGCCATTACCCCCGAAGGAATGGCCCGGCTTGAGAGCCTGTGGGATCTCCTCACGAACCCCTGGCTCGGGTGGCAGTACGCGCACACGATGTTGGGCGCTGCCGTTACAGGGGCGTTTGTGGTCGCGGCTGTGGGCGCGTGGTATCTCCTTGCAGGGAGAGAAACCGAATACGGCAGGCTCTTTGTCCGGATCGGGGTCGTAGTCGGGGCAATCGCTTCCATTGCGCTCCTCTTCCCCACAGGCGACGGCCAGGGAAAGAACATCGCTCACTACCAGCCTCCGACGCTTGCCGCGATGGAGGGACTTTTCCGGACGAGCGAAGGGGCATCCCTGATGATCGTCGGGCAGCCGGACATGGAACAGATGCGGATGGATAATCCCCTCCACGTTCCAAAGCTCCTGAGCTTCCTGACGTACAACCGCTGGTCAGCGGAGGTCAAGGGACTCGACGCGTTCCCGCGCGACGAGTGGCCGGATAATATCCCCCTCCTCTACTACAGCTACCATATCATGGTGGGGCTTGGCACGATCTTCATCGCCGTTCTCCTTGTCTGCTCATTCCTGCTCTGGCGTCGCCGGCTCTACACCTCGAGGTGGGCGCTGTGGATTCTGATGCTCGCCTTTCCGTTTCCGTACATCGCGAACACGGCGGGCTGGCTGACCGCGGAGCTCGGACGACAGCCCTGGCTCGTCTACGGGCTGATGCGGACCGCGCACGGGAATTCACCCACCGTCTCGGCCGGAAACGGCATGTTCACTCTCCTCGGGTTTCTCGGCATGTACTTTCTGATCGGGGTCCTCTTTCTCTTCCTTGTCATCAGGCAGATCAATCGGGGCCCGGGAAATCCTGATTCATCGCCTGCCGATGCCGGCGGTCGGGGCTAACGGGAGGGATCTGTGGAAACGCTCTGGTTTGCACTCCTCGCATTCATGCTCTCCATGTACGCGGTCCTCGACGGATTCGATCTGGGCGCGGGTACCCTTCATCTGGCGCTTGCCAGGACCGAGGACGAACGAAGAGTAATCCTGAATTCGATCGGGCCTTTGTGGGATGGGAACGAGGTCTGGCTGATTGCGGCGGGTGGAACGATGTTCTTCGCCTTCCCGACGCTCTACTCCTCGAGCTTCAGCGGCTTCTACCTGCCGCTCATGATCGTCCTCTGGCTCTTGATGCTGCGCGGACTCGGGATTGAATTCCGCCATCACGTGGCGCACCCTGTGTGGCGATCCCTATGGGACGTTGTATTCTCCCTCTCAAGCATGCTTCTCGCCGTTTTTCTGGGCGCGGCCCTCGGCAACGTCGTCCGCGGGGTTCCGATTGGAAAGGATGGGTATTTCTTTGAACCGCTGTGGACCACTTTTACGGTGGTCCCCGACTCAGGAATCCTCGATTGGTTTACGTTGTTGATGGGGATCGTAGCATGCTCGACCCTCGCGCTCCACGGAGCGGCGTTCCTCACGATGAAAACTGCGGGCGAATTGCAGCAGCGCTCGCGCAACGCGTGCCGGCTTTGGTGGTGGATCACGCTGGCCGGCTCGATCGCATCCGCGGCTGCCGTCACACGGATCAGGCCCGGTCTCTGGGACACGTTTGCGAGCCACCCCTGGGGCTATCTCTTTCCTCTGGCGGGCGTCCTGGGTCTGGCAGGCTCCCGCTTGTACTCGCGAAGGGGCGCCGATCGGGCCGCGTTCCTCTCCTCCTCCCTCTTCATCATCGCCATGCTCGCAAGTACCGCCTTCGGCCTCTTCCCCGTCGTCCTCCCCTCATCGCTCAACCCGGAGTACTCCCTCACCATCTACAACGCGGCCGCTCATGCATCCGGCCTCTCGATCGGGCTGGGCTGGTGGGCCGCTGGCATGATCGGGGCGGCAGCGTACTTTGTGTATGTCTACAGGTCGTTCCGCGGAAAGGTTCAGTTGGACCATCAAGAAGGGGGTTACTAATTCCCACCCACACCCGTAACCTCGATGCGCGCACCCTGAAGGGTGCGCCTACCCTGTTGCCGATATGCCTCTGAACGCAGTCGGTAGGCGCCGGCTTTAGCCGGCGTTACGCACCCCGAAGGGCGCGCTTATCGATACTTCACGACCTGAAAAACAAGAACCAGACGAGCCCGAAAAGCGGAATCAGAATCGGCCCCGAGTATCGCATGATGTATCCTCCGAACGACGGGCACGGCGCTCCCTCCCTTTCGGCGATACGTTTTACCATGAAATTGGGCCCGTTCCCAATGTAGGTCATGGCCCCGAAAAACACGGCGCCGATCGAGATTGCCCTTAGGTAGATGCCGTGTTGAGCGATGAGGTGCGTGATCCTGGCTTCTTCTGTGACGAGAGTCCTGTCGGAGAAGAGGCCGACCGCCGCGCTGAGGAAATTCATATAGGTGGGAGCGTTGTCAAGCACGCTTGAAAGGGCCCCCGTTCCCCAGTAAAACTGGCCCGCTGTCGCCAGTCCCATCCGGGACGCATTTGCCTCAAGCCACTCGAGTGCAGGCACCATTGTGGCGAAAATCCCGAAGAAAAGTATTGCCACCTCCTTCACCGGGGCGAAGGCGAAGCCGTTCTTCTCATGGATTTCCCTCCCTGTCGTGACGTAGGAGAGGCCGGCTGCCAGGAGCATGACGATCTCCCGCAGGAATCTGGGATGCTCCAGGAACGCGGCAAGAACAATCAGCGAAATAAAGAAAAGATTGTGGAGACCTCCCCATTTCTCCCGGCGATCGACCTCGGACGCGGGACTCTCGAATCCGCCTTTGCGGAAGTGCCGCGCGTCGATCCAGTAGAAGAGCAGAGCGAGCGCGGCAACCGCGAAGAGCCATATCGGCCACGCCTGTTCAAGGACCCAGAAAAACGGAACTCCCCGGAGGTATCCCAGGAAGAGAGGCGGATCGCCTATTGGCGTAAGGGATCCGCCGATGTTGCTCACGAGGAAGATAAAGAAGGCAACGTGATACGCGCGCACACGCTCCTTGTTCGCGCGAAGGTACGGCCTTATCAGAATCATCGAGGCTCCTGTGGTCCCCAGCAGATTCGATGAGAGCGCCCCCGCCGTGAGGATGAGCGTGTTGGCAAGAGGGGTGGCACTTCGCGACACCGGGATATGGATTCCTCCTGCAACCACGAAGAGAGAACCAATGAGAATGATGAAGCTGCAATAGTCCATCCCCATCCCGAGCATCGGCCCCGGATTACCGAGAACGACAGCGTAGTAGAGCACCGTGATGAGGCCGAGCCCGATGGCCACAAACGGGTATCTCTTTTCCCACCACGCCCTGTCGATGAACGGAACGACCGCAATCGAAAGAAGGAGGAGGAGAAAGGGGGCGATCGCGAGGATGCTCACGACTGGGGGGCGGAAACGTTGGAATCAAGTAGCGGTAGCGCCGCAGCGGGGGGTCCTGCCGCCTCCGGCGGCAGGAAATGCCTCAATCCGCGGGAGATCATTTTGGGAGGCGCTGCAGCTCCCCCACCCGGTAAGCCGCCGCTGTGCCATGCTCCTCCGGTCGCACAGATGAGATGATATGCCTCGTCGACTCTGCGCTGGTTTTCGTGAACGTCGCCGGGTGGACTCCGATCCACACGATACAGAGCACCACGGGAGCCAGCACCGCGATTTCACGCGGGGTGAGGTCTGCGAGGCCGCGGTTATCGGGATTCGAGAGCTTCCCGAGGGAGACCCTCTGGTACATCGTCAAGAGGTACACGGCGGATAAGATCACTCCTGCCGTGGCGGCTATCGTGTACCATTGAGAGACCAGCGGTGAGCGGAACGAGCCGAGAAGGATCAGGAACTCGCCGACGAAACCGTTGAGCCCCGGGAGACCGATGGAGGAGAGCGAGACGACGAGGAAGAGTGTTGCGAACAACGGCATGACCTTGGCAAGTCCCCCGAAGTCGGAAATGGCGCGTGTGTGCCGCCGGTCGTAGATCATCCCAACGATCAGAAAGAGCGCGCCGGTGGACAATCCGTGGTTGACCATCTGGATGACGCTTCCCTGAATGCTCTCTTCCGTCAGGGCGACGATTCCAAGCACGACGAAACCCAGGTGGCTGACGGAAGAATACGCGACGAGCTTCTTCATGTCTGTCTGGACCATGGACACAAGCGCCCCGTAGAGAATCCCCACGACTGCGAGCGCCGCAATCCCGGGCGCCAGCGACGCCGCGGCTCCCGGGAACAGGGGGAGGCAGAAGCGCAGGAACCCATACGTCCCCATTTTCAACAGGACCCCGGCAAGGAGAACGCTTCCAGCCGTGGGGGCTTCGACGTGCGCGTCGGGGAGCCATGTGTGGAACGGGAAGAGCGGCACCTTGATCGCAAAACTCAATCCGAATGCGAGAAAGAGCCAGACTTGGGTATGAAGCGGCAAAGAAGGACCGACAGCGGAGAGGGCCGCGAGATCGGTGGAGAAGGAACCCCGCGGCTGCGTGGAAGCGAGGTAGCCGAGGACGATGATCGCCACAAGCATCAGGAGGCTCCCCGCCATCGTGTAAAGGAAAAACTTGAACGCCGCGTAAATCCTGCGCTCTCCCCCCCATATCCCGATGATAAAGTACATTGGGACAAGCATTGCCTCCCAGAACACGTAGAATAGAAAGAGGTCGGTCGCGCAGAAGACGCCGATCATGCCGGTTTCAAGGAAGAGGATCATGAACGTGTACGCCTTCACGCTTCGCGTCACGGAATTCCAGGAGGAGAGCATCGCGATGGGCGTCAGAAACGCCGTCAGCAGAACGAGGAGCAGGGAAATACCGTCGATCCCGATCGCCGCGGAGACATTGAGTCCGGGGATCCAGAGGACACTGCTCGCAAACTGCATCCCGCGGGCGTCCGGATCAAACCCGATGAAGAGAACGACGGCCAGCGCGAAGGCCGCGGCGCTGACCGCGAGACCGAGCCCCTTCACCAGCGCCTCCCGTTCCCGGGGAACGAGGAGGATCATGAGACCCCCCGCGACGGGGAGCGCGACTGTCAGAGCGAGGAGCAGGCTCATCTCAGGACCAGGATGCCGAGCACGACGATGATCCCGACGACGAATACGAGTGCATAATTCTGCGCCACGCCGGTCTGGATGCGGCGGGCGGTGCCGCTCAGCGTCTCGACGAGCTTGCCGCTCCCGTTGACCAGTCCGTCGATCACGCCCATGTCCACTCCCTTCCAGAGAATAACCCGCGAGATGCGCTCGAGCGGCGATACGACTGCAGCCTCGTACACCTCGTCGACGTAGTACTTATGAAACAGGAGTTTGTAGCCGAGGGCGAATCTCTCAGCAAACCTTTCCGCGATCTCAGCGCGCCTCAGGTAGATGAGGCGCGCGCAGGCGATTCCGCCTGCAGCGATGAGGACCGAGGCGGCCATCAGCAGATACTCTGCGGAGCGGCCCGTCGCGGCAGCTGATGGAAGCCGCGAATGTGCCTGCTCGAAGAGCGGCTCGAGCCAGTGTTCAAGGGTGTTTCCGCCTCCGAGGCTCGGCGGGATCCCGACAAAGCCTCCCCCGACCGAGAGTATGCCGAGAATGATGAGGGGAATGGTCATCACGCGGGGCATCTCGTGCGGATGGCTGTCGTGCGGCCAGCGCGGCTCTCCCCCGAATGTCAGGTAGTAGAGCCGGAACATGTAGAAGGCGGTCACCCCCGCGGTGATCCAACCCACCCCCCAGAATATCCATCCGCCGCCGGAATAGGCGTCGAGGAGGATCTCATCCTTGCTGAAGAATCCTGCGAGAGGAGGAATCCCCGAGATGGCAAGCGCGGCGGTCAGAAATGTCCGCGCGGTCAGGGGCATCGCGCGTTGAAGCCCCCCCATCTTGCGAAGATCCTGTTCGTCGTGCATTGCATGGATCACCGCCCCCGCCCCCAGAAAGAGAAGCGCCTTGAAGAACGCGTGAGTCAAAAGATGAAAGATCCCCGAGGCAAACGCTCCCATTCCGAGCGCAAGAAACATATAGCCGAGCTGGCTGATCGTCGAATACGCGAGAACTTTCTTGATATCGTTCTGGACGAGCCCGATGGTGGCGGCGGTGAATGCGGTCAGGAGACCGATTACCGCAACAATGTGGAGCGTTGCCGGCGCGAGCGCGAACAGGACGGCGCAGCGGGTAACCATGTAGACGCCCGCGGTGACCATTGTCGCCGCATGAATGAGGGCGCTTACCGGTGTGGGGCCCGCCATGGCGTCGGGAAGCCAGACAAAAAGAGGAATCTGCGCCGATTTGCCGGTCGCCCCCAGGAACAGGAGGAGCGTTATCCAGAACAACGTGCGATCCCCCGCCGGTGTCACGGCGGCTGCCCGCGGTAAGAGGTCGGCGAAAGAAATCGTGCCGAATGTCCGGTAGAGAAGAAAGATGGCGATGAGGAAACCGAAATCGCCGATCCTGTTTACGATGAACGCCTTGCGGGCCGCATCGGCGGCGGTGGAGGTCCCGGGCGGAAACCCCCCTGTGTCAAACTGGCGGTCGTGCCAGAAACCGATCAAAAGATACGAGCAGAGTCCCACCCCTTCCCAGCCGAGAAACATCACGAGGAAGTTTTCGCCGAGAACGAGATTCAGCATCATGAAGATGAAGAGGTTCAGGTAGGCGAAGAACCTCCAGAATCCGGGGTCCTCACGCATGTACCCCGCCGAGTAGACGTGGATGAGGAAGCCGACGCCGGTCACGGTCAGGCACATGACAATCGAAAGCTGGTCGACGCGGTATGCCAGAGGCACGGAGAACCCGCCGGCGGATATCCACCCGAAGAGGGTCACGACATGCGGACGCGCCTCCGCCGGCGCGGCGGCCATCTCGAGAAAGATCCACCCCGAGAGAACGAATGAGAGACCCACTGCCGCGCAGCCGATGAATCCGCTGGCCCTCTCGGAAGCCAATCGCTTTCCGAGCAGCCCGTTGAGGAGGAATCCGGCGAGCGGAAAGAGGACGATATACCCTCCGAGGTCAACGGCCGGCATGCCCGCAACGCGCGCGTTTGTCCCTCGCCACCCGGGTCACCACTTCATGATGTTTATTTCGTCGATATTCACTGTCTGCTTGTTGCGGAAGAGCGCTATCACGATCGCCAGGCCCACCGCGGCTTCCGCCGCAGCGACCGCCATGACGAAGAAAACAAGCACCTGCCCCCTCGGGTCGCCCAGAAAGCTCGAAAATGCGACCAGGGTGAGGTTGACGGAGTTGAGCATCAGCTCGATGCTCATGAACACGATGATCGCATTCCTCCTCGTCAGCACTCCCACCACGCCGATCGTGAAGAGCGCTGCGCTCAGGGTGAGGTAATATGAGAGCGGGATAGGAAATCCGGCCATGCTTACCCGATCTTCTTTTTCGCAAGCACGATGACCCCCACCATGGAGGCGAGGAGGAGGACAGACGTGATCTCGAACGGGAGGAGGTACTCGGTGTACAGCGCCCTCCCGATGAACTCCACCGTCCCGATGGCGGCGGCTTTCTCCGACTGAGCGGACGGCGCCCCGCCCCGGAGGAATCCGATCCCGGCCAGCACCTCCACAAGGACTGCCACCGCAAGAGCAAAGGCGGGGATGCTCCTCACGCCCGGCCTGTCGCGGACCCCCGACTCATCGCCCAGGTTGAGGAGCATGATGACGAAGAGGAAGAGCACCATGATGGCTCCGGCATACACAATGATCTGGATGACCGCGATGAACTGGGCATGGAGCGTGAGGTAGAGAACGGCGAGACAGAAGAAGTTGACAACCAGAAAGAGGACGCTCTTCACGGGATTGACCCTTGTGATCATCATGATTCCGGAGATCACGGCCAGTCCCGCGACTACGAAAAAGAACACGGCGTCAGTGTTCATCAAAATCCAACGAAGATAGATACAACCAGGCCAAGTTTCAACGCGAGCGGATGAGGGTCATAAGTTCGCCGAGGGAGGGACGTTTGCCGTAGGCGAGCATCGTTGTCCTGAAAATCTTCCCTGCAAGCCACATGGCGCCCGCGGTCGAGGCGACGAGAAGAAGCATCGTCGCCACGATCTCCACAAAAGACGGCATCTGTATCGGGATCCTCAGCGCCATCATCGACGGCGTGAGAAGGGGTATGAACGAGAGAACCCTGATGAGCGTCGAATGCGGATCCTGTACGGCCGTAAAGGCCACCGCGATCGGAACGATCAGGATCAGGACAAGGTAGCTGTTGATCTGCTGGGCTTCCTGCTCGGTCGACACGGGGGCTCCGGCTGCCACGAATATGGCGGCATATTGGACGTAACCCAGCGCGAAGTAGAGCGCGAGAACGAGTGCGCTCGTCAGGGGGATGAGCGTGATGGCAAACTTCGCGCTCACCGCCAGGCCGATCGCGACCCAGAGAGCCATCTGCGTCAGTCCGAGCCCGCTCAACCCCAGGATTTTCCCGGCCATCAGGTCCCTTGCGGAGCACGACGAAAGGAGGATCTCAACGACTCTGTTCGATTTTTCCTCGAGGATGCTGCGCACCAGAAGCTGTCCCGACGTCACGACGAGAAAAAAGAGCATCATCATGAAGACATAGGAGGTGAAGAAGACCTGCTCGAATCCCGACTCCCGCGCTTCCCCCGTCTTGGAAAGCCTGATGGTCTTGAGGCCCACCGGTGCTGTCAGATCCTTGACGAGCGAAGGATCGAGGCCTCGCGAACGGAGCTTTCGCTCCGTCACGATATCCCGGACCGCCTCGGTGAGCCGCTCGGTGATCCTGAAATTCCCGAGATTGCCCGAGCGGTACTCGAGACCGGTGTCCGCGCCCTGAGAAGCCGGGATCAGGAGATACCCTTCGATCTCTTCTGAGAGGGCAAGCGAGTCGGCCACGCGGATTGTCTGCGCCAGCGGCCGGTCCCCGGTTACGGGGATCGCCCGGAGGAGATAGTTCGGCGTCCCGTCCGGGAGCTTGTACTGTTTCTCGATGGAGCGCGAGAGAGGCGTCAGAAACGTGCCCTCCTGATCCACCACCCCGATGCTTTTGGCGGTGTTATCCGGCCGGACTGCAAGCATGCCCGGGAGGACGGCCACCGCGAACATGATCACCGGCATGAGGAAGAGGGAGACGATGAACGCCTTCGATTTAATCCTCTCGAGATATTCCCAGCGGGCAACCCACGGGGTTTTCGTCACGGTGCGATCTCCCGTGCGGGGTCTGCTGCCGCACCACCTACCGCCTCCAGGAATATTGCATTCAGGGATGGTGAGGTGACTTCGAACTTCGTGATGTCCAGCCGGCCGGCAAGCTCGCGCAGAGCCCCTGGGAGGTTTTCATGTCCGTTGAGCACGACTTCCGCGTAATTCTCGTAGATCTGGGCGCTCTTCACCCAGCTCATTCCGCGGAGAAACGATGCGTCGCCGCTGAATTCCACCTGCAGCGTGTTCCGACCGTAGCGGCTCTTGACGTCCGGTATCGCGCCCTCGAGGATTACTCTCCCCTTGTTGATCAGGTACATCCTTTCGCAGAGTTTCTCCGCCTGCTCCATTTGGTGCGTCGAGAACACGATCGCCCGTCCGCGTTCCTTCAATTCCATCAGAATATCCTTGAGGAGGATCTGGTTGACGGGATCGAGCCCCGAGAAGGGCTCATCGAGGATGAGCAATTCGGGATCGTGTATGACGGCGATGATAAACTGCACCTTTTGCTGGTTTCCCTTTGAAAGCTCGTCCACCCTCCGGTCGAAGGCGGTCAAAAGGTCGAACCGCCTCAGCCATTCGTACGCCCGCCGTTTCCCCTCCACGGCGTCGATCCCCTTGAGCCTCGCGAAATAGAGGATCGTATTGAGCACCTTGCTCTTCCGGTAGAGACCCCGTTCCTCCGGGAGATAGCCGACGATATTCCGGGTAGCTTCGCCGAATCCCTTCCCGTCGAAGGAGATTGATCCTCTGTCGGGCATGATGATGTTGAGGATCATCCTGATGGTGGTGGTCTTGCCGGCTCCGTTAGGGCCCAGAAGTCCGATGACCTCACCCCGCCCCACGGCGAGCGAGACGTCGTCGACGGCCACGACACTGGAATAGGTCTTACTGACGTGCTCTACCTTCAGCACCGGATTTTTGCTCAGGGGGTGAGGCGGTAGATCATCCGCGGGAACGGAATGGTCTCACGGACGTGCTCCAGGCCGCAGATCCACGATACGGTCCTTTCAACACCCAGGCCGAAGCCCGAATGGGGAACGGATCCATAGCGGCGGAGATCGAGATACCATTCGAATGCTGATTGCGGAAGGTTGTGCTCTATGAGCCGGTTCCGGAGAGTCTCAAGATCGTCTTCCCTCTGGCTCCCTCCTACGATCTCTCCATACCCCTCGGGCGCGAGGACGTCCATTGCGAGGGCCAGATCGGGGTTTTCGGGGTCGCGCTTCATGTAGAACGCCTTGATGCTCGCGGGATACCGGTGCACTATGACGGGCCGGTCGAATTCTGCGGAGATGATCGTTTCGTCAGTCCCGCCGAAGTCCATCCCCCACGCCGCGTCCACCCCTTTTTTCTTCAGGATCTCGATCGCTTCGCCATACGTTACCCGGGGGAACGGTTTTTTGACACGCTCAAGATGGGTGGTGTTCCTCTCGAGCGCCGCAAGCTCTCTCGGGCGTTTTTTCAGGACCGAGGAAACGATATATTCGAGGAATTCCTCTGCAAGCTCCATGTTGTCGGCGAGGGTGTTGAACGCCACTTCCGGCTCGACCATCCAGAACTCGGTCAGATGGCGCCGGGTTTTCGATTTTTCCGCGCGAAAGGTCGGCCCGAAGACATACACCTTCCCGAGCGCCATGGCGCCCGCTTCGCCGTACAGCTGGCCCGACTGCGTGAGATACGCCTTCCCCAGGTCGAAGTAATCGGTTTCAAAGAGCGTGGAAGTACCTTCGCATGCCGCGGGCGTGAAAATCGGCGCATCGAGGAGGATGAATCCCCGGCCGTCGAAAAACTCCCTGATGGAAGATATGATCTGGTGGCGAATCCGGAGGATGGCGGTCTGCCGCTGCGAGCGCAGCCAGAGATGGCGGTGATCCATCAGAAAATCGACCCCGTGCTCCTTCGGCGTGATCGGATATTCGAGCGCGGTCTGGAGAGGCTCCAGGCCCGAGAGGTCAAGCTCGCACCCGCCGGGCGCCCTGTCGTCCTTTTTCACCGTTCCGGTCACGACCAGAGACGATTCCTGCGTGAGTCCGTCGAAGCGTGCGAAGACCTCCTCCGGGACCACCCCCTTCACCATGACACACTGGAGAAGACCGGTACCGTCGCGAACGACAAGGAAGCGGATCTTCCCGCTCGATCGCTTATGGTAGAGCCAGCCGTGAACCGATACGACCTCTCCGACGTGCTCGGGAAGATCTTCAACGTAGATGCGGGGCATATGGGAAAAAAGAAAAAAATATAAGAAAGAATAGCGTGATCTTCAACGATCACCGCCTGGAGGAGGCAAGGATCCGCCTCAGCTCCAGCGCGACGAGGCGGGGATCGTCGTCGAGGAAATGGCGCGACAAGCGCCGCGCCCGGCGCACTTCGTTGTCGTCGATGGTCGCGAATACCAGGTCCTCCTCGAAGAGCTTCGCCTGGACGGCGACCTCTCCGTCGGGTGAGACAACTTCCGAGCCGCCCCAGAAATTGACGCCGTCTTCGACTCCCACGCGGTTGCAGAAGACCATGTACGAGCTCAGGAGTCTCGCGTAGGCCTTGTGCTGTTCGGTGTTGACGCGGGCGTTGGCGATCCTCTCCCCTTCGCCGGCAAGCCGCGTGGGGCTTGCGGCGATCCCGACGATGGCCTGCGCTCCTTCCTTCGCGAGAAGATAGGGGAGCGGCAGGTGCCAGAGATCCTCGCAGATGAGCGCTCCGAGCCTCCCTACGCCGGCGTCGAACGCCCGGACCGAAGATCCCGGGGTAAAATAGCGCATCTCCTCGAACATTCCATACGTTGGAGGATAGACCTTACGGTGAACCGATCTCACCTTGCCCCGTTCGAATAAGAACGCAGAATTATGAATACCGAACTCCTCCGACTCCTCAACGCATCCGAGGATGACGGAGATCCCGGTGCTCGCCTCGATCAGTTCCCGCAACGGACTTCGGTCGGCCTCCTCTGTTCCTTCCCGCGGCAGCCGGATGGTCACGTCCCAGTTACTGTCCTTGATTGAGTATCCGGTCAGACTCAATTCCGGGAACACGACGAGATCGGCTCCTCCGTCCCGGGCCCGCCCGATGAACTCGAGGTGCTTCTTCACGTTTCTCTTGACATCTCCCAGGACGTTGTCTACCTGGGCGAGGGCGAGGGTAAATTTCATGCGAGCGGCGCTGCGGTCATTCGGATATTCGTCCAGTTGCACACTCGGAGGTTCTGAAGCTCGAAACCGCGCCGGCAGAGATCTGCCGGAGAAGCGTCGGAAGGAATTTTAATGCCGGGGGGCGAAACGAAACCCGCGTCCGTCAGGAGAGATCGATCATCCGGATATCCTTGATGTACTTCACGGTCCGGTCCACCTTGAGCGATTTCAGCTTCTCCAGCTTGTCGGAGATCCGGGCAACGTTCTCCTCGATGATCTTGACGAAATTCTTCTGCACCTCGGGCGGGATCCCCTCCTTGAGGCCGTGAGAGGTTTTCCTCATCTGCTCCAGCGGGGTCTCGAAATCCTTGATGACCCCGGCCAAGATTTCCTGGATCGCGCCGAGACGCTGCTTGCTGATCTCGATCCCGACCAGGCGGTCCTTGAGGCGGCGCTTCTCCATGACGTTAAGCACCGTCCTGGGGAGCGCCGGCGAGGTGATCTCCTCCTTGACCAGGTAATCGTCGATCCCGACTTTCATGACGTCGACGGCCAGGTCGAAGTCCTTGTTGACGGTCAGAAAGACGACCGGCAGGCCGATGTTATTCTTTCGCATCTCCTTCGTGATCTCGAGCCCGTTCTTTCCGGGAAGGAAATAGTCCATCAGCACGATATCTATCTCCTTGTTCGATGCCAGCTCGGAGAGCGCCTCGGTGTGGTTTTCCCTCCAGACGACGCTGAACGCGTCCTTGTCGAATCTCTGGAGGTACACCTGGACCAGCTTCGCAAAGTCCTTGTTATCCTCGACGAGGAGGATGGTGATCTTCTTCTCTTCCACGGTGTCGTTCATGCGGGTGGCGGTGGTGAGTAATCCGGCACGGTATTAAGCCCCCTGAGCTTCTGCGGCGGGGAGCGTCAGGAAGAAGGTGGTTCCTTTCCCCACCTCCGACTCGACCCAGATCTTACCCCCGTGCCGCTCGATGATCTTCTTGACGATCGCGAGCCCGGCTCCGTGCCCTTCGTAATGCTCGCGCGGATGGAGCCGCTGAAAAATCACGAAGATTTTCTCGTAAAATTCCCGTTCGATCCCGATTCCGTTGTCCTTCACGGTGAAAAGATATGAATTATTTTCCGCATTGTGAAATCCGATCTCGATGACGGGGTCGGGCTTGTCGTTGAATTTAACCGCATTCCCGATAAGGTTGCGGAAGAGCACCTTGAGCTGCGTCTCGTTTCCGTACACGCTCGGGAGCCCGGGAGCCACCGCCAGCCGTATCCCCCTCTGACGGATCGTAAATCCCATGTCGGTGACGATTTCGTCGATGACCCCTTTCACCTCGACCATCTTGAATGCCTCCATCGGCCGGCTCATCCTGGAGAGCATCAGGAGATCGTCGATCAGCCCCTTCATGCGGGTGGACGCCGCCACCATAGAATCGAGGTATTCTTTTCCTTCCGCCTGGATCACGCTCGAGTAATCCGACTGGAGAATGCGGCTGAAGCCTTCGATGCTGATCAGGGGTTCCTTCAGATCGTGCGAGACGACATAGGTGAAATCGTCCAGCTCCTTGTTGCGCTGCTGGATCTCCGTCGAGATGCGCACGGTCTCCTCGTACAGGCTCCCCTTCTCGAACGCGATTGCCGCAAGATTTGCCACACTCTCGAGTGCGCGCACATGGGCGGCCGAATACGCGGCTCCTCCCGCCGAGGAGATCGACATGATCCCGATGATTTCCTCCTTCGAGAGCATGGGAATGTACATCGAGGCGCCCTGCGGATCGAGATATGAGCGCCTCGAGGAGAAGACCGCCTGTTCGGGGCTCCCCTCCAGCACGGGAGCCCGCTGCCCCTCCTGCGGAGAAACGACACGTTCTCCGTCGATCACACGCACATGGTATGAATCCTTCCTGGTCCGTGAGCCGGGGTCGTAGATATCGATCCTGAACTCGCCGTACGGGACGATCCACTGAGCGTTCTCGCACACCACCTGGAAGATCTCATTGATATCGAGCGTCGACGTCAACTGCTGGCCCAGCTCGTAGAGCGCGGTCAACCGGTCGATCTGGGCACGCAGCTGAGTGTAGAGCTGGGCATTCTCGATTGCCGCCCCCAGCTGATTGCCCACCAGCGCAAGGAGGCGGCGCTCGTGATCGGGGAAATCATGCGGCTTCCGGTAGAAGAGGTCGAGCGCACCGAGGGCCCTGCCCTTGGATATAAGCGGAATGACTGCCATCGATTCGATCCTGGCCGATTTCAGAAGCTCCCTGTTCTTCGCGACCACGCGGCTGTCGAGGTAGGCCCTCTCGTAAATATACGTCGCCCTGTTCGACTCCACGACGCTTCCCGTGACGGAGTTTGACGGGTTCATCCTGGTGATGTCGGGGACGATCGCCTCGTCGAATCCCGTCTGGCGCACGAGAACCAGGCCTGTTCCCTCCGGCTCCCGGAGGTAGACCGCCACCACATCTGCCTCCATCGTCTGCTTGAGCACCGGCACGGCCGCTTCAAGGATGTCTTCGATCCTCAGAGACCTCCCCGCCAGCGTCGAAATCTCGTTCAGCGCCAGCAGCTGGATGTTGTTTCTCCTTACTTCCTCTTCCGTTTTCTTGAGCTCGGTGATGTCCACGTGCACGAAGACGAGCCCGGTGATCCGCTCGCCGATCACCATCGGATTGATCGTAAGCTGGTAGACGCGCTCGCGCGAGGGAAAATGATACGTGTGCTCCTCGGAAAAGACACGGGTTTCGCCGGCGAGGAGCCGTTCCACCGCATTCTGCAGTTTCAACTTCAGCGCCGGATCGGGGAGGATATCGAAGAGCGGGACGCCGTCGAAGTCGCTCCCCGGCTCCGCGCCCGATTCCCTGAGAAACTCGAGCCACGCTTTGTTCCCCTCCCTGATCCGGCAGTTTGTGTCCACCGTGTACACGATGCTGTCGATCGAGTCGAGCAGCCTGTGCACGTAGACCGAGTCGTCCGTCACCTGGTCGAACAGGCTGACGCGCTCGATCACGCTTCCGAGCTCCTGTGCCAATGGCTCGAGAATCCTGACAAGCTCCTCGGAAAAGGCGTACGTCTCTGCGCTGCCCAGGTTGAGGGCCCCCAGCGCCTTGCCCTTGAGCGTGATGGGGAGGGCAAGCTGCGAGCGGATCCCTTTTCCTACAGACGCCATCCCCCTGAACGCCGGCTCGGACGCAAAATCGTTTACTACAACCGGCCGGCGGTCGCGCACGGCGAACTGCGTGATCGTGCGCTCAATGGGGATGAGGGCGCCCTTCGGAGTTGCAATATCCCCGGCGGATGCGAATACGACGACCGAATCGCCGCGCTCGCTGATCAGGCCGATGTTGATCATGTCGAACGCAACGATCTGGTTGATCTCCCGGGCGATGACGGAAAAAATCGCCTCAAAATCGTTCGTCTGGTTGGCGGTGCCGATGACCCTGTTGATGAGCTCGATCTGGGCGTTGCGGTATTCGAGATCCTTGGCCAGGCGCGCTCGCTCGGTGATGTCGCGGGCGATATTCAGCATCGCCACCGGCTCTCCCATCGAATTGCGCAACAGGGTGGTGCTCACGCTTACAGGGATGTCCGTCCCCGATTTCGAGCGCCACGTCATATCGAAATCGTGAAGCCAGTTATGGTCCCTGAGCATGGAGATCCATGTCAGGTACCGCCCCATCTCCGATTCGATCAGCCAGGGGTACGGGAACGAGATCCCGAGGGCTTCGGTCCTCGCATACCCGAGCGTCTGGACGAAGGGTTTATTCACCTGAAGGAGTTTCCCTTCCAGGTCTGTGATGATGAGAATATCCGCCATCGTATCGATGATATTCCTCAACACCTGTTCCGCCTCGCGGAGATCAGTCGTCAGCTTCTTCTGGAATGTCACGTCGGAAACGATGCACATCACCCCGGTAACTGCGTTTTCCGGTCCGCGCATGGGGACGCACTTCGCGCGGACTGTCCCGCGTTTGTCCATCGCGGGGACCTCGAAGTGAAGCTCGCCGCTGCTTTCGGCCTTTCCCTCAAGCGCGCGGCCAAAGAGAGCAGCGAGGTCGCTGCCGCCGTATCCGGGAAGTATCTCCGAAGCATGCCGTCCGAGCGCCTCGTCGCCGCTCAACCCGGTAATCAGCGCCATCGCCTCATTCCATCGAAGGCATTTGAGCCCCCTGTCAAAGAGCGATACACCCTCCTGGAGAAAAGAGAGGATACCGGTCCCCGCAGCGGCCTCCTCCCTGAGTCGATCCTCGGCGGCTTTGTGTTCCGTAATGTCGCTGACGACACCATAGAGGCGCTCGTCCCCTCCATCGGCGGCGCGCTCACGTTCAACCTCTTCCCGTACCCAGCGAAACGAGGCCTTTCCCTTCGGGCGGACGCGGTACTCCCGGATGAAGCTCCTCTCCGGGTCGCTTCGACGGACCTTCGCCTCAAGAAGCAGCTTCTTATCATCGGGATGGACCAGAGAGAGCCACAGCGCCTTGTTCCTGTAGAATTCTGCCGGCTTGTGCCCGAGGATGCGCTCGACTCCCGGACTGATGTACTCCATGGTCCAGTCCCGCGAGCCGATCCAGAGAATGCCTGAAACCGACGATACCAGGCGGGCAAAGCGCTCCTCACTCTCCCTGATCTCGAGATAGCTCAACGTCGCTTCAATCGAGACCCCGAGCTGATGACCGATCGAAGCGAGGAGATCGGGGGAAGCCGCCTTGGCGTCCCTCTCGCTCTTCGAGCAGAGGAGCGCTATTCCTACCAGCCGGTCCCTGCTCACGAGCGGGATCAGACAAACTGTAGAGATCCCCGCGCCCTTCCAGAGCGGTCGGTGCGGAAGATAGCTCGGATACCTGCTCAGCGAATGAACATGCGGCTCGAGGGTCTTTGCGAGGTAGCCTCCGAGACCCGTATCACGGTCGAGGGTTGCAAGGGTCCTGACAACGGCCTGCGGGAGGCCCCGATGCGACATCATCTCGAGGGTGCCCTGCCCCGGCGCGGGAGACGCAAAGAGAGCCCCCATCTCCCACTTCAGCACATCCATCATTGCGGCGAGACTGGAGCGGAGCAGCCTCTGAAAATCCCCCGGGCCGGCCCCCTCTGACACGATCCTGCGGAGGAGCCCCAGCTCCTCATTGCGCCGGCGCAGCTCGCCGTCGAGGCCTTTCTCGCGCGTGACGTCGCGAAAGTAGACAAGGAGTTTTCCTCTTTGGTGCCTGACGGGGATGAACGCAGCCTCGATGTCCTTTGGCGTGCCCTCTGTCGCGCCGCTGCGGAACCATGCTGTGCGCGGTTTGTCGGGGCCCGATTCCTTTCGCGCGCCCCCCTCCTTGAGCCATTCCGTCTGAGGGTCGGCCTGGATGAACGCGTAGTGCCTCCCCACGGCCTCACCCGCTCCTCCCAGGCCGAAGAGTTCCGCAAATGCCTGGTTGACAAGGAGATACTTCCCGTCCTCGACGACGGCAACAGGAGATGTCGAGCGTTCAACGAGTTCGCGCTGGAGCTCGACCGAGCCCGTCAGAAGGTCAAGCGCCTCCTGTTCATTCTTCTTTCTTTCGCCTGCATCGCGGATGGTTCCGAGGAAGAGGCCCTGATCCAGAGAGCTTGCGCTCACATCGACGGATAAGTTCCGGCCGTTCTTCTGCCTGAGATCGACGGAAACGCGCGCACGCCGTTTACGCCCAAGCTCCGCGAGAAATCTGAGAAATCTCCGCCTCGACCGCGCGTCGATGAGATCGACGGGCTTCGCGATCCTGATCTCTTCCTCGGAGTAGCCAGTCATTTTCGCCGCCGCCGGATTTGCCTCGAGGAAATCGCCCCGAAGCTCGAAGAGGATCATGGGCTCCCCGGAACGCCGGAAGAATTCATCCCGGGCGCCGGCATATCGCGCGGCCGTTTCCGAGAATGCGCCGATCCTGGCTTCCGGCTCCGAGGCAGATCCGTCTTTCGAAGCCATCTTCCTTCCCTCGAACTGAAATGGAATTGAAGCGAGGGGGGCATACCTCCCCCGGGTCGCGATCGCGGAGCAGTAGAGCTTCGCGCCATAGGAGACAAAGTCGAGGCAGACGGAGGCGTGCTCCTTCAGTTCGCCGAGCGACTCAAGCCCGAAGGCCGGCTTCAACGCGGTCGCCACTAAGACCGAACGCTGCCGCCGGGCCATGTCGGCAAGGATCTTGAACAGAGCGACCGCGCGGCCTTCGCTCCTCATCGCTTCCTTCAGGAATGAGAGGTCGGCAAGAAGGATGTACCGGTTCTTGCCCTTTTTCAGGACAAACTTTTTTACGGCGATGAGGGAAAGGGCGCGAGGCCTGCGAGGCGTGGAACTGTCGAAGCACTCAACCTTGTACGCGGTCTGAGGATCGACGGAGAGAGGAATGCCTGAGGAAATGTATGCTACCGGGATTCGCGCGCGTCCGGAATACCGAAGAATCGGTTCCACCGGTTGAGCCGCCTGGTCCGGGGCTGACACGAACGAAAGGAAGGTATCCCCCGGCCGCAGACCCCCGATCATCTGATCGAGAACCGGCAGACCGGTGGAGAAGACGGGAAGCCTGCTCATCACCGAACGAATTTACAAAACTTTGATCTGGAGGTCAATGGAGTGTCGGCGCGTTCCGCGCCGCCGCCACAAAAAAGGCGATCCCGCTTCGCGCGGGATCGCCCTTGATAACAACAGCTGCCGCTTCCGGCTATTCGCCGAACGCGTAGCTCATGGTGATGTAGCCGAAGGAATTGATGTTGTCCTGCGATCCAACCAGGCCAAGACCGCGACGCAGCGCCTCTTCGCTGACTGTCGCATCGATGGCCGCGCCGCCGAACTTGAACCCGACGCCCATGGTGACCAGGCCGTCGTAGTTTCCGGGATTGATTCCGCCGATCGCGACGAAGCTATTCGGGAAGGAAAAATTCGCTTCCGCCGTACCGCCCGGTCCTTCCGACTTCGTATTGATCTTCCCGAGCGAGCGGTAGTAGCCGCCGCGTCCGGCAAGCCAATCCGTGAACCACCACTCTCCGCCCATATTGAGTACGGGGATGGCGGAATAGGTGAGGGTTGCAGTATTCGCGCCAACCGGAGTGGGAGCATTATACTCCGCACGAATGCGGGCCGACTGCCAGCTCAGACCGCCTGCGAAATAGAACGAAGCGGTATGATACTCGCCGCCTGCTCCGAACGCGTACGCCAGGACGTTGGCATGTTCGGTAACTGTCGTGGCAGACGCCGTGCTCGGGGGAACATCTTCCTTAGGATCGGCCGAAACATTGATAATTGTCCCGTAGGGAATGAAGTTGAACTTCGAGGTTGCGACAAACTTCACGCGCAAATTCCCCTGAATCTCTGTACCCGAAGCGGAATAGTTGCCCGAGTTCGCCGCGACAACCGGAGAGCTCGTTCTGTTGTCCGTAGCCTTGTCGAGGCGAAGGGCGGCGCTTGCATCGATTGTACAGCCATCGCTCATGGTAGCCTTGAAACCGCCCCTGAAACCCCACACGCTGGAAGAGGCTTCGCGGGTGCTGCTCGACGCGGGTGGACCGACTGCGTTCGTATTCCCGTCTGAATTCGACCAGCCGTACATGACTCCCAGGCCCCAATCGGATGAGCCTGCCTTATATGATGCCACTACTTCCCAGACATTCGCGATAGACGGGATAGACTGTGGGGTCCTGCCCGTGCCTGTCTGCACGATCGTTGGGAAGAGGCCGCCCCCTGAAATCAGGGTATTCACCACGTTCGCCGCAGAGGGGTCATAACTGAGCGTCGTACCGAGCGACCATTCATCGTTTAGCCCGAATGCGACACCGGCGAATTGATTGCCGTAGCCATCGTTGCCGATGGGACCGCCTCCGCTGGAATTCCCGTTGAGGGCTCCGCCGCCGACGTTTGCCCACGCGTAGTCTCTATATGACGACTGATACGCGGGGTTGACAAGCATGATCGACGGGTCGTCCATGATAAACGGGTTGAGAATAAGCATCGTCCCCGCGTTGGAACCGCCCATTGCTAATTCACGGGCAATTCCGCCGGGTTTCGCCTGGCCAAAGAGGCTCGCGATGCTTAACACCAGGAGAACCGCGACTATAGCGAATCTGTTCATATAGCTCCTTTAGAGGTGTGAAGTATAGTGAATTTAATAGTACATACTGAATTTGAATAGAACGCTCACAAAGGGCGCACCTACCATTTAGCAAATCTCGTCAATATGTACGAAAAAAGAACGGAGAGAGTATACTAAATTATTGATTGTTTGTCAAGTGAATTCTGCTTAACCCTTTAATGGAACGGTACAACTTATTGGGATATTTGGACTTAGGCCCCAAAACGCGAAAAGGAAGCCCGTGGGCTTCCTTTTCGCACTTTCAGATTACGGGGACTATGTCCCCATAGGTCAGTTGATCCTGAAGCTGACGCCAGCGAGAATAGCGATTCCCCACGGTTTTGCCTCACTCGATGTCTTGTCAACATCTTTCAGGCCGAGGTTGTAGCGGCCGTCTACCAAAATGTTGACTCCGGGAGATACTTCGAATTCGACGCCCGCTCCAAAATGCAGGCCGTAATTGACGGATTCGATCGAGTCCTTAATGTCGATGCTGACTCCACCTGATTCATCCTCTGCCTTCACGTTGAAACCAATGTCGCCGCCGCCGAAAATGTAGGGCTTCACATTGCTTCCCTGCATCGCGAACTTATACTTCAGCGAGACCGGGACATTGATATCATCGATTTTTACCGTCACATCGGTGCCGCCGGACGAAAGCTTTATTCCGCCCTGCTGATAGAGCACCTCAGCATCAATAAAGAACCCTTCTGCCACGCCAAAATCACCATAAAGACCGCCCGCGAGGCCGGTCCTGAAACTCTTGGATACGTTGGAGGGAACATCCGGGGTCAATGACGCTTGTCCAAGATTAACCCCAGCACGCGCGCCGAAATTGATGGGAAATGCTGCGTTCTGCGCCTGAAGCGGAAGCGCAAACACAGCCGTCACCACCAGGACCAACAGAAATGGTAAGAACCTCTTCATAAAGGAAACCTCCTGTAAGTTTTTGGCAAACTGTTGATTAATAGTCCCTACTAAAATAACCGCCCAAGTATAACAAAAAAAAGCATGCTTGTCAAGTAAATCAGGCACATTAGCCCAATCAGCCCGAATTCGCCATAACTGATTACGGCAAGGTGTATCGGATCCCGGAAGTCAGTGCCAGATAAAAGGTTGTAGAGCCTGTGGTGAATACCGGGCCCAATTGAATATCTGCCGGGACCTGCAGGTCCGGAGCAATACTAAAGTAGACCCCGCCGCCTGCCCTCAGGCCAAAATACGGCCCTCCCGTCACAAACCACAGGCCGAATCCACCGTCGATATAGGGCTGCATGTTCGGTTGCGGAGATTGAAGATAGTATTTGAACGAATTTGCCCACTCGATCGGAGTGCCGCTTTGCGTATTCACAGTGAGATCAGAACAGAGGAACATTCCGTGCTGAAATTCATAATCGATCGTCGGCCCGATTTGCAATCCCGCCGATGTGCCGCTTCCATAGCCGAAGAAGGATAGGCCTCCCCGCGCTCCCACCGCTACACCTTTCTGAGCCAGTCCCGCAATCGGGTAAAGTAAGAACATCGTTACAACAGGCAAAACGCGTAAAACGATCTTGTTCATGATGCTCTCCGTGTTGGTGATGGTTAGTTCTTGAGCAATTCGCGCGAGATCACTATTCGCTGTATCTCCGAGGTTCCTTCATAGATCTCCGTAATCTTCGCGTCGCGGAGAAAGCGTTCCACTGCGTACTCCTTGACGTATCCGTATCCCCCATGAACCTGGATCGATTCGAGAGCGCATTCGACCGCGATCCTGGATGCATAGAGCTTGGCCATCGCCGCATGTTGAGCCAGCGGTTTGCCCGAATCCTTGAGCGCAGCGGCCTTGAGAACCAGCATTTGAGCGGCGTCGATTTTGGTCGCCATCTCCGAGATCTTGAATTGAATCGCCTGCAGATCTGAGAGGTGCTGACCGAAAGCTTTCCGCTGTTTCGAGTAGCGGATCGCCGCATCTCTCGCGCCCATCGCGATGCCGATGGCCTGGGATGCGATCCCGATCCTGCCCCCCTCGAGCGTTTTCATGGCGAATTTAAACCCGAACCCCTCGTCGCCGATCCTGTCCTCGATCGGGACATAGCAATCCTGGAACGAGAGAGAGACGGTGTCCGAGCTCCGGATGCCGAGCTTCCTCTCCTTTTTTGCCACCGAATACCCGGGCGTCCCCTTCTGTACGATAAAGGTGCTCACCCCGTTCGCTCCTTTCGACCTGTCGGTCGAAGCCATCACGAGCACCACATCAGCGTTCGAGCCGTTCGTGATAAAGTTCTTTGTCCCCGAAAGGAGGTAGCCGTCACCCGACCTCCTGGCGATGGTGCGTTGATTGGATGCGTCGCTCCCCGCCTCCGGTTCGGAGAGGGCGAATGCGCCGAGTTTTTTGCCCGACGCAAGGTCCTTCAGGAATCGTTGCTTCTGGGATTCCGATCCCCAACGATCCAGTCCGTAGCAGACAAGTGAATTGTTCACCGACATGATAACGCCGCAGGAGGCATCGACCTTTGATATCTCCTCGATCGCCAGGACGTAACTCACCATATCGAGCCCGGCTCCCCCGTATTCCTCAGGCACCATCATCCCCATGAACCCGAGCTCTCCCAGCTTCTTGACCGCTTCGTAAGGAAACTCTTCCTTCTCGTCGCGCTCGGACGCGGAGGGGGCAAGCTCCTCTTCAGCAAATTTTCGGGCGGTCTCCCGGATCATCAGCTGTATGTCGGTGTAATCGAAATTCATGACTGCACGTACTGATAAAATCCCCTGCCCGATTTTCTCCCGAGGTGTCCGGCGGCGACCATCTTCCTGAGCAGAGGACACGCCCGGTATTTCGGATCGCCGAGACCCTCGTGCAGAACGTCCATGATCGCCAGGCAGACATCCAGCCCGATGAAATCGGCGAGACCGAGAGGGCCCATCGGATGGTTCATCCCGAGCTTCATGACTGTATCGATCGATTCGGGGGAAGCCACGCCCTCCATCACGCAGTACACCGCCTCATTGATCATCGGGAGGAGGATGCGGTTTGCGACGAAACCGGGGTAGTCGCGGACCTCGACCGGGGTCTTATCGAGTTTTTCGGCAAGCGATGACACGACCGAGTAGGTTTCATTCGACGTGTCAAGCCCCCGGATGATCTCCACAAGCTTCATCAACGGGACCGGATTCATGAAATGCATTCCGATCACCCTGTCGGGCCTGCGGGTTGCTGCGGCGAGTTCGGTGATCGAGATCGATGAGGTATTCGAAGCAAGGACGGCGTGGGTGGGAGACGACGCGTCGACGGTCTTGAAGAGCTGTTTCTTTATCCCCTTGTCTTCGGTTGCGGCCTCGATGACCATGTCGGCCGATTGAACCGACCGGGTCAGGTCGTCGCTCGTCGAAAGGCGCGAGAGAGTCTCCTTCTTCTGCGCCTCGGTGAGAATTCCTTTCTTGATCTGCCGGTCAAGACTGGAATGAACCGATTTCATTCCGCGCTCGAGCAGCCCCTCGGTCAGATCGTGCATCGTCACCGAGAATCCGTGCTGGGCGAAGACCTGGGCTATTCCGTTCCCCATCGTGCCGGCACCGATGACGGTGAGGTGCTTGATCTCCATTCAGCCCTGTTGAGGCAGTTCGACGATCATCCCCCCCGCTTCGCCCCCTCCGATGCAGATTGCGGCGAGGCCCCGGTGGGCGTTTCGCCGCGCCATCGCATGCACCAGCGTCACAAGAATTCTTGCGCCGCTCGCGCCGATGGGATGCCCCAGGGCTACGGCGCCTCCGTTCACGTTGACGTTTTCCGTGCTGAGGCCGAAAATATTATTCACCGCAAGGTTGACGACCGCGAACGCCTCGTTGATCTCGAACAGGTCGATGGATTCCTTAGTCAGTCCCGCGCGGGCCAACACCTTCGCGATGACATCCGCCGGGGCCGTAGTGAACCATTCCGGTTTCTTCGCGGCCGAGGCGTATCCGAGGATTTTCGCCAGGGGCCGGACACCCAGCCGTGCGGCTTTCTGCGCAGACATCAGCACCATGGCAGCCGCGCCATCGTTGATCTTCGATGCGTTTGCCGCGGTTACCGTGCCGTCTTTCTGGAACGCGGGTTTGAGCGTGCGGATCTTTTCAAACTTCACCTTCTTCGGTTCATCATCCTCCGCCACGGCGACCGCTTCGGCGTTTTTCTGGGGGACGGCGACAGGCACGATTTCATCCCTGAAGTATCCCTTTTCCTGCGCCTCGAGGGCGCGTTTGTAACTGAGAACCGCGAATTCGTCCTGGGCTTCCCGGGGGATGCGGCATTCTTTCGCACACAGCTCTGCGGCATTCCCCATGTGAAAGTCGTTATAGACGTCCCAGAGGCCGTCTTTGATGATCGAATCGATGATCTGGCCGTTCCCCATCCTGTACCCGGTGCGCGCCTTTTCAAGAAGGTAGGGGGCGTTCGACATGCTTTCCATCCCCCCCGCCACGACGATTTCGGCGTCTCCGAGCTGGATGGCCTGGGCCCCGAGCATGACCGATTTCAGGCCGGAGCCGCAGACTTTGTTCACGGTCATGGTTTCCACCGACGGGGGAAGCCCTGCGAAGATCGCGGCCTGGCGTGCCGGCGCCTGACCGACGCCCCCGGTGAGCACGCAGCCCATGATCACCTCGTCCACGGATTCCTTCTCCACTCCGGCGCGCTTGATCGCTTCGGCAATCACGGCAGCTCCGAGGCGAGGCGCGCTCAGCGTGCTCAGAGAGCCGCCAAGCGACCCGATGGGCGTCCTGCAGGCGCCCGCGATGACAATTTCTTTCTCCATACCCGCCGAATAGTAAGATAAATCCCGAAAAAATGCAAAAAAAATCCCGCCTCCGACCGATCGGAAGCGGGCTCTGTGGCGGCGCCTGAGGCGTCACCGCATCATTTTATTCTTGCGAACTCTATGCGTCGGTTCTTTGCGCGCCCCTCCGGTGTTGAGTTGTCGGCAACCGGCTTCGTGTAGCCGAAGCCCTTGGTAGTGATTCGCGCAGGACTGACTCCCTTGCTTGCGAGGTATGTCTTCACCGCGTCGGCTCTCCCCTGCGAGAGCTTCATGTTGTACTTCGCGCCCCCGACATTATCGGTGTGTCCGTAGATTGCCACCTCGGCGGAGGGGTAGGCCTGGAGGCCCGAGGCGACCTGATCCAGAATTTTCTTCGCGCCGGGGAGCAGGGTGGTCTTCGCGGTTTCGAAGTTCACCCCCTCGAGAACGATCTTTTCCCCCACGCTGACAATCACCACGTCGTCCTTCGGGTCGAGGGGATTCAATCCGAGCTGGATCTCCTTGCCGTCGGGCATGCCGCCGCCGTCGGTATCCTTATTCAGCGGATCGGTGTGATACTTCAGCACTTCCTCGCCGTCCGTGAGACCGTCTCCGTCCGTATCCCGGTTGAGCGGATCCGTATGGTATTTCAGGACTTCATCACCGTCGGTGAGGCCGTCGCCGTCGGTATCCCTCTTCAGGGGATCCGTATGGTACTTGAGAACTTCATCGCCGTCGGTGAGCCCGTCGCCGTCAGTATCTTTGTTCAGGGGATCGGTCCCGTACTTCAGGACCTCGTCCCCGTCCGTGAGCCCGTCGCCGTCCGTATCCTTGTTCAGGGGATCGGTGTGGTACTTGAGCACTTCCTCTCCGTCGGTGAGGCCGTCGCCGTCCGTGTCTTTTTTCAAGGGATCGGTGTGGTAGACGTGTACTTCCTCGCCGTCGCGCAGGCCGTCCCCGTCGGTGTCCGGATTGCGAGGATCGGTGCCCAGTCGCTTCTCCTCATCGTTGGTAAGGCCGTCCCCGTCCCAGTCGTTGTTGGGGGTTTCAAGGAATGCAAAGAGCGTCATCGACACATTCCAGAACGCGTCATTTCCGCCTGTCTTGATGTCGTCGAGGTTGTCCGTTAGGGTATAGTTGTAGGAAGCGCGGAGACCCACTGAAGTCACATCGGAAACAAGAATCTCCGCTCCGGCGCCGAGCGGAATGAAGGGAGTAATCTTCCGGTACTCGTCTCTCGAGTTCCGCAAGAGGGGCATGTCGGACTTGTCGACCGGATTGAAGGAGATGATTCCGACGCCGGCGAATGCGTACGGCTGAATCTTTCCCTGCCGCATCGGCTGAACGAGCAACCTCACGTCGAGGGGATAAATCGCGGATGAAAAGAAGTCGCCCTGATTCTCCGCCTCAAGCAATCCCAGCCCGAGACCCGCCTCCATGCCCACGTGCTGCTCCGGATAGAACCGGAGGAACGCACGCGCCAGCGGGTACATCCGATGGTCGCTGACGTCGGTGACGGCAACAGCGCCTCCGAAATCCATTCCGACGCCCACTGCGGTCTTGACGTCCTGCGCGCGCGTCCTGCCGGCCAGAATCGCGCAGCAGAGTGCGGCCAGGTACCAGAGCCTACGGCGTATCATACACGGGGATGATGTTCAACGCCTCCCTAACTATTCATCGACCGGAGGAATTCCTTGTTGGTTTTTGTGCCTCGCATCTTCTCGGTCAGGAACTCCATCGCCTCGACGGTGGAAAAGTCGCTCAGGAACTTCCTCAGTATCCAGACCTTGTTGAGTTCGTCCGCTTCGAAGAGCAGCTCTTCTTTGCGCGTGCCCGAGCGGTTGACATCGATCGACGGGAAGATGCGCTTGTCGCTCAGCTTCCTGTCGAGGATGATTTCCATGTTGCCGGTCCCTTTGAACTCCTCGAAGATCACCTCGTCCATTCTGCTCCCGGTTTCCACCAGGGCGGTCGCAATGATCGTCAGGCTTCCCCCCTCTTCCACGTTTCGGGCGCCTCCGAAGAACCGTTTCGGGCGGTGAAGGGCGTTTGCGTCCACCCCGCCTGAGAGGATCTTGCCGCTGTGCGGGACAACGGTGTTGTGCGCCCTCGCCAGACGCGTGATGCTGTCGAGGAGAATGACGACATCTTTCCTCGCCTCCACGAGCCTCTTGGCCTTCTCCTGGACCATGTCGGCCACCTGCACGTGGCGTTCCGGCGGTTCGTCGAAGGTTGAGCTCACCACCTCCGCATTGACTGAACGCTCCATATCCGTCACTTCCTCGGGACGTTCGTCTATGAGGAGCACGATCAGGAACACTTCGGGATGGTTCCGGAGGATGCTGTTGGCGATTTTCTGGAGGAGGATGGTCTTCCCCGCCTTCGGAGGAGAGACGATCATGCCGCGCTGTCCCTTGCCCAGGGGAGTGAGCAGGTCCATGATGCGCATCGAGTACTCGCCCGGAGAGGTTTCAAGGTTGATGCGGTTGTTCGGGTAGAGCGGAGTCAGGTTGTCGAAGAGGACGCGGTCTCTGATCGCGTCCGGATTCTCGTCGTTAACCGCTTCCACGCGGAGGAGCGCGAAGAACCGCTCTCCCTCCTTGGGCGGCCTCACCTGGCCGCTGACGGTATCTCCGGTCCGGAGGTTGAATTTCTTTATTTGCGAGGGGGAAACGTAGATATCGTCGGGAGAGGGCAGATAATTGTAGTCGACGGATCTCAGGAAGCCGTAACCGTCTGGAAGCACTTCGAGGACCCCCTTGCTGAATGTGAGCCCATCCTTCTCGGTCTGCGCTTCGAGGATCTTGAAAATCATGTCCTGCTTGCGCAGGTCGGTGTATCCGGAGATGTTGAGGTCTTTGGCGATTTGGGAGAGTTCGGAGATCTTTTTGGATTTGAGCTCGGCAATGTCCATTGGCATGGCTATGCTGCTTCCTTATGTATGAATAACTGGGGGGCTATACAGCTGGATGACTTAATCTGGTAAGTCAGCGATTAAGTAAAGTGGAAATTAGTGAGGATGAAAAGAATTTGACGTGCGAAGCGGTGGATTTGGGTCAAGCCGGAACGATAGGAGAACTGCCAGCTCTTCTCCTCCTGTGTTTAATATAGATGCTTCCACTCAGAAAGTCAAGTTTTAGGCGCGGAACCCAAGGAATTTCATGGCTTCCCCCACGACATAGTGCGATCCCGTAACGAGGATGGGGGTGTCGTTTCCCGCCGCCTCCAGGGCCTTCTCCATACCCCCGGCGACAGTTCCACCGTCAATTGCCCTCACCCTCCTGGAATGAAATGCCCGAAGAATCTCGCCGGTATCAAGCGCCCGCGAACCTGACGGCTGGACGGCGATGACAACGCGTGAAAGGGGCGAAAGTATCCCTGCCATTGTCCCGTAATCCTTGTCCCGCATAACGCCAAATACTGTAACGAAGTCTCCCCCCGAGAGCGTGCGGAGGGACCGGGAAAGAGCGCTCATTCCATCGGGATTGTGCGCAACGTCCGCGAGAATGGCAGGCCGGGTCTGAAGCAGCTCCAGACGTCCGTGAAGGCCCGTATTCTGGCGGATCGAACCGAAACCTTCTCCAACGCTCCTGCGACGAAGCCCCCTCTCTCCACGGGCGAGAAGGAATCGCTCAGTAGCAAGGAGGGCAAGCTGCGCGTTTTTCGCCTGGTGATCTCCCGCAAGCGAAATCGGCACAGATCCGTAGTCCGTGTCGGTTCTGAGGTTCGCGCTGAGGCCCCTCAGCGAGCGCCCGGTGATTTCGGCAGACGATACCCGATCCGCCCGGATAAATTCCGATCCGCGCGCATGCGCCAGCTTCCGAAGCACGCTCAGGGCTTCCTTCTGCCCTACGCCGCAGACGCAGGGCTTCGAGCGCTTAATGATTCCTCCCTTTTCGAAGGCTATTTTGGCAAGCGTGTTTCCCAGATACTCTGTATGGTCGAATCCGATGTTTGTGATCACGCTGACCTCCGGTGTGATCACGTTCGTTGCGTCCCATCTTCCTCCCAGACCGGTCTCAATCACCGCGGCATCCACCTTCTCCTCCGCGAAATACGCGAAGGCCATCGCCGTTGTGGCCTCAAAGAAGGTTGCCCGCCTTTTGCGAATGACCGGCTCCATGCCCTCTACCCCCCGGATGACGGCTTCTCGCGGGATCGGCTTGCCGTCGATCCTGATGCGTTCGGTGAAGTCGATAAGGTGAGGAGAGGTGTAGAGGCCTGTCCGGAATCCCGAGGCGGTCAGGATCGACGCGATCATCGCCGCGGTTGATCCTTTTCCATTTGTCCCTGCTATGTGAATCGTAGGGTACCGCCGCTCGGGCTTTCCTAGAAATGTGAGGAGGGCCCGGATGTTATTGAGCCCCGCCTTGATCCCGAAAAACTCAAGGTCGAACAGAAACCGCAGAGCCGCTTTATCCCGCGACAACGCTCAGAGCCAGTTGTGAACGACCGAGAGCCCTTTCGCCGCTTCCAGCGCGCCGGTGAGGCTTCTGACGGAGCGAACGCCGTGGCTCTCGCAGTACGTCTCCAGTTCCCCGGCGATTGTCACTCCCGCGGCGGGATCGATGAAGCTTGCCGTCCCCACCTGCACCGCCGTAGCCCCGGCCAGAAGGAATTCCACGGCGTCGACTGCCGTCATGATTCCCCCGACCCCGATGACGGGGATCGAGACCGCCTGTGTCACTTCATAGACTTTCGCCAGAGCGACGGGCTTTATCGCGGGACCGGAGAGTCCGCCGGTCACCGTCGAGAGCCGGGGCCGGCGCTTCTCGGCGTCGATCGACATCCCGATAAGCGTGTTGATGACCGATAGCGCGTCCGCGCCGGCATCGGCCGCCGCCCGCGCGAACTCCGAACAATGTGTCACGTTCGGCGTGAGCTTGATGATGAGGGTCTTGCGCGTGAGGACCCTGAGCCTCCGAGTGATTTCTTCGGTCATCTCGCAGCTCGTCCCGAAACTCAGCCCCCCCTCCTTCACGTTCGGGCAGGAGATGTTGATCTCGTACGCATCGATCCCGTCCTCCGGCTCCAGGGCAGAGAGAACGTCACAGTATTCGTCAACGCTCTCCGCTGCGATGTTCGCCACAACCTTCGTCCGAAGCGTGCGGAGGAATGGGAGTTTCTCTTTGATGAATCTTTCCACGCCGATGTTGGCCAGCCCGATCGAGTTCAGCATCCCCGAGGGTGTTTCGACTATCCGCCCAGGAGGATTACCCGCGCGCGGTTTGAGCGAGAGCGATTTCGTGATGATTCCCCCGAAGAGGTTCGGATCGACGAGCCCGCCGCACTCGTCGCCATACCCGAACGTTCCGGAGGCGGTCAGGACCGGATTGGCAAGAACAAGCTTTCCTACTTCCACGCGCATGTCCACGCGGTCAGGCAATGCGCACCCTCCTCGAATCGAACACCGGGCCCTCCTTGCAGATCAGGGCGTACTGTTTCTCTTCTCCCCGGATTTCAACCGGACAACCCTGGCAGAGTCCGACGCCGCAGGCCATCGGGCTCTCGAGAGAAATCTCGCAGGGGATCTCTCTCTCAGCGGCAAGGAGTGACAGGGCCGAGAGCATGGGATGGGGGCCACAGGCAAAAATCTTCGGATTCCCGGATCCCCCGCTGTCGAGGTGCATCCGGAGGAGATCAACGACCGTTCCTTTGAACCCGGAGCTTCCGTCGTCGGTTGCAACATGGGGGTCTTCAAGGTGGGCCGAAATCACGCGATCGATGCTTCGAGCTCCCAGAAAGGTGGACACCCGCCTTCCTTTCTTTTTCAGAGCCCTGGCCGCCATCGGCAGAGGTGCAACCCCCAGCCCGCCCCCTACGAGCAGAGCTGTCGTATACTCTCCGTCTACACGGTACGGGCAGCCGAGGGGACCGATGATATCGACGGCCTCTCCCGGCCGTATTAATGCGAGGAGTGCGGTGCCCGAGCCGCGGACGTCAAAGATGATGCTGAATTCCTCCCCTTCGGTGTAATACACGCTGAACGGTCTGCGCAGGAGCGGAGAATCCGAGCCGCTGACCTTGATGTTGACGAACTGACCCGGGGAAACGCTTGAAGAGATTTCAGACGAATGAAAGGTTACGATGAATATGTTCGAGACGGGGTTCTCACGCGCGGTGACGCGACAGCGGGAGTGGATCATCTGCAGCGCGGGGATGGTCCCGTCATCGGTCAGTTGTTGTCATCATCGGGGTCTGGGATGTCTTCCTCATCAGGCGGATTGTCATCTTCGTCGCTGGTCGTATCGATCGCGTTCCCTTTGTTCAGCTCCTCGAATTGCCGTTCTTTGATGCGTTCCACGGCGGTCTGGCGCCCGGGCTGGGCGGGCAGTTGCCCGCCGCTCTTCTTCTGCAAGAGTGAATCCGCAGATTTTCCGGCGGTCTCAGTTTTCTTCGACTTCAACAGCTCCTTCAGGTAGTCGGGGTTATCGAGAACGGCAAGCTTGGGGCGGACCTCGGCGGCGTACACCGAGGAAGGATACCTGCTCGAGAGATTGCGATACCAGTGCGCTGCGCTGTCGTTGTTCAAAAGTACGGTTTCGTAAAGCCATCCGACCGCATAGGCCGCCTTCGGCTTAAGCGGCGACCGGTTCTTCGTGGAGGCGATGTGTTTCAGAATCCGCAGGGCTTCCTTCGGTTTACCAGAGCCGATGAGGCCTTGCGCCCTCACATACTGCGATTCAGTGGAGTCTGTCCTTGCTTTGACGGATTCAAGGCCGCGCGTCTTTCTCACCTGCGCCGCGTACTCCGACTCCCCGTAACGGTTGAGAATAACATTGTGGAGCGAGTCTGCGGCCGCGGAATTATGCTTCGATCCCTCGATTTCCGCAAGCGCATAGAGCGCGCGGGGGACATAAGGGGAGGAAGGATAGTCGCGTACGATAGTATGGTAGCACTCTTCCGCCGAGTCGAGCCTGTTCAGTTCGAGGTAATAGATGCCTCCTAATTCAAAATACGAGCCGGCGAGTATCTCCGCCGCAGAATCGGCAGTCAGCGGTGCGGGTGCAGGCCCAGCCATCGCTGCAGCCGTGCCCGTAGAATCTTTGCGGGTTGCCGGGCCGGGGTTCGCTGCGACATTCGCAGCATCGGTGCGCTGAACATTCGGGGCTACGGAGGGCTCCTCTCCCTCCTCCCGGAAGAGGTCACGGTCCGACAGACGCCTTCGCAGGGTTTCGCTCGCGCCGCGCGGGACTTCGTCCCGGGGCGGCTGGAGTTGGTCCTTGGTTGCGTCCGGGGGGAAGAACTGTTTTCTCGTCAGATCAGACGTCGCTACAGGTTTATGCGCGAGAGAGGTATCTGTGACAGCGACGCGGGATTCGCCGGCGATGAGAGCGCCAGGTTGCAGGGGGATCCAGCCGGCCTCGTGAGGACCGGTGGACGCGGCGCTGACCGAATCCCGGCGAAGCGCCCGAATGTACTGGTCCTGATTCTTCCTGAGGAAATCAAGGGATGTAAAATAATGATCCAGGTTCTCACATCTGCGGGCCGCGAGTGGAGTGATCTCCGAGTTCGGGAACTCGGCCTTCGCTTTATTGTAAAAGTCGCGGGCTGTCTTGTAATCGTACCGCTCCTGCTCATACATCCGGGCTCTGCGGTAATACCCGCGGGCGCTTGCGTCAGTGTGCCTGTAGGTCGTGTCGATCATTGCGTAGAGCGCGAACGCCTGAGCAGAATCTCCGACTGCGAGATACGTATTGCCGATCTCGAGGTCCGCGAGCGCATGCTGATCGACGGTCAGCTGGTCCTGATTGAGGTCGTCGAGGACTTTCAAGGCTCGGCTGTGCTCCCCGGTCGCCGCGAGCGCGCTGCCGTACCGGAGCCGCGACTGGAAATCGAGCGTCGGGTTCGGGCTGTACTTGCGCACCTTGCCGTATGCTTCCGCCGCCTTGGACTTATCCCCCACCTTCTCATAAGACTGTCCGAGAAGGTATGCAGCGCTGGCCCTCATATCGTCGTCGCCGGGAACCTCGATCGCCAGAGCGTATGAAGCGGCGGCCTGGTCGTACTCGCCCCGCTCCGTGAAGATCCTCGCCTGGAGCATCAGGCTTTCCAGCAGAATGTCGTTCTTGCCGTTCGCACGCGCCTCCGCGAACAAGTCCTTGATCTCTGAAAGCGCCGCATCCTGGGCGTTCAAATAGTATTTCGCCCTCGCATCCCATAGCTTCCCCTCGAACCGCAGGTCGCTTTCGGGGAAGAGATCCAGCAGCTCCTTGAATTTTCTTGTCGCCGACTCGTATTCACCCAGATAGACGTACGATTGCGCGATCATAAGGATCGCGTGATCCACCCATTTGCTCTTCGGGTAAAACTGAATCAGTTTGGAGCCTTTTTCGATGACTTTGTCGAATTTGTCCTGGATATTCTGGGCGACGGTGGCGTGGACAAAGTAATTTGTGTCTCGATCTTTGAGCGTCTGGGTCCTGACGTCGCCGACCGCCTCATCGAAGAGTTTCCGGGCGTTGTAATACGTGTTAAAGTAACCGGTGACGTTCTGGTACATCGTACATCCGGATACCAGGAGGAGGGTCAGCAGGGAACTACAAAGGAGGGAACGAGAAAAACGTTTGGGCACTCGGGGTCTTTTGAATCGAATCATCGGGCCGGCTGCATACACTAACACTTTAAAAATACGCAATAGTTCCTATAAATGCAATCCGCTTCCCACCACATTCCCCGCGCTATGCGGATGCCGTGTGCCGTAGGCGCCCGCTTTACCCTGGTGTCACGGTCCATACCGTGACACCGGCTGACCTTCGTTCTGGCGTACCACTGAAACCTCCACGAATTGAGCCCGTACAGGAAAGGGCACCTGGCATTGGGCATAATCTTCCATCAATTTACACTGGTGTGACGCTCCATACCGTGACCCGGCTGACTCTTCCATTAATTTCAAATCAACTTTCCTCTTCTCACAATTATGATAACCTGCATTCCGTCTCTTCTCGGCTCGCTCGTTCTTAGTTTCGCGCTCTATCAATCGGCAGTTGCGCAAGAATATCCCCCCGATACACTTCACTGGAATCTCTACGGAGGGGCAACGACGGGAGTATTCGAAGGGAGGCAGGGGTTTTCCATCACCAGCGGTGTGGCAGAACTGAAGAGCGTTGAGCTGAGGGATGGAATCCTTGACGTCGACGCTTTTACGAACGGCAAACGCGCATTCTTTGGCTTTGATTTCCACATCGATGGAGAAAACTACGAGGAGGTCTACCTCCGCGCTCATAAATCCGGCCTGCCGGACGCGATGCAGTACACGCCAGTCCTGAGGACAGGAAGGAACTGGCAGCTCTTCAATGGGCCGGGCTTCACGGGAGCCGTCGACATTCCCATGAACAGGTGGTTTCACCTCCGGCTTGCGGTGGCTGGCGCTCAGGCCAAATTGTACGTGGGTGACACACTTTCCCCGGTACTGGTGATGGACGATCTAAAAAGCGGAGTCCAAAAAGGGGGCCTTGCGCTCTATACGCTGGCCGGGCCAGTGTATTTTTCAAATTTCAGATTCAGATCGACCCCCGATATTCAGTGGGTGAGACACCTCCCTCCGATGGCTCCTGGAACAATTACAAAGTGGTCGCTCTCTCCGTCCTATGATGCGCTCGCAAGAAATGTTGAACAACCTCCGGCGAAGCAGGAAGCAGACACCATGAAATGGCAGGATGTTGAAGCTGAGCCGCCCGGGATTCTCGTCGTTCAGCGGTACCGGGAGGCGCCGCATCCAAACGTCACGTTTCAAAGCGATTTTTCCACGCGCCTGAAGCCACAGCCAGGAACAAAACTCGTGTATGCGCGGACGGAAATTGAGGCGGATAACGATCAAGTTCGAAAACTCTACATCGGCTACAGCGACGAGGTAACACTATTTCTCAACGGTGAGCCGCTCTTCCGCGGCCGCAGTGCACAGGGCTTCCGCGATCCGGGATTCCTGGGAATTGTCTATCCGGAAGACGACGCCGTGTACCTGCACCTGAAGAAGGGGAAGAGCGAGCTGATGCTTGCGCTTAGCGAGCTCGGAGGAGGATGGGGATTTACCTGCAGATGGGAGAACTAAGTTCGTTCCGCCGCGCCGCGGCGGAGAGAGCTTTGTTGGAGTAATCAGTATAATGCAACTCTTAAACTGGTGTCACGGTCCCCACCGTGACACCGGCTGCCTCGACGTCACGGAACCTGTTCCTCTTCGCCTCCACTCCTACCCCCCTCTGCGTTCCGCTGCTCGGCGGCGATTAGCGCTTTAAGGGAGTAATCAGTACAATGCAATTCCTACGGGCGGGCGCACAACAAATACAAGGGATAAACGATATGGAAGAATCGAAAAACAAAAATGAGAACACAGGTTCATCAAACGATACAACCCCAAAGGTGATCGGAATTGGCGGACTCTTCTTTTTTTCCGACAGTCCAAAAGAGATCAAAGAATGGTATGCGAAGAATCTGGGACTTGAGATCAATAACTGGGGAGGGGTGAGCTTTGAATTTCGAAATGTCGACCGGCCTGACGAAATACAATCCATGCATTGGAGCCCCTTCAAGCGGGGAAGCGAGTATTTCGCGCCTTCAAAAAAAGAGTATATGATTAATTACAGGGTTCAGAATATTGAAGGACTCGTGAAAAAGTTACGGGAAAATGGGGTGACGATTGTCGATAAAATTGAACCGTCCGAATACGGGAAATTTGTTCACGTCATGGACGCCGAAGGGAATAAAATAGAACTCTGGGAACCTTGACCGGGTAGGCGCCGGCTTTAGCCGGCGTACCGTCCTCCTCTCCAATTCCTCCCCTCTTCGTTCCGCCGCTCCGCGGCGGAATGCATCTTCGAACTGGTGTCACGGTCCCTACCGTGACACCAGCCGGGAGGTTCCTCGTTTCTTAAAGTGTCGTCACGGACCATTCCGTGACGACACGCTCTCCAGCCCAGTCACTCCGTCCACGTCCACGACAAGCACCGAGTGATCGTTCAAGAGATAATTCCGCGCACTGGAATAGCAATACTCCACTGGATGAGCGACGATTCTCGCTTTCACAGGGTTCTCGTGTATGTACGTGAGTTTTGTATGAAACATCTCTGGACTCCGGATCACTTGATCATCAAATCGGCTCATCCAGACTTTTCTTCGCTGATCGCTTCTGCCTATCGCAGAGGCATCGAATTCTCGGAGCAAGTCCCGACGACGATCTCGCTCCAGAGCGTCGAGCAGATCCCATGCTGAATACTTTTTCAGGTCACGCATGAGGTCCGACAGTGTGCCGTGCAGTCGATCGATTCGCACAATCCAGTGAAAATGGCTCGGCATGATTACGTAACCGAGAATTCGAAAGTCGTACTTGCGTTGGTAGTACCGGATGTTCCGGATGAGAATGTCGCAGTATCTGAATGAGCGGAAGATCGGAAGGAAGCGGACTACGGTTGTAGTGACGAAGTACGTATCCGATTCGGTGTCGAGAGTCCGATTGCGCCTACCCATGATGTATGCTGCAGAATAGGTAATTCGATTTACCCGCTGATGTCACGGTGTGGACCGTGACATCAGCCAAATCAGCGCGACGTGCGTTACTCTATACCTGGGACAAATTCCTATCCAAACTTCTATACTGGATGGCTTCGCTAACATGTTCGGGACGAATGGACGGCGCAGTCGAGAGATCTGCGACCGTCCGGGCGACCTTGAGAATTCGGTCGTAAGCCCGCGCGGATAATCCCAGTTTCGTGATTGCCATCTTGAGCAACTCTTCACCCGAAGAGTCGAGTTTGCAATACCGTTGTACATCCCTCGATTGCATGTCCGCGTTGCATAACAGCCCGTCGTGCCCGATGAATCGCCTCATCTGAATTTCCCTCGCATGGATGACTCGGTCGCGAATCTGAACAGAAGTCTCCCCCGTCGGCTTGCTCACCAGGTCCTTATACTTGACTGCTGGCACTTCGATGTGCAGATCGACCCGATCCAGCAGGGGTCCTGAAATCTTGGAAATATACTTTTGAATCTGGAACGGCGCGCACGTGCACTCCCGGCCTGGGTCAGTGAAGTAACCACAAGGGCAAGGCTGCGTTGCCATTTTACTACCTGACCCTCCGAGCCGGAAAACCTCGTAATCCAGCTTATCCTGAACACATCAATACTTTGGGTGACCACATCAGGCTGCGTCGGCTCGACCTCGGGCTGCATCAGAAGGACGTGGCGCGCATAGTCAACGCAACCACCTCGACTGTTACCAACTAGGAGAAGGGACGTACTCAGCCCCGATTATGCTTCCTGCACCGAGTGTTTGAATTTTTAGGATACACGCCGTCACCCGGTCCTTCTGTGACTATTGGCGCACAGATCAAGGAGTATCGACGAATTAATGGAATTAGTATGAAAATGATCGCCCGTAAACTGGGCATAGATCCGGGAACAGTCGCACATTGGGAAAAGGAAGGAAGAATGCCGAGCCGTGCCGCCCTGAAAAGACTGAAACAGCTCGGAGCTATAAAATCTGGTGAGCTCGAGAGAGGGTCAATTCAATGACTGGTTCTTGAATTCCTTTGGACTAAGGCCCACTTCTTTCTTGAAAAGGCGAGAAAAGTACGGCGGGTTCTCGAAGCCAAGCTGGTAAGCGATTTCCGAAATGCTTCGATCTCCGGCAACGAGCATATTCTTGGCTTCTGAGATCATGTGAAGATGGATCAGCTCCAGCGAAGTCTTGCCCGTTTCCTGCTTCAGCAAATCGCTCAAATATTTTGGTGAGAGATTTAGTTGTGAAGCAATGTAGCTGACACTCGGCAGTCCCTTTTCTCCTGCATCGCCATTCTCGAAGTACACATTCAGACACTGATCGAACTTCGTTACCGTTTTGCCGGTCAACGTTTTTCGATCAATAAACTGTCTCTTGTAGAAACGTTGCGCGTACTTCAGCATTGAATCCAGATGCGAGAGAATGATAGACTTGCTGAACTCGTCCGGATTGTCGTGATACTCTTTCTCCATTTTATAGTACAACGACCACATGATTTCTTTTTCCCGCGGGGAAAGGTAAAGGGACTCATGAGTTTCATAATCAAAGAAATTGTACTTCTTGATTTCGCTGAAGAGAGGATGCCCGAGCAAGAAATCTTCGTGCATATGGATGACGAATCCTTTTTCCGCAAATTGTAAATCTCGTACGAAAAGTACCTGCCGTGGCCTCATGAAGAACATGTGGCCTCTGTCGTGGTCGTATTTCGTCTTGCCGTACCACAGCTCGCCGGATTTCACCTTCTTGAAGCAAATAATATAGAAATCGGCCGTGAACTCCACGGGCTTCTTCAACGCAGTTGGTCCATCAAGCAAATTCAGACTGAACAGCGGATGTTCAGGCAGGGGGAATCCGTCCGCCTCGTCTAGTTCAGCAACTGTTTTGAAGTGAATCATATGGTCAGCAGAATATTATGAAGAGTTATTGTCTTCTACAAATCTTCGGGGTTATATCCGGGTTTCTTGTAGATCGTGTTGATCTTGTTCAGAATATCGGGTTTGTAGACCTTTTCAAGCCAATCCGATGCTTCGATTTCCTCGAATGCAACTGAAATCGACTCTTCACCGTGGTTGAGGATGTCCATGACGTCTTTAGAAATTTCTTCAGCGAGCCGCTTTTTCAGTTTCTCGGATTTTCCAGGCCAGAGTTTTACGATCACGTGTGGCATAAGCTTGCCTTCATGTCAAGACACTGCTAATTCTTATTTCAAATTGTTCTTGAAGAAATCTACTAACTTGTCAAAAGGAATAACGTTTACCTTGTCATACAAATCGACATGACCTGCGTTTGGAATTACCATCAACTCTTTTGGTTCTGCTGCCGCCTTGTAAGCATCTTCACCAAAATATCTGGAGAATGCTTTTTCGCCTACAACAATTAAGACAGGTCTTGGTGAAATTTCATTTATGTGTGTAAGCAACGGAAAATTCATGAACGGAAATGCGTTCGTAGCTGTCCATGAGCCATTTGAGTTAGGCGAATTTTTATGAAATCCCCGTGGAGTGCGGTAGTAATCAAAATACTCTCTGGCAATGGGGCCAGAATTTTCGTCTAGCGTTTCTGCATTAATACGAGGCCCAGGAGAAGGTGTTCCATTTTTTGCATCTATCCAGCGTTGTTGGCTCATTTGGTCAAGCGTTTTTGAACGCTTTTCATCGGTCATTTTGTCTTCCCAACCTTTTCCAATAACACGACACATATCATACATACTCGTGGTGGCAACCGCCTTGATGCGTTTATCCATAGCAGTTGCGCTCAGACTAAAACCACCGAAACCACAAATGCCGATTACACCAATTCGGTTTCGATCAACAAAAGATTGTAGTCCGAGATAGTCCACTGCTGCACTAAAATCCTCTGTGTTTATATCAGGTGATGATACATTGCGGGGCTCGCCACCGCTTTCTCCCGTGAAAGACGGATCAAATGCAAGCGTGGCAAAACCACGCTCCGCCATGTTTTGAGCATACAGTCCGGAAGATTGCTCTCTTACGGCACCATAAGGACCGCTAATAGCAAGTGCCGACAGTGGTGCACTTCCACGATTTTTAGGAAGATATAGATCACCTGTCAATGTAATTCCATAACGATTTGTGAAGGTCACTTTTTGCCTTGTCACCTTATCACTTAATTGAAAAGTGTAGTGATCTGTTTCTGCTGCTTGTTTCATTTTATCTCTTTCTTCTCTTTGTATTGTTTGAGAAAAAGCCTGTCCAGCCATCAGAAGGGACAGAACAACAAAGACTGTTACCTGTTTCATTTCTGATCTCCTTTTTTGTTGTTTGTTAATACTTGTCTCACGGAAGCAGCAATGTTTTGATGGCGCGCCGTTCATCCATTGCACGATATCCTTCCGAAACCTGCTCAAGCGGCAGTGTCAAATCGAAGACCTTACCGGGGTTGATCTTTTCCTCCAAGACCAGCTCGATGAGGTGAGGAAGGTAGCGGCGGACCGGTGCGGGCCCGCCGTGCAGATGAACGTGAGAGAAGAACAAGTGCTCACCGTCGAGCGAGACGCCGTGAGGCACACCTACAAAGCTCACATGCCCGCCGGGGCGAGTGGAGTTGATCGCCTGCATCATGGACTCCTGCGTTCCCACACATTCCAGCACTGAATCCGCGCCGATGCCTTTCGTCAGTTCCTTGATCCGCGCAATGCCTTCATCACTTCGCTCTTTGACTATATCGGTAGCGCCAAATTCGCGTGCGAGCTTCTGGCGAGACGCGTGGCGGCTCATCGCAATGATCCGCCCCGCTCCCATCTGCTTGGCTGAAAGCACAGCAAGAAGACCGACTGCGCCATCACCGACGACGACAACCGTCGTACCCGGCTTCACGTTTGCTGCATCTGCCGCAAACCAACCTGTGCCCAGGACATCGGATGTTGCAAGCAGACTCGGTATTAGTTCATTGGGAGGCAGCTCCTGTGTGGCTACCAGCGTGCCATCAGCATGAGGAACTCGTAACAGGCTGGCCTGCGCGCCGCTGATGAACTCACGGTGGACGCAGGAGGATTGATAGCCATCCTTGCAGATGACGCAAGTGTTGTCGGAAGTTGCAAACGAGCCGACCACAAACTGGCCGGGCTTGATGTTATTGACCTCTTTGCCGACCTCTTCAACAATGCCGCAGTATTCATGGCCGAAAGGCGTCGGTTGGGAGATTGGACTGATGCCCCGATAGGACCACAAATCGGAGCCGCAGATGCACGTAGCCGACATCCTTATGATGGCATCCGTTGGGTTTATGATTTTGGGATCCTTGAGTTCCTCGAAACGCACATCCTGCGGACCGTACAGTATTGTAGCTCGCATATTGAGTTCCTTTTCTTGAAATCTTTATAACACATCGATTTGACCGTAACGACGAATCAGGAAGTTCTGAGAGTAATATAGTGAAGACCAGGCTGCAGGACGTATACAAAAGGCCGGAGTTCTGATACAGAATTCGGGATTTGTATATGTGAACGAGGAATTCAGAGATGTTCTACCAATGTTCATGGGGTGGGAAGTGAGTCCTTTCGACTGTCAAACCTGCTAGAGGTTTCTATCCAGGCCCCGGTACTGAATCGCCTCACCGATATGTTCCGTTCGGATGTTGTTTGATGCTGCGAGATCGGCGATTGTTCGTGCCACTTTGAGGATGCGGTCATAGGCCCGAGCGGAAAGTCCGAGCTTTGTTATCGCCATCCTTAGTAATTCCTCTCCCGATGAATCAAGCTTGCAGTGATTCTGAATATCTTTTGTCTGCATATCGGCATTACAATACATCCCTTTTCTTCCACTAAATCTCTTCATCTGAATATCCCTTGCCGCAATCACACGCTCTCGAATTTGTTGAGAGGATTCTCCATCTGCCTTGCTACTGAGCTCTTTGTATTTCACCGCAGGAACTTCAATGTGAAGATCGATCCGATCAAGAAGCGGTCCTGAAATCTTCGACATATATTTTTGAACTTGGAAGGGTGTGCAAGTGCATTCCTTTGAGGGGTCAGTTAAATTTCCGCACAAACAAGGGTTCATCGCGCACACCAACATGAAGTTTGCAGGGAACTCGATCGTGGCCTTTGTCCGGCTAATTGTAACTCGCCCGTCCTCGAGAGGCTGCCTTAGAGCTTCAAGAACATTTCGACTGAACTCAGGCATTTCGTCCAAGAAGAGCACTCCGTTGTGGGCTAGGGAAATCTCGCCCGGCTTGGGGATCGTTCCACCACCCACAAGTGCAGTGTTGGAAATAGTGTGATGGGGAGACCGAAACGGTCTGACCGTAACCATGGAGGAATCAACAGGGAGCTGTCCGGCGACGGAGTGGATTTCGGTGCTCTGTATTGCTTCTTTGGCTGTAAAAGGGGGAAGGATGGACGGTATACGCTTTGCCAGCATGCTCTTGCCGGAGCCTGGTGGTCCAATCATGACAATATTGTGTCCGCCAGATGCCGCCACTTCGAGGGCTCGCTTCACATTTTGTTGTCCCTTTACCTCAGAGAAGTCTTGAGGGTATTCTTGTGCATTGCGCAATAACTGATCAGCATTGCTACGAACCGGAAGGGTGGCTCCAACTCCGCCTTCAAGAAACTTTACGGTCTGCATAAGACTGCTCATCGGAAAT
This sequence comes from uncultured Chlorobiaceae bacterium, assembly GCA_964512655.1. Lineage (GTDB taxonomy): Bacteria > Bacteroidota > Ignavibacteria > UBA10030 > SZUA-254 > VBOC01. The sequence continues at coordinate 450,328 of CAZEJT010000001.1, read as the reverse complement.
ACATCGATCCCACCCGCGAGGGAGGCTTCCCTGGCGTTTTCTTCGGGGAGAAGAATGCCGCGGAAATTCCTGCGTGCCGCCTCCACAGCGATCGAAAGAGCCCCATGAATTGGCGCTAAGGTTCCGTCAAGTGCCAGTTCTCCCATGAAAACATAGTGGGCTAGGAGATCCGTGGCAAGCTGACCCGAAGCGGCAAGCACACCGATCGCAATAGGCAGATCAAACGAAGACCCCTCCTTTTTCAGATCGGCAGGGGAAAGGTTGACCGTCAGTCGCTGTGGAGGAAATCGGTATCCGGCTGTCTTGATCGCGGCGTAGACCCGATTTCGACTCTCCCGAACCGCGGTGTCCGGAAGTCCGACGACGCTAAACGATGGGATCGCGGGGGCAATGTGGGTTTCCACACGAACGAGATGTGCCTTGATCCCGCACGTTGTCGCACTGAGTACGAGTGAAAGCAAAACGATCCTCCCGGGGCTTCTGGCAACATACGGAACACTCGAGAAGATTGCAACTAAGCTGCCATGACTCGGGTTATAGGCGGGTTAATTAGACGGGTGGTGGGCGCGGAGCGCCCGAAGATGCGTTCCGCCGCGAGGCGGCGGAACGAGGCGAACTGCAAACACTTCTTGTAAAACGCACTGAACCAAAGTGGACAGGGCCAGAATTGAACCGCCATGCAACTTAATGAGGGACTAAGTATTTTTATGGCTCTGGTTTGTAACTAAATGATAATAATCTCGTAGATGCAGTTATTGGAAAAAAATATCATTGCTCTGTTCATGCCGTTCGGATCTCACCGTAACCTCCTCGTATTTTTGAAAGACCGCAATGAAGCCTGATTTTTCCAACCTTGTAATTATTTCACAACTTATTCTAGCCATGTTGGGTTTGTCCTGCTCAGGAGCGCATATCGTTCTCCCGGGTACGACTGCCGAAGGGCGTATGCGCTTACCCAATGGGTGGTATATTACTCCTGCGGGAAAACAAATCGAAGTGGGCGATGCACCGCTGAACTTCGATATTGACCCGGACGGCAAGTATGCGATTGTAACAAACAACGGCACAGGCGACCAAACAGTATGCATCGTCGATGTGAAAAACGGCGTGGCGACGCAATCCATTCCTGTTCGGAGATCATGGCTCGGCGTTAAATTCTATAATGGCGGAAAGAACATCGCGCTCTCCGGAGGTAACGATAACAGCATATTGCTCTATTCTTTCGGTCGGGGAAAGGCGGCTCTGGCTGACAGTATTGTTGTCGGCAAACCGTGGCCCAATGAAGGGATCTGGATGGGCGGCGTCGATATCGATGAAGCCGCGCATCTTCTCTACGTCACGGGAAAATACGACAGCACGTTTTATTGCTTCGATCTCGCAACGAAAGAACTCCGCAAGAAAGTCAAGCTGCCCGGCATGCCCTACACCTGTCTCGCTTCAAAGAAGCATCCGCAGGTCTATCTCTCGCTCTGGAGCAGTTCATCGGTGTTGGTGTTCGATGGCGGGTTAAATACCACGCTCGGCAGCATCGCCGTCGGTCCGCATCCCAACGACATGGCAGAGTCTCCCGATGGCAAACGGCTCTTTGTTGCGAATGCGAACGAGAACTCCGTTTCGGTCATCGATATTGGTTCCATGAAAGTCACGGAGACTATCGTTTCATCGCTCTTTCCTGATGCGCTGCCGGGATCGACGCCGAACTCTGTTGCTCTGAGTTCTGACGGCAATACCCTTTATATCGCAAACGCGGATAATAACTATGTCGCGGTGATGGATGTTTCATCACAAGGCGGAAGCAGATCGCTTGGGTTTATCCCTTCCGGATGGTATCCTTCATGCGTACGGATCAACCACGCGAACGGCGATATTATTATTGCAAACGCAAAGGGCAACTCGTCGTTTCCCAATCCTCATGGTCCGATGCCGGGGCATAAGGTCGAGCATAATCAGTACATTGGCTGGCTGATGAAAGGAACGCTGGAGATCGTGAAGCAGCCGTCACCCGATGAACTCCGCGCGTACTCTGCGCAAGTATATGGCAACTCGCCGTACCGGCGTGATACCGTTGCAAATCAACTGGAGATCGCCAGACTTCTTTCGCCGATCAAGCATGTATTCTATGTAATAAAAGAAAACCGCACCTACGACCAGATACTCGGCGACATGCCGGAGGGCAACGGCGATTCCAGCCTGACGTTCTTCGGGGAAAAGGTGACGCCCAACCTTCACGCGCTTGCGCGCCAGTTCGTCCTACTCGATAACTTCTACGTCGATGCCGAGGTCAGCGCCGACGGCCACAACTGGTCGATGGCCGCATACGCCACGGACTATGTAGAAAAGACCTGGCCTACGATGTACGGCAATCGCGGCGGCGATTATGACTTCGGACCGGGCGCCAGGATTTCCTCGCCATCGAGCGGGTACATATGGGATAACTGCAAGGCACACAATGTCACGTACCGCGATTATGGCGAGGCGGTGAATGTGCCGGATAAGGTTGGAGACCCGAACACCGCCATGACTGCCGGCCTTGAAGGCCACGTCTGCCCGGACTACCGCGGGTTTGACATGGATTACTCCGATCTTGACCGCGAGGCGGTGTGGGAGAAGGAATTCGACGCCTTCGAGCGTGACGGCGGGCTGCCACAGTTCAATCTTGTTTATTTCCCCAACGACCATACGAACGGCACTGCAAAAGGCAAGGGAACGCCGCGCTCGTTCGCCGCACAGAACGATATGGCGGTGGGCAAATTTATCGACAGGCTTTCGAAGAGCAAGTACTGGAGGGAATCCGCGGTGTTCATCGTCGAAGACGATGCGCAGGCTGGCTCAGACCACGTGGACGCGCACCGCTCAACCGCCTTCGTTATCAGTCCCTACACCAAACACCGGTATGTCGATCACACGATGTACTCCACGAGCGGCCTCATCGGCACCATCGAGCGCATACTCGGCCTGCCGCCCATGACGCAGTACGACGCAGCCGCAACGCCGATGGTGAACTCGTTCACTGCCGATGGCGATTTCACGCAGTACCATTACATCCCTTCAATCATCGATCTCAAGGAACAAAACCTCGCATCCGCGTACGCCGCGAAGGAGAGCGAAGCAATGGACTTCTCCAAGCCGGACGAGATCAACGAGGCGGTATTGAATGAAATACTCTGGCGCTCGATCAAGGGCGCCGATTCTCCAGTTCCCCCTCCGCGCCACGGCGCATGGGTGATGGTCGAAGACAAGAAGGAAGAGTAAGCGGGGCCGTTGTTGATTCCCCCCTTTGTGAGGAGGGGTCGAAATGTCGTCACTGCAAGACGACATTCGAGCATTCAAAGCCTTGAGATGTAAGAATACCTTCTCTGTGAGCTTTCCACGGGGCTCAACCCCTTCTCGCTCCCACCGTGTCAGTCTTACTGGATCAACGCCCGATTCCCCCGCCAACCTCTTCAAACTCAAACCGCTTCAAATTGATGTCACGATCCATACCGTGACACCGGCCTAATTTGTGGCGAGTCTGATATGCGGAGTGCGTGATATGGATTTGAGATTGTTCTTCATTATCTGTATGTTTTCGGACTATGATTGGCACTGTTGTTTCCCACTATAGTATTCTCGAGAAGCTCGGCGAGGGTGGCATGGGAGTTGTCTACAAAGCCCATGATACGACACTCGACCGCGTCGTTGCCTTAAAGTTTCTCCCGGAGAGGGTGAACCAGAACGAAACTGAGAAAGCCCGATTCCTCCAGGAAGCCCGCGCAGTCGCAGCATTGAATCATCCGAACATCTGCACCATATTCAATATTGAAGAGCATGGTCCGTCGATTTTCATGGTGATGGAATATGTCGAAGGCGGAACGCTCAGAAACAAAATCCCATTCGCTAAACCTGAGGATGCTATCGCAGTGGCGGTTCAGATAGGTGAAGCGTTGCAGGAAGCCCATTCCAAAGGCATCGTTCACAGGGATGTCAAGGCAGATAACGTGATGCTGACCGCGAGGGCTCAAGCGAAAGTGATGGATTTTGGCTTGGCGAAGCTGAAAGGGTCGCTCAAACTCACGAAGACGTCAAGCACAGTCGGCACGCTCGGATATATGGCGCCGGAACAGATTCAGGGCGGCCAGGTGGATCACCGGAGCGACATCTTTTCGTTTGGGGTTTTGCTCTTCGAAATGCTCACGGGACACTTGCCGTTCCGCGGTGAGCATGAAGCGGCAATGGTGTATTCCATTGTCAATGAAGAGCCGCAGAATATCACACAGCTTCTTCCGGATGTTTCTCCTATTATCGCCAATCTCATTCAGCGCTGTCTGGAGAAAGACCCGGCCGAACGCTACCAGCACTTCGACGACATCACCGCCGACCTGAAACGTTCGCAGAAGAAAACGACAAAGATCGTACGAAGCGCTCCGGACAGGCCGGTTGTCAAAGCGGATGGACCTACCGCCAGGAGTAAAATGAAACCTGTGCTCATCGCTGTTGCGGTGGTTGTCCTGGCAGCGGTCGGTGCGTTTCTTTTTATGCAGAAGTCTGAGAACGGGCAAAAAACGGAGAGTGTACCTAAATCGGCAGAAGAGATAAAGACATTGGCTGTCCTCCCCTTCGTCAACATGAGTTCCGATAAGGAACAGGAGTATTTCTCGGATGGTCTTTCCGAGGAACTTCTCAACGTATTGGCAAAGAACCCCAGGCTAAGGGTAACATCCCGCACGTCCGCGTTCTCGTTCAAAGGAACAAACACCGACATCAAAACCATCGCTTCGAAACTGAACGTCAAACACATTCTAGAAGGAAGCGTCCGCAAGGCGGGAAACGCACTGCGCATCACGGCACAGCTCATTGATGTCGAGACCGATACACATCTCTGGTCCAACACATACGATGGCACTATGGCGAACATTTTTGCTGTACAGGACACGATCTCCCGCTCTGTGGCTGAGGCGCTGAATGCGGCTCTCCTCGGAAGCCCCGGTACAGCAGAAAAACATGAGACCACGCCTGAAGCTTATAACAACTACATGTTGGGAAAACATTTTACCGACCTCGGCGGCAAGGAAAACTATGCAAAGGCGGAAGAGTATTGTCAGAAAGCAATTGCAATCGATCCAACCTATGCAGCGGCCTGGGTGAAATTGGGGGAGACCCACGTAGGTCAAGCCGATAGGGGTTATATACCGGTGGATATCGGTTACCGCAAAGCGAAGCAGGAAGTAGAAAAGGCGCTGGAGCCCGACCCGAACTATGCCGATGCCCATGCTCTCATGGGTTGGATCAGGTATACCTATGATTGGGACTGGACAGGGGCAGACGAATCCTACAAGCGCGCCCTCAAACTCGAACCGGGAAACCGCACCGTTCTCAATGGAGCCGCCGGGTTGACTCTCTCGCTTGGACGTCTCGATGAAGCCATTGTGCTATATCACCGCGTAACACAGATTGATCCCGTCTGGGCGAATGGATTTGTCAACCTTGGTAATTATTTGGAGTATGCAGGTCGGCTTGATGAAGCGGAAATTGCTGTACGAAAAGGTCTTGAGTTGAGTCCACAACGCGTACTCGTCCATTATTTGCTCGGTCGAATATACATGGACCGGGGCAAACCGGATTCAGCTCTCGTAGAGATGATGAAAGAGACCGACCCTTCTTTCAACCACCTCGGGCGAGCACTTGTGTTCTACTCGTCCGGCAAGAAGCGGGAAGCAGATTCGACATTGGCTGCATATATCAAGGAGTATCAAGATGGCGCGGCGTACCAGGTCGCGGAGGCGTATGCATTCCGGGGTGAAACGGACAAGGCGTTCGAGTGGCTGGAACGTGCTTACATACAACGCGACGGCGGACTCACCGACCTGAAAGTCGATCCGCTTCTGAAAAGCATCAGAAAAGACCCGCGCTACAAAGAGTTGTTGAAGAAGATGAAGTTGCCGGCGGATTGATTCGTTACTCACTCCTTAGCCAACCTTTCAAACTCAATCCTTTTTGACTTCGGTATAAACTGGTGTCACGGTCCATACCGTGACACCGGCTGACCGCGCTTATCGCATCCGCAGTTGAAGAGAGAGCCGTCACGGAATGGTCCGTGACGGCAGTTCAAAGTTTGTGCTTGCTTTTGGTTAAGCCGTTTTTCATATTCCGCTCGAATGGTGTAGTGCCTTCCTCCATGCTGTCGAGTCTCCGGGAGCCAATTCTATGCGGTCACATCAGGCCAGGGTGATTCGTCTTCTCGATTCCTCTCTCTCGCTTCAAGCCCAACACTCCCCTGTCACGCGGGGCCCGACAGTCCAAATCTCGAAAACTCTGGTTTTTGACCGCGCTTCTAACCTTCCGGCTGGAGGTGATCGTGTAGATGTTATCTACAGTGGTGGTGATATCCTTTCTTCCTGTTGCTGCTGGCTTGACGGCTGCTCCAATCTCCATTACTTTTTTTAACTTTAAAAAAATACCACTATGAAAAACTCAAAAACAATCGTGCTTATTCACGGAAATTTTGTGAATAATTTCTCATGGGCGGATTGGAAACAACGTTATGAGCAAAAGGGATATAAAGTGTATTGGCCTGCGCACCCGGGACACGATGGATCACCTTCGGAATTGAGAAGGCATGTTTCTCCTGATTTAGTTAAAACAGGGTTCATAGATGTAGTAAACAACCTCGTAAAATTAATTGACACACTGCCCGAACGACCGCTCATCATCGGGCATTCAATGGGGGGAATGGCAGTGCTGAAGTTGGTTGAACTGGGTAAAGCCGTTGCGGGCGTCAGTGTAGACGGCGCCCCGCCGAAAAATGTATTCCCTCCCTTTCAGACGCTTAAAACTGTTCTTCCTTCTTTTGGCTTTTTGACTTCTAAAAAGTATTTCATGGGAAGCCGTAAATGGTTTGATTATGCATTTTTCAATACTACACCCGACTCGGAAAAAGAAAGAGCGTTTGAAAAATATGCTGTGCCCGAAAGCTTCAAAGTCGGTCGTCAGCTGGTTTTAAACTCCTATTCCAACATAGATTTCAAAAAGCCTCACGCGCCGGTTTTGTTCATAGGCGGCTCCCAGGATCATATATTCCCTCCACAGCTTACCAAATCCATTGCGGGCAGATATAAGGACACGAACAGCAGGGTTGACCTTAAGATATTCGAAGGTAGAAGTCATTTCACTTGCGGCGAAAAGGGCTGGGAAAATGTAGCAGATTATGTTTTAGACTGGTTCGAAAGACTATGACACCGAACATAATGTAGATTCTCACCAGCTTACCCGCCTGCCTCGAGCCGGGGGAGAGGCTGGGTTCTACAAACCAAAAGGAGGTCCAAATGGCTGAAGGAGAAAGGTCAATGAACACGATCACCACGAAGGATGGGATCCAGATCTACTTCAAGGATTGGGGCCCCAAGAACGCGCAGCCAATCGTCTTCCATCATGGCTGGCCGCTGAGCTCTGACGACTGGGACACCCAGATGCTCTATTTCCTCGGGAAGGGCTATCGCGTCGTCGCTCACGACCGGCGCGGGCACGGCCGCTCGAGCCAGGTCAGCGACGGCCACGACATGGATCATTACGCCGCCGATGCAGCCGCAGTCGTCGAGCATCTCGGTCTGCGTAACGCCATCCACATCGGCCACTCAACCGGCGGTGGCGAGGCGGCTCACTACGTCGCCCGCCACGGCAAAGGTCGCGTGGCCAAGCTGGTGCTCATCGGCGCCGTTCCGCCGATCATGGTGAAGACACCTGCCAATCCGGGCGGCCTGCCCATCGAGGTATTCGACGGGCTCCGACAACAGCTCGCCTCCAATCGCGCACAGTTCTACCGCGAATTCGCCGGCGGTCCCTTCTATAGCTTCAACCGGCCGGGCGCGAAGGTCTCTCAACCTGTGATCGACAACTGGTGGCGGCAGGCAATGATGGGCAGCGACAAGGCACAGTACGACGGCATTAAGGCCTTCTCGGAAACTGACTTCACCGAAGACCTGAAGGTCATCGACGTCCCGACCCTCGTCATGCATGGCACCGACGACCAGATCGTCCCCATAGCCGACTCTGCGCCGCTATCGGCGAAGCTACTCAAGAAGAGCACCTTGAAGATTTACGAGAAGTTCCCCCATGGGATGTGCACGACGCATGCCGAGGTGATTAACCCCGACATACTGGCCTTCGTGAAAGGCTGAATGCGTACAGGAACGTTCCTCTATTAGCGGAAGCTTCCGTGAAAGCGGCATCACGCCGCGATGCCCGTGATCCCATAGATCGCCCGGTTACCGCCCGGCTGCCGAACGTTGGTCCGTTCTCCGGCGACCTCGGCTTAGCGCGAGCCGCATAGAGACTGGTTCACTCATGCGTCTCGCCGCTGAACAATCGGAAAAAAATGGCGCCAGGCCGGTCACATGACACAAGAATGGAGGCATTCGATGGGAGAAGATCTTGCCCAAGCCAACATCAATCGCTCTTATTCGCTCGCCGCGACGAGCATTGCCGTCTTCACATTCGTGCTATTCTTTCTGTACCCAAGGTTCAAGAACGGCGAGATCGATGCCTCCCTGTTTCAAGCCACGCTTATCGTTATGGGAGTGGCGACGTTCTCATTCGTGTTCGCGACGTTCCAGTACTACCGGTCGTCGCTTGGCGGCCGGATAAGTGAAGCCGAGCAGGCGCTGCATGCCCGGCGAGGCGACCGCTTCTGGCTGCTCGGTGACACCCTGCTGTTCCTGGTTCCGAGCCTGATCCTTTTCTCGGTTCGGCTTATTGCCGTCGCTTCTGTTTGGCTCACACTCTGGCTCGCCTACCTGCTCTTCGTGATCCGCCACTTCCCAAAGATTCAGACGCCGCGGGCCTCCCAGTAGTTCGTAGACCCCCATCGTCCACATCCCGGGAACCGAAATTAATTCTCGGCAGCTTGCCCCCCCCGGAAATCTCCGCAATGCTCGCCTCCCCGCGTTGATTCTTTAAGGAGAATCCAGATCTACTCTCCAGTAAAGTTTAATTACTTCAACACCCCATCTTTTTCCTGTTGAGCCTCAACCCCAGATCGTATTGCCGCCTCAAGCATATCAATGTTTATCTCTTTTAGAGTTTTGAACTTGATGCAATACCCGCTTACGCTCGCCTCGCCCAGTTTTTTCCCATACGTTCGGGCCAGGTATGTCTTATCTTCGATGCCAAGGATATAGACAGAGATTCCGGTCTTGTTTGCGCTTACGCCAATTTGAAAAAACTCTCTAGTCTTTCCACTGGCATATTTTATTACGCGAAATCCATACCCTATAGTAGGGTTAGAAACTGTCTTGTTGTCGCTGTTTTTGCCATCGAAGAACCATAATTTACATCTTGGTAGCACTTGAAGGGCGATTCGGTGTAACCTTTGCATCTCAGTACGTTTTGGTTCAGGTTGGCTGGCAATATACTTTTTGATTTGTCCTTCTACGTTCATGTCAAGTTATTGGTTGTTTACTTTAGATCCTCTTGGCGATCATCTGACGGACTAAGTGAAATTAATTAGTCTTGGCACTAATAACAAGAGTCGAACGAGATCTCGATCAGCCTGCCGGTTGGAGAACGAGTCTGAGCTGCAGGAGCAATTCAAGTGAAAAGAGAGATGCGCTACAAAGAGTTATTGTTTTCGCTTTATTCTCCAATTGTGCCTGTCTTGACTTTTCCGGCCCGCTTGTAATTTGCAACAATAACCCCGCTTGGCGTAATCGTACTTTCTGCTAAAGTAAAGGCCGCTGGAATTGTACCATTGTCAAATAACTTTTTTCCTTGACCAAGGGTTACCGGGTAAATCTTGAGCCAGAGTTCGTCCACTAAATCATGCTTGAGCAGCAACTGAGCGAGTTTGCCGCTGCCCCAGACTTTTATGTCAGAACCTTTGGAGTTTTTGAGCTTCTTGACAGCTGCCAGGCTGTCGAGAAACACCGAGTTTTTCCAATCTGAGCTTTTCTTGGTCCTGGACATTACATATTTTGTAACATCATTGATGCCCGGCCATTGGTCCGCATGCTCAGGCCAAAAGGAGGCGAAACTTTCAAATGTCTTTCTGCCCAAAAGCAGGTCGGCAGGTTCCATTTGTTTTTGCATGATCCTACCCCCAACCTCGTCACCATAGGGTGCAACCCAGCCGCCATATTTGAAACCGCCGGATGAATCTTCCTCGGGTCCGCCTGGCGCCTGCATCACCCCATCAAGCGTGATGAATTCTAAAACAATTATTTTCCTCATAATGGTTATTTATTGATTTGTTCTGATAAATAATTTTCCAAGTAGTTCAATGTCATTGTAAATCCTTCTTTGAAACCCATTTCAATCATCTTCTCCAAACGGGCAAGGGATTCGTTATAAATAGTAATACTGACTAGTGTCCTTCCGTCTCGTTCGCTGAAATTAAGATCCCAATCAGAACCGGGCAATTCAGGGTTTTCATCTTTGTCTGCAAAAGCATTAACCATTTTGAAATTGGTTTTGGGACTGATGGAAATATATTTTTGAATTGACCAACGCTCTTGCCCTTCCGGGCCTATCATGGCATAAAATCTTCGTCCGCCAACTTTGAAATCCATAAACTTCGTTTTTGATTTCCATGGTTTAGGTGCCCACCATTGGTCAAGAATGTCTTGTTTGGTAAAAGCATCCCATACGAGCGAAAGGTCGGCAGCAAATTCTCTGGTTATGAATACCGTTCTTGTTGTTTTGTCAACGGTAAAATCAAATAGCAATGTGTTTTTCATGTTCTCCGTTTTTTCATTGTTGTTAATACTTTGTCAAGTTGGTTGAACCGTACTTCCCATTGTTGACGGAACTGCTCCGCCCAGTCTGATACTTCTTTCATTTTGGGAGGATTCAGGTGATAAAACATTTCCCTGCCCTTTTCTTCCTGCCGTAGTAACTCACATTCCGTCAGAAGCCGCAAATGCTTTGAAATTGTTGGTCGCGACGTATCAAACTTGGAAGCAATTGCTCCAGCCGTCATGGATTGGGAAGCCACAAGCACCAAGATAGCCCTTCTGCTTGGGTCGGAAATTGCTTGGAAAACGTCTCTGCGTAATTTCATAATGTAGCCATTTGGCTACTAATGTAGGAAAGGCCATGTACAAACGCAAGTGTTTTTGAAAATATTTTTGTCAGGCAGATGACGCAATAATCAGTACATTGTCTGAACACACAATTCGGCCAGGATGTGAAAATCTATCTCATCGATGGCACCTATGAGCTCTTCCGCAACTACTATGGTGCGCCTAAGAGGAAATCACCGGATGGACGTGAAGTTGGGGCGACGGTTGGCCTCCTCAGGAGCCTTGTCGCCCTGCTTAACTATACCGGGACAACCCACATTGCATGCGCTTTCGATCATGTAATCAGATCCTTCCGCAATAGGCTCTACTCCGGTTACAAAACTGAAGAAGGGGTCGATCAAGAACTTCTTGCGCAGTTTCCCCTGGTTGAGAGAGCCGTTTCAGCTCTGGGCATCGTCGTGTGGCCGATGGTCGAGTTCGAAGCTGACGATGCTCTTGCTACGGCTGCATCTCGCTTTAAGGATGGTAAGGGAGTGAAACAGATTGTGATATGCTCTCCGGATAAAGACCTTGCCCAGTCGGTTCGCGGTAACAAAGTGGTTTGCTGGGACCGGCGCCGTGAGATCGTCTATGATGAGAAAGGCGTTGTCCAAAAGTTTGGCGTGCGTCCGGAGTCAATACCGGACTGGCTGGCACTCGTAGGAGATACCGCGGATGGCTACCCGGGTATTCAGGGGTGGGGGGAAAAATCGACATCTGTGGTTCTTGCACGCTACAGACGCCTGGAAAAGATCCCGTCTGACTTTCAAAAATGGGGGGTTCCTGTAAGGCGGGGACAATTTCTCTCGGAAAATCTTGAGCGGCATCGTAACGACGCGCTTCTGTTTCGCCGATTGGCAACGCTCCGCGAGGATGTTCCCATGCGCGAAAAGGTTACTGATCTCTTATGGCGTGGGGCGAAAAGGAGTTTCAAGCCCCTCTGCGCTCAATTAGGAGTTAGCACTCTCCCGGAGCGCATTTCAGAATGGCGATCGTAATATGCCGCGCCGGGTGGGGGCACACTCGGAGATTGCCCGACTGCGCCACCCATTCATCCCGATCATGTTCCCGAAGCCATCCGGGGGAGAAGCCCAGACAGGAACATGATGAGGGAAGCGGGGAGAAGAGCGGGTGTTGGGCGGGTACATATGTTCCGCTCTCATGATGCGGAGGGGACTAACTCAAGGGAACCGGTTGCCCGTTTCCTTTTTCCTGGGACTTAAGATAATTATTCTGATCATGAAAAAGGGCTCCTTCCGGAAGCCAATGAAACAGGAAGCCCAAATCGCGTTTCAGCTGGTCCGAATAAAAGCCCGGAAGCTTCGTAGATTTCAGCTCGAAATATCGCCTGAACTCCGGCTCCGTCCGAAGTCTTCGCAACACCTCGTTGTTATACTTGATTCTGCCGAATCCTTCAGAGGATATCGCACGCACGACATTCATCCATCGCGGTATGAAGGCGCTCGTCGCCCGTAACCGGTTGAAAATCGCCCGTGCGGAAAACGTGTGCTTCCCCAGATCGATAACATGCGAATAAAAATCAGGCCAGGTGAAGTTCCTTGGTATGATATTCATTGCCCTGTTATTATCCAGAAAATGGAAGGGAAAGGGGAGAACGCGTCCGTCACGCTGGTATTCCAGATTCAGGGGCGCCGCCTCTCCAAATGCGGAGAGGAGCGAATAGCCCGGGAACGCGCCCGGGGTCATGTCAACAAAGCGCTTTGTGAGCTCGAAGGGTTCAGACCCTTCGTCTACGTCAAGCCCAAGCACAAAATTCGTCTGAACGTACGGGATGTGGCGCAAGAGCATGTTGACATGGTCGGAGACCTGCCTCACCTTATCCATTCCGGTGGTTCTTCCGGTTTTCGATTTGTCTCCCAGCGAGAACCAAGACTCGATTCCCGGCAATAAGGCACGGAATCCGTTTCGCTGCAGCCGTTTGACGTGCTGTTCAGAAAGGAGCGAAAGGCTGCTCTCCGCAATGAAGTGAATGCTCCCCGGAGGAACGGCTTCTTCGATCGCATCCATCGTCTCATCGAACCGGACACCGAAATTCGGATCGTGCCATCCGACGAGCGGGTGCTTGAATTTTCCGAGCAAGAAGTCCAGGTCTTTCCGCATCACCTCGAATTCCAGCGCCTGGTACGGCACAGTAGAATCGATGCAGAAGGAACAGGTATATGGGCAACCGAGACTCCCGAGCATTGGCACCATTTTTATGAACGGGGCCTTTCTGAGTGTCGGCTCGATGAACTTCCATCGCTCTTCGACGCCCGGGAGCAACGTAGGTTGCTGGACAGCTGAAATCCTGACGCCAGTAGGGCGGTGCTGAGAGCAGTCCTGGAGTACGTTACGAATGATCGTCTTGTCCGTAAATCCGAGCACGTAATCAAAGTATTTCACCGCATCCCCGGGGTAACAGCGGGCGTGCGGCCCTCCCAGCACCGTCACTGCGCCGCGCGATCTGTAAAGATTGCTCAGCGCATAGGAGGTCTGAGCAGCCTCGGTGAATGCGCCGATGAAAACGAGATCCAGATTCGTCGGCAGCGCAGTCCGCAAATCCTCGAACCCTGTATAGCAGACAAAGGTTACTGTATGCCCCTGTTCCTCACACCAGAGCGCAACAACCTGAGGCATGATGCTCGCAAAATTTGCATTCATGACCCGGGCAAATAGCGCGCGGGTCGGCCCCTTCGTTACAAGATCGATGATACCAACGTGGAGTTTACGCGTCGTTCTCGTAGTTCGCATATTCCCAGGGGGAACAGTCGAAGTCATCTTATCGTTCCTTCCTGTTGCTTAATCGAACACACGCTTCGGAGAACGTAGGGAAACGCGTTCGCGCTTGTCGTCGTGCGGCACAGGTCAGCGAGGCGATTCAAAACCGGAGGTTGAGGCGGAGTGTATGGAAACGTTGAAGCAGTGTGGACCGTGATGGGGCGGCATGCCCTCGAATCATGCCACAGCCCGGCAGCAGACTGTGGATGCGGTAGCCCACGAGCGCCGTTACAGCCCGAACCATCGAGCCCTGCGGCTTGAGCCGAAGTATTCCTTATCCGCGAACAGCGCTTCGGATGGCTCGTGATGACTTCCCACGGGCTTGGGGCCGGAGAAAAAATCGACGTCGACGCGGCCTATCTGGCCTTTGCCAAACTCAATGTAACATGAACCCGCTCCGGTGTACGGAGCAGCGTCTCCGTTCCGGTTGAATGCGGCAATGATGGAATGCGCTACCACCGTGGCGGCGCCTTCGGCGAAGACTCCCGCCTTGGGCGTGCCGACACTTGTTACATCGCCGATTGCATACACATTCGGAAACCTTGTCGATAGATTCGTTCTGGCAACCGGTATCCAACCGTTCTCTGCCAGACCGCTTTGAAGCACGACCTCCGGCGCTACGTGCTTGGGAATGCCGAGAAAGAGATCATAGGGCAATTCAGAGGTATTGCCGCTTCTCGTGTCCCTGATAATAACGGCCCGGCGAGCCGGGTCGAGGGCCTGTACCAGCCGATCGGGAACAAACGTGATTCCCCGTTCCCTGAAGGCGGCGAGCAATGCTTCCGATGATGCAGGAGATGGCGGAATCGGGATCCCGAACGGCATCACAAGTGTGATCGTGCATTCGCCGCGAACGCCACGGGCAGTCAGATAGTCGTGCAGCATTAACGCCGCTTCGCTCGGAGCGGGGGGGCATTTGAACGGTGCGCCGCAAACACCAACGATCGCATGCCCCTTGGTAAAATTCGGAAGCACGGATCGTAGTCGTTCCGCGCCGGCGAACGTGTAGTACTCGTTCCCTGCCTCTCCCAGCCCTGGAGTCGCGCCTATGTCATAATCGGCTCCCAACGCAACAACCAGGACATCCGCTTCGTAGGTACCCCGGTCCGTCGTAACGGTTTTCGCTGATGGACCGATGGCGACGACGGTCTCGCGGCGAAACTGCACACCCGGCTTTTGAATACTCCCGTAGGGTATCTTCACGGCATCCGCCGGCTTTCGGCCGAACATCACGTCAAGTCTCGAAAAGCCGAAGTAAAAAGAATCGTTCCGGTCGATCAATGTAAGATCAAGATTGTCGCCCGGCGTCTCGGAGAGAATCGTGCTGAGTTCCAATCCGCCGAATCCGGCGCCTAATACCACGACGCGCAGCTTCATGGGCTAACGGCGATTGCCGCCGCGTCCGCCGCCCCAACCTCCTCCCCGCCCGCCTCCGCGGTTCGGGCGCTCGGTTCGCGGACGCGCTTCGGTTACATCAAGAGAACGGCCCTTCAGCTCTTTGCCCGCCAGCTCGCTGATTGCCTTTCGCGCTTCCGCTTCCTCGGGCATTTCAATGAACGCAAAGCCCTTGGGAAGTCCGCTGAATTTGTCCTTGACCATGCTCACTTCGTCGACCTTACCGTGCGCTTCAAAAGCCGCCCGGAGATCTTCCTGGGTGACGTCGCGCGAAATGTTTCCCACATACAGTCTCATACTCGCCTCATTGTTTGGTGAAACAGATTGTTATCTGCGTGCAACTGGAATCTCCCCGGGGGTCCTCATGGTTGCCTCCGGGGGTGAACTATTATTGCGGCCTCCCGGCGTGTGAATGAGAACCGGATGAGTGCCGGCGTCCCCGCCGTTGCCGATGCGACATCCTCGGGGGAAGAGATTGAGCGCGGACCGGCGCCGGTTCAACCACGCGCGGCAAATCGTTTGTCGCAATAGGTTTTAGAGTGATCTTGCCGCTGTACGTGAACAAGATCTCTTTGAAAAACTGCTGCTCCCCATCGTTGGAGACGAGCGAGATCGCCTCACCCCGTTTTCCGGCCCGCGCCGTGCGGCCGACGCGGTGCGTATACGAATCGACGTCCCGCGGAATCTCATAGTTATAGACATGAGTCACGTCGTCGATATGAAGCCCGCGGGCCGCAACGTCGGTCGCAACGAGCACGTTAAACCTCTTCTGGCGGAACTCGGCCGTAACGCGCTCGCGCTGATTCTGCGACATATCGCCGTGGAGGCACTTCGCGTGCACTCCGTTCTGCGTGAGCTTCCGCGCGAGTTTCGAGGTGACGTGCTTCCTGTTGCAGAAGACCAGTGCAAGGTCGCGTTCCGACCGCAGCAGGTGTATCAGGAGAGGGAGCTTCTGTTGCGTGTTCGTCTGATAGTAGGTTTGCCGCAGGAATTCCGGCTTCACGGCGGAGGCCAATTCGATCCGCTCGGGATTCACGAGGTACTTTTGGCTCACCTTCACGATTTCCTTCGGCAGGGTTGCGCTCAGAAGGAGAGTCTGTCTCTGCTTTGGGACATATCGAACAATCCGTTCGATGTCGGGGAGAAAGCCCATGTCCAGCATCCGGTCGGCTTCGTCGAACACGAGGGTGTGAATCGACTCGAGGTGAAGCTCACGGCGCTGGAGAAGGTCGACCAGCCGGCCCGGCGTGCCCACGACAATGTTTGTCTGCTTCAGTTTCCGGATCTGTTCGTTGATTGAAACGCCGCCGTACACCGGCGTGACGCCAAGGTGTTTGCCATGGGAGAATTTCGCGAATTCCTCAGAGATTTGCAGGGCAAGCTCGCGTGTTGGTGCAAGGATTAACGCCTGCAAGCCATCATGCCGGTCGATCCGTTCAATGAGAGGAAGCGCAAAGCTGAGGGTTTTGCCGGAGCCGGTTTCGGACTGCGCGAGGACGTCTCGTCCGGCCGCAATGAGAGGAATCAGCTTTTCTTGAATGGGGGTTGGAGTTACGATGCCGTATTTAGCGAGCAGCGCAAGGGTGGGTTTGGAGAAAGAGAAAGATTCGAATGTGATCATGAAACAGGAAAATTATTGGAAGAATTGCGAATTAGACCATCAGATGCGAACAGCGTCAGTGAGGGATGAACGGATTCGATGGGCGTGAACAATCTACGGAATTCTCCCGTCAATACCTAATTAACCGCTGGGCAGGACGAATGATGCCGGAGGGCGTGAACACCGATTCCGCGGCACGGAGTACCGCGGAATCGGTGCACACAGAGTCAGGGATTAGTGGGTGATGACGTACAGGAAGGCTCCCGTCACGGGGCCTCGCGGTCTGCGGCCGTTAGCGTCCGGCTTGGCATCGGCCGGTGGCGGCCCAAAGGTCGGCTGAAACAGATAGGCCTTGTGCGTCACAGGATCAACCGAGATTGTTTTCGCCCCTCGCGCCGTCGTCACTGTTGCGACCACGGTGTACTTGTCAGGCGAATCCTCGTGCACTACGGTCACGCTGCTGTCTCTCCCGGCCGGGATATAGATGAGCTTCTCACCCGGGTCCCAGCCCAGCGCGTCTACCCCATCGCCGTTTTTGATATTCGCGACGATCTTTCCGGTCTTCGCATTGAGCACCGCCGACATCTTCCCGCACCCTGTGAAGATTCTATCCGTTGCCCGATCGTATGCGATGCCGGTGGGTCCATCACATGAATCGAGGGGCCACGACGCCACTGCCTTCATGGCCTTGGCATCGATGACCTGAATCGTGTTTTTACTTTCGTTGTTGACGAAGAGTTTTCCCTTCCCGTCGCTCGCAGCACCTTCGGGCGCATTGTCCTCAAGTTCGGCCTGCCCGGTGATTTCGCCTGCGACCGGATCGATGGCAGTCGCAGTGCCGGGTTTGCTGTGGTTGGTAAGGACGATACGGTTGGTAAAATCATCGTACATGATTCCATCCTGCCCGCCCGCGGGAATCTTGATCTTTTTTACCACCGCAAGGGTCTTCAGGTCGAACATCGCGACGGTGGAGTCGCCGCGGCACGTAATGAAGCCATGGTTTGCGGCCGGAACGAGTGCAATTCCATGATTGCTCGGCATGTCGGGAATATCCCCGATCACCGTCCCCTTTACGGCATCGAGCACCATCACATGGGTCCCTCGTGAGACGAATATCCTGCTGCTCCCCGGCTCGGCAGTGAGATAGTCAGTTCCTCCGTCCCCTCCAATCGAGACCTTTTGAACCTTGAATGTTTGGGCGTGGGCGATGGAGGCAAGAGTAAGCAGAGCCAAGCCAAAATTGACGAAGCGCGGCATTTGTTTTACCTTTCAATTGTTAGGGTATTAGACCATCTTAGCACATTGTCGTTTAAAGCGCAAGACTTGACTGAGTGGGGGAAAAATGCAAAAGCGTGCACTCGGAAAGAGCGGACTCGAAGTTTCGGCTGTCGGCCTCGGCTGCATGGGAATGAGCTTCGCCTACGGACCGGCTCCAGACAAGGGGACAATGATCGCTCTCATCAGATCGGCCGTCGATCGGGGTGTGACATTCTTCGATACTGCTGAGGCGTACGGACCTTTCACGAATGAAGAGCTCGTGGGGGAGGCGCTCGCGCCCGTACGCAATAAGGTGGTGATCGCAACCAAATTTGGTTTCAGATTTGATGCCGCTGGACGACAGGCCGGGATGGATAGCCGCCCTGATCACATCAGGCAGGTCGCCGAACATTCGCTCGCGCGACTCCGGGTCGATGCGATTGACCTATTCTATCAGCACAGGGTTGACCCGGACGTGCCGATTGAAGAAGTGGCGGGTGCGGTGAAGGAATTGATCAACGAAGGGAAGGTGAGATACTTCGGCCTTTCGGAGGCCGGAGTCCAGACTATCCGAAGAGCGCATTCAGTCCACCCGGTGGCCGCGCTTCAGAACGAATATTCTCTCTGGTGGAGGAAACCCGAAGCCGACCTCTTTCCGACACTCGAGGAGCTCGGCATCGGGTTCGTCTCATTCAGCCCGTTAGGACGGGGGTTCCTCACCGGCAAAATCAACGAACACACGGCGTTCGACAGCTCTGACTTCCGCAACAGACTCCCGCGCTTTACGCCGGAAGCCCGAAGGATGAACCAAACCTTGCTTGATCTTCTCGACTCCATGGGAAAGCGATTGAAGGCTACCCCCGCCCAAATCGCTCTCGCCTGGCTCCTCAAGCAGAAACCGTGGATAGTCCCGATTCCGGGGACAAGGAAGTTGGAGCGCCTTGAGGAGAACATCGGAGCGGTCGCCCTATCTCTCTCGCGGGACGATCTCCTCGATATCGAGAGCGGATTATCGAAGATTACCGTCGAGGGGGCCCGTTACCCGGAAGAGCTGGAGCGAACTGTAGGGCGGTAACCCCCGCCAGCGCTATTCCACGATTTTGAATACTTCCCGCCTCCCCTCGGTGTACATTTCCGTGTAGCGCGACAGCTCCGCCGCTGTCTCTGGATCCATGGTCATCCCCTTGCCCTGCTGGTACTCCTGCATTTGCTTTTCGAACTCGGTGAGGCTTGCCACCTCCCTCTCGACCACCACAGTGTTGTACTCTCCGATCAGGTCGGTCAAGACCCGGGTAGTCTTATCTTGCCCGAAGGCCTTCTTAAACAATTTAGCGAGCTTGGAGGCCTGACCTGGCCTGGCTGTGAATGTCTCTCTGATTATGATCATAAGTTCTCCGAGAATTGGTTGTTATAGAATGAACACGCGGGGCGATTATTGAGGCATGCCCCATTGTTTAAGCAGCTGAGGAGTAAAGCCGTTTTCTTTAGGGTTCGGTTGCCCTTTGCCGATGGTGATCAGATCGCGCAGGCTCTGTTTGATGTACGTGCTCCACGCGTCGTAGCAGACTTCGTAACATTCGTAATCGGGAACCAGACCCTGGTGGGTGAAGCGCAACTGCGTTTTTTCATCTTTTTCGTCTATTTCGAATATGATCCTCGTTCCCTTCCATTCGCTCTGGTCCGTGATAAAACTGAAGTAGTTGTTGAGAACGAGCCACACCACCCTTTCGTTTGGGGTGACGTCAACGAGTCTCATTTTGACAATGTGGATATCCTTAAAATGGTAAAGAAACTCGTCGTTCAGCTTCGCCGTACCGCCACTGATTTCCTCAGACCACCATCCGCGAACGTTGTTGATTGCGCTGAAAACGTCTGCGGGAGACTGATCGACCGTGATGCCGGTAGTAAAGTCCTGTGTTTTCATTGTGTCTTACTCCATGCCGTTTGAATAAATGTAATGTCCAAAGAGTCCTTTCGCAAGGTGTAAAATAGCCTTTGTGGTGGGTTGATTTGGCCAATAGGATTCCTTATATTTCCTGGAAAAAAAAGGCTATGAAGCACCTTACGATCATCGTTCCCGACGGACAGGGGAACCTGAGCACCATCGCCAGCATCGTCGGCGCGTACGAAATCATCGCGCACGCGAACAAGTACTGGAAGGAACTCGGCCACGGCGATCTGTTCAAAGTCGAACTGGCAGGGATCTCGACAAGGTCGGAGCATTTCGAGAATCTGGTGACGGTAAAGCCGCAAAACCACATTTCAGCCATCACACACACCAATCTCATCATTATCCCTTCCAGTTCGTTTCAAAGTCCCGATGGAGCGACCAAGGGAAACAAGATGCTGATCGACTGGATTGCGAATCAGTATAAGCACGGAGCTGAGGTCGCCAGCATGTGCACCGGCGCATTCATGCTGGCGTCATCGGGTCTGCTCAATGGAAAAAGCTGCTCCACGCACTGGTCTGCTGCGGAGAAGTTCAGAGCGCTTTTCCCCGAGGTCCGTCTGCAACCCGACAAACTCATCACCGATGAAAACGGAATCTACACCAATGGCGGGGGCTACTCGTTTCTGAATCTGATGCTGTATCTCGTTGAGAAATATTACGACAGGCAGACTGCCATTTTCTGTTCCAAGATGTTTGAGATTGAAATGGACAGGAATAGTCAGTCGACATTCACAATCTTCACCGGACAGAAAATGCACGGGGATGAGATGGTGAAGAAAGCCCAGGCGTATATTGAAAGCAATCTCAGGGAAAGGATTTCATTCGAAAAACTGTCCTCCAGGTTCTTTGTCAGCAGACGAAACTTCGACCGAAGATTCGTCAAAGCGACCGGAAATAGTCCGCTTGAATACTCGCAGCGGGTGAGAGTTGAATCGGCAAAAAGGGCCCTCGAAACAGGCCGCAGGACGATCAATGAAGTTATGGATCAGGCGGGTTATTCGGATGTAAAGGCTTTTCGTGAGGTATTCAGAAAAATCACCGGGATGTCGCCCCTGGAATACAGAAACAGGTACAATAAAGAGGCTATGGTGTGACAACCCCTTTTCAAAAGCCGGTTCATCGATCCAGTTCTTATATTAGGAGGAATGGAACAATCACAGCTTGCGATTGAAGAGATTCGGCGTGTCCTGGATGACGTCTATCGCAAGGACTCGCGCCGCATTCTTGCAACGTTGATCCGCCTGCTGGGAGATTTTGAGATTGCCGAGGAGGCGATGCACGATGCATTCGCAACGGCGATGGAGGAATGGAACAACGATGGAATTCCTTCAAACCCGAGAGGGTGGCTCGTCTCGACGGGCAGATTCAAGGCCATCGACGCCCTGCGCAGACAGGCAAAGATTGTTCCCTCGGATTCTACAATTCTCGAAGAAATCGGCGCGCAGGATCCCCCCAGTGTCGACCAGATAGACCTCGGTGTCGAGGACGACCAGCTGAGGCTGATCTTCACGTGCTGCCATCCTGCACTCGCGATGGAAGCGCGCATCGCTCTCACTCTGCGCGAGGTGTGCGGTCTTACCACGGAGGAGATCGCGAGCGCGTTTCTGACGAGCCCATCGACCCTGGCCCAGCGTATCGTGCGAGCCAAGTCAAAAATACGGGATGCGAAGATTCCGTTTGAGGTGCCGGGGACCTCTGAACTCGCCGGGCGGCTCGAAACCGTTTTACAGGTCGTCTATCTCGTTTTTAACGAGGGATATTCGGCTTCATCAGGAGACAGCGTGACCCGGGTTGATCTTTCGAGTGAAGCGATTCGTTTGTGCCGGCTCCTCAGTGAATTGCTTCCAGAACCCGAAGTCACCGGCCTCCTTGCCTTGATGCTCCTCCATGAATCCCGGCGGACGGCACGCGCTTCGCGTGATGGCGACCTTGTGTTGCTGGAAGATCAGGATCGCTCCCTGTGGAATCGTGAGATGATCTCCGAAGGGACCTCCCTGCTGAATCAAGCCCTCACGTCACAGCGGATCGGCCCGTACACGCTGCAAGGGGCCATTGCGGCGGTGCATTCCGGGGCGAAGAGTTCTGCCGAGACAGATTGGTCGGAGATAATTGCGTTGTACGATGCACTCTTGCGCGTCCATCCCACTCCTGTGATCGAGCTGAATCGCGCGGTTGCGGTGGCTATGCGGTATGGCCCTGCTGCGGGCTTAGATCTCATCGATGCAATACATTCCCGCGGCGATCTGAGCGACTATCAGTTCCTGCACTCCGCGCGCGCCGAATTGTGCAGGCGATTAGGCAGAACGGACGAGGCCCGCTATTCGTACGAGAAAGCCCTCTCGCTTGCGCAACAGGAGCCGGAAAAGCGCTTCCTGCGTCGCCGA
Organism: uncultured Chlorobiaceae bacterium; assembly: GCA_964512655.1. Lineage (GTDB taxonomy): Bacteria > Bacteroidota > Ignavibacteria > UBA10030 > SZUA-254 > VBOC01. Next base: position 427,933 of record CAZEJT010000001.1, on the reverse strand, counting down.
ATCGCTGAACTCAAGGGTTAAGAAATAGGGCACACCCGGTGTCGATTTGAGGTGGCCGCGTTCGACTACTCTATGAAGAGTCATTTTTCTACTTCCCAATCATGGAGTCGATTATGAAATACGCTTGTTTGATATATCAGGATGAGAAGGTGCTGCAAGCCATGTCCGGACAGGAGATGGGCTCTTTGACCACAGAGTACCGGGCATTCCACGAATCTGTCCACAAAAATGGCACACACATTGCGTCGCACGGCCTCTCCTCCGCAGTTTCTGCCACGACCGTGCGCGTGAGGGATGGTAAGACGGTTGCCACAGACGGTCCGTTCATGGAGACCAAGGAACAGCTCGGCAGCATCTACGTGATCGAGGCCAAGGACCTGAATGAAGCGATTCTCGTGGCTGCAAGGATTCCAAGCGCAAAATTCGGGGCGATTGAGGTGCGCCCTCTCTGGGGCCAATGAACCTGTACTACGACTGAAGAAGAACCTACAATGAAAGGGGCTCAATAATGGTACGGCTGATACTTTCCATTCTGGCAGGTTTTGTGGTCACGGCCGCATTATCGACGGGCGTTGATAAGGTACTCGAATACACCGGGATTTTCCCTCAGCCCGGTGAACCGTTTTTCGACACAGGGCTCGTGCTTCTGGCAAGCGCGTACCGTGCCGTGTTCCAGGTGTTCGGCGCATTCGTTTCGGCGACGATTGCGCGGGACAAGGCTTGGAAGGCCGTGTGGATCATTGGAATCCTCGGTACCATCGCCTGGCTTCTCGGGACGTTTCTGAAACCTCAGGCTGGACCTCTGTGGTATGGGCTGCTCGGCGCTGCGCTGTCGCTTCCGACTACATTGACAGGAGGCAAGCTCTACGAGATTCGTGCGAAGAAATCGGCTCATCCTCTCCAACAGAATGACTGAGGAGACGTCCCATGAAGAATATCACGCCGTGTCTATGGTTCGAATCAAACGCTGAGGAGGCAGTGAGATTCTATACGTCTGTCTTCAAGAATTCAAAAGTTGGTAAAAGCACCCGGTACGGCAAGGAAGGATTTGAGATCCACCACATGCCGGAAGGAACACTCCTCACGCAAGAGTTTGAGCTCGGCGGCCAGCCCTTTCTCGCGCTCCACGGAGGACCCGGTTTTAAATTTAATCCCGCCGTTTCCTTCCTGGTAAATTTCGATCCTTCTCGCGACACAAATGCCAGAACAAATCTCGACGAACTCTGGTCGAAGCTCTCGCAGGGTGGTACCCCGCTCATGCCGCTCGATAAGTACCCCTTCAGCGAAAGATACGGCTGGATACAGGATAAGTACGGATTAACCTGGCAGCTGATTCTGTCGAATCCGTCGGGTGAAGAGCGACCCTTCATCACGCCGTTTCTCTTGTTCGTGAAAGCCGCTGCCGGCAAGGCGGAAGAAGCCATCAATCTCTACCGGTCGGTGTTCTCCAAAACACAATCGGGAACGACGGCCCGGTATCCCGGAGGCATGGCGCCCGAAAAAGAGGGAACGATCATGTTCGCCGACTTCATGATCGAAGGCCAGTGGTTTGCTGCCATGGACAGCGCGCGCGAGCACAAGTTCTCATTCAATGAAGCGGTCTCGTTCATGCTCAACTGCGAAACACAGGGCGAGATCGACCGGTACTGGGGAATGCTTTCGTCAGATCCGGCAGCGGAGGCGTGCGGGTGGCTGAAAGATAAATTCGGGGTTTCATGGCAGGTTGTTCCCACCGTTGTGAGCCGGCTCTTGGCCGACCCGGACAAGAATAAATCGGGACGAGTGATGAAAGCAATTTTGCAGTCGAAGAAACCGGATATTGCAGCGCTCGAACGGGCCTACGAGGGGAAATAGTCCACTGTTTCTTGCATTTCTCAAGAGCATTCTCCATAACATCGGCGTAGTTCTCGTTGGGCTGGGCCTGATGTCGCTCTGTGCCCGGGCCGACCCCCTTCTGGGTTTCTCCCCCCTCGATTCCCTTTTTGCCAGAGTGGCAGGATACGGATTCATCACACTTGGATTCGGAATTCGTATGTGGGCCGCGTACTACTTCTACCTGCACAGAATGGGAGTCATTCGGTTCGAGCCCCAGAAACATCTCCTGACCACCGGACCCTACCGATTCTCCAGGAACCCGCTCTATGTGGGCGGAAATGTGTTCATATTCCTTGGTGCAGCCTTAGTGTTGGGATCTCCGTCGGCCCTGATCGCCACCGCGCTTCACCTCCCTCTTGTAGATTCGTTCATCCGGCGGGAAGAACGACAACTTGAACGAGATTTCGGCGATGAGTTCCGCGAGTACAAGAGCAGGGTGCGGCGATGGGTCTGATCGAGCCTCAGCCGTTGCGCAAACGAGAGACAATCTGAGGATCCACGTATGCGAATCGGAATTGTTGGTTCAGGGTTGATGGGCGGCAAGCTTGGAACGATTTTTTCGCGGGCCGGACATGAGGTGGTGTTCAGCTATTCTCGAAGCAGAGCGAAACTCAAGCGACTTGCGCGGGAAGCAAACGGGAAAGCGCGTGCGGGTTCTGTGCATGAGGCCGTGAGGGATTCCGAAGTGGTGCTGCTCGCCGTGCACTGGTCGCGAATCGAGGATGTCCTGAGTCAGGCGGCTGATTGGTCGGGGAAGGTGGTCGTTACGTGCTCTATGCCGATGAATGCCGACGATACCGATCTCGTCGTGGCCCACGCTTCATCGGGCGCGGAAGAGCTTGCCAAGATGATTCCCGATGCCCGCGTTGTATCGGCTTTTAATTCCATCCCGAGCGAGGTCCTTTTTCCCGTTTTCGAATCCCGCCGCAGGGCATCCAGACCCAGCGTCGTATACTGCGGGGACGACGGCAGGAGCAAAAAGGTCGCCGCCAAGCTCATTCATGATGCTGGCTTCGAACCCGTGGATGCCGGACCCCTGCGGATCGCCCGGTACACAGAACCGTTCACTATGCTGGTGGGACGTCTTGCGTACGAGGGAACCAAGGGACCCCAACTTGCATACAGGTTCGAGTGGTTTAGTAAATAAGAATCCTCGATCCATTCGCTTCAAAACCCGCCACTCCGATGCAAAACTAAGACATCTCCCCGATTTGAGGGGTAATCCATTTTTCGCTATCTTCCCGCACCATGATCGGCTCCGTCATCTCTCATTATAAGATTCTCGAGAAGATCGGAGAAGGCGGCATGGGAGTCGTCTACAAAGCCCACGACACGCGGCTCGAGCGCGACGTCGCGTTGAAGTTCCTGCCACAGCATCTCACAGCCAACGCCTCGGAGCAGGCGCGATTTCTCCAGGAAGCCAAAACCGTCGCTCAGATCAACCATCCGAACGTGTGCTCCATCATCGATATCGGGGATTCCGGCAACCAGCAGTTCTTCGTGATGGAGTTCATCGACGGCAAAACTCTGAGGCAGTTTGGTGGGAAACTCGACCTTCAGACAGCCATGGACTATGCGATCCAGGTTGCCGATGGCCTGCAGGCGGCTCACCTTAAGGGCATTGTTCATCGTGATGTGAAATCGGAAAACATCATGGTGACAGCCGATGGGCGCATCAAGGTGATGGATTTCGGGCTGGCAAAGTTGAAGGGCTCCCTCCGGTTGACAAAAACTAGCTCCACCGTGGGCACGCTCGCCTACATGGCCCCGGAGCAGGTTCAGGGGAAGGAAGCGGACGCCCGGTCCGATATTTTCTCCTTTGGCGTGGTTCTTTTCGAGACCCTTACCGGACAGCTCCCCTTCCGCGGCGAACATGAGGCGGCAATCATGTACTCAATCGTGAATGAGGGACCGGAACCGATTCAAAAATACATGTCGGATGCTTCTCCCGAGCTTGTGCATATACTCAACAAAACCCTTGAGAAGGATCCCTCGGACCGCTACCAATCGATCGGCGATCTTCTGGTCGACCTCCGGCGGCTCAAGAGACAATCGACGCCGGTGTCCCGCGTGCTCCCTGCCTACGAGAGATCATCGGCGGCCTATAAATCGCCGCGATGGATTATTGCTGCGTCGGCTCTTCTCCTCATCGTGGCCGCGATTGTTTTTATCCAGTATCGGACCCCGCTGAAGACGGAGGATACTAGCGTAAGCCCGACGAAGGCTGAACCGTCCCCCCAGCTTAGATATAAACTCGCCATCCTCCCCTTTCGGAACCTGGGGGGCGATCAGGCAACGAATTTCCTGGGTTTCGCGCTCGCGGATAATATCATCACAAATCTGAGCTACGTCAAGAGCATCGTCGTTCGTCCGTCATCATCCGTAGCGCAATACAAGGATGCCGATCCCGTCCCGGAACAGGTCGCGAAGAGCCTCGACGTGAACGTGATGCTCACGGGGAATTATGTCAAAGAAGGCGGTGATCTTCATCTCAATGCGCAGCTCGTCGACCTCGGCACGAACAGCATCATCTGGCAGAAGCCGCTCGATGTGAAGTACACGAGCATCATTTCACTTCAGAAGAGTATCACCGACGAGATCATAAAGGGCTTGCAACTCAGCCTTACAAGCGGCGAGCAATCGAGAATCTCGACGACTGTGCCCCGCGATCCTCAGGCGTACGAGGCATTCCTCCGGGGAAAAAGCCTGGGCGCTGCGAGCGACGTCGGGAGTCTTCGCCGGGCGATAGGTTTTTTCGACGATGCGATCAACCGGGAGCCGTCCTTTGCCCCGGCATATGCAGAGAAAGGGTATGCTCTGATCTACCTGGGAATCCTTGGCGGGGATACGGCAAGCTATCGCGGGGCCGAATCGGCTCTGAGCAAGGCACTGGCGATCGATTCGACGCTGACTGATGCGTTATCACATCTCGCCCAGCTCTACATAGAAAGGACGCAGAAGGAAAGGGCCTACCCGCTCTTGCGTCACGCAGTTGAACTTTCTCCCAACGTATCCGACATTCATGATAACCTCTCGTACTTTTATCGATTGTGCGGCCTCTGCGAAAAGGCCGAACGTGAGGCGGGGATTGCCCAATCCCTGAACCCTGCGGACCGGCGGGCGTACCTTTACCGGATGTACTCATTTCATATGCGCGGTCGGTTCGATGAGGCGATCGCGATCGGCCGGGAAGGATTAAGGCATGTCCCGTACGATTCTCAGATACTTGTCCTCGTAGGGTCGATCTATTATTTCGAGGGAATTCTGGACAGCTTGAACCGTTACTCAACGCTTGCGAGCCAGGCTGACCCCCAGGGTGTGGCTCCCATAATGCTCGACGCACTTGTAAGAGCCACGCGAGGCGACAGCTCCGGATCCGTCTCGATTCTGGATCGCATGGGAGGGTACGCCAGATCGGATATGGAGTTCTCCTTTTGGATGTCATTTCCCTATGCGCAGCTCGGAATGAAACGCGAAGCGATTTACTGGCTCAATGCTGCGATTGATGAGGGACTGGACGGGTACCCCTGGCTTGCGCACCTCAGGGTGTTCGATAAGTTCCGTAATGACCTCGAATTCAAGACGGTCTCGGAAAAGATGCGCTCACACTACGAGCGCCTGGGCGCAATCTACGGGCCGGACGCTTTGTAAGGAGTCCCTCCCCCTATGATGCTAAATTTCAGCCAACAATGAACACCACGACGGAGAATACCGGGGATCAGGATCCGAAGAAGCGCCAATCCAAATCAATTGGAATGTGGATGGGGTTTGGAGTGGCAATCGGGATCGCCATCGGCGCTGCTTTCGGCAATCCGGCGTACGGCGTTGGAATTGGGGTGGCACTCGGCGCCGGAATCGGTCTGATGAGGGGTAAGAAGCCGAAAGGGTAGGAATCCCGAAGCCCGCAGGCTCCGCGGCATCGCCGCGGAACCAGGGCTTCGAGGTATCTTATCATTCCGATACGGGCTCGGTATCGTACGACTCTATCCTGCCGTATTTTCCCTTGTAGTAATCGTTGTAAGCCTCGGATATTTCGTGCTCGGTGTTCATGACGAATGGACCCTGAGCCACGATAGGCTCCGTATAGGGCTCGCCGCCGAACACGATGATATCTGCGGATGAGTCGGAGGTGTTGATAATCTCGATCTCCCCCTCGTCCTGCCCGAATCCCACCAATTCCCCACCCTCGAATCCGCGATCGTTGATGATCGAGTCCCCCACTGCAAGAAGAGCGCCGTATTCAAGGCTCTTTTCGCTTCCTAGCGAGAATCGAGCTCCGCTTTCGAGGTGGATGTGGTAAATGAATTGCGTCAAGTAGGCGGGTATTCTGGATGACAGCCTCTCATACTCGCCTGCAATGATTTTGATCCAACCCCGACCATCGCCCAGCTCGAGCCGCGGAATCTCGTGCGCCTGAATCGGAAGATACTGCGGATCCTCGGTCTTGTTCTTCGCCGGGAGGTTTACCCAGAACTGGAAGGCGTGCGTAAGGTGATCGTTGGTCTGCGAATCTACATTGACAACCTCGTCATGGATAATGCCGTTCCCTGCCTTCATCCACTGCGCTCCTCCCGAGTGCACCAAAGCTCGATTGCCCCTGCTGTCATGGTGGTCTGCTTCGCCGTGAAGAATGTAGGTCAGGGTTGCAATGCCTCTATGAGGATGTGCCCCGGTGCCGTCCACTTTCTTTAACGGTTCCCCGGGTGAATGTGTAACCGGAACAACGTGGTCGAGGAACACAAACGGGCCCACTGCGTCGGCGTATCGGTTCACAACCATTCGATAGATGATGTAGGGGCCTATGTCTGCCCTGTGGCCTCGGGTAGAATATGATATGTGTTTTTTCATAGTCACTCACTTTCCGTTTCATGTATTTTTCGGCTATTGGATGTACAACTGTCGGGGTAAAGATACGGAACGAGGGGTCCGAGAAACGATGATGAAGGGCAAATAAAGCCGTTGACTATTGTCAACGGAATCAAGGGGGTGGTACTACGCCGGAAGAGTACGCGCCTACTTCTTCAGGGCATGATGACGGATTCTGCTGAGGGTCTCCTTCGTCATGCCAAGATATGAGGCGATGATGTGTTGTGGAAAACGCTGGAGGAATTCCGGATAGGTACGGATCAATTCGTTGTAGCGTTCTTCGGCCGAGAGGCTGATAAACGCATTGACTTTCCGTTGCAACGCAAACGCGTGCCTCTCATCCAGCTTGCTCGATAACTCCACGATGGCGGGAATGGGCTTCAACCTCTGAAAGAAATCATCATGGTTCAGAAGCAGAACCTCCGAGTTCTCCCATGCGTCGATGTAATACGGCGAAGGCGTACCATTCACAAAACTCTCACGGTCGCCGACCCACCATTCTTCTAGCGACAGTTCGACGACATGTTCAACGCCCTTTTCGTCGACGCTATACTGCCGCATTGCACCCTTCACCACGAATCCCATGTATTTGCAGACCTCCGCTTCCTGCAGGAGGTACTGGCGTTTCCTCAGCTTCCTGGGAACAAAGATCGTGTTGAGCGTCTCCACATCGCTCTCGCTGAGCGGCGAGGAAGCGCGGCTCTTGATGTACTTGATGAGACGTTCGTGCACGGATGGCAAGACTATACAAGATCCTGGGTCGTTTCGGGGGGCTTGGGTTCGGCGCTGTTTAAGTAGCTGCTGAGCGCGCCGGAGGGACAGTTTCGTACTTGCTCAATGATTCGTTCAGTCGTGGCGCCTTCCATGTTGATCCACGGTCTCTTCCAGGGATTGAAAACACTCAAAAGGTGCGACCAACAAACGCCTGAATGGATGCAGACGTGGGGCTTCCAGACGACAGTCACCTCACCGTTCGTGTATCTCTTCGTAATCTGCTTGTCCATTGTTACACCTACTTCTCCATCAAGGTACTTCAATTCGGGTGTACTGTCAAACCCATTCTTAGGGGCGATAGGGTTTGGGGAGAATTGTGGTTATATTTCCCTCATGCCGAAACCTCAGAAAATCGGCTGGCTGGACCGGCCCGAAAAACACAATTACCCCGCGGCTCTTTCGTACCTCAGCTTGTTGTACCCTGAGGCAAAAGCAAAGAGTCTGGTCTCCAAGCTCAGCCGAGCGCCTATCATCACCTTCAAGGCGAAGGACATATTCCGGGCCAGCGGGCTTTCCCTGTTGGGAGTCAGCAACTCCCGGGTACAGAGGGACAGGGAAAAGATCAAGAATGGTATTGCCCTTTCCCCCCTCCTCCTTGTCCGTGACTCGGCAAACGGGAAGCTCGTCATAGCCGACGGGTACCACCGGCTATGCGCTGTCTATTCGGTCGATGAAGATGTGCCGATCCCATGCAAAATCGTCTGATTTCCCCGACCGCGCGGACATAAGTTAATACAAACGTAACAGACCCATAATCATATGGTTTTACAGAATTTGTACCTTTATACCGCGTGCTGATGCAATAGGTACTTCGCTGCGCGTAGAGATCACTGAATCATTCATAACATGGGGGATCCGTTCTGAACCGAAATAACCCAGCTCTCCTCCCCGCCAACTCGTCTCCCTTTCTAACGTCTCTCAACGACGCAATTATCATTTCGGATCTTCACCTCGGCAGTTCCGCCAGCCAGGATCGGCAGATCATTGAGTTTCTTCACATGATCGAGCGATCCGAAATCCAGACCAGGCGACTCATCCTGAACGGGGACGTATTCGACTCGATCGATTTCCGGCGTCTCAACAAAAGGCATTGGAAGATCCTTTCCCTCATTCGCAAGCTCTCGGACAGGATCTCAATCACCTGGGTATGCGGGAACCATGATGGTCCGGCCGATCCGATTTCTCACCTTCTGGGAGTTCAGGTTCGGGATGAGTACGTTTTTGCCAGCGGCAATAAGCGCGTGCTCGTGCTCCATGGACACCAGTTTGACGAATTTATCGTCACATATCCGAAAATAACCTTTCTCGCGGATGTGGTCTACCATTTTCTGCAAAAGATAGACGCCACGCACCGGATCGCACGATTCGCCAAAACCAATACAAAGATCTTCCTCCGTTGCATTGAAAAAATCCGGATGGATGCCGTGGCGTATGCCCGGTCAAAGGGGATGGATATCGTGACGTGCGGCCACACCCACCACGCTGAAACCTCGAAACAGGGCGGCATCGAATACCTGAACAGCGGTTGCTGGACAGAATCGATCCTAACCTATGTGACGGTGCAGGGCGGGACAGCCCGCCTCAAGCAGTTCATCCCGATTCTGCAGGAGGCCGCCCAAAGGGACGGCGCCGCAGCGGGTGCCGAAAGGCTTCTCACACTCCCTGAGCCGGCATTCAATTGACAGTTCTCCCGCTACGAATCGACTCTTCCGGACACGGGGACAGATCCGATAGCCCTTCGGAGGGAAATCCTCAGTCCTCCGGCGAGCCCTCGCCCAAGAAGGTCTGGATTGTTTCGGCGAACATGGGCTATGGGCATCTCAGGGCCGTAATTCCTCTCAAGCCGATCGCACATCAGGACATCATCACGCTGGGTGAAAACGACAGTTCAACGGCGGGCGAAAAACGGCTCTGGAATAGACTCCTGGGACTCCATAACAGGTTTTCCCGCGCGAAGGGGATTCCAGTCGTCGGCAAATACATTTTCAAAGTGTTCAACAGATTTCTCTACATACCTTCCTTCTATCCCATCAGGAATCTCTCGCAAAGCACCTTCCAGGTGACCATGCTTTCATGGTTGATCGACAAGGGGCTTTGCGCCGGCCTTCTTGGCACCATTGAGAGGAACCCCTATCCCCTCGTGACCTCATTCTATGCTCCTGCGATCGCCGCGGAGATGAAAGGATTCCAGCCCGTCTACTGTATCATTTGCGATGCGGATTTGAACCGGGTGTGGGTCTCGAAGGAGCCGTGGGAAAGCCGGATCACTTACTTCGCACCATGCGGGAAAGCGGCTCAGCGCCTGCAGGCATACGGCGTCCCCCAAAACCGGATCGTGCTGACGGGTTTTCCGCTTCCCGAAGAACTGCTTGGAGGGACGGATCTCGGCATTCTGAAACATGATCTCGCTCAACGGCTTAAGACTCTTGATCCGGCCCAGAGGTTCTGGCCGCTACACCGAACGACGGTCGAAAGCTTTCTCGGAAAAGAGGTCTGTGAGAATGTTCCTCCCCGGCCGTTGACGATCACCTACGCGGTTGGGGGTGCGGGTGCCCAGAGGGAGATCGGCAGGAAAATCGCCTTCAGTCTCAGAAAGCGGCTCAGGTCGGGGGAGGTCAAGCTCAACCTGGTCGCGGGAGAATCGGAATCAGTCAGGGAGTATTTCGAAGAAGTTGTGCATGACCTGGGGGAAGAGGCAGCCCGGGGAGTAGCGATCGTGTACGCCGGGGGATTTGAGGACTACTACAGACTTTTCAACGCCGCGATGAGGACAACTGATATCTTATGGACGAAGCCAAGCGAACTGTCGTTCTACTGCGCGCTCGGCATGCCCATCATCATTTCTCCGGTCATCGGGTCGCAGGAGTACTTTAACCGTCGATGGCTTCTCGAGATTCAGGCCGGGTTCAGGCAGGAGCAGCCCGAATATGCGGATCAATGGCTCTTCGATCTACTGCGGAACGGACGTCTCGCCGAGGCCGCCTGGTCAGGCTTCCTCAAGGCGAGAAAGCTCGGATCGTACAAGATTATGGAGATCATCCGGGAGGGGAAAATCAATCAGGACGATTCTCCGCTGCTCAGATAGCGTGAAGGAGCGCACCTCATGAATTCAAACTATTTCTTCCTCTACCTGAAGACAGGCGGCGGGCACCTCGCCCCGGCGAGTTCGGTGAGGTCCTACCTGAAATCCCGATACCCCGATCTCCTTGAACCGGTCCTCGTCGACGGGCTTGCTGAAGCCCCTCGGGCGTTCCGATCGTGCATTGAGGATGGTTACAAGACCCTGCAAGCGTACGGCAGGTGGTTCTACGCACTTCTTTACTTCCTCAACAAGTGGAGAGTGGTTGGGCGTCTCAATGTGTGGATTGTCGCCTGCGTTGTCCGGCCGTATCTCGAACGCCGCATCCTTGCTGAAATGCCCGGCAAGATCGTCATCTTCCACTTCTTTCTCATCAAGCCGATCCACGATATCCTGCGTGAACACAAGTTGTCCATCCCTACACTTGTCGTGGTCACCGACCCGTTCACGGCTCATCCGTTATGGTTTGTGAACAGGGGATTGCACTACGTCGTATTCAGCGAGCAACTGAGAGGGTACTGCGTCGGGAAGGGAATTCCAACCGAACATATAACGGTATTCCCATTTGTGCTGAGCGAAAAGTTCGCAGGGAGCCCCTCTTGCGCCGAATCACCCGAGGAATTGAAGCAAGGGATGGGATTCGATCCGGGGAAGAAGCTTATTCTCATGATCGGCGGAGCCGATGGGATGCCGAAGGGTACCCGCATCGTGAGAGAACTCCTTCGCAAAAACCCTTCGGCTCAGATCGCCGTGGTATGCGGTAGAAACGAAGTGCTTCGGAGGAGGCTGCTTATGATGGGAGAAAGGCTGGGAAGCAGCCGGCTCACCGTATTCGGATTTGTAGATTCTGTCTGCGAGCTCCTCCGGTGTGCCGACCTCGTGGTCACCAAATGCGGGGCCTCGACGTTCATGGAAACACTTCTCTCGGGGAAAATTCCCATCGTAAACAACTACCTCTGGGAGCAGGAGAAAGGAAATGTCGAGTTCCTGCGGCAGAATCACTTCGGGATTTACGAGAAGAATATCGGCAGGCTCTCTTCGTGGATTGACCAGCTCTTCAACGACTCGGCCCTCTTCGCCTCGTTCAGTCACAGCATCGAGCGGGCTCAGCTGGTGAACGGAGTTGGCCAGGTTTCAGATTACATCGTCCGCTACAACTCCGTCTGATCGCCCCCGCCTGATTGATCCCCGGGAGATGCCGGGGCGGGAACGTCATTTCACACCGCTGCAATCTACACTAGCACCTCGTAGGTCCACCCCTGCTCCTGGGCCAGACCTAAGAGCATAGCGTGGGAGGGAACAAGGATCACGCCGGGGTTAAGCCCGTTCTTCATCTCCTCATAGATCTCCGCTTCGGGCCGGTGGAGCTTCTCGGCGAAAGCCTTCGAGAGCCGGAGCAATGAATTGTTGCACTGCCAGAAGACGACGCCCCGCGACTGGAGCGACCGCACGGTCTTGCTCTGGTCAGCAGCCGTCTTCCCGCCGTCGAGAAAAATATTGCGCTCTGCAGTTTTCTGCGTTTCCGGATCGGTCACTTTCCAATGCTCGCCGATCGGAAGGTTGCGGTACAATTCATCGCTCGCATTGATGGGGAAAGCCGTGCCGGCGATGCCGACAATTGCATTAACATCGGGATAAGCAAGCTGAAATATCTCCTTGTGGGCATTCAGCCAGTTGTTGACACCGCGCAAGGCCTCCAGATCCTGTACATCAAATACCTGCCTGTGCTTCCCCTTGAGCTTTTCGAGCCACGAAAGGTCCCAGGTTGTACTCTGAGTCCCCTCATCTGCATGGATTACCGCAGGAACGATAGACGCTCCGGCGAGTCCGGCAACCGCTGCGATGAAGCCCCGGCGTGAGGTCTCTTTCATGAATCAGCCTGGCTGCTTGACGATGCGAATGTAGGGCTTGGGGGCCTTCCAGCCTTGCGGAAACATCTGTTTCGCATCGGCTTCGGAGACAGAGCCCGAGATAATCACATCCTCGCCGTTCTTCCAGTTTACGGGCGTGGACACTTTGTGCTTTGAAGTGAGCTGCATCGAATCGATGACGCGCAGGATCTCGTCGAAATTGCGGCCGGTCGTCATCGGATAGGTGAGCATGAGCTTGATCTTTTTATCCGGACCCACCACAAAAACGCAGCGCACGGTCTGATTCGTGGCGGCCGTCCGTCCCTCCGATGTCCCCGGCTCGCCGGCGGGAAGCATATCATACAGCTTTGCGACCGCCAGATCCCCATCGCCGATCATCGGGTAGTTGACATCGTATCCCTGTGTCTCACGGATGTCTTTTGCCCACTCGGAGTGCTTGTCAACGGGATCGACGCTCAGCCCGATGATTTTGACGTTCCGTTTCCTGAACTCCGGTTCAATCTTCGCCATGTACCCGAGCTCGGTCGTGCACACGGGAGTAAAGTCTTTTGGATGGGAGAAGAGGACCGCCCAACCATTTCCGATCCATTCGTGAAAATTAATGGTGCCCTGGGTCGTTGCGGCTGTAAAGTTTGGGGCGTCATCGTTAATTCGCAGAGACATTGCCGGATCTCCTCTAGATCTTGAAAGTGTAGTTTGTTGTGGTCGGGTTAAACCCGCGGAAAAGCAGAGATTAATATAACACTTTGGCCGGCATCGGTCAACTGGCCCTGGAGATCTTGCGTTTCAGAGATTGGTTTGTATTTTTTGGCCGAAATGACTACTCTTTCCCTGGAACGATCCCCCCACATCCTAACCTGATTCTCATGAAACTCAGCGCCCGGAACAAATTGAAGGGAACTGTCATCCTCGTCGAAGAGGGGCTCATTACGGGGAAGGTCAAGATCGACCTCGGAAATGGGAACGTGGTTACTTCGATCATCTCCCGCGAGGCAATTGAGGACCTCCAGCTCAAAGTGGGCGATACGGCGTATGCCGTCATCAAGTCGACCGAGATCATGATTGGTAAAGAGTAACTCCCCGGCTGTTCACCGGCATGATCGAAATCGAACTGGAGATTCACGTGCGGCGGCGGAACATGCCGCTCCTGAATTCAACCACAGTTGCTCTTTTGAAAGAGATAGAGAGGCGTGGAAGCGTCAGGACCGCGGCGAGAGAGCTTCACTACTCCTATCAGCACGCCTGGGATCTTGTAGATGGCGTAAATCGCGCCGCTTCGACACCCGTGGTAATTAAACAACGCGGGGGCGAAGGCGGCGGCGGGGCGCATCTCTCGGATCATGGTCGCAATCTTATCAGCGAATTCCACGCAATAGAACAGGCTGTCAAACGATTCGCGAAGAAGTTGAACACGGAACTGAATTTGTAAATTTTTTTGGAAGGCGTTATCTTCCGATGTAGATAACGCGGAGCGGCGGAAGACCCCGCACAGCCTCAACCAAACCCAGACATTGGAGGGAACATTGGTCCCGTTGAGAATCGTCATTAGCATGCTCATGTGTTCCATCGCGCTGAAGCCTCTCGGATTCTCCCAGTTCAAGATTGATGTCGGCGAGGGAAAGGAGCTGACCATTACGCAGGCAGTCCAGGTGTGGAATATCGCTTCGTTCAAGATGAGCGCTCCTGACGCAGTGGACAGTCGAAACGACCTGTATGTTCGCCGCGGACGCTTCGGGCTTGAAGGGAAATTTCGTGCGGATATGTCTTTCAACCTCTCTGTCGCCTACGATGGCATCGGCAAAGATCCGTTCACTCCCACGGCCGGGACCGCCAATGCCGGCGATAACAGGGACCTTTTCATCTGGGACGCATCGTGGATCTGGTCGTTTTCGCCCGGGGCGAATCTTGTCCTGGGATATTTCCGGCCTCAGGTGGGGAAGGAACAGATGGGCAGCGAGTTTTATGTTATCTCGCTCGACAAATCACTCGCCGACGTTCAACCCCGCCAGCATCTCCTCGCCCGAAGCACCGGGCGCGAAACCGGGGTGAATCTCGGCGGGCTCTTCCTCTCCGACGGCTGGAGCGTCAATTACAATGCGGGGATGTTTGATCCCTCGAACAAGTCGATCATCGGAAACGGGACCGAATGGTCTCCCCTGCTGACGGGCCGCGTTGCCCTGTCGATCGGAGACCCTGAAATGACAAAGTATAAGATATCATACGTCCAGTCCTACTACGGAAGGCGTAACGGCGCGACGATCGGGATCAACGCTGCCAGGCAGGGGGGAACCGAGGTGTTCAGCAGCAACGCACTCTATGGAGCCGACATGCTCGCAAACTACGGATCATTCGATTTCAACGCCGAGTATGACTGGATGTACCGCGGCACGATTCTCGGGGTAGGCATCGAGAATCCAACCACAGACAAGGTGTACTCGGCAAAAGCGGGGTATAGTATCACGGTCTCCGAAGACGAGGCGGTCGAGCCGACTATCATGGCAACCGGTGAACGCGCCGTGGAAAACGGCGCCGTCCATGCAACGAACGGATATACGGGATCGATCAGCCGTGAGCTCTACGATATTGGGCTGAACTGGCTGATCGACCGCGATAAACTCAAGCTTAACCTCCACTATGTGTGGGGGAAGAATTACGCCAAGGCGCCGAACGATAATTTCGCCTATCTCGGACTTGGCCTGCAATTGTTGTATTAACCAAACGAGGAGTGCATATGACCGCGAACAAACTGCTCTTTTTCATTCTGTCCCTCCCTCTCCTCGTCGGCCTGGCATTCTCTCCGGGGGCGGCTCAAGAGGGTAGCGTGACCGAGTTGACCGTCTTTGCCGCCGCCTCCCTCACCGAGGCGTTGCAGGCTCTCGCGATGGCCTTCGAGGCGAGACATCCATCGACAAAGATCAGGTTCAACTTTGGGGGCACCCAGCAACTGGTTCAACAGATCATTCAGGGAGCGAAAGCAGATGTCCTGGCATCGGCGAACGCGAAGCAGATGAAGATTGCGATCACCGCCGGGGTTATCGATACCACGCACGTAGGGGTCTTCGCGCGAAACCGCCTCGTGGTGGTTCTGCCGAGGGATAATCCTGCCCGGTTGCGGGATCTCCGGGATCTCGCAAAACCCAATGTGAAGGTCGTGCTTGCCGACTCGAGCGTTCCGGTCGGTCAATACGCAATACAGTTTCTCGACCGCTGCTCTGCTCCTGGGGAGTTCGGGAATTCATTCAAGAAGGGCGTCCTTAAAAACGTGGTCTCTTACGAAGAGAACGTTCGTGCTGTCCTGAGCAAGGTTCAGCTCGGAGAGTGCGACGCAGGAATCGTGTATTCCTCAGACATATCCCACGATACTCTGCACCTGATCCGTCGTGTCGATTTCCCCGATCGTCTCAACATCATCGCCGAGTACCCTGCGGGGGTCGTCCGGGGATCCGGCCGGCACGCTCTTGCGGAAGAATTCCTCGAATACATTCGCTCGGGCGAGGCGGGCCAGGTACTCTCGAAATTCGGGTTTACGCCAAGGACGGCCCAGGCAGGGCGGTGAACACCAGACCTACATGGCAGCTCGCCCTCCTCGCTTTACCGATGGCGCTGTTTTTGCTCCTCCCGTGCCTGAGCCTTCTCCTCCGCGTTCCCACGTCAGAGTTCATGGATTCGATTGCGAATCCTCAAGTCACTCAGGCGATGATGCTGAGCGGCGTTACCACCGGAGTTACTACTCTCATTACTGCCCTTGCCGGTACGCCGGTCGCGTTCCTCCTTGCCCGCAAGCGATTCGCGGGCAAGACGGTGCTCGATACGCTAATCGATCTCCCGATCCTTCTCCCTCCATCGGTGGCCGGTATCGCCCTCCTGATGGCGTTCGGGAGGCGGGGTATTTTCGGAGGGATCCTCTCCTCAGCGGGGGTCGACATTCCATTCACGGCAACAGCGGTAGTCCTTGCGCAACTCTTTGTCGCTGCCCCCCTCTATATCAAGTCCGCAGCGGCCGGCATCTCAGCAGTCGATGCCGAGCACGAACAGTCGGCGAGAATCGACGGAGCGTCGCCGTGGAACACTTTTCGCCTCATTACCCTCCCCCTTTCATTTCATGTCCTCGCCGGAGGAGCGATCATGACATGGGCGCGTGCCCTCGGCGAATTTGGCGCGACGATAATCTTTGCCGGCAATTTCCCGGGCAAAACGCAGACGATGACGCTCGCCATTTACATGGGCTTTGAGATCGATTTTCGGATCGCCCTTACCCTCTCACTGATTCTCCTCTCAATTTCCGCCTGCGTGCTTCTCATCGTTAAGGTGTTTCTCCGCCAGCAAGTTACTGCCCGGTAGCGAGGGACTGCGCAGATGAGGCAGAGGAGGACTATTGACTGGGAACTTATGAAGGCGTAGATTGTTTCGATGGTTGGGGATGCAGCACTCCCGGCGGCTCAAAGCGCCGGTACAACCCCACTAATCCGGATCCCTCAATCAAGAGGAGAGTAACTATGAAGGAGATTAACACCCCAAAGAAACCAAAGCGAAGAGTGCTCATCTTTGGCCTTGTCATTTGCGTCACGGCGCTCATCGGTTGGGCGAGCCTGCGAAGAGGTGACGGCTTCGGGTTGTTCTCGAGGGCGGAAGCAAAGAATGTTACATTCTACAGCGTCCCTCTGGTGTGCGGAGCCGCTCCCAACATCGGCTGCGGCAGCAGGTCGAAGCCGGCCCTCCTCGAAATGGAGAAGAACTCCGCCGTTCAGGAGGCATGGCTCAATCGTGAAGGAACCGTGATAGCGGTCGTCTGGAAAGGCGACGATCGGACGGAATCGGTCCTCAAACCGATCATGGATGAGAACAGCATCGAGTTTCTTCCCGTGAGCGAATCCGAAGCAACGCCTCTCCGACAGTCATTCAGGAAGGCGAGCGTTTGGTACCGAGGGGCGGGCGTGGATGAACTCAGCCGCGAAGAGGCGGCAACAATCGCGTCGAACGTGGTACAGCCCGCCCTCGAGGCCGCTCTCATTACGAAGGAAGAGGCTGAGAACATTCGGCGCGATGTTCAGCGGTACTTCGAGGCCGAGCTCGTGAAGGTACGAACTGCCGATGAGTTGAACGAAGACAGCCGGACCAGATTCAGCGACGCGCTCATTGGGATCGGAGAGAAACACATCGGCAAGGATCGCACGCGGAAGGCCCTCGAGCTGTATCAGAAATGCCGCGAAGAGCAATGCACATCGAAGAGCGCCTGCACGGCGCCCGGGGGAAATGAAGAGTGAGTGACCTAAAATGATCCCATCGGATTTGTGCCGTATTCCCGGAGCAATGCATCTACGGCCGCGTTGCCGGTAGGAGACGCGATCCCGGAGGTGGATGCCCCCCGCTCCAACAGTAGCCTCGCCGATTCAGGCGTACATCGCTCAGACCAGTACGAATCCACCAGAGCTTTGATCGAAAGCATGAGGGGCGTCCTCCCCTTCGCATCGGGCAGATCAATTGGCGATCCGCGTTCAACAAGAATTCTTACGATCTCCGGATAACTGCGCCATGCGGCAATGTGTATGGGCAAGCTCCCTTTCGGCTCGTCGAAATACACGTCTCCTTCCGAGTACGGCACCGCGGCGTCCACTCCGAGATCCAGTAGCAGCCGAACCCCATCGGCGTTGCCGTTGCCCGAAAACTTCGCCATAAGTTCACCTCCCATGGCCTTCAGTCCCTCGACGAGCGTCGGTTCTGCCGCCGCCATGGAGTGCGCTGACTGTTCGTCTCCCGCCGCGCACGCAGCGATCAGCCGGTCAACACCCCGGAGAGAACTCGGAATTCCCCGTTCCTCGAACAAGCGGAGTACGTCCCCCCGCCCTTCCCGGGCGGCCCTTGCAATCGATGTCATGCCGTCTTCAATCACAGTTGGATCCGCCCGATGATCGAGAAGGAGCGAGATGATTTCTACACCGTTTGATCGTGCAAGAGAGTGGTGGATCGGAGACCATCCCCTTTTCCGTTTGAATGCTGCGTTTGCCCCATTCTGGAGAAGCCAATCGATGCCCTCGTAATCGTGCCAGTCGATCTTGCGCACGAGCATGATCGAGAGGTTCTCGGGAGTTAGCCTTCCTGTCCCGACCAGGAGTTTCATCGCCTCGCTTTCGTAAGTCTCCGGAGAGTGGTACACTGCCTCGCCGTCGTTCGGATCCGCGCCCCGTTCTAGCAACAGCCGGGTGAGCTGAGCATCATGCGCGACTCCTGCCGCACCATAAAGAGCCGACTCGAACTCCGGAAAATCGCCCTTAGTCCAGAAACCTGAGCGTGGATCGGCGCCCGCGTCGAGAAGCGCCGCCGCCGTCCTGCGGAACTCCTCCGATCGCGACTTGTCCCGCCGGAGATACTTCGAGAGGCAGAGGTAGACGAGCGGATTTCCGCCATAGGGGGCCCGTTCCAGTGTGGCATTTGAAGCAGCGGCGGAAAGAAAGCGTCGGACGGATTTCTCCTCCCCCAAAATTGAGGCCGTGTGAATTCCAGCGGTCGAAAGATCGGGATGTTGCTTGAGGATCGCGTCCGCGCGTTCAAGGGATCCATGCCAGAGCGCCTCTTCGATAAAGGTGGTTTGAACGTCGTCAGGAATCACAGGTAGCTCAACCACCATTCCTTTCTCCGTGCCTTCACGCCCGCAAACCACCGGCAGGCGACATAGAGAATGACGATCGCGACAGCCCATACGGCGTAGAGCAATCCAAGGCTCCAGACATAGTCGTCGGGCGCCGGTGTATTTCCCATCGGATGGTTCTCGAACAGCCAGGGATCGACCGCGCTCGTTCGGAACATCGATACAAAGAGTGCCAGCGTGTGAATCAGCGGAATGTGGAGCATGTAGAAAAAGAACGGCACGCGCCCGAACGTTGATAACCATCCTGCCGCGCGTCCCCGGAGGCCTTCCAGCACGGGAATCAGCCCGATCGTCGGCCCAAGCGTCATGAGAAGAAAGTCCAGAGAGGCGGGATACTTTGATGCATTCAGGAAGGAGAGCAGCGGAGGCATTCCCGGGCCCCCGTTCGGCGCAGGACCGGCCCTCCAGGGACGAGGATCGCCATAGAGATTGAACCCCCGCAGAACCAGAAAGAGCGCGGTCGCCCCCAGCCCGATGGCGAGGCAAGCCCGGTTTCTCCACGAGGGCTCCATCGTCAGGATTTTACCGAATGCGTAGCCTGCCGCCATGACCCCGATCCACGGAACGATCGAATAGAGCACAATGAGGTTCGGGCCGTCCGGGCCGAAGCTGATGGGTCCCGCCCAGAACGCAACATAGAAGATCTTCCAGAGCCAGTCCTGGGGACTGTTCCCGAGCCCGGAGACCAGATCGCCAAAATGCGGATCCATCAGGTTATGGCCCGCAACGATCGCAAGGCCGAAGATTCCCACGAAGATCCCCGGAAGCTTCACGAGACCCGCCATCAGGATCATGCACCATCCGAGCGCCCAGATGACCCCGGCCATCTCGTAATGGGCGAAGTCAAGATTGAATGTCCACGCTAGCCGGAGGAATGTCAGCTCCA
Source organism: uncultured Chlorobiaceae bacterium (assembly GCA_964512655.1). Lineage (GTDB taxonomy): Bacteria > Bacteroidota > Ignavibacteria > UBA10030 > SZUA-254 > VBOC01. The sequence continues at coordinate 407,936 of CAZEJT010000001.1, read as the reverse complement.
GAATCACCAGCCAGAGGCCGCGGAGAAAGAGGAACCTGGACAGACCCTCATGCTTTCGCCCCCGCAGGAAGGCGCTGGTTCCGGCAAGGAAGAAAAAACCGGGGGCGCAAAAATGGGTGACCCATCTGGTAAAGAAAATCCCCGGCGTGGGACCTCCCGACGGAAGGCCGGAGAACACCCGGACGTGGTCGACGGCCATCAGGACCATGATTGCGCCGCGGATCAAATCAACCGACTGAATCCGCTCGAAGGGCGAAATCGACTGCGGCCGCTCCTCCACGATCATGGCATTCAATTCGACACGTTCATTTGGCATATCCGTGGGACTCCTTCATCTGCCGTTCACAAAGGTGCGTATGGATGAGTAGACCGTGTCGGGATTGTCGTACCACATGAAGTACCTGGTCTGAGGAATTGTTCTGAACTGGAGGAGTGGGCTCGCACCTCTTGAGCTGTTCCAGACGTCCTGGAAGAGATATTTCACCCACTCGTGGGTGGCGCGTTTGTTCAACGAGACATATTGTTCGCGGAAAAACTCTTCGCTGAAGGATGGAATGAGTACAAGGAGCGGAACCCGCAGCCCGGTGAAACCAGCCGAGGCATCGTAGGCATTATTCTCCAGCAAATATCGGATCATCACAGGCAGGGGAACGCCTGCAGATCGCTCGAAAAAGTCCTTTCCTCTCGCCGAATCAATCGAATATTCATTGGGGCGGTAGTTTCCGTTGTCCCACGTTTTTCGGGTGACCGTCTTGAACCATGGGATGGAAGCGCTCTTGATGAATTTGTTCCTCTGGTCGGTAGTGACCTGTGCCTCGCGCCCCCAGGCCGTGTCAGTACGAGGTCGAATGTACCTGTACGGTGCTCCGCTGATGACAACCGCTTTTGATATCCTGTCCGGATGCTTCAGCGCAAGGATGAGCGCTGCCGTACTGCCGGTGTTGAAATGCCCTACGATCACGGGCTTTTCGAGCTTTTCCTTTTCGATGAGGTCGAGGATTCCCGTGACTATCCCGTTGGTCCATGTCGCTTCAGAGTATTCCAGCGATGTATCCGGCATCGGTGGTGCGGCGGTGCCGCCGAACCCCGCCGGAGTGATTGCATACATTCTATAATTCTTCTCGTTCGCTTTCATGAATCCGTCAAAAACAGAAGCATCAAATCCCCAGCCGGGAATGAGAATCATGCTCTGCTTCCCGATTCCCCCCTTGTGTACTCCTCCGAGTTCACCTAGCCTGCATGTTGTATACGCATCGGGATGCACCATATTATCAATCGTGCTGTCCTGGAGTTCCGGATTGAACTGTGCATGGCCGAACAGAGGGAGGAGGAGTGCAGAAACCAGCGGGATGATGGAAGAGATCCTCATGTTCGAAATATCCTTGCCTCCCGGAGGTTGGTGAAGGCCCGCGGGAGCCGGGCCGGCTCCGATTATTCTCCTTGCAGCATGTTAGCCAGGGTCGTGAGCAGCGTCTCCGCGGTATACGGCTTCTGAAGGAATACGACGCCGTTCCCGCTTAGTTTCATCACCTTTTCATTCTCGCCGATGCCGCTGGTCGCGATGATCTTCACCGTGGGGTTTATCTTTCTGATCGCCTGGATTGTAGCCGGTCCGTCCATGAAGGGCATCATCATGTCGGTGATGACCAGCGCCACTTCGGTCGGGTGCTGGACGTAGATGGTCACTGCCTCGGTTCCGTCGCCTGCGCTCAGAGTCCGGTACCCGCACGATTCGAGAGTCGCCTTCGTGATCTCCTGAATAGATGCCTCATCGTCGACGATGAGGATCAGCTCTCCTTTACCGTGTCTGAGCGGCCGGCGCTTGACCTCCTCCCTGCCCTCCGCCTTATCCGACTCCTGCGCGGGGAGATAGATTTGGAACTTTGTGCCGCGGCCAGTCTCGCTGTAGACCTTGATGAACCCTCCGTGCTGCCGGATGATGCCCTGCACGGTAGAAAGACCCAGGCCGGTCCCCTTTCCGATCTCTTTCGTGGTGAAGAACGGCTCGAAGATCTTATCCTTGATCTCTGGCGGGATTCCGCTCCCGGTATCGCTTACGCTCAGCATCACATAGTTGCCCGCCCTGGCCTCTGTGTGCATTCTGGCATACTGTTCATCAATCCGGGAGTTCTCCATCTCAAGAGTGAGCGTCCCTCCGTTCGGCATCGCGTCGCGCGCATTCACGCACAGGTTCATCAGGACCTGGTGTAGCTGCGTGGCGTCTCCCAGGACAGGCCAGAGCCCCTTCGGCAAATGGATCGCGATGCGAATCGACCTGGGAAAGGTCTCCTTTATAATCTTTTCAATTTCATTGATGAGATAGTTCACCTGCAGCGAAACGTGCTGCCCCTCGACGCCTCCCCGGGCGAATGTAAGAACCTGCTTGACCATCCCCACCCCTCTCTGGGCCGCCGCTTCAATTGTCTCAAGCAGCTTGAAATCGGGCTCCTCCTTGTATTTCCTGCGGAGGATCTGCATGGAGAGCATAATGGGAGCGAGAACGTTATTCAGGTCGTGGGCGATGCCGCCCGCAAGCGTCCCGATGCTTTCCATCCGCTGGGCTCTCAGGAACTGCTGTTCGAGCTTCTTCTTTTCCGTGATGTCCCGTGAGACTACGAGCACATTCGTGATTTTTCCGGCCGAATCCCGGATGACGCTCCCCTGCGACTCGATGTAGCGTATGCCCCCGTCGTTCTTCAGGAATCGATACTCGCTCCGTTGGCCGATCCCGGACCGCACGGTCTCGTCGAAAACCCGTTTGACGCCCTCCCGGTCGTCCGGGTGGATCTCCCCGAAGGAGTCGGTGCCGAGAAGCGACACGGGATCCCCCAGAATCTTTGCGTACGACGGGCTGTTGTAGACCCTTCTGCCTTCGAGGTCGAGCACCGCGATGAGGTCCTCGACGTTTTCGGTGATCAGGCGGAATTGCTCTTCGTTCTTGCGGAGGGCCTCTTCCGCCGCCTTGCGGCCGCGACGGACCTCGGCGTCGAGGAGCTCGCGTCGGATCGCGGGGACCAGACGCCCGAGTTTCCCCTTCATGATATAGTCGTGAGCTCCCGCCTTCATCGCGTCGACGGCTACTTCTTCTCCGATCGTTCCGGAGACCAGGATGAACGGGGTGTCGACTCCCGATTCCTTCACGATCGACAGCGCCTTGAGTCCGCTGAAGCTCGGAAGCGAAAAATCAGATACGATGACGTCCCACTCCCTGGATGCAAGCGCTGCCTTCAGGCGCTCGCCGGACTCGACGCGCTCTGCCACAACGTTAAACCCTCCCTGGCGAAGCTCCGTCAGAAGCAGCAGAGCGTCATCCTCGTTGTCCTCTATCATCAAGACTTGAAGATCCTTCATTGCGCCGTTCCCCCAATCATCTCATCTGGGCGTTTCGTTCAAGACAAGCCAGTACAGCCCGAGCTGCCGGACCGCGTCGGTGAATTGCGAAAAATCCACCGGCTTTCGGATGTAGCTGTTTGCGCCCAGCTTGTACCCGTTGAGCAGGTCCTGGTCTTCCTTCGACGATGTAAGGATCACAACCGGGAGAAATTTGGTCGCGTCCACCGAGCGGATCTTCCGGAGGACTTCCAATCCATCGAGCTTCGGAAGCTTCAGGTCGAGCAGTATCAGCGAAGGGAGCAGACGCGTATCCCGTCCGGCGTACTTTCCGGTCCCGTAGAGATAGTCGAGGGCTTCGATGCCGTCGCGCGCGACGATCAGCTCGTTGATCAGCTTCTGTTCTTTCAGTGCAAGAACGGTGAGAAGCTCGTCATCGGGACTGTCTTCGACGAGAAGGATGACTCTTGGTGCATGGTCCATTGCCCCACCTCTCCTGAAATTAGATTGAAAAATAAAACGTTGCGCCCTCGTCGACCTTGCCGTCAGCCCACACTTTTCCGCCGTGACGGTTGATAATCCGCGCGACGGTCGCAAGTCCGATTCCGGTCCCCTCGAACTCTTTCGTGGTGTGGAGCCGCTGAAATGCCCCGAAGAGCTTCCCGGCGTACTGCATGTCGAAACCGGCTCCGTTGTCTCTTACGAAGAAGGCCCTCTTTCCGTTGTTCGTTCCGGCGCCGAACTCGATGACGGCCTTTGGGCGCCCCTTCGTGTATTTCCAGGCGTTTCCGATGAGGTTATCGAGCACGATCGCGAGGAGTCGCGAGTCGCCCTGAACGGTGAGATCGTCTCCGATGACAAACCGCACCGCCCTGTCGGGCTGCGACCTCTGAAGTTCCGACGCGATCCCTTTGGCTATCGCGCCGAGGTCGACGGTTTCCCGCCGGATCTCCGTCCTGGTGAGGCGTGAGAGGTTCAGGAGGTCATCGATCAGGTGGGCCATGCGGTGGCTCGATGTATTCACCCTGTGAAGATAGTCTTTCCCTTCATCGTCGAGGCTGGTTTCGTGGTTCTTCATCAGCAATTCGCTGAAGCTCGAGATGCTCCTCAGCGGAGCCCGCAAATCGTGGGAGACCGAGTAGCTGAACGCCTCAAGCTCCTTGTTCGCCGTCTCGAGCTGCGCCGTTCGCTCGAGAACGCGCTGCTCCAACGCCTCGTTCAGCTCTCTGATTTCCTCCTCGGCAAGCTTGCGGTCGTGGACGTCGGTAACCGTCCCGATCCACTCCCTGACCGAGCCGTCGGCGTCGCGCAGCGGCACCGCTTTCGCGACGAAATACCGGTGGGCGCCGGATTCGGCGTTCCAGATCTTTCCCTGAAATTCAAATGCGCGTTTCTCCGCTATCGCCGCTTTCAACAGGTTTTCCGCCCCGGCGCGATCCTCGGCCTCAATGACGTTGAGCCAGCCGAAGCCGGCGTGTTTCTCCCATTCCTGGCCTGTGTACCGTTCCCACGATTTTTGTGGAACGGCGAAGTTTCCCGAGGGCCCGGCAGTCCACACGATCGAGGTAATCGCCGAGACGAGCGATCGGTACCTCTCCTCGCTGATCTTGAGGTGAAGCTCCGCCTTCATTCTCTCGGTCACGTCGAGGGCAACGACAAGCACTGCCTTGCGGCGCAGGTATCTGGTTTCGTGTGCGATGATTTCGACATCGATGACTCTGCCGTCCTTCAGGCGGTGCTTCGAGTGCCCTGAGAGCTCCATCGCGGCGCGCTGACCCCGGGAATTCGCAAGAAGGAATGAGACGTCCTCCGCCGGGCGGATTTCCGTGATCCGCATCTGGAGGAATTCCTCACGGGAGTAGCCGTACTGCCGGACCGCGCTTTCGTTGACCTCCAAAAACCTCAGGGATTCCGGTTCGTAGACCCACATGGGCAGGGGATGGTTGTCGAAGAGAAGGCGAAACCGCTCCTCGCTCGACCGCAGCACCTCTTCGGCCCTCTTCCGCTCTGTAATCTCGTTCGTCATGCTCTCGTTCGCGCGCGAGAGCACCGTATCGCGCTCCTGAATCTGAATCAGCATTTGATTGATTGCCGTCGCCAGCAGGTCGGTCTCTTCTGCCTCCGCAGTCTGAGGGGCGCGGATGGAATAGTCGTTGTGCTGCGATATCGACTTCGCGGTGTCGGCCAGGCTCAGAATCGGATGGGAAATCCTTCGTTGAAGCTTCGATGCGGCAATGAAGGTGATCACCATCGATCCCAATGCCACGACGACCAGTATGATCCCGTACGAGAAAAAGCGGTCATACATTGCCTGCAGGTCCGATTCGAGGACGATTGTGCCGATCCTGGACTTATCGATCCTGATCGGCTGGAAGACAACGAGCCGTTGCCGCTCGAACCGCGACCCGGAGGTGTCCCATGCGATTTCTCCCGGCGCTGTGGCGCTGTCGCGGTAGTAGGTCGCAAAGAGGTTCCGGTTTTTGTCATAGATAAACGCCGATACGACCCTTGGCTGCGACCGCAGTGTCCTCAACACATCCTGCGCGTCCTTCTTCGACTCAAACGCCAGCGCGGCGTTGCTGTTATCGCCGATCAATTGCGCCTTGGTCTGTAGGTCCGTCACCATGCGCTGGCGGACCGTGATAAACTCATAAATCAAGAAGCCGGCGCATACCAGCAGCAGGGTCAACGCGGCGATTGAGAGGATCGCCCCTTTAATGTTCTGCTCAATCGATCGACGCGGTCTGGGCTTCACTCCGCCCCTCTCAGTCGACTGATCCGACAATCTTCGCAAGCCGCAGCAATTTCGAGTTCGCGGTAAGCTCCGCTGCCTTCACGGACTTCAGGTTGATCTCAAAGCGCAGCCTCTTTCCTTCGAAATAGAAATTCACGGCTCCCCCCATCTGGAAGAACTCCTCTTCTTCGCCGACGCTGAGGATCGGCTTCCCTTTCACTTTCGTAAGAATCTCCCTGTAGCGATCTTTCTCCGTCCGGGAGACGAACACCATCTGGCACTCTTGCACCTCGTTGAGGGTCGAAATCTGAGCCACGACGACAGACCGGTCCCCGATCTTTTCGCTCCCGACCGTCTCTCCAAGAAGCTTGGTGAGCTGATCGTTTCCCAGGATTCCGATCCGGACGGGGGAGGATTGATCGGCAAACGCCCCGTTGGGCCAGTCGACAAACTTGAGGAAGTTGTAGAGGTAGACCGCCTTAAACTTGTGCTCGGACTGCGGATCGACCTGGGCGGACGCCGGCCGGACACAGGCGATGAGGACGAGAACCTGGAGAACCCTCCGGACCTGCCTGAGCCCTCGTATCGCAGCGAGGCTGTCCATGAGATTTTCTAGTTCGCCGACACCGGCTATTGATGCCATGTAAGACCCGCGTAGATTGCTCTGGGAATCTCATGCCTGGTGACGGGCATTCCGAATTCCGGATGCTGGTCGTGAAGGAGATTCTGTCCGGCGATGGAGAGCGTGAGATCCTTGTACACGTTCCATCCAAACCGCACATCGGCTTCGAAATATCCCGGAACCTGCTGGGCTGCTACCGGAAGCTCATCGATAGCCCTCAGCCAGACGTCGACCTCAGTGCTGCCTGGCAAGTTCATCGACGAAGAGAGCCGGAGCATATGTCGGGGATCGTTTCCCTCCCCCTGTCCATTGTTGATGTCGTGGCTCCACGGCTTCAGGCGTATCTCTTTCTGGAAGTATGAGTACCCGGCACGCAGAGTGCACCAATCGACCGGCTGGTATTTCAGGTCGACTTCGGAGCCATAGGTAGTGGCTTCAAGACCGTTTTGAAGCGTGATTGGGAGCCCCGGCTCGACGCTGCGCAAATCGTCATACACGTCGTAAAAGGTCTCCACATCGAATGAAAAATTGTCGGTCGCCTGAGCGCGAAATCCGAGCTCGTAGGAGATGCTCTTTTCCGAAACGAACCCGCTCCCGCCCGCCAGGAAGTAGGGCGGCACTCCCGGAGCGTACAAATCCCTGTCTATCCGCGACGGCGTCCGCACCGCCCGGCTCACGGCAGCCCACGCCATGTGGGCGGGGGTAAACGACCAGGAAATTCTGGCGCTCGGCTGGTACTCAAATCCGCTGAAGTCATTGTGCTCGAACTTTGAGCCGAGTGTGAGCGTGCCGCGGTCCTGGAGAAACGTGATCTCGTCCTGCACGAACGCGCTGTAGATCCGCATGATAAGGTTATCGGGCAGGAAGGCGAGCACAGTCGAGTTCCCCACGCGGTCGTTCATGTAACGATACCCCGCCCCCCAGGTCACGTCCTGGACGGCGTCGAGGGGAAATCTGTACTGTGCGTCGATATCGAATGTGCCGAGGTCCTCGTTGAAGGTTTTCGGTATCATCCTGTGCGTCAGATCGTAGTACACCTGGACGCTGTACTCACTGCGGACTCCCAGAGCATGCCTCCACGCTCCGATCAGATTTCCGCCGCTCGCCTCGGTATTACTGAGCGTCTGCTGGTTGAACGAGCTTCCGTATGCGTCGCCCTGGAAGATCAACTGGGAATTCGCGCCGGGCTCCCAGCCTCCCTTGAATCCCCCCTGATACGTCGTCCAGTGGTCCCCCGCCCGGTTCTGGTTGGGGAAACGAGTATCGTCCTTCCTCATCCCCGTGAAGTACGCGCGAAGCGAGCAATCCTCGCTGAGTGGGCCGGCATAGTGCACACCCGCCATCGCCTCCTGAGTTCCGCCGCGGGCTGTAACAAGCGCTCCTTTCGAGCCAAAATCACCCGCATTCTTTGTGATAATATTTATTACTCCGTTGACGGCGTTCGAACCCCACACAGTCCCTCCGGGGCCGGTGATGACTTCTATCCGATCGACGTCTTCTATAAGAACATTCTGGACGTCCCAAAATACTCCTGAATAGAGTGGCGTGTAGACGCTCCGGCCGTCGATGAGTACGAGCAGCTTGTTCGCCGCGGAGTTGTTGAACCCTCTGGCGCTGATTGCCCATGTCCGGGAATCGATTTGAGCCACATTCAGGTTCGAGGCGAGACGGAGGGCTTCCGGGATGGTCGAGGCCCCCGACCTGCGGATCTCCTCGGCGGTAATGACCTGAATTGCGGCGGGTATTTCGAACGCCCTTTCGGCGCGTTTCGAGTAGGAGGTCACTTCCATCTCCATGAGCTCTTCCAGAGAGTGCTGCTTGAGCTCAGTGGTGGAGACTGTGTCTTGTGCAGAGGCGTTCGAGCCGAGAATCAGGAAGAGGAAAATAGCGATTGAGATTCGTGGGATCCGAACCCAATCTTTCATGGATGTGAATTTCCCCTCCGGGAAACTGAGCCTTTCTGTCATCGTTCCCTTCCTGAAATCGATGGATTCCCGCAAATTCGAGTCAAAGTACGGCAGGGGGTTTTGAGAGTCAATGAGGTCGGTGCGCTGCGACACTCCCCGCGTATCAGCCCCATAATTATGGCGTATTCCGCTTTTCTTGAGGCAAAACAATCAGGGGTTGCATCAAGGCTCAGGAACGTAAGGGTATTCTCTCATATTCGCCTGCAGCTCATCACAGTATATCCTTGATCGATTTTTCCATCTCCTCCTCTGTGAGCCTCGTTGGGGTGTATCTCCGCACGACCCCGGAACGATCGATGAAGATAATTGTAGGTGTGCTCGACCCGCCGTAGAGTTCCGCCGAGGCGGTGCTGATAACGATAGGCACCGTCCCGACATCGGAATACACCGCCTTCCAGACGCTGTCGATCATGCTCTTCTCGCGGGCGCGTCCGGGCTCGTCCTCATAGTACCGCGTGAGCGTTACGACCTGGAGACCTTCGGCCTGATGCCGTGATTTGATGCGGGCGAGCACGGCGGCCTGCGCCTTGCAGTCGCCGCATCCTTCGTACCACAGAAAGATGAGGATTGGTTTCCCGCGAAGGGAAGCAAGCGTCGGAGGCGCAGTTCCCACGAAGTCCTCGACGGCGAACTCAGGCGCGGGCTTCCCTTGAAGGGTGAGCATGTTCAGGCGTTTGTTCAGCCGCGCAACGAGAGGGACCGGGGCGTGCACTCGCTGCAGTTCTCCCTGGAGGTATTCCGCCGCCCGCGACACCCCGCGCGTGCGTTCAAGTCTCTGCGTCTCCGTTTCGACCGCGGCGCCGAATGGAATCTCAAGGTCGTGGTTGGTTGCGAGATCGGCCCCATGCGCCACCCGCTCCCCGCAGATCCTGAGAACTTCTGAGGCATAACGGCGAGCCTTGGCCGTATCATCGAGCAGTATCGCGCCCCGGGCAAGCCACGAAAGCCCCAAAAGCCATGTTGAATCGTCCCCATTCTTTGCCTTGTGTACTTCAAGGATCGACTCGGCGCTCAAAAGGTCGCCGGCTGAGAGCTTGTTACGGATTCCGGTGATGGGAGATGGGGGCGCGGGGGCTGCGGGGGCCGGTGCTGCCGGGGCAGTTCCCTGAGCACTCGAGAGGGATACCGTGAATACGACGGCGGCAAGCGCGATCAGGATCATTCGCATCGCATAACCTCCAATTCGTTCCACACCCAAAGTAGCGATGAACTTTCCCAATAGCAATAATGGAGAATAATCGGCTCAGTAATTTCGAATTACTTGATCCGCGGAGAGGCGGGAGAAAGTCTTCTCCTGGAGGGATTGGTCAGGCCATCGAGGTCTGACTCGTTACTCTGACACGTGTTCTTCCATGGCGGAAAGCCGGTACCCGATGCCCGACTCCGTGACAAGTAGACGGGGATTTGCGGGATCCTTCTCCAACTTTTTCCGCAGTTGCGCAACGTAAACCCTCGAATACTGCGTCTCCTCCTCGAACGACGGCCCCCACACCTGCTGAAGGATGAATCTGTGCGTCAGTACCCTCCCCGCGTTACGAACAAAGAGGGAGAGGAGGGAAAACTCGATTGGCGTGAGCTTGAGAACCTCTCCGTGATTCTTCACGAGCCTTGCGCCCAGATCTACGGAAAGCGATCCGCTCTTGAATACGGCTCCCTGGGAGGTCTCGTTCACATGGCGCAGGGAGGCCCGGACGCGGGCCAAAAGCTCTCCGCTCCTGAATGGCTTCGTGAGATAATCGTCGGCTCCTGCGTCAAGAGCCGAAACGATATCCTGCTCGGTATCCCGGACGGTCAAAATGAGGATGGGTATCTTGGACCACCCCCGGAGCTCCTTAAGAACGTCGAGGCCGTCTTTGTCGGGGAGGCCAAGGTCCAGCACAATCAGTTCTGGCCGCGTCGTGCGCGCATGCCGTAGCCCCTCCTCTCCCGACTCCGCAAGCTCCACATGGAATCCGCCCTCTTCAAGAGTCAAGCGCAGGAGGCGCCGCATCTGAACCTCGTCGTCGATGACGAGGATGCGGACCCGGTTACTCATGGTCCTGCAGCATCAGCTGCGGATTGATCTGCAGTTCCGAGGGGATCCGGATGATGAATTCCGCGCCTCCTTCATGCCGGTTGCGCACCGCGATCGAACCCCCGTGGACCTCGACGAACCCCTTCACGATCGACAACCCTAACCCGGTCCCGCCGGCCTTTGTCCCGGGGACTCGATAGAACTTTCCGAAGACCTTCGGCAGGGTCTCTTCGGGAAACCCAGGTCCTTTGTCGGAGACCGTGATGACCAGGTCCTGGCCATCCACGGAAGCCCTGACATCGATCCGGGACCCGCGCGGTGTGTAGAGCGAAGCATTGTGCAGGAGGTTCGTGATCGCCTGCTCCATCAGTCCGAAGTCGAGCCTGACAAGGGGCATCTCGGGGGGCACGTCCACGACAACGGTGTGATGCAATAGTTCTTTCCCGAGCTTCCTCACTGCGTTGTTCAGCAGATCACGCATGTCGCACCAGTCGCGCCGGGGGGTGATCCGCCCCGATTCCAGCCGGGTCATGTCGAGCAGGTTTTCGACCAGCCGGTTCAGGCGCTCAGCAGCGGTGTGGATTTCACCCGTCAGGTTCCTCCAAACCTCCGTGCCGCCTCCAGGACCCGGTCCGGAGTGCTGGTTGAGAAGTCCCTCCGACGCAGTGACGATGGCCGCGATTGGCGTTCTCAGTTCATGCGATATCGAATTGAAGAGCGTCTTGTACAATCGCTCCGATTCTACAAAGGCGATCGACTTCTTGGCCATCTCGTTGAGCTGTTCGCGTTCGAGGGTCGAGGCGATCTGGCTGATGAAATTCTGGAGCAGCGTCTCCTGATCGAGGCTCAACTGCTCCTGAGCGTTCGACCTGACCGCGATAACCCCGAGCGGGTAGCGAGGACCGGACATTGGATAGTATGTTGCCCCTGCGAACGGAAGCGTATCGGTAAATCTCCCCGCCTTCCTTTCGTTCCAGTAGACCCATGCGGCGACGCTGAACTCCTTTTCGTCGACCGCGAACGTGCCGGCGGGATGGGGGCGGGTGAAAATTTCTCCATCGGGGTCGCTCAGAAATACCGCCACTTCCGCATCGAAGAACTTCTTGATGTTCGACACCGTGGCTCCCGCCACCTCGTCCTGGTTTGTGGCGTCCGAGAGGTCGCGCGTCAGGGTATAGAGCGCGGTCGTCCGTTCCTCTCTCTGACGAACCGCCCGCTCGCGTGCCCGGATGCGTGCGGAAAGGGTTCCCGTCACCGACGCGATCGCAAAGTAGGTGAAGAGCATCAGTACGTCCTGCGCCGTCGTGATGCTGAACGTAAAGGTCGGGGGGATGAAGAAATAGTCCCACACCAGCGCGCTCAGACCGGCCGAGAGAAGCACCGGCCCCGCCCCGAGCTTCAGCGGAAGGAGAGCGACCACCATCAAGAGGACGAGCGAAACGGTCTGGTAGCCGAGGAACGACCTCACGGGATAGCAGATCAGGGCCGCGAGAAATATGCTGGCAGCCGCTACAGAGTACTGGAGGAGGCCGGAGTGTATCTCGGGGATACGGAAGTGCTTTACGCGCTCGTCTCTGGGCTCCTCGCCGCCGACCACGTACACGTCGAGCCCGCCGCTCTTATCGAGCACGTTGTTCAGAAACCTGTTCTTGAACGGGAACGGGCGTTCGGATTTCCCCACCAGAATCTGCGTCGCCTTCTGTTCGTGGGCGACGCGCACCAGCGCCTGAGCAACGTCCTCGTCGGAGGTTGTCACGATCTCGGCCCCCAGCTCGCGCGCAAGCTTGAAGTTCTTGGCTAGCTGTTCCTTCGACGGGCCAGAAGCGGCTTTCGAGGTTTCCACGTACACGGCGACCCACGAGGCGTTCATGGTATACGCCATACGGCGGGCCCACCGGATGAGCGAGATGCTGTGCGGACTCGAGGTGATGCCGATGAGAAACCGCTGGCCGGATTTCCAGGGACCGGAAATCCGCTCCGTGCGCATGTATTCGCGCAGCTGGTGATCGACCCTTTCCGCCGTGAGGCGGAGCGACATCTCCCGCAGCGCAGTGAGGTTCCCTTTCGTGAAAAAGTTCTGGATGGCGCGCTGGGAGCGCTCCGGCGTGTAGACTTTCCCTTCGGAGAGGCGCTTCAGGAGTTCATCGGGAGGAATATCGATGATCTCCACCTCGTCTGCCTGCTCGAAGACGGAATCGGGGACGGTTTCGCGGACGATCGCGCCCGAGATCTGCGCAACGGTGTCCGCCCTGCTCTCCAGATGCTGAACGTTCAGTGTTGTGTAGACGTCGATCCCGCTGTCGAGGATCTCCTGGACGTCCTGAAATCGCTTTTTATGACGGCTCCCGGGCGCGTTGGTGTGGGCGAGCTCGTCCACGAGCACGAGCCGCGGTTTGCGCGCCAGGATCGCATCGAGGTCCATTTCCTCCAGCAGCGTCCCCCGGTAGTCCACGCTCCTCCGAGGAATCGCGGGAAGGTTCTGGGTCAGCGCCTCCGTCTCCGGGCGGCGATGGGTCTCCACGAAGCCGATGACGACGTCGATCCCCTTCGCCTTCGCCTCATGCGCGGCCTTGAGCATTTCGTACGTCTTCCCCACGCCCGCGCACATCCCGAAGAAGATCTTGAGCTTCGCCCTGGAGGCGGCTTCCTCTTCCTTTTTCAGCGCGTGGAGCAGGGCGTCCGGATCGGGCCGTATGGCGTCTGGATGGGCCATTATCCTGAAAATATAACCAATCCCGCCGCCAGAATCATTTGAGGCCGTCCAGGGCCAGATTCAGCAGGAGAACGTTTACCCTCGGGTCGCCAAGGATGCCGAACTGGGGTCCTTCGATGTGACGGTGGACCAATGCCGCGAGCTCATCTCTCTCCCGGGCGTCCAGGCGGCGTGAGCGGGCGATCCGTTCGACCTGGAGAAGAGCAGCTTCGGGGCTGATGTGAGGATCAAGACCGCTCCCCGAGGCGGAGAGCATCTCAGGCGGTACGGGTGTTCCGGCCCCGAGAGAATTCCTCCCGATGAACGCCGCTTTCCGCTTTTCGACCGAATCCATCAGCGCTTTGCTCGCCAGCCCCAAGTTGCTGGCTCCGGACGGGAGAGGATTGTAGCCCACGGCCGAAGGACGGCCCCAGAAGTACCCGTCGGATTGAAATTGCTGTCCAAGGAGCTCCGACCCGATTATCGTGCCGTTTGCTCGGATCATGCTCCCCGACGATTGCCGCGGAAACAGGAATTGAGCAACGAGCGTCGTGATCAGCGGATAGAGTACGCCTGCGAGAAGAGTCATTGCTGCGAGCATTCTGAGCGACGACGCAATGTGTCTCATCATATCCCCCCGAGAGCAACTATCAGCATGTCAATCAGTTTGATCCCCACAAAGGGCGCAGCGAGGCCTCCGAGCCCGTAGATCAGGATGTTCTTTCTGAGAACTGCACTGGCCCCGATAGCCCGGAACCGCACTCCCTTCAATGCGAGCGGCACAAGGAGAATGATGATCACCGCATTGAAAATCACGGCGCTCAGGATGGCGCTCTGGGGAGACGCGAGACTCATGACATTGAGCCTCGAAAGTGGTCCCGCCGTATTCGCGGCGGCGTAGAGGCTCCCCGCCATTGCGGGAATAATCGCGAAGTACTTCGCCACGTCGTTGGCGATGCTGAAGGTGGTGAGGGCGCCGCGCGTCATGAGGAGTTTTTTCCCCGTCTCGACCACTTCGATGAGCTTGGTTGGGTTGCTGTCGAGGTCGACCATGTTCCCTGCCTCCCGTGCCGCCTGGGTCCCGGTGTTCATGGCGATTCCAACGTCGGCCTGCGCGAGCGCGGGCGCATCGTTGGTGCCGTCGCCGATCATCCCGACAAGACGGCCGTTCGCCTGCTCCTCGCGAATCCGTCTCAGCTTGTCTTCGGGCTTCGCCTCGGCGATGAAATCGTCCACCCCGGCCTCCGCAGCAATCGCGGCTGCGGTGAGCGGATTGTCCCCCGTGATCATGACGGTCCTGATCCCCATCTTCCGAAGCTGAACGAAGCGTTCTTTGATGCCTCCCTTCACGACATCCTTCAGCTGAATGGCGCCTAGCACCTCATTATTCTCCACCACAACCAGCGGGGTCGATCCCGTCCGGGCTATCTCATCGACTGTTTTTTGCACCGTATGGGGAAATCCCGAACCGTTCTGACCGACGAACGATCTGATCGCGTCGGCAGAACCCTTGCGGATGGAACGCGTGGGCAGACCGTCCGTGGCGGGAATATCGACCCCGCTCATCCGGCTCTGGGCGCTGAAGGGGATGAAATGCGCCGCGACCTCGGCTACGTTCCTCCCTCTCAGACCGTACTTCTCCTTTGCAAGGACGACGATTGAACGCCCTTCGGGGGTTTCATCCACCAGAGATGCCAGTTGAGCGGCATCGGCCATCCGGTCTCCCGCAACCCCCGGGGCAGGAATGAACTCAGTCGCCATCCGGTTCCCGAGCGTGATCGTGCCGGTCTTGTCGAGGAGCAGCACATCAACG
This sequence comes from uncultured Chlorobiaceae bacterium, assembly GCA_964512655.1. Taxonomy (GTDB): domain Bacteria; phylum Bacteroidota; class Ignavibacteria; order UBA10030; family SZUA-254; genus VBOC01. The sequence continues at coordinate 392,764 of CAZEJT010000001.1, read as the reverse complement.
TCGCCCGCCGCTTCCGCCGCACGGCCCGACGTAGCGATGACGTTCTGCCGGATCAGTCGGTCCATTCCGCTGATACCGATCGCGCTCAACAATCCTCCGATCGTTGTGGGGATCAGGCAAACGAGAAGCGCGACAAGAATCGGAAGGGTAACAAATCGTTCGACCGTTTGGCCGGAGGCAACAGCGCTGTATTGCATGAACGAAGGGAGCGACGCGACAGCGAGAAGGAAGATGATCGTCAGGGCGGAAAGGAGGATCGTCAGGGCGATCTCGTTCGGCGTCTTCTGACGCTTCGACCCCTCCACCAGCGAGATGATGCGGTCGAGGAACGTATTCCCGGGTTCCGAGGTGATTCTGACGACGATCCGATCGCTCAACACCTTTGTTCCCCCCGTCACCGCGCTCCGCTCATCGCCGCTCTCTCGGATGACGGGGGCCGATTCTCCGGTGATTGCGGATTCGTCCACGCTCGCGATCCCCTCGACGACGACCCCGTCGGAGGGTATAACGTCCCCCGCCTCGCAGATCACGAGGTCCCCCTTCACTAGCTCAACCGCGGGAACTCGCTCCTCCCCTTCATCGATCACCCTCCGCGCCATTGTCTGTGAACGTGTCTTTTTCAGCGCTTCCGCCTGCGCTTTGCCCCGTCCCTCGGCGATCGCCTCGGCAAAGTTTGCGAAGAGGACGGTGAACCAGAGCCAGAGAGTCACCTGGAGGTTGAATGCCGAGAAGCGGCCGCCCTCCAATTCCGTCACGACGGCGTATGACGACATCAGAGCGCCAACCGCCACGACGAACATGACCGGATTCCTCACCATGAGCCGCGGATCGAACTTCCGCAGGGAATCCTTGATGGCCTGTGCCATGATCGCCGTTGAAATGAGAGGAGCGGGTTTCGGGCCTGAGGTCATCGTCAGTACCGTTGCCCCGTCATCATGAGAAAATGCTCTGCAATAGGCCCGAGCGAGAGAGCCGGAAAGTAGTCAAGCGCACCAACTATGAGGATGACCCCCACAAGTAGAATTGCGAACAGAACGCGGTCCGTCGGAAACGTGCCGGAGGAAGCCGGGGTTATCTTCTTCCGCGCAAGGCTTCCCGCCACGGCGAGCATCGGGACGATGACGCCAAAACGCCCGATGAGCATCCCGATGCCCATCATCACGTCGTAGAACGCGGTGTTGGTGTTCAAGCCCGCGAATGCGCTGCCGTTGTTTCCTCCTGCGGATGCGAAGGCGTAGAGGATTTCCGAGAGTCCATGCGGACCGCCGTTGTTGAGCCCCGCAAGGCCCTCCGGGACTACGGCCGCTATCGCAGAGAAGATGAGAATCACGACCGCCGGTGCGATGACGGCGAGCACCGACATCTTCACCTCAAAGGCCTCAATTTTCTTTCCCAGATATTCAGGCGAGCGCCCCACCATCAACCCCGCGATGAAGACAGTGAGGATCACGTAAACGATCATTCCGTACAGCCCTGCGCCGACCCCTCCGAAGATGACTTCGCCGAGCATGATGTTCAGCATCGAGACCATCCCAGAGAGGGGCGAGAGGCTGTCGTGCATCGCATTCACCGACCCGTTCGAGGCATCAGTCGTCGCAACGGACCACACGACGCTGTTCGTGACACCGAATCGTGTCTCCTTGCCCTCCATCGCCCCGCCGACGTACTGCATCCCAAACCCGTGGTACTCCGACCAGAGCGAAACCGCCAACCCGGCAAGGAAGAGAGCCAGCATGCATCCCCATAGCGTCCATCCGTGTCGCGTGGATCCCACCATCCTGCCGTATGTATATACAAGCGCAGAAGGGAGCAGAAGGATCGCCAGCATCTCGAGGAAATTGCTGAAGGGCGTCGGGTTTTCGAATGGGTGCGCGCTGTTGGTATTGTAGTATCCGCCGCCGTTCGTTCCGATCTGCTTGATGGCCTCCTGGGAGGCGACGGGACCAAGAGGTATGGTTTGGCTGCCTCCCTCGAGGGTGGATGCGGTGACGGAGGGTGAAATCGTCTGGACTACCCCCTGACCCGCGAGGAACAGCGTGTACACAATTGCAAGCGGGAGCAGGACGTAGATTGTCGTGCGAACGAGGTCCGACCAGAAGTTCCCGATCGTGGCCGTGGTCTTGCGGGAAATGCCTCTAATCAAAGCGAGCATGACCGCGATTCCGGTGGCCGCGCTCACGAAATTCTGGACCGTAAGACCGGCCATCTGCACGAGTGTGCTGAGTGTCGTCTCGCCGGCGTAGGACTGCCAATTTGTGTTGGTCATGAAACTCACGGCAGTGTTGAACGCCAGGTGCCAAGAGACCGCCGGCAATGCCTGGGGGTTCAACGGAAGGAATGATTGAACGACCTGGGCGGCGAAGAGGAGAATGAAACCTGAGAGGTTGAAGAGGAGGAGCGCCGTCGTGTATTCGGTCCAGTCCATCTCTGCCGAGGGATCCACCCCGGCGAACCGATAGACGGTTCGCTCGAACGGACCGAGGATTCGCATGAGAAACGAGCGCTCGCCCCTGAAGACCTTGCTCATGAACTCTCCCACAAGGGGGGTGAGGAGTATCAGTACTGCAAGATACGCGGCGACCTGAATGAGATCCGGAACTTTCATGGGACCGCTAGAATTTCTCAGGCCTGATGAGCGTGTAGATCAGGTAGGCGAGAAGAAGGATTGCCGCTATTGCTCCGCCCAGCATGGGTTCTCTCCCGGTTGTGATTCAAAAGGTGCAACTTGGGCGGCCGATAAGAAATGAAAGTGGCGTTAAATGGTGCAGCTGATCCATAAAAACATTATTAAGAAATGAGAGTTTTTTCGTCCGCGGCCCCGTTTCCAGGCATCGGTAGGCGCCGGCCTTAGCCGGCGATTCATCGCCGTGTCCCATTTTGAGAAACCTGAATCAAACTGGTGTCACGGTCCATACCGTGACACCAGCGAGCTTTTCTCAAAAGCTCCGATTAACGACCCCGGCAGGCGCGGGCTTCAGCCTGTGCGACTTCTTCGCCTTCCATTTCGAGAAATGCGAATAATGATTATATTGGCACTGTCGTACCCATCCCCACCGGAACAATCGCAGCAGGAAAGGAGAGAAATCCATGGAAGACGGTCAGGTGCTCAATCACATCAAGGAGTTAACCGAGGAAGAGGAACGGCTCTATTCCAAGGGAGATCTGAGCGACAAGGAGGTGCACCGGTTGCAGAAGATGAAGGTCGAGCTGGATCAGTGCTGGGACCTCCTGCGGCAGCGGCAGGGCCTGCGCGATGCCGGCAAGAACCCGGACAACGCAAAGGTGCGCCCCCCGGATATCGTGGAGAACTACGAGCAGTGAACATACCGGATCGATGAAAACAGTCCTTGTTGTCGACGACGAGAAAGACATCCTCGATCTGATCAGGTACAATCTTGAGAAGGAGGGGTACTCCGTCTTGCTCGCGCGAACCGGACGGGCCGCGCTCGAGCTGGCGCGTCAGGAACCGCATCTCATTTTGCTCGACATCATGCTTCCCGAGCTTGACGGCCTTGAGGTCTTGAGGCGCCTCAAAAAGGATGAAAAGACCCGCCGGATCCCTGTCATGTTCCTGACGGCGAAGGGAACCGACGTCGACGAGGTGCTCGGGCTCGAGCTGGGAGCCGACGACTACATCGTGAAACCGATCAGCATTCCTAAACTGACGGCGCGGATCAGGACCGTACTTCGCAAGGAAGAGGACGTGGGCCGGGCGCCGGCCCACCCGGTCTCGGTCGGACCGATCGAGATAAGCCCCTCCCACCACACAATCCGTATCCACGGAAAGGAGGTATTCTTTCCGAAGAAAGAGTTCGACGTCCTCCTCTACCTCGCCGGCCGCCCGGGGCAGGTGGTCGACCGCGAAACGCTCCTGCGCGCAATCTGGGGAACAGAGGTGCGCGTGATCGACAGGACGGTCGATGTGCACATCAGGAAAATTCGCGAAAAGCTCGGCAAATCCGCCGGGATGCTCGAAACGATAAAAGGAGTGGGCTACAGGCTTAGAGAGGCCTCTTGAAGATTCAAACGAAGCTCACCCTTCTCCTCATCACGGTCTCCGCCGGCATCATCCTTCTACTCGCCCTCCTGTCGATGCCCGTCTCCACGGTTGAAGAGGCGATGAGCGCAACCAGCACGAGAATAATCGGGGGCGGCGTCATCATCCTCCTTGCCGTGGGCGGTTGCGCGATCCTCATCTCGCGGCGGCTCACCCGCCCGATACGGGAGATTGGCGCGATTTCCACGAGGATCCGTTCCGGCGACCTTGAGCAGCGGATTCCCGTTCGGTCCGGAGACGAATTCGGCAAGCTTGCGGAAACTCTCAACGAGATGCTCGACAAGCTGAACGAAGACATCACGAAGCTGAAAAAGCTCGAACGGGTGCGGAGCGAATTTCTGGGCAATGTTTCTCACGAGCTGCGGACCCCGATCTTCGCCGTTCAGGGGATGCTCGAGACGCTGCTCGACGGAGCGCTGGAAGACCGCAATGCTGCCCGCGTATTTGTTGAACGCGCGCTCGCCAATACCCAACGCCTCAACGCCCTCCTGGGAGATCTCATCGAGATATCCCGCATCGAATCGGGGGAGATGAAGATGAGCTTCCGGTATTTCAACGTGGTGGAGTTCCTGACGGAGATCTGCGCCGAACTTCAGCCGCTCGCCGCTCAGCGTTCCGTGCGCCTCACCTTTCGCTCCGAACGTGAAGACATCCAGGTGCTGGGCGACCGGGACCGGCTGAAGCAGGTAATGGTCAATCTTATCGAGAATTCGGTGAAGTACAATGTCCACGGAGGGGATGTTGCGGTCGCGTGCGAGGAAGGGCCGCACCGTGTAAAAATATCCGTGACCGACACCGGTGTTGGGATTCCCCCGGAGCACGTCTCCAGAATTTTCGAACGGTTTTACCGGGTAGACCGCGAGCGCTCCCGCGAGGCGGGCGGCACCGGCCTCGGCCTCGCGATCGTCAAGCATATCGTGGAGGCACACGGAGGCAAAGTCCAGGTCAGGAGCGAAGTCGGAAGGGGAAGCACCTTCAGCTTCGACTTGCGCCCCTACCGGAATTAACAATTTCTTAACATTGGCATAACCCTGCTGTAATCCCCCCTTCGTATCTTCGGGCGAACCACCACAAGCCACCCCCCGGATGGCCGCCGGTCCTGGGAGCCTTAAAGGCCCACCTACACCACATGAGAGGAACTAAAGATGAGATCGCCCACTCTTCTTTTAGTACTCGGAGCCATCGCATTCCAGGGGCTCGTCAGAGCCCAGGACAGCACTTCGGCTCCGCCCACGCCGCCGAAAGACAGATTCAGCGGAGAAACGTATCTGGATTACTATTACAATATCCAGATGAACGACGCATCCAAGAAGGATTTGCAGGGATTCCAGTTCCGCAGGATATACTTCACCTACGATCACACCATTTCCCCCTCGTTCGACGCCAGGGTCCGGTTCGAAGCCGATCAGAAGGAATTGACCACTCCGAGCGCCAAGATAACCACCTTTATGAAGGAGGCGTTCCTGAAATGGAAGGGTGTCTTCGAGGGAAGCGATTTCATCGCGGGCCTCTCCCCCACCCCGACCTGGGATATCGCCGAGGTGGCATGGGGATACCGGTCCCTCGAGAAGACAATCATGGACCTGCGCGGTATAGCGCCGAGGACAGATCTCGGCGTGGATCTCAGGGGAAAGCTCGCCGGCGACGGGACCGCGAACTACTGGCTCAAGATCGGGAATAATTCGGGACAGTCGATCGAAACCAACAAATTCAAGAGATACTACGGCCTCCTCCACTTCAAGCCTTCGTCTCAATTCCAGGCGACCGTGTACGCCGACCTTGATGCGGAAGCAAAGGTGTACGATTCGTTCGACGGCACGTACAAAGATAACAACAGCTTCACCTTCGCAGGTTTCCTCGGATACAGGGAGGAAGGAAAATACTCCTTCGGCCTGGAGGGCTTCTACCACCCCACGCAGAACAATTTCCGGAGCACACCCCTCACCGCGCTTGAGACCCAAAACGGATATGGGGTCTCTGCATGGGCATGGGGTATGGTCGCCGACCAGGTCCGGCTTGTGGGACGCTTCGATATCTACGATTCCAACACAGGTTTGAGCAACAACACCGTCTACTTCGGGCTTGGTGCGATCGATTTCATGCCCACTCCCGACGTCCACATCATGCCGAACGTCTGGATTCAGCCCTATGCGGCGACCGGTTCGACCACCGACGTGGTCGCCCGGCTGACATTCGGATACTATTACAGGTAATCAGAAGGCAGAGAACTTCCTCAACTCAACTAAGGAGAATCAAGTATGAGAAAATCCCTTGCATTCCTGTCGTGCCTTTGCCTCGCAGGGGCCCTGACGGGAGCGGCGGTCGCTCAGCTCAAACTCAACGGAGCCGGCGCAACATTTCCGTACGTCATCTACTCGAAGTGGTTCGATCTGTATCACACCAAGACCGGTGTTGAATTCAACTACCAGTCGATCGGAAGCGGCGGGGGCATCAAGCAGGTGACCGAAGGGACGGTCGATTTCGGCGCGTCCGATGCTTTCATGTCCGACGCTCAGCTCAAGGAAGCAAAAGAGAAACAGGGGACTGATATCCTGCACATCCCGACCGTGATGGGAGCAATAGTCGCCACGTACAATATTCCTGGAATGGGCTCTGGTCTCCGGCTGTCACCGGAGGTCCTCTCCGGCATCTTCCTCGGCCAGATAACCAAATGGAACGACGAGAAACTGACTTCGTTAAACCCGGGCAAAAACCTCCCCGATCTGGCCATTCTCGTGACTCATCGTTCTGACGGGAGCGGAACAACCAGCATCTTCACGGATTATCTGACGAAGGTGAGCAAGGATTGGGAACAAAAGGTCGGCAAAGGAACCTCCGTCAACTGGCCTGTGGGGCTCGGAGGAAAGGGGAACGAAGGGGTCGCCGGGCTCGTCAAGCAGTCGGAGGGCTCGATCGGCTACGTGGAACTTGCGTATGCAGTGAAAAACAACCTCCCTTACGCCTCACTCAGGAATAAAGCAGGAAATTTTGTGGAACCTACATTCCAGGCCGTCACTGCGGCAGCGGCAGCGATGAAAGAGATGCCCGAAGACCTGCGCGTTTCCCTGACGAATGCAGACGGGAAAGAGTCCTACCCCATCTCCGGATTCACGTGGCTGCTCGTGTATAAGGGAAATAAGGAGAAAGAAAAGATCAAGGCGGTCGCTGACTTCCTCAAATGGGCCCTGGCGGACGGGCAGTCGTACGCGAAAGACCTCTACTATGCGCCTCTTCCGAAGGAAGTGAAGGTGCTGTGCGAGAAGAAGATCGCGTCTCTCGAAACGCGCTGAACATCGGCACAGAGTTCCGGCCGCCCCTTGAAGGCGGCCGGTCGGGATCGCGGGCGACTGCGACGGGAAATTTCGGCGACGTCGTCTTCAGGAATATCACGCTCCTCTTTGCTCTCGCGGTCTTCGGAATCGTCATCCTGATGGCCTACGAGATGGTGAAGGGATCCCTCCCGTCGATCGGGGCCTTCGGCTGGAACTTCCTTTCCAGCTCGACATGGGATCCGGTGCAGGAACAGTACGGCAGCCTGCCGTTTATCTACGGCACTGTCGTTTCATCTCTCCTTGCCCTTCTGATTGCTCTCCCTCTCGGTCTGGCGGTGGCAACGCTGCTCTCGGAGCTCGCCCCGCCCTGGCTTGAGCGGCCGATGTCCTTCCTCGTCGAACTCCTGGCCGCCATTCCGAGCATCGTCTACGGGCTCTGGGGAATCTTCGTTCTCGTCCCCTGGATACGGAGTACCGCGGAACCACTCCTTGAGGAGACGCTGGGCTTCCTCCCGTTCTTTCGCGGGGCGCACTATGGGTTCGGCATGCTCGCGGCCGGATTGATCCTCGCGATCATGATCCTTCCGATCATCATCTCAATTTCGCGGGACGTCCTCCGGTCGGTCCCCCATTCCCAGCGCGAGGCCGCGCTCGCACTGGGAGCCACCAAGTGGGAGACCACGAAGATCGTTCTCTCAAGCGCACGCTCGGGAATACTCGGGGCCACGCTCCTCGGCTTGGGGAGAGCCGTCGGTGAAACGATGGCTGTCACTATGGTCATCGGAAACCGCGCCGAGATCGCCGCCTCTCTCTTCAGCCCGGCGCACTCGATGGCAAGCGTCATCGCAAATGAATTCTCCGAGGCCACCAGTCCTCTCTACGTCAGTTCCCTTATCGAGATTGCGCTCCTCCTTTTTGTGGTCACGGTGATTCTGAATGCGATTGCCCGTTTTATCGTCTGGAGCGTCGCAAAGAGGTTCGCCGCATGAAGAGCCGGGCAACGCAGAATCACCGGAGACGGAAGATCACGAATGTCGTCATGACCTCGGTCTCCGTCCTCAGCGGCTTTCTCGTGATCCTGCCCCTTTTTCTTATCTTTTTTTACACGATGTCCCAGGGGATAGGCGCGGTGAACCTCGACTTCTTCACCCAAATGCCGAAACCCGTCGGTGAGGCCGGGGGTGGGATGGCAAACGCCCTTGCGGGAACCGGAATCTTGTTGCTGATCGGGTCGCTCGTCGGCCTTCCAATCGGCATCATGGCAGGGATCTACCTTGCCGAGTACGGCGATCACCCGGTCGGCGTCTGGGTAAGGTTCCTCGCGGACGTGTTGAGCGGCGTACCCTCGATCGTGGTAGGCGTCGTGGCTTATATCCTTGTGGTCCTGCCGATGGGTCATTTTTCGGCGCTGGCCGGCGGCATCGCGCTCGGCCTGATCATGATTCCCACGATCACGCGCACCACGGAGGAAATGATCCGTCTTGTCCCGCATTCGTACCGCGAGGCGGCCCTGGCGCTCGGCGTCCCGCGCTGGAAGAGCACGCTCAGGGTCATTCTCCCCGCTGCGCTCAAAGGAATCACGACGGGGGTTCTCCTTGCCTTTGCAAGGGCCGCCGGAGAAACCGCCCCGCTTCTCTTCACCGCGCTCGGGAACAGGTTCTGGTCTACCTCCGTCGGCCAGCCGATCGCCTCGCTCACGGTATTCATCTTCGACTACGCCAAAGCGCCGTTCGAGGACTGGAACAGGCAGGCGTGGGCCGCGGCCTTTGTTTTAATCGCCCTGATCTTTATCTTGAATGTCATATTTCGAATCGCCACAAGGAGCAAATACTCTGATCGCTGAGACACCGGCCCCGCTATCGGTGCCGGACCGGAGTCCCTCCGGAGAGGAGTCGCCACGAAGATCTCAGCACAACGCGAAGATCTCGGCAGGCGACCTCCACGCCTACTTCGGGAAGACTCATGTCCTGAAGGGAATCTCGATCGATATCCATCCGAACCGCGTCGTCGCGATCATCGGCCCGTCGGGGTGCGGCAAATCGACGTTTCTGCGCTGCCTGAACCGGATGCATGAAGTCGGGGGAGGAACGATGACCGGGACGATCCTGCTCGACGGCAAGGATGTGTTCGAGCACGACCCCGTAATCCTCCGCCGCCATGTCGGAATGGTGTTCCAGAAAGCCAATCCGTTCCCGACGATGTCGATCTTCGATAATGTGGCGGCGGGTCTGAAGCTGAACGGCCTGGCGAGGAAGAAGGAGCTCGCCGAAACAGTCGAGCGCAGCCTTCGCCGCGCGGCGCTATGGGATGAGGTCAAGGATTCGCTCGGGAAATCGGGGGTCAGTCTCTCGGGAGGCCAGCAGCAGCGCCTCTGCATTGCGCGCACGCTCGCAATGGACCCGGAAGTGATCCTCATGGACGAGCCGGCGAGCGCCCTCGATCCCATCGCCACGGCAAAGATCGAGGAGCTGATTTTTGAGTTGAAGGAATCGTTTACGATCGTCATTGTCACCCATAACATGCAGCAGGCCGCGCGGGTGAGCGACCAGACAGCCTTCCTTTACCTGGGCGAACTGATCGAATTCGACGCCACCAAGACCCTCTTTACGACTCCGGGAAAGAAGCAGACGGAGGACTATATCACCGGAAGGTTCGGATGAAGCGGCATTTCGAGCAAGAGCTGGAAAGCCTCAAAACAAACCTCATCAAGATGGGGAGCGTCGTCGAGGAGGCGATCGCGCTCTCGCTCAAGTCCTTCTTCCAGAAGGATGACGCCCTCGCACGGGAGGTGATCGAGGGAGACGAGCGCGTCAACACGCTCGAAATCGAAATCGATAACGCCATTATCGACCTTCTAGCTCTTCAACAGCCTGTTGCCGTCGATCTGCGGTTGATCCTCGCGGTGCAGAAAATCAACAACGATCTCGAGCGCATCGGCGACCATGCGGTCAACATCGCCGAGTCCGCCCTCACCCTTCACAAGCTGAACCCGGTCGATACGCTCCTCGAAATTCCCGACATGGCCAAGGTGGCGCAATCGATGCTCAGGAACGCGCTCGACGGATTCATCCACCGCGACGCCCGCCTCGGGATGTCGGTGCTCGAGCAGGACGACACCATCGATGAGCTGAACCGGAAGAGCGTCACCGGATTTATCCAGCTCATGAAGGGCGACCAGAGAAATATCGACGCCGGCCTGGATCTTATCCGCATCAGCAGGAATCTGGAGCGCGTGGCCGACCTTTCGACAAATATCGCCGAGGAAGTGATCTTCATCGCGCAGGCACGCGTGGTGAAGCACCATGCCGGAGGTTAGAGCATCAGCAGGTGGCGGCGGCAGGCGCAGGCTTCAGCCTGCGCATCAGGAATCGTTGTGAAACTGGTGTCACGGTCCATACGGTGACACCAGCGCCGGCGTTAACCGGCGTTGACGTCCGGCCAGGGACCCGGGCGGCATATCTTGGATTGTGGAAGCTGGAAGGAACGAACTACGGGGAGGTTACGCTGTTTCGGCGAGACGTCTGCTGAAGACCACGTCGGCGAGTTTCCTCGAAGATTTTTCCCGCCTGCGAAACGCATCGTGGATCGCGGACGAATCGGCTACGCCCAGGCTTTGTCCGCACTCCCCGCACTCGACAAAACAGAACCGTGCCGGAAAATCCTTTCGTTGGAATCGGCTCACTCTCACATTGGTGGAGCCGCACGCGGAGCAGGATGTCTGGATCATGAAACCGGTCTGATGATTGCGAGTTAAGGAAGAGGTAACGCGTTGCGAAACCAACATAGGGAAACCACCCTTTAATGTCAAGTCCCGTGAGATTAAAAAAATCCGGGAGGCGCGCGGCGAGGCCTCCCCTCCGCCGCGCGATCGACCCCCGCGAGAGTCTGAGTCAGGGGCTCAAGACGGTTTTGCGCGTCAGACTGAAACGGCTCTTCAAGAGCATGGAAGGACCCCTTGAGAAGGACGATCCTGAAACCCTTCACCGCATGCGCGTGTCCCTGCGGAGGGTTCAGGCCCTCCTAAGGCTGTTCAGGGACTGCTTCCCGCAAAAAGAGCTCAGAATTCACACGAAGGATCTGCGGCTTTTGATCAGGATGTCGGGGAGGGTGCGCGAGAACGATCTCTTTCTCGCAACGGCCGATTCGCACAGGTCCACCCTGCCCCCCGAGGAGCACATCGCGCTCGATCTTCTTATAGCAAGGAAGATTCGGGAACGGCGCGAGGCACGGAAGGCTCTGCGGAGCGAGTTGAAGTCGCTGCGAAAGAACCGGTTCAAGGGACGCCTCTCACGCTTCGTAGCCGATTCACTCTAGCAGATGCCCCCAGCCGTCAAGCTCAAACAAGGAGGGCGTTTTCTCGATGAGGCATTGCATATCGTAGACAGTCTTCGGGCCCGATTCCTCACCCTGCAGGAAGAAGCGCTGCGATTCCCGGACGAGCCCGAGAAACTGCACGAAATGCGGATCGCAGGCAAGCCGCTCCGATACCTGATGGAATCCCTCGAGGGCTCGTTCGGAAAAGAGTTCAAGCGGAGTCTGAGCGAGCTTGAAGAAACGCTTGATCTCCTCGGTTCAATCCACGACTGCGATGTCGCCATCGCAATCCTTAGAGCATACCACGAAGAGCTTTCCATCGCGAATGCCCGCGCGGAGGAAAAAGGGGAAGGCGTGCCTGCCAGGCCGGTCGCCGCTCTCCTCTCCAACCAGCAGGCCATGAGGAATCGTCTCATGCGACAGCTTCACCGGACTCTGAGCCTCCAGCAGCCAAGGTAGGCCGCCGGCCCTCTTTTCCAGAAACCTCACCCCGTCCCCCGGCGTTAAACTATTAGAAGGGCTGAAATTTCTTGAAATAGTCGCGAAAAATCAGTATCATAAGCCACCCAATGCGGAAAAGGCGTATGATTTGAAGAATCCGCCTGCAAGAGACATTCAGCCCGTATCGAACCAATTGCATATTTCTTAATCATTTAGGAGAATCTCAATGAACGGTACAAAGTGGTTATCCCTCCTTCTCTCAACTTCCTTCTGCTTCATGCTCGTTTCGCGCGCCGAAGCCGGGACTATCGTGGGGAAGGTCAATTTCACAGGGAAGAAACCTGCCGTTTCGATGATCACGATGGGGGCCGACCAGAAATGCCTGAAAATCCACGAGGGAAAACAGGTCCCTTCTGACAAGATCTCGGTGAACCCCAACAATACGCTCGAGTGGGTGTTCGTGTATGTCAAGAAAGGATTGGAAGGAAAAAAGTTTCCCGCCCCGAAGGATAAGAAGACGATCGAGCAGAAAGGCTGCACGTACCATCCGCATGTGTTCGGCATGATGGCCAATCAGCAGCTCGAGATCGTCAACAGCGATCCGACGCTCCACAATATTCACGCCCTGCCGAAAAACAGCACGCCGTTCAACATGGCCCAGCCGAAGCAGGGGATGAAAAACACGAAGACGTTCGCCAGCCCCGAAGTCATGGTCAAGATCAAATGCGATGTCCACAACTGGATGGCGGCCTACGTCGGCGTGCTCGACCACCCCTTCTACGCCGTCACGAACGACAAGGGCACGTTCGAGATCAAGGGACTCCCCGCGGGCGACTACGAGATCGAGGCCTGGCACGAGGCGTTCGGAACTCAGACGATGAAAGTCACCGTGGGGGCGAGCGACACGAAGACGGCGGACTTCACCTTCGCGGCGAAGTAGAAATATTCCCACCATGAAAACCAACAACGTCGCGCACGAGACGGCGGCTCATACGCACGTCGAGCTGCATCATCCGCACGAGCTTCCCTTCTGGCGGAAATACGTTTTCTCGACCGATCACAAGGTGATCGGCCTCCAGTACGCGTTCACGAGCATGTTCTTCCTTTTCTTCGGCTTCGGCCTGATGATGATCATGCGATGGCAGCTCGCCTATCCCGGGGAACCGATTCCGTTCATCGGTTCGCTCCTCGGAGAGGATCGGGCGCCCGGGGGCATCATGCTTCCGGAGTTCTACAACCAGCTCGGCGCGATGCACGGGACGATCATGGTGTTCCTCGGAGTCGTGCCTCTCGCCGTCGGCGCGTTCGGAAACTACGTCATGCCGCTCCAGATCGGCGCGCCCGACATGGCCTTCCCGAAACTGAACATGGCCAGCTACTGGGTCTATTTCGTGGGAGGAGTGACGATGTTGGGAAGCTTCTTTATTCCCGGAGGGAGCGCGCAGTCGGGCTGGACCTCGTATCCCCCCCTCTCTGACGTGACGGTACCCGGTTTCTGGGGAGGCCAGACGTTCTGGCTCATCGGCATGGTCTTCCTGATCACTTCATCCCTGCTGGGATCGGTGAACTTCATAACAACGATCCTGCAGCTGCGGGCGAAGGGGCTCTCGTTCATGCGCCTTCCCTTCTTCGTATGGGCGCAGTTCGTCACCGGTTTCCTCCTTCTCCTCGCATTTCCGCCCCTTGAGGCTGCGGGAGTGCTGCAGTTGATGGACAGGGTCGCGGGCACGAGCTTCTTTCTCCCTTCGGGCCTTGTCGTGAGCGGCCAGGTCTGGCCGAACGCCGGAGGCGGGAACCCCCTCCTCTGGCAGCACCTCTTCTGGTTTCTTGCCCACCCCGAGGTCTATGTGCTCATCCTGCCGGCGCTCGGAATCGTGGCGGAGGTCATAGCCAATAACTCGCGGAAGCCGCTCTGGGGATACAAGTCGCTCGTCTATTCCCTGATTTTTCTCGGGTTCATGTCGTTTATCGTCTGGGCCCACCACATGTTTCTGACCGGGATGGGCACGGCAATCAGCTCATTCTTCCAGACGACCACGATGATCATCTCGATCCCTTCGGTGGTCATCCTCTCCTCGCTCTTCATCAGCCTTCACGGAGCGTCAATCCGGTTTAACACTCCGATGCTCTTTGCGCTCGGTTTTCTCCCGATGTTCGGGATCGGCGGCCTGACGGGGCTTCCGCTGGGGCTGGCCGCCGCGGATATCCCACTCCACGATACGTACTATGTCATTGGCCATTTCCATTATGTCGTTGCTCCCGGGACGCTCTTCGCGCTCTTTGCCGGGGTCTACTACTGGTTCCCGAAGATTACCGGCCGTCAGATGAATGAAGCCCTCGGAAGGATCCATTTCTGGGGCTCCTTTGTCTGTATGAATGTCATCTTTTTCCCGATGCTCATCCAGGGGCTTTCCGGCGTCTCGCGCCGGCTGTACGACGGGGGGCAGCAGTATGCACACGCCCAGGGCGTCCTTCACCTGAACGAGGTGATGTCGGTGGGGGCCTGGGTCATGGCTCTCTTCCAGCTCGTCTTCATCGTCAACCTGTTTGTGAGCATCAGGAAAGGGAAAAAGGTCACGAGCAATGCCTGGGATGCAACAACGCTCGATTGGTCGGCCACCTCGAGTCCCCCCATCGCGCACGGCAATTTTTCCGCGGTTCCCGAGGTCCATCGCGGGCCCTATGAGTATTCGGTACCCGGTCACCGGACCGATTTCACCCCGCAGAATCAAGCAGTGGAGGCCTGACCATGGAGATTCCCTATAACGTAGCCGCGCGCCCGGACACCGGCATCTTCAACGCGAAAGCGGGCATCTGGCTCTTTCTTGCCTCGGAGGTCATGCTCTTCGGCGCGCTCTTTACAACCTACATCCTCCTCCGGCTGGGCGCTCCCGAGTGGCCCCACGGCGAGCTCGACGTTCCGCTAGCGACGCTCAACACGGCCGTCCTGATCACCTCGAGCATCACGATGGTCATGGCGTGGGCGTCTCTCATGATGAAGAATTTCGGGAAGTTCCGGCTCTATCTCGGCCTGACGATCCTTCTCGGGTTCGGATTCCTCATCATCAAGTATTTTGAGTACAGCCACCACATACGGATGGGCGACATCCCGAGCAAGAACACGTTCTTCGCAATTTACTTCACGCTCACCGGACTGCACGGCCTCCACGTCATCGGGGGAATGATCGTGAACTCGTACCTGTGGGGACCCGGCAGCCGGATGTGGAAAACGGAGCCGGACCGGTTCACGAACCGGATCGAGGTTGCAGGTCTCTACTGGCACTTCGTCGATCTGGTGTGGATCTTCCTCTTCCCCGTCCTCTACCTCCTATAGGAGCACGCATGGAAACCGCCGATACCCAGGAAATAAGAAAACACGTCCGGAAGTACGTCACGGTCTTCATCGCGCTTCTCTGCCTGACGCTCATCACGGTCGGCATCTCCCGGCTTCATCTGGACGTCCCGCTCGCCATCGGCGTTGCGCTCCTCATCGCGACCGTGAAAGGAGGCCTGGTTGCCAGCTACTTCATGCACCTCGTCTCCGAAAAGAAGGTTATTTATGCCACACTTATCCTGACAGTTGTGTTCTTCGCGGCGCTCATGTCGCTCCCCCTCTTTCACCATGCGGATCCCGTCGTCTACCACCATGTCCCTTAAGGCATTTCATATCTTCTTCATCTCGCTTTCGGTCGCCCTGGCGATTGGATTTGCGGTATGGCTCCTCCAGGCGTACCAGCGCTCGGGCGACGGCTGGATGCTGGCCGCAGCGATGGCTTCCTTTCTGGCGGCCGTGGGCCTGATCTACTACGGCATCCGTATTCTCAAGAAACTCAAGCACGTGAGCTACCTGTGACCACGCTCAGGACGGCGGCAACATTCTCTTTTCTCTGCGCTGCGCTGATGGTTCTCACCGCGCACACTGCGGCGGCATGCCCGGTATGCTACGGAGCCAACGACTCTCCGATGAACGCGGGAATGAACACAGCCCTCACCCTCATGCTCGGGACGACGGGTTTCGTCCTCGCGATCATCTCGGCGTTCTTTGTGATGATCTGGCGGCGCGCTCGGCGGCGGAGCGAAAAGGTCTCAGGGCACACCTTTATTGATGAGCACGGCGTCCTTCGCCGCAACGACGAAAAAGGAGTAATTGAATGGAACAATTTTTAGGCCTCTATCCCGACGCTTCGGCGCACGGGCCGGCAATCGATCACCTCATCGGTCTGGTCCACTGGCTCATGCTGATTCTGTTTGTCGGGTGGGGGGCGTTCTTCATCCTCACGCTCATCCGATTCCGCAAATCCAGAAGGCCGCAGGCGAGCTACACGGGGGTGACGAGCCATTACTCCAACTTCATAGAGGCCGGAGTCCTTGTCATCGAGATCGTGCTCCTGGTGGCATTCTCAATTCCCCTCTGGTCCAAGCGGGTCGATGCATTTCCGTCGGAAAACGAGGCGGTGACGGTCCGCGTCGTGGCCGAGCAGTTCGCATGGAATGTCCATTATCCGGGACCCGACGGCAAGTTCGGACGCACGTCGATCGGTCTCATCGACACCGACAACCCCCTGGGGCTCGACCGCAGCGACCCCGACGCGAAGGACGACATCGTCACGAACAACAACCTGTTCCTCCCCGTGAACAAGCCGGTCATCGTGCGGCTCACTACGAAGGACGTCATTCACAGCTTCAATCTCCCCGCGTACAGGGTGAAGCAGGACGCGATCCCCGGGATGGAAATCCCCCTCTGGTTCACCCCCACGAAGACGACCGCGGAGGTCCGCGAAGAACTGCGCCGGCCATACTCCATCGCGGAGGCGATGAAAAAGGTGCGGATGGTAAAGCTGCCGGCGATGGGTCACTCGGCGATCGCAAAGGGCTGGCACGACGACAACCTCATGCTCATGCAGGACGTTTCCGACAGCACCGGCACCATCGCGTCGAAGGGCGACCATCTGACGAGCGAAAACGTCGGGAAAATTGCCGATGCCGGCATGACGGACGTCCCCACCCGGCCTGTTGCGAACCTTGATAAGTTTGTGTCGATGGAGGATCACAAGGATACAAGCGGATCGCCGATGATTTCGAAGAACGACGGACTGACCGAGGATGCGGTAACGAAGCTCGTCGAAGCGGGCGTGCATGAGATTTCCGCGCGGCAAGTGTCGAACATGGACGGCTTTGTCGTCATGGAAAACTACACCGACAAGTCCGGCGCGATCGTGGCGAACAAGGGCGATGCCCTCGCCGAAGACCTTCTTTCGAAACTCGCGGACGCAGGCGTGATGGAAGTGGTCATTGCGCCGGCCACTCCCACCGAAATCGCATGCGCTCAGCTCTGCGGCCTCGGCCATTTCAGGATGCGCGGCTACATGACGGTCGAGAGCTCTGACGAGTTCAAGGCATGGTACGACCAGCAGGAGGCGTCATTGACCCCGCCGCCCGATTCAACCCAGGTAACCCCTTCTGACTCCACCCAGGCGGGCGCCCCGGCGCCCTCAAAGGCCGGGAACAAAGCAGGCACTCCGAAAAGGGCGCCCGCCAAAAAGCCCGGAAAGTAGAATTGACCGGCTACAAAAACCTGCACCGCTTCGCGCTGCTGACGGCTTCCGCCACCTTTCTGCTGATTATAGCGGGGGGTCTCGTTACGAGCACCGGATCCGGCCTCTCCGTCCCCGATTGGCCAACGACATACGGACATTTCATGTTCGCATTCCCTCTCGATCAGATGGTGGGCGGAATCGTGTTCGAGCACACCCACCGGATGATCGCTTCAGTGGTCGGCTTCATGACCGTACTCCTTGCCATCTGGCTCTGGAAGAGGGACGACCGGCGCTGGATGAGAATGCTGGGCCTTGCCGCGGTCGGGCTGGTAGTCGCACAGGGAGTGCTCGGGGGCCTGACCGTATTGCTCCTTCTACCGCCGGCGGTCTCGGTCGGGCATGCCGCGCTCGCGCAGTCGTTTTTCGTGCTCGTCGCCTCGATCGCGCTCTTCACTTCGCCCCGGTGGCGCTCTCTTCCCCCCCTTTCGGCGAAATCAAACCGTTCCCTCTGGGGCCCGCCGGTCGTCCGGCTGACCGCAGCAGCCGCGGCCGCCGTCTTCATCCAATTGCTGATCGGCGCCCTCATGCGCCACACCGACTCGGGTTTGGCCGTCCCCGATTTTCCGCTGGCGTACGGCCAGGTCATTCCATCGCTCTCCCCATCCGCGGTCGCGGGATATAACGAGCAACTGATCGGCTCCGGAATCCGGCTTGCGGCCGACGGGCCCGTCACGGCTTCTCAGATTGCGCTTCACATGATTCACAGGTTCTGGGCAGTGCTGGTTCTTCTCCTCGTCGCGTGGACCTCGCGAACGCTTGCGGCCGTTCCCCGGCTAAGGCGGTTCGCATTCCTCCTCACAGGCCTCACGCTCCTGCAGATCGCCCTCGGCGCGCTCACAGTTCTTTCCGGTAAATCAGTCATCATCTCGACGGCGCACGTTGCAGCCGGCGCGCTTCTTCTGGTGAGCTGCGTCATTGCCTGCCTGCACTCGATCGGATCGCGGGGCATAAGTACTTCGGCGGTAGGAGTTACGGTCGCCCGCTCCTCCGGCGTCGCCGCCACTCTCGGGCGGGAGGCAGCCGCGTGAACGGGACCGCCAGGGCAATCCACCGCTCGCGCTCGCTGGCACGCCTCGCCGACTTCCTCGAGCTGATGAAGCCCGAGCTGACCGGCCTCTCGGTTCTGACGGCTCTCTGCGGGTTCTATCTCGCCTCGAGCGGGGCATTCGATTTCGTGCTGTTCCTGCATGTCGCCCTTGGCACGGTTCTTCTCGGGGGCGGAGCCGGAGCTCTCAACCAGTTTATCGAGCGCGAGTACGACGGGCTCATGAAGCGTACCGAGCGGAGGCCTCTTCCTTCCGGCCGGCTTGATCCCCAGACATGCCTCGTGTTCGGGATCACGATTTCGGCCGCCGGGCTCCTCGAGCTCACCCTGTTCACGAACGTCCTCACCGGTTTTCTCGGGGCGGTAACGTTCGCGACGTACATCTTCCTCTATACTCCCCTGAAGAGGATCACCCCGCACTCCACGCTGATCGGAGCTGTCCCGGGCGCCCTTCCTCCGGTCATGGGCTGGACCGCGGTCAGAAACGAAATCACTCCGGAGGCGGCGGTTCTGTTCGCCATCCTCTTTTGCTGGCAGATGCCGCATTTCCTCTCGCTCGCATGGTTATACAGGAGGGACTACGCCCGCGCCGGATTCAAGATCCTGACGGTCGACGATCCTGCCGGAAAGAGGACGAGCCGCCAGATCCTCTGGTACAGCGTGGCCCTGTTGGCCTCAAGCATTGGCCCCGCGCTGGCGGGGATGACCGGCGCGGTCTCAGTCGCCGGAGCCGCGCTTCTCGGCCTCGGGTTTCTCGGAATCGGCATCCTCTTGGTGAAGGAGTCCAACCATCCCGGGTGCGACTTCCCGGGGGAATTTACCTCGACCTCCTGGCGTCTTTTCTTCGGTTCATTGGTGTATCTCCCGTGCCTCATGCTCCTGATGGCGCTGGACAAAGCGTAGCCGTTCCTCCCGGGCCGCTCGCGGCGCACACCGCCCCGGCGCGCACGGCTGTCGAAGTCGATCGCCTCACACACACATACCCCCGTCTCAGGCCACCGCCTCGCCTCTTCGCGCGAACATCTACCGGCACAAAGAATGCAGCCCCCGGTCTCCCTGCACCGGCACTCGACGGCGTCTCCTTCGGCGTAAACCCGGGAGAGATGTTCTGCCTCCTCGGACCGAACGGAAGCGGCAAAAGCACCCTCTTCCGGATCCTCTCGACGCTCATGAGGCCGGACTCCGGAGGTGTCCGGGTGTTTGGCGCGGACCTCTTCGCCGACCTCGCGGCATCGAGGAGAACGATCGGAGTCGTATTTCAGAGGCCAAGCCTCGACCTGAAACTCACGTCGCGCGAAAACCTTGACTGCCAGGGGAGCCTCTACGGTTTGCATGGAGCGGAGCTCTCCGCGAGGATAGAGGAGGTGCTCGGGCAATTCGGAATCGCCCCACGCGCAGGCGATCCGGTCGAACGGCTCTCGGGCGGAATGCAGCGGCGGGTGGAGCTCGCCAAGGCGATGCTCCACAAACCTCGGCTCCTGGTGCTCGACGAACCGAGCACCGGACTCGATCCGGGGGCGCGGAAGGATTTCGACTCGTATCTCAGGGAGTTATGCTCGCGCGACGGAGTCACCGTTCTCCTCACAACGCACATTCTCGATGAAGCGGATCTGTGCGACACGCTCGGCATCCTCGACCTCGGCCGGCTCGTCGCTCTCGGATCCCCGGCGGATTTGAAAGCCGGCATCGGCGGAGACGTCATCTCCGTTACCACTCCCGACGCCGCCGGGGTCGCGCGCCTGATCCGCACCGCGTTCGGGGGAGACCCGCAGGTGGTCGGAAGCGCCGTTCGAATCGAGCGCACGGCTGGCCACGAGTTCATCCCCGAGCTCGTGCGCGCGCTTCCGGGGCGGATCGAGGCAGTGTCATACTCCAAGCCCACGCTGGAAGACGTCTTCATCCGCCGTACGGGGCGCCGGTTTCTCGATTCTTACGGGAACGAGGGCTGATCGCATGAGAGCGGCGTTGAGCCTCACGCGGCGGGAGCTTATCAGGTTTTACCGGCAGCGAAGCCGGATGATCGGCGTCATCGGTTCGCCCCTTGTGTTTTGGTTTCTGATCGGCTCCGGCCTCCGCACCTCGTTCCGCTATCCGGATGCGCCGCCCGACGTCAACTATCTCGAGTATTTCTATCCGGGAACGATCGTCCTGGTGATTCTCTTTACGGCGATATTCTCAACAATTTCGATTATCGAGGACAGGCGTGAAGGCTTCCTGCAGTCCGTCATCGTCGCCCCCGTTCCGCGGTCGAGCATCGCGCTTGGCAAGATTCTGGGAGGGACGGTTCTGTCGCTCCTTCAGGCCCTGATCCTTCTCCTTCTCGCCCCGGCGGTCGGAATATCGCTGGGGTTCGGATCCGTCCTCGTCATCGTCGTCATTCTGGCGGTGATTTCATTCGGCCTCACCGGGCTCGGGTTCATGATCGCGTGGCGGATGGATTCGACCCAGGGCTTTCATGCCATCATGAACCTGTTCCTTATCCCGCTGTGGCTCCTCTCGGGGAGCCTCTTCCCCGCCTCCGGAGCCGCGGGCTGGCTCAAAGGCCTCATGATCATCAATCCCCTCTCCTACGGCATCGCCGCCCTGAGGGAGGCGCTCTATCTCCAGGCCCCGGCGCCCGTGCATGAGTTCGTTGCGCTCCCCGTCGCATTCGCCGTCACCGCGGCGTTCGCCTTTTTGACATTCTGGGGTTCGGCAGCCGTCGTACGCTCCGACAGAACCTCGTGATATGCCCGCCCGAACCCGCGCACTTGTCCTGATCATTTTCGGCATCCCTTTCGCGCTGGGGATGGCCATCGTGAGCTACTGGTTCGTGTCCACAAGGGTCGAGAAAAAAATCCTCCTTCCGACCTTCGGCAGCGTTCCCCAGTTCAGCCTCGTCTCGGAGCAAGGCGATCGCGTTTCAGCCGGCATCCTTATCGGAAAAGTCACCATCGCAGATTTCATCTTCACCCAGTGCGCCGGGGCCTGCCCCGTGATGAGCTCGAAGATGGCCGAGCTCCAGCGTGATTTTATCTCCGACCGGCGGACGCAGTTCCTGTCGTTCTCAGTCGACCCCGAAAACGATACGCCCGACGTCCTTCGGCAGTATGCGGGCCAGTACGGCGCTGTGAAGGGGAAGTGGCTCTTTCTGACGGGCGGGAGGGAGGCCATCGCCAGGCTCACGCGCGACGGGTTCCATCTGGGGCTCGACGTCGAAGGGGACAGCGCGATCATCCACAGCCAGAAATTCGTCCTCATCGATCACGAGGGTGCCATCAGGGGCTACTACGACATCGACGATTCGAGCTCTGTCCGCTCTCTCGAGCACGATGCCCGGATCCTCTCGCGGAGAGCGGGCGACTGATCGAATTCCTGCCGACGCTGAACGCGCTCCTGAACAGCGCGAGCGCAATCCTCCTGTTCACCGGTCACCGGATGATACTCCGGGGCCGAAGGGCAACGCACCGGAAGCTCATGATTGCCGCCTTCACCGTGTCGTCGCTCTTTCTGGTATCGTACATCACCTACCACTCCGTGCACGGCACGACGCATTTCCCCGGCGAGGGCTGGACCCGTCCGGTCTATTTTACGATCCTGACCTCGCACACGATTCTCGCCGTCCTGGTCGTACCCCTGGTCATTATCTCCCTCAGACGGGGCCTGAGAAACGACGTGGCGCGGCACAGGGCGATCGCCCGATGGGCATATCCCATATGGCTCTACGTATCGGTCACGGGGGTCATCGTCTACCTGATGCTCTACCATCTCCCTTGAAGACGGGGTCGAGAGACGGGAACCCTTGCGGTGGGAATAATGTTAGCGAGGTACGGTATCCGCCAGGTGTATGCGTCGGATGAAGGCGTCGGCTTTAGCCGGCGTTGTTCCGGACCTTCGGAGCTGTCGATGCCATAGACTGGTGTCACGGTCCATACCGTGACACCAGCCACCGTAACCGGATGGAACCGGAGCAAGAGCACAAGTTGACTTTCATCGATGTACAAGGTATATTTTACAACCGCCGGCTGATTCTCCCGACATGAACAAATTCGTCAAATCCAATTCCTTTCTTTCAATCTTCCTGACGCTTTTCTGCGCCGTCACCCTCCTCAATGACGGCGCGAACCTGACGGATTTCTATTCCAACATCACGACGGTCCATTTCGACGAGGTGGACGGGGCGACAACCGCTCCTCAGGCCGTTTCGACTCTCTGCAGCACCCCTTCGTATTCCTCATTTTTCAGCCTGAACCGCAAAGATTGCGTCTCAGCCGCGAAAACCGTTTCCTCCACCAGAGTCATTCTCGATCAGGACAGCCCTTCGCTTCCGGCCATTTCGATCACCTCCTCCCAGACGTCGTGCATCGAAGTCGAGGAAGCGGCAATAGTCCACCAGCCGGTTGTCCTCGCGGAATCGCTGTACCTGCAAAACTGCTCGCTCCTTCTCTAGACCTCATCTCCGGTTCCTTCATCGACGATCAGGGGTAATTCACCCGATCCACCCCTGGTCGGCAATTCACAGCATGTTTAACTGAATCTTCCCTCTCGGTCGCGGCGTCTGCTGATGCCGCGCCGGATGTAGTGAGTTTCTTCCGCTCGAGCCTTTTTGAGGGTGCTGCAACCGTGCGGCAAGATGGACAACGACAGATCGTTATCCCGGCAATCATCGGCGGACGATGCCGGTCTCGTTTTGTCGCTCTTGTGCGTGAGCACGAGGGGATGGAAGTCCTCTTGCCGCACAATTGATCCACCCTCTGCGCACGGCGGATGGGGAAGATCGTGTGAAAAGGAGACGGCGATGTGGTCCATCCTCCGGATCCAAATCGTTCTGTATGCGTGTGCCTCGTGGGCTCCCGCACAGCCCATTTCGCTGAAGACCGCCGAGCGGGAAGCGGTCGCCAACAACGCCACCCTGCAGGCTCAGCGGTACGACATTACCGCCGCGCAGGCTGATATTGTTTCGGCAGACCTCCCCCCGTCGAATCCTTCCCTCGGCGTGAACGGAGACATCCTCTCTTCCCCGAATACGTTCGCCCCCGAGGAGAAACAGTACGGGGTATCGCTGGCCGTTCCGCTGGAACTTGCCGGCAAACGGTCTCATCGGGTGGAAGTGGCGGAACACGGCAAAATCGTGGCCGAAGAAGGCTTCTCTGATGCCGTCCGCGTTCTCCTGCTAACAATCAGGTCCTCGTTTTACGACGCTCTCTACGCAAAGGCCGCGCTCGGGCTCGCCGAACAAAACCTTGCGTCCCTCGACAGCGTGGTGTCCCTGAACCGCATCCGCCTCCGGGCCAAGGAAATATCCGAATCCGAGCTGATGCGGAGCGAGGTAGCGGCGGAGCAGTTCCGGGTCGAGGTCTCATCATCGCTCCTCGACTACCGGAAAGCGCGCATCAACCTGCAGGTCGCCATGGGTCGGACGGTCGCCGACCCCGATGTCGATATCGAAGGCGATCTGACGATGCTCCCTCCATCGGTCATCCTGACGCTTGATGACGCAAAGCGCCTCGCCCGGGAATCACGCCCCGATCTCAAAGGGCTCCGGGCCTCGCTGGAGCGGGAAGAATCGAATCAGCGGCTTCAGGAGGCGCTCGGGACAGTCGATGTTTCGGTGAGCGCCGACTACCTGCGGCAGCAGGGGGTGCCTTTTTACGGCCTTTCGCTCACTGTCCCCATACCCATCTTCAACCGGAACCAGGGCGAAATCCTAAAGTCAATCTCCAGGGTGGAGCAGGTCCGTCTGCAACTCAAGGCCCTCGAGCTGCAGGTCGATGCCGACGCCGGGACCGCGTGGCACGAATATGCCTCCCGGAAAGCGATCGAGGAACAAATGCGTGCCGGCATCCTCGCCCGCTCGGAAAACGTCCGGTCAACAATCGAGTACGCATACCGGAGAGGCGGCACGACCATCCTGGATTTTCTTGACGCCAGGCGGACCTTCAACGATTCCATGCGGTCGTACTATAATGCGTTAACACAGCTGCACAAGAGTGTCTTCGCGCTCACTGCTGCCATCGGAAAAGAGTTGTAAACACGTGTGAGGAGATTAGTATGAAGCTGATACATACCCGAAACCGAGTCCTTTTTGGCACACTTGCGCTCGGCGTGGTGATGGGCGCCGCTGTTGAGGACTGCCACCGCTCCGACGGAGAACCCGGGAATTATCAGGAAGTGGTCTCCCCTCCTCAGGTATCAACCGACGGTGGGGAAATCCGTTTCGCATCCGATTCCCCGCAGCTTCTCCAGATTGCTACCGATACGGTCCGAGAGGGGCTGGTCCAGATTGATCTTTCGGCACCGGTCCACTGCATCGTGAGCGTCGCCCGCTCCGAATTCGGAACCAACAACCTCTACCTGTTCGAGAACCAGGACCTGACGCAGCTCTATGCGGACTTTCTGAAGAGCGCCTCGGCCGTGAGCCGGTCCCTGAAAAACGTGGAACGGCTTCGTGACCTCCTCTCTCACAAAGCCGCCGCCGAGAAGGAGGTGGTCGATGCGCAGACCGAATTCGCCCAGTCGCAGGCCGAGATGGCCGAGAAAGAGAGCCGGATGCGCGCGGCGGGCATCGATCCGAAGGGGCTTGAACGGGCCGAAGCCGGCACCGTTGTGGCTATCGCCGATGTCCCTGAGAGGCAGAGCGCAGACATCAGGATGAGCACGACCGCCGAGGTCCTCTGCGGCGCATTCCCGGGAGAGCCGTTTTCAGGAAAGGTTGTCTCCATCGGAGATGTCATCGATCCGAATACCCGGACCGTTAAAGTCAGAATCACCCTCTCAAACCCGCACAACCGGCTTCGCGCAGGCATGTTCGGTACGGCGCATCTGGCCGGAAGCCGGGAGCGGACGCTGACGATTCCCCGAAGCTGCGTGGTCAATATTCAGGGGAAAGCCTTCGTCTTCCGTCAGAATGAGGCGGGGGACTACAGGAGGAAAGAAGTCCTCCTCGGCGCTGAAACTCCCGGCCTGTATGTCGTGAAGGCTGGAGTTCAGTAGGGAGATATCATCGTCTCGCATGGAGCGATACTCCTGAAGCAGTTGAGCTTCGGATACTGATGAGGTGCCGATGCGGAACGCATCTGTCGCGCTCCTTGAACTCTTCACGGTCGTCATCTGCATGGGCCAGCATATACCAACGGACGGTGTGCGTACCGTGACCGCTGCCGATTCGGGCTCCGGCAACGATCGGCAAAACGACATCTCCCTGCGGTGGGCTTCGTACGAACGCACAACGATGGACGGCCGCCTCCCCGCCGCTGAATCGCGTGTCCGGACGATGCCGATGATCGTGACCGGCTCACTGTTTGCGGCCGCCGTTATCGGGCTCCATGTCTACCAACTCAACGCGTGGTGGAAAGACGATCGAGGGCCGTTCCACATACAGGAGGATTGGCCGTACGACCTTCAGATCGATAAATTCGGGCACTTCTACGGCTCCTACATGATATCGTATGCAACCCGCGAGGTCCTCCTCGTCGACGGATTCACCGATGCAGCCGCCCACGATTGGGGCGCCGTGATGGGATTGACCTACGAACTCTACGTTGAAACCGAGGACGGCTTTTCGACGAGGTGGGGGTTTTCACCCACTGATGCGGCGATGGACATTGCGGGCGCAGCGTATTTCTTCCTGCAGCGTCGCATTCCGGTTCTGCAGAACTTTCACGAGAAATGGAGTTACTACCCGTCCGAGTTTCTCGGATCCGGTTCAATCCCGGGTCAGAAACGGACATTTGTCGACGACTACCAGGGCCAATCGTTCTGGTGGACGGCGGATGTCTGGAATCTCCTCCCCGAAGAGTCACGCGGATGGTATCCGAAATGGCTCCAGCCTGCGATCGGTTATTCGGTGAAAAACTATGATCCGGTCCCGAGCGATGTTCCCACAATCCGCGAAGTCTACCTCGGTTTGGACCTGAGCCCGGTCCATCTCCTCCCGTCATCGACGGCGCCATTCATCCGATGGCTCGTCCAGGCCGCGGAGAATATTCACCTGCCGGCGCCGGCGCTTCAAATTGTTCCCGAAACGA
This sequence comes from uncultured Chlorobiaceae bacterium, assembly GCA_964512655.1. GTDB lineage: Bacteria > Bacteroidota > Ignavibacteria > UBA10030 > SZUA-254 > VBOC01. The sequence goes on along the minus strand of CAZEJT010000001.1, from coordinate 366,032 downwards.
AGTTCCACCTCCTCTATCCGTTCCGCTTCACGTGGGGGAGCCGGACGTTCTGATGTCCATGACTGCCGGGATCACGTCATGATACGGAAGCTGGTTTCGTTCGCACTCAGCCAGCGCTTCCTGAGCCTGACGATGGGCGTTCTTCTGATCGGCGCAGGCCTCTGGGCATATCTGCAGCTGAAAATCGAGGCGTATCCCGACGTCGGCGACACCGAGGTGGAGCTCGTCGCACAGTACCCGGGCAGGGCCGCGGAGGAGGTGGAACAGCAGGTCACCATACCGCTCGAGCGGGCGTTGAACAGCGTACCGCACGTGATCAGCCGACGCTCAAAAACGATTTTCGGCTTATCGACCCTTCAGCTCACCTTTGACGAGGGAACGAGCGACTATGTTGCGCGACAGCTTGTCCTGGAAAAGCTTCGCGACGCGGACCTCCCCGACGGTGTAGAGCCGCAGATGGCTCCCATCTGGACTCCGATCGGAGAAATTTTCTACTACGTGATCGTTGGCCCCCCGGGCACCCCGGTCGCCGACCTGAGGACGCTGCAGGATTGGGTCGTCACTCCGCGGCTCCTCCAGACGGAGGGCGTCGCGGACGTTGTGAACTTCGGGGGACTGGTGAAGCAGTTCCACATCGTCATCGACCCCGGCGCGCTTCAAAAATACAATCTGACGCTTCCGCAGATTGCCTCTTCAATCGATGCAAACAACGTTAACAGCGGCGGAAGTATACTCGCGGTCGGCGGACAGGGCCTCGCCGTGCGTGGAATTGGCCGGATCACCTCGGCGGATGACATCAGGGACATTGTGGTCTCCTCCGCTAACGGCGTACCCGTCTTCGTCAGAGACATCGCGTCCGTGGAGATCGGCGTCCTCCCCCCTACCGGGGTGCTCGGATATACCGACAAGGAACGGAAGATCGACATCAACCAGGGCGTCCAGGGTCTCATACTGATGCGCCGCGGCGAAAACCCGTCTGATGTCCTCGCCCACATCAAGGACAAGGTCCGGGAAATCAACGAAACTGCCCTGCCGCCGGGTGTGCAATTACTGACCACCTATGACCGGACCGATCTCGTCGACAGCACCCTCACGACCGTATCACACACCCTGTTCGAAGGGGTTTCAATCGTCGTCCTCGTGCTGATCTTCTTCCTCGGAAACCTCCGGACGGCGCTCATCGTCGCCGTGACGATACCCCTCTCGCTCCTGTTCGCATTCATCGTCATGCATTTCACGGGGATTCCGGCGAACCTTCTCTCCCTCGGGGCCATCGATTTCGGCATCATCGTCGACGGCGCCGTCGTCATGGCGGAAAACATCATGCGCCGGATCTCGGCCCGGTCTCCCGAAGAGAGGGAGCGGGGAGTGCTGTGGACCGTCCTGGACGCTGCGCGGGAAGTGGAACGCGAAGTCTTCTTCTCGATCACCATCATCATCCTTGGGTACCTTCCGCTCTTCACACTCCAGCGCGTCGAAGGAAAACTTTTCTCCCCGATGGCATTCACAATCTCCTATGCGATCACGGGCTCCATGATCCTGGCGTTGACGCTTGTTCCGGTCATCCTGTCGTTCGTCCTCCGGAAGGGCGTCTCAACGAAGGAGAACCCCGTGCTACGCCGGATCAGATCAACGTATGAACGGCTCATCGAGCTCATCCTGAAACGGAGGGTGATCGTCGCCGGAATTTCCTTCTGCCTCGTTCTTGGGGCGATGCTCCTCGCCGCGAATCTCGGGACTGAATTCCTGCCGGAGCTCGACGAAGGTTCGTTCAATCTTCGCTGTATCCTCCCCTCGGGTATCTCCCTGGAGGAGGCGTCGAAGTTCCCCCCGATCGTCAGGAAGCTCGTGAGTGAATCCGAAGAGGTTTCTAACGTCACCACACAGCTTGGCCGCAAGGACGACGGGACCGATCCGTACGGACCCAACCGGCTCGAGGTTCGCGCCATTCTGAAGCCGTACGACCTCTGGAGGGCCGACAGGAAGAAGGAGGCGCTCCTCCTTGAAATCAAGAACCGGCTCGAATCGCACATCCCCGGAGCGGTTATCAGCTTCTCTCAACCGATTCTGGATAATGTAACGGAGGCCGTTACGGGTTCGGTTGCAGACCTTGCGGTGCTCATCTCCGGAGACGACCTCAATCTCTTGCGCAGGAGCGCCGACAGCGTCCTCGACGTAGTGAAGGGGATCGACGGCGCGAGCGAATACGGGATCGAGCAGGAAGGGAATCAGGCGCAGTTGATAATTGCCATCGACCGCGGGAAGATCGCGCGGTACGGCGGCAACATGAGAGACGTACAGGATGTGATCGAGATGGCCGTGGGGGGGAGGAAAGTAAGCTCGCTCTTCGAGGGCGAGAAACGCTTCGATATCGTCATCCGGTATCCTGAGTCGGCCCGCTCCACTGTGACGGACATCGGGAACCTGCTTCTGACCTCTCCCGGCGGCCAGCGGATACCGCTCTCCCAGGTCGCCGACATCAAGATCGAGGACGGTGCGACCATCATCGCCCGCCAGGATGGGCGGAGGCAGGTCTCGGTCCGGACGAACATCCGCGGGCGCGACCAGGGCGGCTTCACCGCCGAGGCGAAGGAGAAAGTTGCGCTTGCACTCCACCTCCCTCATGGTTACGGCATCGAGTGGGGCGGCCAGTTTGAAAACCTCGAACGCGCCCGCGCGCGGCTGACCGTGGTCATCCCTATCACGATCGCAATCATTTTCGTCATCCTGTTTATGCTCTTCAAGGAAGTGAAATACGCAGCGATCGTCCTCATCAACGTCCCCTTCGCCTTTATCGGCGGGATCGCGGCCATGATGATCCGCGGAATGAACTTCAACGTCAGCACCGGCGTCGGGTTCGTTTCGCTCTTTGGAGTCGCGGTGATGAGCGGGATCCTCCTCGTGTCGCACATCAATCTCATCCGGGTCGAGGAAGGGCTTGAGCTCGAGGCCGCGATCCGCAAGGGAGCCGCGACACAGCTCCGCCCCATCCTCATGATGATGATTGTCGCGATGCTCGGATTGATTCCCGCCGCCAGGGCCACGGGTATCGGCTCCGACGTCCAGCGGCCTCTCGCCACCGTGATCGTCGGGGGTCTCGCATCCGCGCTGGTTCTGACGCTGGTCGCTCTCCCCGCAATCTACTTCATCGTCGAAGACAGGGCGCGGCGCAGCGAGTTGAAGCGCGCGCGGGACTTGCTGGAGAAAACTGCTGCAGCCGAAACAGAGTTGAAGAATCCATAAGGGACCGATCAGGCGATGGAGACCTCTCAAGAGCGCACTCACACCCACCCGCAAGGGACCCGATCAAGGCGCGTACTCGGGCCTTCAAAGATGCTTCTGGTGTTCATGGACGAGGAGGATAAACACGAGCATATGCCGCTCTACGAGGCGATCCTGCGCCAGTTGAGGAAAGACGAGATCGTCGGAGGCACGGTCGTGAGAGGAATCATGGGATTCGGCGCCGAGGACCGCATTTACGGCTCAGGCACCCTCGGCATCGGCGAACACAGGCCGATCGTTGCAATCGTCGTGGAGGAGGAAGAGAAGATCCGCTCAGTCCTCCCTAAAATCCAATCGATGGTCAAGGAGGGGCTTGTGGTGGTCGTCGACGCGTTCGTGCTGTAGGCGCCGGGTGTCGGCGCCGGCTTCAGCCGGCGTCATTCCAATTCACCTTGTCGACCCCCGAAATCACAATCGCCGGGCTCCATCATTTTCCCCTTGACAATCTCGGCAATTCTTTGTACTGTTAATCTAATGCATATCTCGACCCCCATAGTCAACGGATTTTGGTATTGGTACTGGTTTCCTGTACCTTCGGTACTTGGTGGGACGAGAACGGCGTAACCGGTAACAATTCGAGATTTTAGAGAGCCCTTCTTGGACCGCCAGGAAGGGCTTTTCTGCTTTATGGGCCCTTTGAGAACATACCGCATCGAATGACGTTCGAAGAATTCAGGGATTTGGCGAAGTCGTACAGCGTCATCCCGGTCAGCAAACGGATGCTCGCGGACACGCTCACCCCGGTCTCCGCCTACCTCCATCTCCGCGAAGGCTCGCGATCCTCCTTCCTCCTCGAGAGCGTGGAAGGAGGCGAGCGCTTTGCCCGCTATTCGTTCATCGGGCGGGACCCGGCCGCGCTTTTGACCTGCAGGGACCGGACCACCACGATCCGGGAAACGACGGCAGGCATGCCGCCTCCGGAGCCGCGCGGGTTGACCGACAATTTTTTCGACATAGTGAGCGGTTTTGTGAGCCGCTACAGCCAACCTCCTCTCCCCTCCCTTCCCCGCTTCCGGGGAGGGCTGGTCGGGTTCATCGGCTACGATGCCATCCGCTTCATCGAGAGAATCCCGGCGGCCGCACGGAACGACGCAGACCTCGACGACAGCATACTTGGACTCTTCACCTCAATCCTCGCATTCGACCACCTCAAGCATGAAATCATCACGATCGTGAACGTGGTCATCGACCGGGGCAAGGATCTCCGGCGCCAGTACGAGCAGGCGCAGGAGGAGATCAGGCGGCTGGAAACCATTCTCGCTCAGGCGTCTGGCCGGGCGCGCGAGTTTCAGGCCTCTCCCGCCGGGCTCACGGAGGAAACCGGCAGGCAGGAATTCGAGCAGGTCGTAAGGCAGGCGAAGAAGTACATCATCGACGGCGATATCTTTCAGGTCGTCCTGTCGCGGAGATTCTCGACGGAGTGTACAGGGGATGCCTTCAACGCCTACAGGGCGCTCCGGGTGATCAACCCCTCCCCCTACTTGTACTATCTCGACTTCGAGGGCTTCAAGGTCATCGGTTCCTCCCCCGAAATTCTCGTGCGGACGGAAAACGGGGTCGCCGAGGTCTACCCGATCGCCGGCACCCGCCGCAGGGGGAGCACCGATGAGGAGGACGCCGCACTCGAGGCCGAGCTCCTTGCAGACGAGAAGGAGCGGGCCGAGCACGTCATGCTCGTCGATCTCGGGCGGAACGACCTGGGGCGGGTCTGCGAAACCGGGAGCGTGAAAGTCGACCAGCTGATGAAGATCGTGAGGTACTCTCACGTGATGCATATCGCCTCTCGGGTCATCGGACGGGTGGCGGAGGGCAAAACGTGCGTCGACGTCCTGAAAGCCGCCTTCCCTGCAGGGACCGTTTCCGGCGCGCCGAAGATCCGAGCCATGGAGATCATCGACGAGCTGGAAAAAAGCAGGCGCGGCATCTACGCAGGCGGAGTCGGGTACTTCGACTTCTCGGGTACCATGGATATGTGTATCGCGATCAGGACGATGTTCTCAAAGAACGGCCGGATCTATCTGCAGGCCGGGGCAGGCATCGTCGCGGATTCCGACCCGGCGAGGGAGTACGACGAGACCACGAACAAGGCGAAGGCGCTGATCGAGGCCCTGCGCATGGCCGAAGGGATTTCACGATGATCCTCATCGTCGACAATTACGACTCGTTCACCTACAACCTCGTCCAACTGGTGGGGCGCTATGTCTCCGACATGAGAGTCGTCCGCAACGATCGCCTCACCGTCGACGAGATCGCGGCCCTGAATCCCGATCGCATCGTCATCTCCCCGGGTCCTGGCCGGCCCGAGCGGGCAGGCGTCTGCGTCGAGCTTATACGGCGGCTGGGCCCCCGGGTCCCCATCCTCGGAGTCTGCCTCGGACATCAGGCGATCGGCTGCGCGTACGGAGGCGCTATCCGCCATGCGCCGAAGCTCATGCACGGTAAAACGTCTCTCATCAGACACGCCGGAGAAGGACTCTTCAAAAACGTACTCAACCCCTTCGAGGCAACGCGCTATCACTCGCTTGTCATCTCGCCTGAGAGCGTCCCATCGGAGCTCGTCGTGACCGCAACGGCGGATGAAGGCGTTGTCATGGGGGTCCGCCATCGGGAGTACCCGGTGGAAGGGATACAGTTCCACCCCGAGTCCGTGCTGACACCGAGCGGCGCCCGTATCATCGCCAACTGGCTGGGGCTCGAACGGGAGGCCGCATGAAGGAGTTGATTCTCAAGGTCAGTGAACGACAGCACCTCACGCGCGGGGAGGCCGCACAGGCGATGCGAACGATCATGGAAGGCGGCGCCACCGATGCCCAGATCGCTGCGCTTCTGATCGGTCTCAGGACCAAGGGCGAGGAAGTCGACGAGCTCCTCGGCTTTGTGGAGGTCATGCGCGAGAAGTCGGTGAAAGTTTCGCTCGACGACGCCGATGCCATAGATATGTGCGGAACCGGAGGAGACGGTACGGGGACGTTCAACATCTCAACCGTCGCTTCGTTCGTCGCCGCCGGGGCGGGGGTCACCGTCGCGAAGCACGGCAACAGATCCATTTCGAGCACCTGCGGAAGCGCCGACCTATTAAGGGCTCTCGGCGTGAATATCGACCTTTCGCCCGATCTGGCCGGAGCCTGCATCAACTCCGTGGGCATCGGCTTTCTCTTTGCTCCCCTTTTCCATCCCGCGATGAAGTACGCGGCAAAGGCCCGCGCGGAGCTGGGGGTAAAGACGCTCTTCAACCTCCTCGGACCTATGACCAATCCGGCATGCGTGCGCAGGCAGCTCGTGGGCGCGTTCAGCCGGGATGCGGCGAAAAAGATGGCGGATGTATTCATGCAACTTGACCCGCTCAGAGTCCTCGTCATCCATTCCGGCGACGGCCTCGACGAGGCCTCGCTGGAGGCCGCCACGACCGTGTTCGAGATCAGGAGCGGGCTGGGCCGGGGTACGATGCACCTCGAGCCCGGGCTTTTTGGCCTGGGGACGGTAAAGCGAGAAGCGATTCTGGGAGGATCTCCCGAGGCAAATGCGGCAATCGCCCTGAGAATACTTCAGGGCGAGATGATTCCGCATCGGGACATCGTGCTCGCCAACGCCGCGCTCGGTCTCCTCGCGGCAGAGAAGGCGCGCACTCTGCTTGAAGGGGTGAAACTCGCCGCCGAAGCCATCGACTCGGGGATGGCGCTCAAGAAGCTTGAAGGATTGAGGAGGTTTTCCAATCAATGAACCTCCTCGAAAACATCGTCGAACACAAGCGGCAGGAAATCTCGGCGCGAAAGCGGGATGTGAAGGTTTCTGCGTTGTCGGAAAAGGCGTTCTACGCAAGGAAGGCGCTTCCGATGGCGACGGCGATCAGGCGTGACGGCGCGGTATCAATCATCGCGGAATTCAAGCGCTCATCTCCGTCCGCAGGAGTGATGACCGATGCCCTCGATGCAGCCGGAGTCGCGCGCGAATACGCCATCAACGGTGCCGCGGCCGTCTCGATCCTTACGGACGGACGGTATTTTTCGGGGTCCCTCGACGATCTCTCTTCCGCCCGCGAGGCCGTCGGGATCCCGCTCCTTAGAAAGGATTTCATTCTCGACGAATACCAGATCCACGAGGCGAGGGCCTCGGGCGCAGATGCCGTCCTCCTCATTGCTGCAATTCTTGATCGGATCAGCCTTGCCGACCTTCATGCCGCCGCTGTCGGACTCGGACTGGATGCCCTCGTCGAACTCTACGACGAGCGGGAGATCGACAATCTGGATACCGACTCGATGCGCCTGATCGGCGTCAATAATCGCGACCTGAGAACGATGGAACTCGACCTGCGGCGCACCGAGGCGATAGCCGGACGCTTCGCGGGGATCGACGGGTTGACGATTGTGAGCGAGAGCGGGATCCGGAGCCCCGCCGATCTTCGCAGGCTCGCCGGGTTGGGGGTCTCGGCGGCCCTCATCGGAGAACACTTCATGCGGTCCGGATCCCCCGGAAAGGCGTTGCGGGCGCTACTGAACGGAGCGGGAAATGCGGCCGCGCGTTAAGATCTGCGGGATTACAACGCTTCACGACGCGCTCATGTGCGCACAAGCCGGCGCAGATGCGCTCGGATTCATCTTCTACGAGGGAAGTCCACGGGCGATCGGACCCTCGGCCGCGGCGGAAATCATTTCATCGCTCCCCCCGTACGTGATTCCGGTCGGTGTCTTCGTGAATTCGCCGGCTGAACGGATTTCTTCGGTGATCTCCCTGACCGGAATACGGGAAGTCCAGCTCAGCGGCGACGAGACGCCCCGGGAATGCCGGGGTCTTCCGGTGAGCGTCGTCAAGGTTTTCAGAATGCGGCTCCCCGCCGAGGCCGATCGGGCAAAGGAGTACGAGATCTCGGCCGCCATGCTCGACGGAAGCCGCGACGGACTCTACGGGGGTACCGGAACGATGCCCGATCTCTCGGTCGCAGAACGCCTGATGGAGATTCACCCGCTGATTATTGCCGGAGGGCTGAATCCCGATAACATTGCCGGAGTGGTTGACCGGCTTCGGCCGTACGGTGTGGATGTCAACAGTGGAGTCGAGATCTCACCCGGGACGAAGGACGTTAACAAGGTGCGGCTTCTCTTCGAACGGTTGTCGCACATCGAATAATCGATCACTAACATGGAACGCACATGCTGATTGTCATGAAGCTCAATGCCCCCCGCTCGGACATCGAACGGGTGAAGGAGAAGATCAAGACGCTCGGATACACCCCCCACGAGATTCCGGGTGAAGAACGGCTGGCCATCGGCATCACCGGAAACAGGGGGAAGGTGGACCCTGAGCTCTTTCTAAACCTTCCCGGCGTCCTCGACGCAATCGCGGTCACGAAGCCGTTCAAGCTCGTGAGCCGCGACGTAAAGCCGGAGAACTCCGTCATAGCGGTGAACGGCGCCCAGATCGGGGGCCGCGAACTCGCCATCGCGGCAGGGCCCTGCTCCGTGGAAAGCCGCCAGCAGATCGTCGACCTCGCATTCACTCTGAAGGAGTTGGGTGTAAAGTTTCTTCGGGGGGGCGCCTACAAGCCCCGGACCTCCCCCTATTCCTTTCAGGGCCTGAAAGAGGAGGCGCTTCACTACCTCAAGGAGGCCCGGGAGGCCACGGGCCTGCGGATCATTACGGAAGTAAAGGATTCGCCGACCCTTCCGATGGTGGCCGAGTGCGCGGACATCCTCCAGGTCGGCGCGCGCAACATGCACAACTACTCGCTTCTCGAAGAGCTGGGCGCCCTGCGGAAGCCGGTCCTCCTCAAAAGGGGGTTCGCGGCGACGATCGAGGAACTCCTCATGTCTGCGGAATACATTCTGAGCGGGGGGAACTATAACGTCATCCTCTGCGAGAGGGGAATCCGCACGTTCGAGCCCGCCACGAGAAATACGCTTGATCTGAACGCGATTCCGATCATCAAGAAACTCTCACACCTCCCCATCATCGTAGATCCGAGCCACGGCATCGGCGTCTGGGACGGGGTCACCTCGATGTCGCTCGCTGCAATTGCGGCGGGGGCCGACGGCCTCATCATCGAGGTTCATGGCGACCCGGCCATGGCTCTCTCCGACGGGTATCAGTCCTTGAAACCGTCTACGTTCAGGCACCTTCTCGAAAAACTCGATCAGCTTGCCCCCATCATGAACAGAACGCTCAGCCGGAAGGCGCACGCGGTGGAGACTGCCGGATGACTTTCCCGGCGGGTTCACTCCCCGACGAGCGGGGACATTTCGGAGCATTCGGGGGGCGTTTTGTCCCCGAGACACTTATTGCGGCTCTCAGGGAGCTCGAGGCGGCCTACACGGAGCTCGGGCGTACAACCCGGTTTCAGGAGGAGCTCCGGTCGCTCCTCAGAGATTACGCGGGCCGTCCCACCCCCCTCTACGCGGCTGATCGCTTGACCCGGAAGTACGGTCGCGCTAAAATCTACCTGAAGCGGGAAGACCTCTGCCACACGGGCGCGCACAAGATCAATAACACTATTGGCCAGATTCTCCTCGCCCGCCACCTGGGCAAGTCGAGGATCATCGCGGAGACCGGCGCCGGACAGCATGGCGTGGCTACAGCCACGGTCTCGGCGATGATGGGTTTGCAGTGTGTCGTCTACATGGGCACCGAAGACATGGCCAGACAGGAGATTAATGTCTCCAGGATGCGCCTCCTCGGAGCGGAAGTCGTGCCGGTCGAGTCCGGGACCCGCACATTGAAAGATGCAACGAACGAAGCCCTGCGCGACTGGGTGACGAACGTCCGCAGCACCTTCTATGTTATCGGATCCGTCGTTGGGCCGCATCCGTACCCGATGATCGTGAGAGATTTTCAAAGGATCATCGGAAAGGAGACCCGGCAACAGATCCTGGAGCGGGAAGGAAGGCTTCCCGGTTACCTTGTGGCATGCGTCGGCGGCGGGAGCAATTCCATCGGGCTCTTTTACGAGTTTCTCAACGAAAAAGTCGTCATGATCGGGGTCGAGGCGGCGGGCTTCGGAATCGAGACCGGCCGCCACGCGGCTACGCTGACTGCCGGGAGGCCGGGCGTCCTGCACGGCTCCTACAGCTACGTCCTGCAGGATTCTTCCGGCCAGATCAGCCCGGCCCATTCGGTCTCGGCGGGCCTCGATTATCCGGGCGTCGGACCGGAGCACAGTTATCTGAAGGACTCGGGCCGGGTCTCGTATGTTTCCATCACCGACGCGGAAGCTCTCCGGGCCTGCATCGAGACCGTCCGCCTCGAGGGACTCCTTCCCGCCCTCGAATCCGCTCACGCGCTCGCGTACCTGAATCACTTGATGCCCCGGACCTCACCGGGTGAGATCGTCGTTGTAAATCTCTCTGGCAGAGGGGAGAAGGACCTCCCGGCAATCACGAAGGCAATGACGGATGCGAATCTCTGATACATTGCGCGCCCTCCGCGGCCGCGGGCGGAAAGCCCTCTCGTTGTTCGTCACGGCGGGATACCCGCAGGTGGCCGACACAGTGGGCCTCGTCCTCGGTCTTGAAAAAGCCGGAGCCGACCTCATCGAACTGGGCATCCCGTTTTCCGATCCGATCGCCGACGGGCCCACGATTCAGCATAGCTCGGAAGTCGCCCTTCGGAACGGAGTAACGCTAAGCCGCACCCTGGAAATGGCGAGAGAGATCCGCGCAGAAAGCCAGATCCCTCTCGTCCTCATGGGGTACGCCAACCCGATCTGGAACTACGGGCTCGACAGGTTCCTTTCGGAATGCGCCGGGATCGGCGTCGACGGGACGATCATCGCGGATCTCCCCCTCGAAGAGAGCTCCACGTACGCCGCATCCGGAAAAAAACTCGGCCTTGCCACGATCTTCCTTGCCGCGCCTACCACTCCCCCGGCCCGGCTCGCCGAGCTCGACAGGGTCTCCACCGGCTTTCTCTACTGCATCTCTATCACCGGGGTGACCGGGGAGCGCTCATCTCCTGGGCTTCGCCCCGAGGACTTCCTCCGCGAGGCCCGGAGTTCCGTGCGAAACAACCCCCTCCTTGTCGGCTTTGGGATTTCCACGCCCGGCGATGCGGCGCGGATCGCATCGCTGAGCGACGGGATTATTGTGGGGAGCGCCCTCATCAAGGCCCTCGGAAACTCGTCTGGTGCCGGGGCAGATCGTGCCTATGAGCTCGTCGGCTCGATGAGGAAGGCCCTCGATGAACTTCACTAAGGCGGGCGCTTGAAAATCCGGGTCAATCTCTCTCGCATCATCGACGATTCGTACGATATCGTCGTCGGCATTAGCATCGCTCAGGCCGCGCGCTCCATCGCGCGCGAGTTTGGATCGCGGGCCATCTTCCTGGTGACCGATTCTACCGTGGGAAAACTCTATGCATCCCGTTTTGTCGGTGCGTTGAGGGGGGCCGGATCCGACTGCCGGGTTCTCGTTGTGGCCGCCGGCGAGCGGTCTAAAAGCAGGCGGTCGAAAGAGCGTCTGGAGGACCGTCTCCTCGGGATGCACGCGGGGCGCGACTCGCTCATCGTTGCCCTCGGCGGAGGAATGATCGGCGATCTCGCCGGCTTCGTCGCGGCGACGCTCCACAGGGGCGTGCCGTACGTCCAGATTCCGACCTCACTTCTGGCCCAGGTAGACAGCAGCATCGGCGGCAAGGTCGCGGTCGATCACCCGCTCGGGAAGAATCTCGTGGGAGCGTTTCATCAACCGGCGCGGGTCTATATTGATCCGGCCTGCCTGAGGACCCTACTCCCGCGCGAATACCGCAACGGCCTCTCGGAAACGATCAAGTATGGAATGATTCTGGATCGCGGCCTCTTTGAATTCATCGAACGCTCCGACGCTTCGATCCTCAGAAGGACCAACGGGGTCCTTGCGAGAGTGGTGAAACGTTGCTGCGAGCTGAAGAAGCATGTCGTCGAGAAAGACGAGCGGGAGAGGGGCTTGCGCCGCATCCTGAATTTTGGCCACACCATCGGACATGCTCTCGAACACATCTCCCGCTTTCGCATTCCCCACGGAGAGGCGGTTTCAATGGGCATGGTGGCGGAAGCGCGCATGGCGGCATGTCTCGGCATGATCCCAGGCGCCGACGTTCGTCGTCTGAAACGCCTCCTCGACACCTACGGACTTCCAACGGAACTCCCTTCAGGTGTCAATACCGCGTCACTTGTCCGTATCACCGCGCTCGACAAGAAGACCCGCGGCGGGGCGGTCTATTATACTCTCCCCGTGAGGATTGGAATGGCGAAAACGGGAATCCGGATTCCACATGACAAGGCGCGGTCGCTTCTGAGAGAGATCGCCCGGGGGGGCGCTTCATGAAGATCGTCATATCGATAGCGCCCCGCTCGATGAAAGAAGCAGTATCCGCCCTCAGAAAACTCCGCAGATCGGGGGATCTCGTGGAAGTTCGGGTCGACCGCCTGCGGGGAGTGGATCTCGAGAAGCTCCTTCGTCATCCCCGTCCGCGGGTGATCGTCACGAACCGCCGCAGGTCGGAAGGCGGTTTCTTCACCGGATCTGCAAGGGCGCAGGCCAGGACGCTCTCCGACGCGCTCGGCTTCGGGGCGGAATACGCCGACATAGAGCTGCGCGCAGGGTCACGCCTCATCAGCCGACTCCTCGAAGCATCGGCAAATGGCCGCTTGATCGTATCCTATCACGACACGCGCAGAACGCCTCGCGACCTGCACGCCATCATGAAACGGCTCCTTTCATCTCCCGGGAACATTCTCAAGCTGGTCACGACCGCGAGCGACATTTCCGACAACAGGAGGATCTTCGATCTACTCGAGCGTTCGCACCGGTATCGCCGCCCCATCGCCGCCTTCTGCATGTCGGGCCGGGGAGAGATCAGCAGGATTCTCGGGCCAAGATTTGGGGGAGAGTTGGCCTACGCCGCCTCCGCTCCAGGGAAGATCACGGCCCCGGGACAGCTGACCGCCGCAGATTTGCGCGGGATTTATCGCGTACACACCCTGAACCGCCGCTCGAAGATATTCGGTCTCGTGGGCAATCCCGTCTCTCATAGCAAGGGGTACCTCTTTCACAACGGGATCTTCGCGCAAAAGGGATTGAACGCGGTGTACGTCAATTTTCTTGTGGAAGACCTTGAGCGGTTCTTCCGCTCCTTTGGCGATCTTGTATCCGGATTGAGCGTGACGATGCCATTCAAGAAGCAGGTCATCCCGCTTCTCGACTCTGTGGACGAAGAGGCAGAACTCCTTCAATCAGTGAATACGATCCTCAGAAAAAAGGGCCGACTCGTGGGCTGCAATACCGATTATCCCGCCGTCAGGCGCATTCTTCGAAAGGGGCGAGCAATCCGCGGCAAGCATGCCCTTGTTCTCGGCACGGGGGCCACATCAAGGTCGATGGCGCTCGCCGCTCTCGATGCAGGGGCATCGGCCACAATCGTTGGAAGATCGAGCGCGAATGCCGAAAACGCCGCCCGACGTCTTTCGTGCTCCTGGGCGCTGTTCAAGGATCTTCCGCACCTTGGAGCCGACATCATCATGAACGGCACGCCTGTCGGGATGGCACCGGGCGCATCGTCATCCCCCTATCCGCGAACCCTCCTGCGGCGGGGGATGACCGTGCTCGACGCCGTCTACGACCCTCCCCTGACCCTCCTATTGAAGAACGCCTTGAGCCGCGGATGCAGGACTATCGCGGGTACCGAACTCTTCCGCGAGCAGGCCCTCCTGCAGTCGAACATGTTTATCCGAGGCATTTCGGGGAACAACAGGTCATGACCGCAGCCACCGCTCGGAGGATCAAGCCCTCGCCGGGCGTCGATATCCGGCTCAGGGTACCTCCCTCCAAGAGCTATACAAACCGTGCTCTGATTGCGGCGGCCCTCGCCGAGGGTCCTTCCAATCTGGTCCGCCCTTCCGTGAGCGAGGATTCGATGGTCCTTGTGCGCGCTCTGCGCCAGTTCGGCGTCAGGATCGACGAGCATCCAGGACGATTTGAGATATCCGGGACAGGGGGCGACCTCCGCGTCCCTGAGGGAAAACTCGACGTGGGAAACGCCGGAACGGCGATGAGGTTCCTGACGACCTTTTCCTCCCTTGCAAAAGGGGAAACCGTCCTCACAGGGGACGAGAACATGAGGCGCCGCACGCTGAAGGGGCTTCTCGACGCGCTGAAAGCGGCAGGGGTCCGGACCTCGAGCGCGGACGGGTTTCCCCCGGTGAGGGTGCACGGAGGGAGTTTCGCGGGAGGGAGCCTGGAGATTGATGCGGCGATCAGCAGCCAGTTCATCTCGTCGATCCTCCTTTCGTCCCCCTACGCAAAACACCCCGTCGCCCTGCACGCCCGGGGGAGGGTGAGCTCGCTTCCCTACGTTACAATGACGCTTCATGTGATGAGGTCGTTCGGAGCAGGCGTCGACACCGTCGAGTTTTCAGATTTTCGCGTGGACAACACGCAGAGATACATCGGACAGGAGTTTATGATCGAGGGCGACGCCTCGGCGGCCACCTATTTCCTCGCGGCCGCGGCGATTACGGGAGGACATGTCGTTATCGATAATCTCTCCCCCGAATCGCTTCAGGGGGATATCAAGTTTCTGGCCCTGCTGGGCGAAATGGGATGCAGGATTGAAAGGCGGGAAGATGCCATCGAGCTGCACGGAAACCGGCTGCTCGGCATCGAGACGGAGATGAACGAGATCCCGGACAGCGTGCCGGCGCTCGCTGTGGTTGCCGCTTTCGCGGAAGGGACCACCTCCATATTCGACGTCGAGCACCTGAAGCACAAGGAGACGAACCGTCTGACCGCCCTCGCCGCCGAGCTCACGAGATTGGGGGCGAAAGTCGAGCTCCACGACGACGGGCTCACCATCCATCCCCAGCCCCTCCGGGGAGCCGTGATTGAAACGTACAACGACCACCGCATGGCCATGAGCTTCGCTGTGGCGGGACTGAGGGTCAAGGGGGTTTCCATCATGAACCCGGGATGCGTCGGGAAGTCGTTCCCGACATTCTGGGATGAATTCGAAAAATTGGAACAACAGGAGTAGCCAATGGCAGGAAATGCACTGGGGACGCTGTTTCGGATCACTACCTTCGGCGAGAGCCACGGCAGGGCCGTAGGGGTGCTCATAGACGGGGTGAGGCCCAATATGGATTTCTCGGAGGGAGACATTCAAAAAGAGCTCGACAGGAGGCGGCCGGGCCAAAGCGGGGTGACGACGGCCCGGAGCGAAGCCGATCAGGTTCAGGTGTTGAGCGGCGTGTTCGAGGGGAAGACGCTCGGAACTCCGATCTGCCTCCTCGTGTGGAACAAGGACCAGAATCCGAAGGCGTACGATTCCATCAAAAATCTCTTCCGGCCAGGCCACGCGGGTTACACCTATCTCTCCAAGTACGGCATTCAGGATTATCGGGGAGGCGGCCGCTCTTCCGGGCGGGAGACGGCGGGGAGGGTCGCCGCGGGCGGTGTCGCGAAACAGATACTCGCTAAACGGGGAATCAGAATTGTCGGATACACCAAATCAGTCGATGGGATCACGGCCCAAAAGATCGTGTTCAGCGAGATCGAAAAAAACCCGGTCCGCTGCCCCGATCCGGAGGCCGCAAAAAAGATGGAGCGGAAAATCCTGAAGGTGAAAAAGGAAGGCGACTCACTCGGGGGCGTCGTCGAGGCGGTCATCCGGAATTGTCCCGCCGGGCTCGGGGACCCCGTCTTCGACAAGCTGGAGGCCGATCTGGCGAAAGCGCTTCTTTCGATCCCCGCCATCAAGGGATTCGAGATCGGATCGGGATTTGCGGCTGCCGCGATGAAGGGAAGCGAACACAACGATGAATTCTACAAGGAAAAGGGGACGGGGCGGATCCGCACAAAGACGAATTATGCCGGAGGAATACTCGGCGGGATTTCCAACGGCGAGGATATCGTGGTGCGAGTCGCCGTTAAACCTCCATCGTCGATCCCGAAGGCCCAGAGCACCGTGGATACGCGGGGCAAGAGGCGCACCATCAAGGTGGAGGGACGGCACGACCCGTGCCTCTGTCCCCGGGTCGTTCCCGTCGTTGAATCGATGGTCGCGCTCGTCATCGCCGACCATCTCGTGCGGCAGATGCTCCTCCGCCGGACGGGCTCGCTGGGGTCGGTCCGGAATGAGATCGATTTCACGGACGACATGCTGATGGTGCTCCTCAGCCGCCGGCAGGAGCTGGTGCGCGAGGTGGGGCGTCTTAAACGCAAGGGCAACGTGCCTATCCCGGATCCCCGCCGCGAGCGCCAAATCATGGGTAAGCGTCTCGCACTGGCCGCGGATGCGAATCTCACTCCTGAATTCGTGAAAGCGGTCTATAAGGCTGTCTTCGAACACTCACGCAGAGTTCAGAGGAAGGGGTGAGCCGCAAGCGGGATACGGGAATCATACTGGTGTCACGGTCCACACCGTGACGCCAGCCAAACATTCTCTACGACCGGCTGTCAGCGAGCGCCGTAAGACGCTCGGAATCTTTGGATATGGGAGGTTCGGTCGGTTCATACTGGTGTCACGGTCCACACCGTGACACCAGCCAAACATTCTCTACGACCGGCTGTCAGGGAGCGCCGTAAGACGCTCGGAATCTTTGGGTATGGGAGGTTCGGTCGGTTGGCAGCCCGCTATCTGAAAAGCGACTTCCGTGTCGTTGTCTCCGACTCGTCCCGGCGGCTCAAGACCGCTCACGGGGTGAAACGGGTCTCCCCGAGCGAGGCAGCGGGAGCGAATCTCATTATTCTCGCAGTTCCAATCGGGCGCCTCCGCCCTCTCCTTCGCTCTATCGCACCGATGGTTCCCCGCGGAGCGCTGGTGGTCGATGTCTGCTCGGTGAAAGGGGAACCCATCCGGTGGATGAAAGAATTGCTCCCCCGTCATGCCGATATCCTGGGAACACACCCTCTCTTTGGCCCCGACAGCGCCAGCCGCTCGCTGGATGGGAAATCAATCGCCCTTTGCCCGGTGAGAATCGGACGAGCGCGCCTCCTCCGCATCGAACGATACCTCAGGAAGCGAGGTCTCAATGTTGCGCGCATGAACGCGCGAGAGCATGATGCGCTCATGGCGAGGAGTCTTTTTCTCACGCAGTTTCTCGGCCACGCCCTCCTGCGGTTGAATCTTCCGGCCGCCCACGAAACCACCTCGAATTACCGTCGCCTCTCCGAGATCGCACACACGACAGGTCACGATTCCCTCGAACTCCTGCACGACATGTACCGGTTCAACCCATACGCCTGGAAGACCCCTCCTCAACTCCTGCGACAGCTGAGACGCCTCAGCCGTGAAATCGGTCCATCTGGTAGGCGCGGCCGGTAGGCGCGGGCTTTAGCCCGCGCAAATACTCTCCCTCCCAATCCTCCCCCCTCCTCTTCGTTCCGCCGCTCCGCGGCGGAATGCCGCTCTCGGGCGCTCCGCGCCCTCCCCAACTCTCACCACATCACACTGGTGTCACGGTCCACACCGTGACACCAGCCCGCGTTGTTCCACGCCCTTTTTTTCCGTACATTTTATCCCCTATGCACACAGTAACGCTCATTCCCGGCGACGGTATCGGCCCGGAAATCACACAAGCAGCCGTCTCCGTCCTCGAAGCGGCCGGAGTACCCATCCAGTGGGAGTATCAGGAAGCCGGCTCGAAGGCCGTGGCAAAGTACAAAGACCCCCTCCCTCCCCATGTCATCGAATCAATTCAGAAAAATAAAGTAGCCCTCAAGGGCCCCCTCACGACGCCCATCGGTTCCGGTTTCAGGAGCGTCAACGTGGCTCTCCGCAAGGAGTTCGATCTCTATGTCAACCTCCGCCCCGCTAAATCGTTCGACGGCGTACAGACGCCATGGTCGAACGTCGATCTTATCGTTCTGAGAGAGAACACGGAGGAGTTCTACGCCGGGATCGAGCACTACATCGATCCCGCGAAAAGCGCCGCCGAAACGATCGGCGTGGTCACCCGGGCGGGGTCTGAGCGGATTATTCGCTACGCATTCGAGTACGCGAAAAGAGAAGGCCGGAAAAAGGTCACCGTAGTCCACAAGGCAAATATCCTGAAATTCACGGGGGGGCTCTTCCTGGAGGTGGGCAAGGCCGTCGCCGCGTCGTATCCGGAGATCAGGATGGAAGACAAGATCGTCGACAATATGTGCATGCAGCTGGTGCTGAATCCCCACCAGTTCGACGTGATCGTTACGACAAATCTCTTCGGGGATATACTCTCTGATCTCTGCTCCGGCCTCGTCGGGGGGCTCGGGCTTGCCCCCGGCGCGAATATCGGAAACGGCGTGTCGCTCTTCGAAGCCGTTCATGGAAGCGCCCCCGACATCGCCGGTAAGAACATGGCCAATCCCAGCGCGCTCATCCTCGCGAGCGCCATGATGGTGCGTCATCTGGGGGATTCCGCGACCGCCCGGAAGATCGAAGACGCCGTTGCTTCCGTTGTGAGGGAGGGTACTCACGTGACGTTCGACCTGAACCCCAAAAAGCCCTCCGGAACGACCGAAATGGCGGAAGCGATCGCCCGCAAATTGGCTTAGGCGCGCGCGTTGCGCGATAGCCGGCCGGCTCTTTGCTCCTTTGACATTCGGCAAAAAAAATCCGATAATGCCATGAACGCGATTGGTCGTACGGGAGGACGGATACCATTCCATGAAAGGATCGACATGAAATTGCTACTCCCGTTGCTCCTCCTTCTGGGGGCTCTCACCTCCTATTCGCAGCAGAGATATCTCGTCTCTTCCCGGGGAGATGCAATACCCCTGACGAAAGGGGAAAGTGCTCTACATGCTGCACAAAGGGCGGGGCTCGCCCCCCTGTCGGGATGTACTTCAGAGGCCACCTTCGGCTACACGCCGGCCAATTTTCCCGCTACGACTACGCACATCGGCTTTCATAATGACATCATCGCGGAATGGTTCACCGCCCCGGCCTCGGGGACGCTCGACACCGTCTTCTGGTTCATGGGCCAGGGCGTGTGCGCACAGGACTCCCAGCTGACTCTGCGCCTCTTCAAGTCGAATATCTACCCTGGACACGGACCGGGGTACGGCGGCTTTCCCGCTGCTTCCTCAAGCACCTGCTGGGGGTATTGGTTGAATACGAATGACACCGAAGACGGGGTTGCCGCTTTTCCCGAAGACGCCACTGGGGGCTGGGTATCCACCGCCACGAGCGGCCCGGGACCCACATATCCTCCCGTGGACAGCACCGCACTCTGGGGACTCTCCGGCGTTCCGATTAGTCCTGTTCACGCAAACCGGATAAACTCCTTTTATCTCCTCCCCGTTCTCGGCCAGGGGAGTCACGCACCGATGGTCAATGTGGGCGATTATTTCTTCATGACACTGAAGATTAACGGGCTCCCGGGTGAACCGTGCTGCGGTACATGCGGCGCGACATTCAACACGGGGTTTCTCGCCAGCGGGGATACCGATCACGTCCATTCACACAACTGGAAGTTTTACGAGAATGTCGTCACCTTTCAGGCGGGATTTAACTGCAAGGGGTGGGTGGCGCGGGGCGACTTCAACATCCTCTTCTGGTACGTCATGACCGCCACTTCAAATCTTCCGCCGATATTGACGATCGACGACAGGATCAGGAACACGACCTCCACCGCCACGCAGGTAGTGTCTGCGGACATCGTCGACTGCGACCCGGCAAACCCGGCGAAGGCCGGAGTGGAAAACGCGGTGGTTAAATACAGCGTCAACGGCGGTCCAATCCTTTCGGCGGCGATGACCAACATCGGGGCCGACAGATGGGAAGGAAATATTCCCGGTCAGCCGAAGGGGACGACGGTGAGCTACCGGATCGTCGGTAAAGACTCCCTGGGGCTGGCCGACTCAACGGGGTTGTCCACATACCGGATTATTGACCTCAACAGCGCCTACTACCGTTGCGATACAACCCTTTCATGCACGCCGATGAGCATCATCGGCACAGGCACCGTGATCGACACCAGCAAGTGGTTCCTCCCCCCGGGCACGACGAATACGCACCCGGGCGACGACGGAACGGCGGGACCCTACTCCCTTGGCGGTCCGTTCGTCTACTACGGCGACACGTTGAACTATGCATGGATCGGTGTCAACGGGGCGATCGCGCTTTCGAAGAACGCCACCGACACGCTCGACGTCAATGCCAATGGCTTTGCGACAGACGGTTTCGATCTGCCGCAGCGCCAGCACAGGGGCCGGCCTGACACAGTCAGACGTGCGGCCGGATTCATGCCGAAGAATTTCATCGCGCCGTACTGGGGCGACTGGATCGTGAAGCAGGATTCTCCCCTCGCGTTCTACGGTCACATCCGCACGAGCACTACCGCATTCCCCGGCAAGTTCATCGCAGAGTGGGATTCGGTGGGCGACTTCGACGCGTCGGGAGCGGTCATCGACAACGACAAATTCCGGGTCATTATCGACCGGACTGCCGGTTCCATTCAGTTCCAGATCGACGATATCGGAATCGGCGGACTCGACACGGTAAACCTTGTCGGTATGAACTCCGACTCCTCGACGCATTTGCTTACGTTCCCCACTCCGTTCAATTATTACAACAAAGACGGTGTCCCGACTGAGACGCACATCCATTCCGGCTTATGCGTCTCATATTATCCCGAGGTATACATAACCGGGAATCTCGACGGCTGGAATATGGTCTCAGTCGGTTGCATCCCACCCAGCTATGCCAAATCTTTCCTATTCCCGAATGCCATCTCGTACAGTTCGTTCGGCTATCATGGAAGTTACCAGGCAACGCAGACTCTCAAGAACGGACCCGGCTACTGGCTCAAATTTCTCGGCGGCGGGACGATCGATGGTCCCGGAATGCACCTTGCGAGCGTGGACGATTCGCTCGATGCGAACTGGAACATGGTGGGATCGGTTTCAACCCCCGTCGCGGTCGGCACGCTGACCACGACTCCCCCCTCGATCATCACATCGCCGTTCTTCGGCTTCAACGGCTCCTACACGGTCGCAGCGACCCTTACGCCGGGTAGGGGCTACTGGGTGAAGACGAATGCACCGGGCAAGCTCCACATCGTGGGCACAGGCGCGGTGCCGAAGGAATCGCCGGTTACGGAACTCGCGGGGCTCTCCAAGGTAACGGTCGAGGACAACCTCCACAGGGCGCAGACGCTCTACATCGGCTCTGAGGCGACCTTAAGCGCACAGGCGGCAAGCAAGTACGAGATGCCTCCGATGGCGCCGGAAGGGGCATTGAACGTGCGGTTCACGTCGCAGCGGATGGTGGAAGTCTTCCCGGCTCAGCCGGAAGCAGGGAAGGAGTACTCCTATGCGATTATGATCCAGGGAGCGGCCTACCCGTTGACGGTGAAGTGGGAAGCGGTGCGCGGGGGGACGCAGAAGCTGGCACTGCAGTCCTTGAACGGGAAAGACACCAAGACACTCGGCATCGTGGAAGGAAGCGGGAAGCTGACGATCAACGATGCGGGAGTGACGAAGCTGGCGCTGAAGCTGACGGAAGGGCTGACGCTGCCGAAAGAATTCGCATTATCGCAGAACTATCCGAATCCCTTCAACCCGACGACGCATTTCAGCGTCGATATACCGAAGGCGTCCACGGTGGATGTCGTGGTATACGACGTATTGGGCAGGAGGATCGCGACGTTGATGAGCGGTGAGCAGGAGGCGGGCTATCACGTCATGGAGTGGGATTCAAAAGACAGCCATGGATTGGCTGTTCCATCCGGGATGTACATGGTCCGTATGACCGCCGGCGACTTCACCGGCACGCGTAAAATCATGCTGATGAAGTAGGCGCTGGCTTGCAAAATGCCGGCATATTGAATAGCTCGAAATTGTAATGAAAATCGGCGCAATCGACATACCGAACGCCATACTTCTCGCTCCGATGGAAGACGTGACGGAGATCCCCTTCCGGCTCATCTGCAAAGGACTGGGCGCGGATATCGTCTACACGGAATTCGTCAACGCCGAGGGGCTTGTGCGCAACTCGGAAAAGACGAAGGCAAAGATGGCGTTTCTCGAGGAGGAGCGGCCATTCGGGATCCAGATTTACGGCGGCGCCGAAGAGTCAATGGCGGGCGCCGCCAGAATGGCGGATGAACTGCGTCCCGACCTCATTGATATCAACTGCGGATGCTGGGTCCGGAACGTCGCCGGCCACGGCGCAGGCGCAGGCCTTCTCCGCGACCTCCCTAAGATGGGAAGAATCATCTCTTCCGTGGTGCGCTCGGCCGCTGTGCCGGTGACCGTAAAGACCCGGCTGGGTTGGGACGCCTCGTCGATCCTCATCGTCGACGCGGCGAAACTCGTGGAGGACTCGGGCGCCAAAGCCCTCACCATCCACTGCCGGACGCGCGCTCAGGGGCATACAGGAGAACCCGACTACTCTTGGGTTCCTCTCGTAAAGAAGGCTGTCTCCATTCCGATTATCGTGAACGGCGGCGTCGACTCTCCCGGGGCGGCGAAGCATGTCTTTGAAACCACCGGATGCGACGGGGTGATGGTTGCGCGCGGAGCCATTCAGAACCCATGGATTTTCAGAGAGATCAAACACTATCTCGGCAACGGAAAACTCCTCCCCGGGCCTTCCCTCCGGGAACGGCTCGATACGCTCGTCCGCCATCTCCGCCTGTCGATCGAGCACAAAGGCGACCGGCGCGGAGTCATAGAATTTCGCAAATACTATTCTGGCTACCTTCGCAATCTTCCGGGGATTGCCTCCCTGCGGGTCCGGCTCATGGCCCACACGGCGCCCGACCAGATTCTGGACGAGCTGGGGCGATTCGCCGCAAACTTCTCCGACGTCGAGCCCCAGCAGACGGACGAAGCCCTCGCCGCGTGAGGCCGGCGGAAGTACGCTCATAATCCGATGAATCCTTCACCGGCTATCCTTGCCGTCGGCACCGCCAACCCTCGCCGGCGCTATTCACAGGAGGAGATCTACGCCCTGGCGAGCCGCTCATCAGAGTTCTACCGGTCCGACCGCGTCCGCCAGATCTTCATGAACTCCGATATCGACTACCGGCATCTCGATTTCGACATCGAGACGTTCAACGCCGATGAAACCCCGGACGAGCTCCACCGCCGCTTCGAACGGGGTTCGATGGAGATTGGCTCGGCTGCAATACGCGCCTGCCTGGCCTCCGGCAGGATCGACATCTCCGACATTGATTGCGTCATCGCCGTTTCGTGCACCGGGTATCTGTGCCCGGGCCTCTCGTCCCTGCTGATCAGGGAATTGGGGATGAAACAAACCATACAGCGGGCCGATTTGCTCGGGATGGGATGCGCTGGGGCCATGCCGGGGTTGCAGCGCGCATTCGATTTCGTAAGCGCGTATCCCGGCAGGAAGGCGCTCCTCCTCACGGTCGAAATATGTTCGGCCTGTTACTACGTCGATGATTCCCTCGAAACAGTCGTCGGCAACGCGATCTGTGCTGATGGCGCGGCGGCCGTGGTCGTGGGAATGTCCGATGGGGCGTCCGCGCCGCAACTCCTCAGATTCGCCTCGCTCCTGGAACCATCTCTCATCGGCGCCGTCGGGTTCGAGCACAGGGGAGGAAAACTCCGGATTATTCTCTCGAAGGATATCCGCGCGATCGCCGGAGCGCTTTCGAAGAAGGTCATCACCCGGCTCCTCGACGATGCAGGACTCGCGAAGGACCAGATCCGCCACTGGATCCTTCATTCGGGGGGACGGAAGGTGATCGACAACGTCCGGTCGGAGCTTGGGCTTACGAAGGAAGAGGTCCGCAACAGCGAGTGCGTGCTGAGAAACTTTGGGAACATGTCCTCCCCCACCGTTCTGTTCGTGCTCCAGGAGACGCTCCGGCATTCCGATCCGCGCCCGGGCGATCTTGGGGTCATGCTTGCGATGGGGCCGGGACTGGCCCTCGAAGCGGGTCTCCTCAGATGGTAAAACGTGCCATGACCGCAAAGGAAGTCGCCGCGATACTCGATGAAATCGGGACGCTCCTCGAGCTGAAGGGAGAGAATCCCTTCAAGAGCCGCGCCTTCCACAACGGATCGCGCGTCATAGGGGCCCTTTCGGAGAACCTGGATGACCTCGTCAAGGACGGCCGTTTGCGCGACGTCAAAGGGATCGGCGAGGGTCTGGCCGAGAAGATCACCGAGCTTGTTACCACAGGGAAGTCCCCCTACTACGAAGAGCTCAGGGCTTCGATACCCGCCGGACTCCTCGATATACTCCACATCCAGGGCATGGGGCCGAAGAAGGTGAAGCTTCTCTATGAGAAGCTCGGCATCAAGAATGTCGAGCAGTTGAAAGCGGCCGCCTCCGCGCACAAACTCGCGTCCCTCGAGGGATTCGGTGAAAAGACGGAGGCCAACATCCTCGGGGGAATCGACCAGCTCAAAAAGCACAGCGACAAGCATCTCTACTCGGCCGCCCGGGAGGCGGCTGATTCGATCCTCAAAAGTCTCAGGGGCCGCAAGGAGGTTATTCGCTGCGAGATCGCAGGCAGTCTCCGGAGGCGCAAGGAGGTCATCGGGGATATCGACATCCTGGCCAGCTCGAAAAAAGGGGGAGCAAGCCGGATCATGGAAGCATTCACCCGGCACCCCGACGTGGAGAAGGTCATCGCAAAAGGGGGAACAAAATCGAGTGTCCTCCTGAAATCGGGCATCAACTGCGACCTACGCATCACGACCGATCAGGAGTATCCTTTCGCCCTCACGTATTTCACCGGGAGCAAAGAGCACAATATCGAGATTCGCGCGCTTGCCAAGCGTTTCGGCTGGAGCCTGAACGAATACGGCTTCTCGAAGCTGAGCTCGCCCGAGGTTCGCGGGAAGGCAAAGCGCCTGGTCGACTGCCAGACCGAGGAAGACCTCTACGGCGCGCTCGAGCTGGAATACGTCCCACCGGAATTACGGGAAAACATGGGGGAGATCGACGCCGCCCGCTCGGGTTCGCTCCCCGATCTGATCGAGGAGAAAGACATCCGGGGAACATTTCACTGTCACTCGACGTACAGCGACGGCGCAAATTCGATTGCGGAAATGGCGCGGGCGGCGAGGGCGCTGGGATGGGAATACCTTGGAATCGCCGATCACAGCAAGATCGCGGCCTACGCGGGGGGCCTGAGCGCCGCGAGAGTGAAACTTCAGCGCGCGGAAATCGAATCATTAAATGGATCCACGAAGGGATTCCGGGTCTTTCAGGGGAGCGAGGTGGACATTCTTGCAGACGGAACCCTTGACTGGAGCGATTCCGTCCTCTCCGGATTCGATTTCGTCGTGGCATCCGTCCACAGCAAGTTCAAGATGTCGGAGCAGGAGGCGACGAAGCGGATTATCAAAGCCGTGAAAAACAAGTACGTAACGATGCTTGGCCATCCAACCGGACGGCTTCTCCTTGAGAGGGAGGGATACCCGGTGAATATGGCGGAAGTGATCAACGCGGCGTCCGACCACGGAAAGATCATCGAGATCAATGCGCACCCTCTTCGGCTCGATCTCGACTGGCGGCTCTGCAAGTATGCGAAAGAAAAGGGAGTGAAGATCAGTATTAACCCGGATGCTCACAATATCCACGGCCTCACCGATGTCCGTTATGGGGTGGGAATTGCGCGGAAGGGATGGCTCGAAAAAAAGGACGTGATCAACACCCGGAGCGTCTCGGAAGTAACAAAGTTCCTCAACCATTAACATTTTAAGAACGAGACCATGCGAAACCTGACCTGGGGATTCATACTTATTATTTTCGGAGTCCTCATCCTTCTCGACAACCTCGGAGTCGCGGATTTTGGAGACATGATCCGGGATTTCTGGCCGGTGCTTCTGATCCTCTGGGGCGTGAGCGTCCTGATAAAGAAGCGGAAGAGGGACAATTCCCCGCCGGCGAGCGCGCCACCTACCGCGCCAACCTCCCCAATCACGGGAGAGCACGGGGCGATGGGGGTGGCAGAGGAGGGAGCCGGAGAACCCTCCGGGGCGCCGGAGGAATCCGCCATGGGGACGCCGTCCGGCGCCGCAGAAACGGCCGGATATTCCTATCAGGCCGCCGGGGGACCGTATCAGTACGAAAGCGAGCTTCTCCACCAGTCGAGCGTCTTCGGCGACGTAACCGTCCGCGTTACCTCTCCCCGGTTCAAGGGCGGATCGATCTCAACGGTGTTCGGGTCATCGAGCCTCGATCTCTCCGCCGCGAAATTCGCGGACGGAGAACACGAGCTTCGGATTCACGGGGTCTTCGGCGAATCGCGCCTCTTCCTGCCGAGGGATGCGGCAGTCGCAATTTCAGCGAGCTCTGTGCTCGGAGATCTCGTCATCTTTGGTCAGCACAAAGGCGGTATCTCGTCCGAAATCCAGCACATGACGCCGGGTTACGCCCAGGCGCCGGGCAAGCTTCGGATAACGGTTACGCGGATCTTCGGCGGGATCAGAGTGGACTGACGCAGCCATGAAGCGCACGAAAAACCGGGAAACCCCTGGGGAGCTGAAAAAGCGTGCTGCGGAAATTGTGGCGCGTCTAAAACGGCTCTATCCCGAGGCCAGGACGGCCCTCGATCATTCAAGCCCCTTCGAGCTTCTGATCTCTACCATTCTTTCCGCTCAGTGCACCGACGAGCGGGTAAATATGGTCACGCCTGGCCTGTTCAAACGGTACCCCACCGCATCGGATTTCGCCGGCGCTTCCACTCCCGAGCTTGAATCCATGATACGCTCCACCGGCTTCTTCCGCTCGAAGGCTAAGAGCGTCATTAACGCCTCGAAAGAGCTGGTCAGGACTCACGGCGGACAGGTCCCCGATACCATGGAAGAGCTTGTGCGCCTCCCCGGTGTGGGCAGAAAGACAGCAAATGTCGTGCTGGGGAATTTTTTCGGGAAGGCGGAAGGGGTAGTCGTAGACACGCACGTCGCGCGCCTTTCCGGGCGACTCGGGTTCTCGAAGGAAGAGTCGCCGGAAAAGATAGAAACCGACCTCATGGAAATCCTCCCGAGAAAGGACTGGATTCCTATCGGGAACCTCCTGATCCTTCACGGGAGGAAGGTGTGCCAGGCCCGGAAGCCGAAATGCCCTGAATGTCAGGTCAAGGAGTTGTGTCCCTCGGCGGAGCTCTTCATGAGCGCGCCGGCTCTCTCATCAGCCGTACTCTCCCCACGCCGACCGCAAAAGGTCGGAAATCTCCCCAAGCGTCGCAGATGACTCGACGCAGGCGAGGATGTGAGGAATCACATTCTCCCTGCCGCGGGCCGCGCCGTGAAGACCCTTCATCGCTCCTGCCATCTTCTTCGGATCTCTCCGATTACGGACGGATTGCACTCGTGCAACCTGGTCCCGCTCGACGGCCGGATCGATCTTCGCCACCGCCGGAGGCGTTTCTCCCTGCGTGTTGAATTCATTGACACCGACGATGACGGCCTTCTTCCCCTCCACCGCCTTCTGATGGCGGTACGCGCTTTCTGAAATCTCCTTTTGGTAGTACTGCTGCTCGATGGCGCGAACGGCTCCCCCCATCGCGTCGATCGCCCCTATGTAGGCCAGGGCCCGGCGTTCGACTTCGTCGGTCAGATACTCGAGAAAATAAGAGCCCCCCAGCGGGTCCACCGTATTGGTCACGCCGGTTTCGTGTGCAATGATTTGCTGGGTCCGGAGGGCGATCCGCGCAGCCTCCTCGGAGGGGAGTGACAGGGCTTCATCTTTTCCGTTCGTGTGGAGCGACTGGCATCCACCGAGCACGGCCGAGAGGGCCTGAAGCGAGACGCGAACGACGTTGTTGTCGATTTGTTGAGCCGTAAGGGTCGAACCTCCTGTCTGCGCATGAAACCGAAGCTTCATCGACTCCGGCTTTCTCGCTCCGAATCTCTCCTTCATGATCGAGGCCCAGAGTCTGCGGGCCGCCCTGAATTTGGCCACCTCCTCGAAAATGTTGTTATGCGCATTGAAGAAAAACGAGAGGTGGGGTCCGAACTCGTCTATGGTAAGACCCGCGTCGAGGGCTGCGCGGACATATGCGATCGCGTTGGAGAAGGTGAAGGCGAGCTCCTGGACGGCCGTCGCCCCGGCTTCCCTGATGTGGTAGCCGCTGATCGAGATTGTGTTCCACCTTGGGAGATGATCCCGGCACCAGGTGAAGATGTCCGTCACGAGCCTCATCGAAGGCCCGGGGGGATAGATGTAGGTCCCCCGGGCGATATATTCCTTCAGGATGTCGTTCTGGATGGTGCCGGAGAGTTTCCGCGGATCGACTCCCTGCTTCTTCGCGAGGGCGACGTACATGCAGAGAAGGATCGCCGCCGTGGAATTAATGGTCATCGATGTCGTGATTGAATCGAGCCGGATCCCCTCGAAGAGCTGTTCCATGTCTTCGAGGGAGTCGATCGCCACCCCCACCCTTCCCACCTCTCCCCCCGCCATCGGATGGTCTGAGTCGTACCCCATCTGCGTCGGCAGGTCGAATGCCACCGAGAGGCCCGTCGTCCCGTGGTCAAGGAGATACCGGTAGCGGAGGTTTGTTTCGCGCGCCGTGCCGAAGCCCGCATACTGGCGCATCGTCCAGAGCTTTCCGCGGTACATCGTTGGATGTATCCCGCGCGTGAAAGGGTACTCGCCCGGCGTACCAAGCTTAAGATCAGGATCGAACGGACCCGGCTCGTACACCGGCTCGATCATGATCCCCGAATCGGTCTTGACCTCGCTAGTATTTGTTGAAGCGGCTTTCTTATGCACGACGAAACATACGCAAAGCTGCCCCGAGATTCAACCGATTCCTCGCTCCCCCCTGGCGCACGATCGCTGGCAACCGCATGCTATACCGACGGCCGGTAGCGCCGGCTGTAGCCGCGGGCTTCAGCCCGCGCTCGCACTGCGCTCGACCGAAATACGGATGCCACCTTTGCCGCCGGGATATTCCGGCGCTCCCACCTCCTCCTCTTCGCGCCGCCGCTCCTGCGGCGGAGCGCATCTTTAAACTGGTGTCACGGTCCCTACCGTGACACCAGCCGTGAGACAAAGCCAAGAGCACACCGGAGTTCCGGTAGGCGCCGGCTTTAGCCGGCGTGCTTTGAATTACCTCCACTCTTTCACCGACCACGTCTCCCCGTCCGACTCCATCACCACCGCTCCTAATTCATCTGTCCTGAAATAGCGGATACCGCGATCCGAAAACCTTTGCAACACCTCTCTGGACGGGAGGCGAAACTTGTTGCGCGCCCCGACGGAGACGACGGCGATTGATGGATTGACGAGATCAAGGAACTCCTGCGTAGAGCTCGTGATACTCCCGTGGTGACCTGTCTTAAGGACCGCGGACCTGAGGAACGGCCCGTACATAGACTCCATCATCCCCTCTTCTTCGCCCTCCGCATCGCCCGCGAGAAGCAATGAGGTCTTTCCATACACGAGCCTGAGAACAACCGACTCGTTGTTCAGGTTGGGATGTTTCGTTGAGTCGTGCACCACTTCTCCCTCCCGGGGCCCAAGGACATACATCCGCGCACTCTCCGAGACACGGATTCTATCCCCGGCTTTGACGATCATTCTGGGTATCCCAAGCGAATCCACGAGCCGGAGCTCTTCCCCATGGAGTCTTGAGCTTGGCTGGGATCCGGCATCGATCATTTCCGATATCTTCAGATGTTCCAGGAGAAATGGAACACCTCCGAGATGGTCGCTGTGGGGATGGGTGACGACGATCCCGCGGAGCGATCTGATTCCACTTGACCGGAGGAAGGGCTCCACGAACCTCCTCCCCGCATCCCATTCGGCGCTTCTCGGTCCCGCATCAACAAGTATCCGTTCATCGCCGGGAAGCTCAAGGAGCGCCGCATCTCCCTGCCCCACATCCAGGAACGTCACTCTCACAGCGTCCCGTTGTGCAGGGCGCAGGAGATCCACTGCGAGGTACATGTTGGCCGACGTCATCAGGACAAAGAGCCACCCCTTTCTCACGGAGGTGCGGAATACCCCGATCAGAGCGCTCAGAGCTCCGTAGAACGCCAGCGATGACCAAATCGTGAAATGCGAGTTGACATAGGCGAAGGGGAGGTTGCCGAAAAACGACACAGCCGCGAGGAGCGCTCGCGTCAGAATCCCGGTTACTCCCGCAAAAACCTCCGCCGCCCACCACCAGACGTACGAGACGCCGACGGCGAGCATGCCCATTGCGAGGATGAGATTTGAGAGGGGGACGATGATCAGGTTCGCGGCAGGCCCTACGACTGAAATCTTGCCGAAGTACGCGGAGGTAAATGGAAGCGTTCCCACCCCAGCGGCCACTGTCACGCAGAGGGCGCTCGCGCACGCCTTCACCCAGCTCCGCTTCCTGAGGGAATCCGGCAAAAGCTGAGTCGCGCTATGCAGTTTGGGGTAAAGGTAGATAAGTGAAAAGACCGCCGCAAATGAAAGCTGGAACCCGGGTTGGAAACATTGTTTTGGGTCGATCAGCAAAATGATGATCGCCGAAAGTGCGAGGGTGTTATAGGTGTCGACGCGCCGCTCTCCGAGCTTGCCGGCCAAAAAGACGATTGCCATGACGACCGATCTCGTCACGGAGGCGGCCCCGCCCGTGAGGAAGTTGTAATAGATGAGAAGCATGCAGATCGCGGCAATCCGCGGTTTCTCTGGCACCCTCAGCGCGCAGAGCACGGCCATGAGCATGATGACGACGATCGCCACATGGAGTCCCGAGACGGCAAGGATATGCATGACCCCCGCATTGATAAACGCGATCTTCACCTCGAAAGGGACGACACTCCTGTCTCCGGTGATAAGGCCCTTCAGAAAGATCGCCTCCTCCCCCCCGATCAGCCTGTCAAGGCGCGATCCAACCGACCTCCTCACAGGAGTGACGAGCAGAGCCATGATGCTTGCTCCGTTCTGCTGCCCTAAGACGACGGTGTCCGCGCCGTCCATGAATAACCGGGCGTCGATGCCGTTCCAATGAAGGTATTCGCGCGGATCGAACTCCCCGGGGTTTCGGGCGCGGGCGGTCAGCATGAGCTCTCCGGAGAGGTGAACTCTACGACCCTCTGTCAGGGAATCGAGCGTCGTCCCCGGAATCACTCCTTTCATGGCACTGACAAGCACATCTCCCGATACCTCAGCCGCTCCCCGCGAGGTCTGAACGCTCTCCGCGTCGACCACGAACCGGACGGATTGTGCTCCCGAATCCGGAGTTCCATCGACGGTGCCCCAGAGGGCGGTTGTCTTCCCGGGCCGGACGGCGTGGACCACAGAATTGTTCGGAACCACCTCCCCGTCGAAGGTGATCTTCACAATGCCGAAGAAGAGAATGAGGAGATAGAGGAAAAACTGGCGAAGGAGTCCGCTCCGGGCAGCGAGAAATGTGGCCAGCGCCAGAATGGTTGCCGCTGCCGCCGCGGCAATTGCCTCCCGGGGGCCGCCGAGCGGAAATGACCGTCCGATCACTATGCCCAGGATAAAAGGTATGCAGAACTTTACCGCCGGACGGCTTGCAAATCCTCCCATTTCTTCCCCCCGTGCTACATGCGATCTGTTGCAACACCCAGTACGAGCCGGCAGTAGGCGCCGGCTTTAGCCGGCGTTTCGCATCCGAAAAATGCGCACCCTAAAGGGTGCGTCTACCGTGCTCTGGACGCCCCCGGAATCAGGTAGTCGCGGGCTTCAGCCCGCGTCGGTCAGAACTTTAACCACCGCCGGCGCCACATCAGTAAGGCTCTTGATCCCCGATGCGAATTCGCGCGAGGCATCTCCCGCGGCAATCAGAGGAACCGGATTCAGCGTGTGGGACTTCGTCGTGAGGTCCTCGAGGTTTCCATGATCGCTTGTGATGACGAGGAGCGTCGATTCCGGGTCAAGGGACGCCAGTATTCCCCCGATCAGGTCGTCAAGCATACCGAGGACGCGCACCGCCTCTTCCATCGATCTGTTGTGACCGGCATGATCGGTCAGATAGAATTCATACAACACGAAATCGTACTTCTCCGTCATCGAACACAGGCGCCGCCCCGCTTCGCTTCCCCCGATGACCGGCATATCCGGGTATCCCATCGAGCGCCAGCGTGCGTTTGTAATGTCGGCGGAGAGTGCCTCCCCGGCCGCGAGGGCGGCGCCGTCGTTCAGGGAGCGTCCGGACATCGTCCACGCGAGAGGTATCGCAGTCATTCGGCCCTTCCTTGAGCGCATGTGCTCGAAGTAGATCTCCGGAAAGGCATTTGCATAAAACCCCTTCCTCCCAAGTCCGTCGAGGCGCGAGAATATGTTCTCGTGCCGGAGGAGCGGCTTCAAGGTTGAATATGGAAAGGGGCCGAAGTGCTTGCCAATCGTGCGGGGGGCATTTGCCCCTGTGAGAAGGGCGACCTGTCCGGTTCCGCTCTGCGGAAGGCCCGGTATGCCGAGCGTGGCGTCGATGGCCGCAACAGATACTCCCGGTTTGTCGAGTGAGGCATCGCCGAGGCGGGGCATTGCGCCTCCCAACAGCCTCCGGATGAAAGGCAAGGGGGCTGCGAAAAAGGGATTTATTCCGGGGTCATCCCGCCCAATGCCGACCCCGTCGAGGAACAGCATGAGGACGTGCGGTACCCGCCGCATCATCCTTTCGGGGGTGACCTCAGGGCCTCCGACCAGGCCTTCTCGATGACAGGTATCTTCTCGCCGAACGCAGCTTCGAACACAGCGTCGAGCGTCGAGGGGCGCGCGAAATGGCGGTACATCTGTTCCAGCTTTTGTGCCCCGTAGCGGTCGATGAGAAAGCGGGCGGTGACAGCAAGCCTGGCGTGGATCTCTGAAAGGTCTTTCGGGTTGTCGGCGCGGGCATAGTCCTCGGTCAGATCCGAAAAGCTCGCTGACCGTACCGGAGCGGGGGGGCCAAACCGGTCGAGGTCCTTGCCGGCATAGATGCCATAGATCTCGGCCACCCACCTGGGGCACCATTTCAATTCGTTGAGGATTGCATCCGACACAATCCGGGCGAGAGGGCTGCTCTGGCTCGTATCGGCCTTCATCACGGCGGCAACATCGAGGTAAATCTTTCCGTCCCGGAAGGATGCGTCGTCATAGACAGATGACTTCGAATCGCTCCGATACCGCTCCGGAGTGCTGAACGCGTACACGTCCACTTTTCTGCGGAGTGTAACACCCAGCCGGGCAGAGTACTCCGCCAGGAGCGCCTCCATCTGGGTGCCGATCTTGCGGATATCCCGTTCGCGCACGTTTCTGTCGTAGCGGTAGCGGAAATTGTCCGTACTCCGCGATGCGAGACCCTTCAACTGGCCCGTCGAGGTGTTAGAAAACACAGCCCAGAGGATCAGAACGGCGCATGAGATGAATGTCAGGGTGTTACGATGCATGGTGTTTGCTCTCGATCATTATGGTCACGGGACCGCTGTTCAGGATTTGCACGTCCATCATCGCCCGAAAGACCCCCGTCCGAACCCGCTCGTCTCCGAGCTCCTGGCGCAGGTCGGCGACGAATTTGTCATAGAGCCGCTCCGCAGAATCCGGGGCGGCCGCCCGGACGAAGCTCGGCCGGTTTCCCTTTTCAGTATCTGCATAGAGGGTGAACTGCGAAACAACCAGGGCGCTTCCGCCCACATCCCTGACCGAGAGGTTCATCTTTCCGGCTTCGTCGTCAAAGATGCGGAGCTGCGCGCACTTCTGCGCCAGATACTCCGAGGCGCCCGGCCCGTCGTCGGCCGAGACTCCGAGAAACACCAGAATTCCGCGCCCTATTTCGCCCCTCAGAGCGCCGCCCACGGAGACGCTCGCCCGGGAGACGCGCTGGATGAGCGCCCTCATCCCGCGGGGACTTGTCCGCGGACTATCCTGGGGAGCCCCTCATAGTCCTTGAATACGCTGATCCCCTCAAAGCGCTCATCCTCAACAATCCGGGAAACTTCCTCGTCCTGCGAGAAACCGATCTCAAGAAAAAGACAGCCCCCGCTCTTGAGGATTCTCTGCGCGGCGCGGGCAATGGGACGAAAGAACCATGTACCGCCTGCGGGCGCGATCACGGCGTGCAAGGGCTCATGATCCCTGATTTCCGGACTCAGAGTGCCGATTTCCCAGGGAGCGACATACGGCGGATTCGAGACTACATAGTCAAACTCATGCCGGGCGAAGTTGTGGTGGGCTGCGCAGAGATCGAGCTCCAGCAGTTTCACACGGCTCCCGACGTTGTGGGCGGCGACATTTCTGGCCGCGACGGCGAGCGCGTCCTGGCTGATGTCGATTGCCGTGATGTGCGCCGCCGGGAGAAAGTGTGCGAGACTCACGGCGATGTTGCCGCTCCCGGTCCCGATATCGAGAATCTTCGCCGACTCCGCGTCGGATGTTGTGGCGTGTTTGATCACCTGCTCCACGAGAACTTCCGTCTCCGGCCTGGGAATAAGAGTGCTCTTGTTGACTTCGAATCGCAGCCCCATGAACTCAGTCGAACCAACGATATACTGGAGGGGTTCGCGTCCGAGCCTGCGGGCTACCAGGGATCGAATGAGTTCAACCTCAGTGGAATTGAGCCGATGTGCAAGGCGGGGCCGGAGTTCGGACCGGCGGCAACCGAAGACATGCGACATCAAAAGCTCCGCGGTCAGCCGGGGACTGTCGATATCTGCCGATGTAAATCGATAGGCGGCCCATTCGATCGATGAGAGGGCCGTTTCTTCAATCGCCTGAAGCTCAGCTGGGTTCATTTTTCAAGATAGGCACGGAAGGCGGAAAAATCAAGCATGCGGTGACGCGCATCGGGTTCGCGCCGGTTGTGTGCACCAGCTGTACGCGCCGTCAAACTGGTGTCACGGTCCCTACCGTGACACCAACGCGCGCTTCCGCGGCGATTGCACATTTGATCCGGATTATTCAAACTGGTGTCACGGTCCCTACCGTGACACCAGCCCGCGCTTCGGCGGGCATTGTACATCGGGTCCGGATTATTCCGTCATCTTCGCCACGATGAGCGTGATGTCGTCGGACTGCTGTGTTCCTACATTGTGCTTTTGTATTCCCTCAACCACGCGGTCCAGGATCGCCTCCGCGGGCTCCGCGAGGTGCTCCTTCACAATTCGTTCCAGCGGCTCCTCTCCCCACTCCTCACCCGCCTCGTTCATCGCCTCGCTCACTCCGTCGGTGAAGAGCACAAGCACGTCGCCCGTCGAAAGCCGCACCTCACCCTCCTTGTACGGCATCATCGCCTTCATGATGCCGAGGATGATGCCGCCCTCCGAAAGCCGGTCAACCGAGCCGTCTGCGTGCACCAGAAAAGGCGGGTTGTGGCCTGCGCTGACATACTTCATCGTCCCTGCCTCGGCGTCCATGATTCCCCAGAAAAACGTGATAAACCTGTCCGCGCCCGTGTTTTCACAGATGAGGTTATTCACGCGCGCCGTCAGCTCCGAGAGGGGGAGTCCCAGGGGGACTAGCGCACGGATGGTTGCCTGAAGGTTTGCCATCAAAAGCGATGCGGGAGTTCCTTTTCCCGAAACATCGCCGATCGCAATAACGTACCGGTACTGGTCGAGTGTAATGACGTCGTAGTAGTCGCCCCCCACCTCCTTGGACGAGATATTGACCGCGGCGAGCCCGAACCGGGGAATCTTCGGAAGCGCCGCGGGAAGAAGGCCGCGCTGGATCCCCTTCGCGATCTGGAGTTCGTCTTCCATCCGCTGCTTTTCGAGCGCCTCCCGGAAGAGACGGACGTTTTCAAGTGAAATGATGGCAAGATTGCCGAGCGACGATAGAAACTCGAGGTCAGCCGGCGTATATGCGTCCCCTCCCATCTTATCGCCGAGGCCGAGTATTCCCTTCGTCCGGTTCTGGAGCCGGAGGGGAACGACGACCCTGATCCCAAGCTCCTCAAGCATCACTTTTGCCTGAGCCCCGCCCTTGCGGTGCGGCGCCGAGACGAGGAATGGTTCCGCCACAGTCGCCAGATAGGCGTTGAGCTCGGGTCCCGGCTGAACCTCCAGCCGGCTGGCGGCTACCTCCATCTTCTCGCCGTCCACCAGCGAGAGAAAGTACTTGCGCGCTCCGATCTGCCCGATGATGGAGAATATCAGAAGCTTTGTGAGCCGGTCGGCATCCAGCACGGAGTTGAATTCCTTGCTCAGCTCGAAGAGCGTGTTCAGCTCCTGCACTTTCCTGTCGAGCCGCCGGTTGACCTCGCCCAGCTCTGTGATCATCAGCCCCTTCTCAATGGCAGCCGCCGCGCTGTTCGTGAGCGACTTGATATACGTCTGCTCCTTCGGGGTAAGCTTCTTCCTGACAATCCCTCGCCCGAAGCCCGCGATCCCGAGACTCTTTCCCTGCGCGACCAGAGGCACAACGAGATCGATGTTGTTGTCCGCCAGGAAACCAAGCCAGGGATCCTTGCCGCTTCCGTCTTTCCCCAACTGGAGGATGCGGTGCCCTACTTTCCCGATTTCAAACTCTGTCCCCACGAGCGCGGACGGTAGGCCCTTCACCTGTTCCACAGAAAACTGCCGGCCGCTCCTTCGGAGCAGGATGACCCCCCTCGTCGCCAGGAGCTTTCCCATGAGCGTGAGGAGGAAGTGGGCAAGGATGAACTTCAGGTCGGGGGAGGAGTTGATGACCGTGCTGAACTCGAAGAGGGCCGAGAGCTCGAGCGCGTTCGCCTGCCGTCGGACCTCGGGGTCCGTGACTCTCTGCTTCCTCATCGCAGGGAGGTCACGCGGCCCCGGCAAGGTACTTCACAAGATGCACCTCGCTGCGGCCGTCGGGGGCGGATCTGTACTCAACGTTGTCCATCAGGGAACGCATGAGATGCATCCCAAGCCCGCCGCGGCGGAACTGGCTCAGGTATTTCTGCATGTCGGGCGCGGTGACGGCGTCGGGATCGAAGGGCTTTCCGTTATGGAGGATGACAACCTCGAACTGGCGGTCGTGTGTCAGGACCTCCAGGTCGATCTCCCGCGTGGGGGCGAACTCGTACGCGTGCTTGATCACGTTCGTGCAGGCCTCATCCACCGCCAGCATGATCTTGCTGGCCGATTCCTCGTCGAATCCAAACCTCAGGGCGGCTTCGAAGACGAAATGCCTGACGAGGTTCAGCTTGCCTGTCTGGCTCTGAATCCGGAGGTGCTCTGTTTTCATCGTTCTGGTCTTATGCCGATGGCGTTTCTTCTTCGCTTTTCCCGGCATCACTGCTTCAGGCTCGCGAACTTCTGGACTGCCTCGGCCTCATCCTTCGTGATGTCGTAGAGGAGAGGGAAACCGAGCAGGTCGAAGACATTGAAGACCTTCGCGGACATGTTCGAGAGCTTGATGTCGCCCTGGTTCTTCCTCACGTCTTCGATATATGCCATGAACACGCCGAGGCCCGCGCTGCTGATGTAGGTGAGGTCGGCGCAGTTGACGATAATCTTGTACTTCTTCTCGTCCAGAAGATTCTGGAACGCCTTCTCGAGATCGGGCGCCGTGTGGGCGTCCAGATACCCTTTCAGGTCCAGTACATTGATGCTCGAGGTCTCCCTCACATTGATTTTAAACGTACTCATGTATTCCTCCTGTATGGGATTATAGTACCTGTTTTCTTCCTGTCCATCGAACCACAACAAGCGTTAGGTCATCCTCGGGCGCCTCATGCTCCATGTGGCGATCCACCGCCATCACGATAGCATCCCGCATGGCCACGGCCGAGTGCGCCTCCGCCGATCTCACAACCTCCTCGAGCCGCTCGTAGCCGAACTCGTCCCCGCTTTTCGTGCGGGCCTCCGTCACCCCGTCGGTGTAGAACACAGCGCAGTCACCGTCCGAAAACCTGATGGTCTCCTCGGCAATGGTCTTCCTGAAAAAGTGCGTGCTTCCCATGCCGAGTCCGAGACCCGTCGGCTTCACGTACTCCGTGCCCGAGCGGGAGCGGAAGAGCATCGGGCAGTGGCCGGCCCTGGCGACGGTCATCGAGCCCGTCCGCAGGTCGAGAACGCCGTAGATCAGGCTGATGAACGAGCGCTTGTCGATGGTATCGATGAGCGCCTCGTGCGCGCTGGCCAAAAACTTCGCCGGAGACCGGTCGATCTTGCTCAGCGACTGGAAAATCCCCTTCATCTCGGCCATATAGAATGCCGCCGAGACCCCCTTGCCCGAAACGTCGCCGACGAGGATACCGAGATGGTGCTCGTCGAGCATGGTGAAGTCGTAATAGTCCCCTCCCACCTCGAAGGCAGGCGAGGAGAGTGCATCGATGTCCACCCCGGTAACGCCGGGGAGAGACTGCGGGAGTAGTTTTCGCTGCATGTCCTGCGCGAGCATCATCTCGCGCATCAGGCGCTCCCTCTCCAGAGATTTTTCGATGAGGCGGGAATTCTCGATGGCGATCGTCGCCTGGTCCGCAAACGCGGAGATCAGCTCCACGTCTTCCTTGTCGAACCCGAACTCCATGTCCTTCGTAGCGTACAGCACGCCAAGCACCTTTTCGTGCGAGAGGAGCGGCACAACCACCATCGAGCCGAACTTGTTGTTCACGCCCGCAAGTTCCTGCGTTCTCTTGTCCTGCCGGACGCTGTCGATCACGATCGCCTTCCGGTTCTCCATGGCCAGCCTGCGGATCGATTCTCCCCCGGCGGACATGATCGCCTCGGTCTCGTCTCTCGAAATATTCTTGAGCGAAACGGTCTCGCCGATATGGTCGCTCTGGACTCCGCCGAAGAGCGCCCTCGAGGCGGTGAGGGCAGACGGAACATTGACAATCTCAAGCCAGGAGCTCTTTGCCTCGCACACCTCGAGCGTCATTTTCGTGACCGAATCGACCAGCTCGTTGAAATCGAACACCTGCGTGACAAGCCGGCTCAAATTGTGAAGAGACGACACCTCTGTGCTCTTTCTGTCGAACGCCTCGGCAGTGGGCAGATGGAAGAGCGTGCTCGCGAAGGTCATCCCGAAATAAATCGCCCCCCAGATCGCCATACCGCCGATCAGGGCCCTCAGCGGACGCGAGTAGAACAGGACCGCCTTCCCGATCGATCCGTCCCCGAAGATCGCTACGGCAAGGATGATGAACACGCAGAGGAGGACGAAGCCGTACGTCAGGCTGAAGAGTTTCTCTCTCTTCGAGAGATAGACGATCCACGTGAGCCGGAACGAATTGTACACCATCGCAAGAATGCTGAGGCCGAAGAACACCGCGGGCACCGTCGCCGTCTCCAGGTGGGCGTAGGGCAGCGTCGAAAGAGCCGAGGCGAAGAGGAGTCCCGCCAGGATCAGGAGGTTTCTCCAGGTCCCCTTTTTCCTTCTGACCAGGATAAGGTCGCGAAGAATCAGCCCGACGATCAGCATGGTCGAGCCGAGGACGACGCTGTAGACGTTCGCGGAGACGACCGCCTCGAACCCCGTGGGGATCAGCGTGTTGTTCTTCACGTCGAACGAATCCGTCATCGCGAGCGAAAGGAGCGACACCCCAATGACGACGGGCACGGCGAGTACCATCCCGAAACCGAGCTTCTTCACGGGGCTCTGCTCCCGCTTCCAGAGCGACTCGATGAGAATGTAGAGCGCGAGGAACGCCCCCGCCATGAACAGCTGGCGCGAGGCGTTGAGCCAGCCCCAGTCGATGTCAACGCTCCAGTTGACGACGTCGATGGCGAAGACCACCACGAAGAGGATGCCCGCGATCGCGATCAGCGCCGCCTTCTTCAGCTTCGTTTTAAGTGTCGGGAGCTCCATCGGCGTCAGATCCTGATGCGCAGCCAGCTGGTCGAGCGGAACTTCAACAGGTTCATCCCGGTGTAGGCAAGGATGTAAATCGGGAGGGCGAGCCATGCGCCCTTGACCCCTCCGTGAAATGTGATGCCGAAGAGGTATGTCAGGGGAAGGAAGATGATCCAGTGAGTCAGGATTTCCACCATCATCACGTACACCGTTGCCCCGCCCGCCTGGAGGGCGTTTGCGAAAATGATTCCCGCCCCGTAGAAGACCTGGGCCACCCCTCCGATCCGGAGGATCGGCCGGGCGACCTCGATGACCTCCCTGTTGTTCGTGATGACTGCCAGAACCGCGTCCGGGGCGAAGACAAAGACGAGGCCCAGCAGGGTCGTGAAAATGGTGGTAAGCTTCGCCGTCTCGTACCCGTACGCATAGGCGAGACGGATCTCACCCCGCCCGATCGACTGCCCGACGAGCGTCTGGCCGGCGATTCCGAAGCCGAAACATGGCATTAGCGAGATGAAGAGAGCGGAGATGACGACCTGGCTTGCCGCCTGATCGACCGTGCCGATGATCCCCGTGATGGCGACGAAGGACAAAAACCCGAGGAGGATGAGGATGTTCTGCGCCGAAACGGGCACGGAAATCTTGACGATCTGGGCAATGACGTCTCTGGAGACGGAGAAATGAGAAAAATACTTATATGGTTTTCGATATTCCGGCATAAAAGTTACGCCGAGGAAAAAGAGCCATCCCAGGGTCATGCTGACCGCCGATCCCACGCCTGCCCCTGCCAGAGCCATCCGCGGGAAGCCGAGTTTTCCGAAGATGAACAGATAGTTGAAGACAATATTGAACAGGTTGATGATGATCGCGGAGAAGAGGAAGATCTTCGTGTGCCCGATCCCATAAAAGAACCCGCGGTACGACACGATCAGAAGGAAAAAAGGAAGGCCGAGAAACTGGTACTTCATATACGCGGCCCCCTCGCGCGTCACGGCGTCGTTCTTCGAGAAAAAGTCGATGATCTCGTAGGAGAAGAGATACCCCAGTCCGCCGAAGATCACGCCGAGCACCGCGCAGATCAACAGCGAGTTGTTGAGGACCTCCCCCGCCGCCACCTGGTTTCCTTCGCCATGTCGCCGGGCGGTGAGCACATGCGTTCCGGTGCTGAGACTCGAGAAGAGGCTCGTGATCGCCCACGTCCCCAGGAACCCGAGCCCCATCGCGGCAAGCTCGACCTGTGTGTTCTCAAGTCTTCCCACCATGGCGGTGTTGACGATCGAGACAACCATCTGGAACGAAAGGCCGGCGACAGCCGGAGTGGCCATCGATAGGACGCGCCGGGAAAGCTGCTTGTCTATTCCGAATCGCATGGCAGTCGCTGCCGGCGGATCCAGTCTGGGATCACGGCCGCCGGGGACTACCGTACCCCTCGGCTACGCTGAGAACTCACTGAGGTAGCGATCGGCGTCCCTGGCGTACTGGGAGGTGGGATAATCGAGTTTCA
Source organism: uncultured Chlorobiaceae bacterium (assembly GCA_964512655.1). GTDB lineage: Bacteria > Bacteroidota > Ignavibacteria > UBA10030 > SZUA-254 > VBOC01. Next base: position 324,691 of record CAZEJT010000001.1, on the reverse strand, counting down.
GGCGTTTCAGGAGCGCGATGGCTTTGTCCTTCTGGCCTGCCCTTCCGTAACAGCGGGCCGCTGAATTAAGGTATTCGGGAGTGCTCAGCGGGCTCGATACGATGCCTGCCGCCTTTTCGTAAGCTTCCGCGGCTTTCTCAAACTCACCCTTCGCCTCGTGGCATGCCGCTGCGCCGGCCTGCCCGGACGCCTGGAGGAGCTTGTTTCCGGAGCTGAAACCTTCGAATTGGGGCAGAGCGTCGTCGTACCTGGCGACGTTATAGTAAGAGTTTGCCAGGTAAAACTTCGCCAGCTGGCCCGATTCTGTGCTTCCGTAATTGTCCACGATGGTCTTGAGGCCCATGATCCCGCGGTCGGGCTGGCCGTCGATCGCTTGCTGGTACATGGCAGGACTGTTGGACGCAGCGTCGTAAATAGGAAACACTTTGCCCAACTCTGTCGCAGCTTTTTCGTTGCTCGCCCGGCGGTTATTGATAAAGATCAGCGTGGCCACGATGACAACGACGAGCCCCGTTAATGCGTAGCTGACATAGCGCTTGTTCTCATAGTAGAAGGAAGACGCCTTGACATACGCTTTCAGCAACTCGTCTTGCTTGATCTCCTTCTTGGATATCTTCTTCTTCGGAGTGAGCATGAATCGGAATCCTTTGTGCTTGGGTTCTTGGAGTCTGTGTACGCCCGGCGCGATTCGAACGCGCGACCTACAGCTCCGGAGGCTGTCGCTCTATCCAACTGAGCTACGGGCGCGTGCAACCAATAATGTACCAAAATTTGGCCACTTTTTCAACCATTCCCCTGCGGGCCGGTAGCCGCGCCCCGGTAGGCGCCGGATGTAGTCGCGGGCTTTAGCCCGCGCGAATCCTATCGGCCGGAATCGCCCCTTAAGCTGGTGTCACGGTCCATACCGTGACACCAACGGGGAAGGAAGGTAGGCACCGGATGTAGTCGCGGGCTTTAGCCCGCGCGAATCCTTTCGGCCGCAATCGCCCCTTCCCGAACGATTCTGATCCTCTCTCCTGTCACATCAACTACCGTCGATGGAAGCGTTGACGCACTATCACCCGCATAGATGAACAGGTCGACAAGGGCACCGAGCTGGTCATGAAGATCACCAATAGCTGCGGTTCCCTCTTTGCCGGATAGGTTCGCGCTCGTAGAAACTATTGGGACGGCCGCTGCCTTCAACAATCGGCGGCAAAAATCGTCATCCGGCAGACGAACTCCCACCTTGCCTTCACTTCCTGTCAACAGAGGGTGAATTCCCTCTCTCGCGCGGAAGAGGATCGTGAGCGGTCCCGGCCAGAAACTCCGAATAAGGCGTTCGCCTTCCGGCGGAACCTCGGCGGTCAAGGCTTCCAGCATCTCCCTGCCATCGATCAGAAGAAGCACCGGTTTGTTCTCAGGCCGGCCCTTGATCGAAAATACTCTCTCGATTGCCTGTCCATCGAACGCATTACACCCGAGGCCGTAGATTGTGTCGGTCGGGTAGAAGATCACCCCGCCTCCGAGAATAACTCTCGCGGCCTTCCTGACCGTCGATTCGCCTATTGGAAGACGGTCAGCCATCCGCGCCCACCGCCCTGTTCACCGCCTCAACGACCTGATCGGGCGTGATGTTGAGCATGCAGACGAACGACTCTATGGGACACCTTTTTCCCCCGTGGTTGCTGCACGGACGGCACGAGAGACCCCTGGTTTCGAGGACGATATCGCGCGGCCCCAGGGGCCCGAATCCAAATGCCGGTACGGTGGCGCCGAAGAGCGCGACAACGGGGGTTCTCACGGCTGCGGCGAGATGCATGGGGGCGCTGTCGTTGCACACCAGCGCGCGGCAGCGGCCGATCAGCTCCGCGGACTGAAGGATCGTGAGTTTGCCCGTGGCATCGATGACGGGAGAACCCTTCCCCGGAGGAAAGTACCGGGAGAGAAGGCGCTCATCGCCCCCGCCGCCAAGGACCACGATCTGCCAGTCCTCCGCCAGGAGTTTCAGAGCGAGATCGGCGAAGCGGTCTGGTGGCCAGCGCTTCGTGTTCCATGCCGTGCCGGGCGCAATCCCGATAAGGTTGTCTCCCGGTCCCGCCGCCCGGGCGGCAAGGAATCCGTCCACCGTTTCCCTGTCTGCAACGGACGGATAGAGTTCGGGAAACTTCTGGCCCGAGGACTTGATCCCGAGTGCCTGCAGGAGGCTCAGGTTGCGGTTGATTTCATGTGAGGAGGGATCGTAGGCGATCTGATCCGTCAGGAGAAAGCAGCCCGCGCTCGAGTCGAACCCGATTCTCCGGGGTATCCCCGCGCATCGGGCCAGCGCGGCGCTGCGAAGAGACCGGTGCGGGATCATCGCCATGTCATAGCCGGCTTGTCTCAAACCCCGGGCTTGCCGCAGAAACCCGCCCAAGCCGGAGTCCGCACCCCGCTTATCAAACGCAATGGCCGCCCGAACGGAAGGATGGTTCCCGAGGATTTCCGCGGTTCCCGGGATGACAAGGACGTCGATGAGGGAGTCCGGGAAGGAGGACTTGATCGACTGGATGAGCGGGAGCGTCAGGATGACATCGCCGAGAAAGGCCGTCTGGACGACGAGCACCTTCTCCGGCTTATGCATGAGCCCCGCCCGCCGGCTCGCGCCTGCCATGAACGCTTTCCCACGTATGTTTCCACCTCCGGTGCATCCAGAGCCAGTGATCGGGATGGAGCCGGATCCAGCGCTCGAGTACCGCCGTATGCCTGCGCGTCAGCTCCACAATGTTCTCCTCGGTCGGGCCCGCCAGATCTGACGAGGGAATCTCCTCAATCGTCACGTCATAGGTGCCGTCGCTCTTTCGCACCATGATCCCCATCTGCAACGGCGCGCCGCTCCGGAGCGCGAACGCGGCAGGACCCTGGTGGGTTGCAACGCTCCGGCCGAAGAACTCCACGAACGCTCCCTCCATCGGGCCGCTCTGATCGGGCGCGATCGCCACGACCCGCCCTTCATTCAATGCCTTGATGATCCCCCGGACGGACATCCCCATGGGGATCACCGTATTGCCGAAGAGGCAGCGATGCCGGTTGATCACCTCGTCGATCCGTTTGTTGGCCTGGGTCTGGACGATGATGGAATAGGGAAGCCCCGAAATGTACGCCGCGCCGAGTGCGATCAGTTCCCAGTTTCCGAAATGACCGGAGAGCATGATCATTCCCTTGCCCTTCGCGTTGCCCTGCGCGATCACCTCCGGGTTTCTGATGGTGACCAGCGTGCGAAGGAGGGTATCGGTCAGATTGGGGAACCAGAGCAGCTCGACGAGGGCGATGCCGTAGTTCCGGAACGCCCCCTTCGCAATGCGCCTCCTGCTCTCTTCCGTAAGCTCGGGGAATGCGTGACCGAGGTTTTCAAGAGCCACCCGGCGGCGCGATCCCGCCAGATGGTATGCCGCGCTGCCGATGGCCGCACCGAAGCGCTGAGCCGACTTCAGCGGCAGCGCAAGGATGAGCCGTTTGATGAATTGGAAGGCGTAGAACTCGAGGCGCTGCTGCATGAAACGCCCTCAGTGCATATGCTGGGCGTAGCGCTCGTACCAGGACTCGTCGTGGAGCTCGTCGCGGTGCGTGGAATGGACAAGCTCATAGCTGCCCAGTCCCGTCCGGTCGACGAAGACGAAGATAACGCCCCCCTGAATGTTGTTGTAGTGCCAGATCTCGTACGGCAGGCTCTCTCCGGCGCTCGGGAACCTTTCAACTTCGTCCGCGGGTCCGTACACAATGTAGACCCGGCCGCGGTCGGTCCTCCATCCTTCTCTCACGCCCCCCCCCAGATTCTTCTCCGTGTACTCAACCCGATGGAAGTACTCTTCCTTGTATTCGTTCGCGGGCGTGCTCGGGTCGGGATCCCTTCTCCGCCAGAATTCGAACAGAAACTTCTGCTTTCCCTTGACGTCGGTCAGGCTGCGGTACTGCTTCTGTTCCGGTTCCGAGGCGACATACGCTGCCGATGCAAACTCCCGGTCAAGCGCTGAATCGGTCATCATGACATACTCGCTTGTCGACACATCCTGCCCCGCCCCGGGTCCTCCGGCTTCGGGGGCCCCGCCCGGTTTGTAGAGGAAAAACTTTTTCGCCGACGATGCAAGCAGCTTTTTGAGGGAATCGAGAAGCGAGATCTTGAAGATGTACGTCCCTCCGCGGAGCGCCGAGATATTGAGCGTTCCCACCTCGACGCTTGAGTTATGGACGCGGGTTTTCGGTTTGTCGTGCGCGACGACCTCCTTTCCCGCGGCGTCAATGACGGCCGCATGAACGTCGAGGGCCTGAGACGTCTTCCCCGCCTGGAGATTGTAGAGCTCGGTATAGTAGTAGACGATCGGCAGTCCCACTCCGTACAACCGGCTCGGGTTCGGTATAACCTCGAGGGTGTTCTTGTAGTACATCGACTGCTTGTTTGCCGACTCCTGAATAGAGGTGCAGAATTCAACGTCGCTGAACGATTCCCGGTCTTTGGAAAACGTCGAAACGGGGAACGCCCCCGTGACGCTGTCTCGGCGCGAGGGATTTGTCATGTCGTGTGCCGAGAATGAAAACAGGTAGTTGCCCGGCGGCAGGGCGAATGCCTGGAGCCCCACCAGCTTCTGGCCTGCAATAAGACGGGATGTGTCGGCGATGGCGTGAGGCACGGTCCATTCCTTCTTGGCCACACTGACGCTGTCTCTGAAGATCTGGAGCCTAATGCCCGCGGCTCCGGCGAACCTTCCGGAATCGGGCCTGTACGCTAGGATGTTTTCCAGGATGTCGTAGTAGAATTCGACGTATGTCTGGGCTGAATCGCCGTAGAACCGCGCCACGTCCACGTCCACCTGGAACGCGCCCTTGCCCTTGATCGTCTCCTGGGACGAGGCACAGGTGCTGAAGGCGAGGAGGGTGAAGAGTAGGAGATGAAGAGGTTTGCGCTGCACGGGGAGAATGCTCATCCTGCGCATCAACTTATCAAAAATACGGCAGAAAGGCAATCTGCCGAGAGGTGACCCGGCAGGTGGGGCTTTAACCCGCGCTCCTCACCTGCGCGCCCCTATAAATAATTGGGGCATCCCGGATACCCGGGATGCCCCAGTGGATGGTGGTACGCTTTCTGTCCTGCTTACTTGATCAGGAGCATCTTCTTGACGCTCGTGAACGTGTGGGCGTCAATCCCGTCATCCGGATTGGCCACCGTCTCCGTGATCAGGCGGTAGAAGTAAACGCCCGTGGCGAAGTTGGCCGCGTTGAAATCGATCTCCTGCGTCCCGTCGTCAAGGGTCGCGTGATCGAGGAGCGTCGCAATCTCCTGGCCGAGGACGTTGTAGATCTTCAACGTCACAACCGACTGATCAACCAGATCGAACTGAATCGTCGTGGTCGGGTTGAACGGATTCGGGTAGTTCTGATAGAGCTTGAACTGCTGAGGCGTCTCGACGATCGGCTTGTCGAGCGGGATGATGACCGCCGGGATGACTCCGGGGTTCGCGTGCAGGTACGGCACGTCAACGAGCCTCTTCGTGCCGCTCATGTGAAGCTTTGCCGCGAAGTCGATCGTGTCCACGGCCCCTTCGAATGCCGCGTTGATCCTCTCTGCCGCGTACGCCACCGTCTTCAGGATTGAATCGACCGCAAAAACGTGCGTCGTACCCTGGTAGCGTCCCATCATCACGGTGTCCGCATACGCTGCTATCTCCTTCACCATCTTCCCGTTCAGGAAATTCACGGTGCTTGAGGTCGGGACGTACGCCGTGTCGCTGTAGAGCAGCTCGCCGAACCCGACAGGGGTCTTACCGAACTCGCTCGCGGCGATGTTCAGCTTCAGAGCGACCAGATCCGCGATCAGCACGTTGTTCTGCTTGCTCGGCGGGATCGACTTCTGCGCCTTCAGGATCGGTTTCCCCGAGGTGTATTTGTCAAATCCCTTCGGGGGACCTGTGTGCAGGCCGGTCTTGTCCTTGAGGGATTTCAGTACGTCTGTGTACTTCAGGGCCTCAAGCCAGCCAAATTCCTTAAGACTATCAGTCCTGAACCTTCCCACCACCAGTCCGTTCGAACCGAAGGCGCTTTGAGCAAACGTCTCGAAGAGAGCATTTACACGATTCGGCATGGGATACTTCGGATCGTTCCTCGGGAAGTTCGGATCCTTCTTCTTCGTCCCTACGATTGTGATCCCATTTTCCCAGTAGTATTTGCCGACCTTCTGGGCTTTCCCCTTGTCGCCGAATCCATACACGAGAACAGTGTCGCCATGATGAACCGGTGAGCTGAAGGTGAAATCCCACTTCTTGTTCTTACCGTCGGAGGCATGCGACGATGCCGGAACGGTGTAGAATGGGAAGTCAAGCCTGATCGCGTCGCCGAACTCCATGTGCAGGCCGACCACGGTACCGGTGTCGTTCACAACCTGTGCGATGAAGTCCACTTTATCCGCCTTCCGCTTTACAAACTTGCCGACCTTGCCCTTATTGTCGACGTCGTTTGCAAGGCTATCCGGCCGGAATCCGCGGTACCGGACGCTGTAGCTGGGAGCGGCATTCACGAAGTCGACCGTGGCATGCTGCTGGCCGCCGGAGAGCGTGAGGGTCACCGAATTATTCGATCCTGCGGCAGGCACGTTGTTCGCGATGGTTCCGATGTGCACCCATCCCGAGCTGTCGGCCTCCTTTACTACGTACTGGTTATCGGCAAGGCTGACAACAGTCAGGCTCGTATCCGTGGTCGATCCGTACAGAACTCCGGCCGTATCTCGAACTTCAAGATACCAGACCTTCGCCGTGCGGTCGCCGCTCGTCGAGAATTGACCGTCGGCATCAACGAACTTGCGCACCCTGATGGTGTTGGCCGTGAAGATTCCACCGTGGTTGATGAAGTCTGCGCTGTCGCTGATTCCGCCTGATACTGTGAGGGTGTCGTAGCGCGTGGTTGTCGCCACTCTCACTCCGTTGTGGATCTTGCCCAGCGAGGTCCATCCGGAAGAGGTGCTGTCCGCCTCCACGGCGATGTATGTTCCCGCCGCGAGATTTGGCACCGTGAGGACTCCGTTCGCCGGGTTACCGCCCGAGATCGAGTCGGCGGTCTGTACCGTATCTTTGTAGAGCGACAGTCTCCATTTCTTGAGGCTCTGGTCGCCGATGGTGTTGAAATCGCCGTCGGCATCGGCATACTTTCTGACCGTGATCGTGTGCGACACAAAGAGCTGCGAGTCAGTGGAAGCGGCCGTCCAGCGCGAGAAGTGGTTCACCGGTGCAGCCGTGATCTTATGGAGACTGGTGTTGACGGAGCCGTTCTGTCCCGTCCACGTGGTCCCGGCATTTGTCGATTGCTGCAGAGAGAGTTGAATCTCGGGGATGAGATTCAACTCGTTCGTAACGTAGGAGACTCCGATGGTAGCATTCATCCCATAGTTGTTCGTGGGAGTCACGTCGAAGTATCTCTTGATCGACTGGTGGCCATTGCCTGTGGATGCGGCACCCGTCTTCCTGGTGATGACCGTCGATCCGGGGGTTCCACCGGCCGCGGTGATCTCGTAGCCGATGTTCCCGAACGTCTGGATCACGTTTTGCGAGGCCGTCCGGGTGACGGTAACATTGCCCTGGACCGGGTTCGCGCCTTCGTTTAACGAGCCGGCGGGATTAAGGTTCATGGTATTTGCGCCGGTGTTAAAGGTTCCGACAACGTTTCGCGTCACGTTGGTTGGGAGCCCTGAGGAATCGTACGTAAAGGTTCCGGTGGTCTGCACGGTCCCGCCGGTGATGTTCACGTTCGTATTAAACGTCGTGCCGGTGGGGTTGAACGTCGTCAGACCTGCATTGAGCGTCATCGGATTTCCCGACACGGTCTGCGGTGCGGTACCCGACATTACAACCGAGGAGGTGGTGGCTATGATCGTCCCGTTGTTGATGATGTTGCCGCCGATGAGGAACGGATAGCCATTCAGCATCATCGAATCCTTGGCTCCCGCGTTGACCGTCAGGTTTCCGTGGATCGTCGTGGCTCCGCTTCCGAACCAGAAGTATGTCGGCGCCCCGTGAGTGTTGCTGAACATGACGTTCGGATAGTAGTAGTTTCCTCCGCCGCTGGCGTCGAAGATGCCGGTATAGTGCGAGAGGTCGATATCAAACTCGACCGTACCGTAATCTCCATCGACGGCTCTGCTCAGAATCCGGTGCATCGTGTTGAAGGCCGGGGTCTGGTGATACCATAACCCTCCTGCGCGTATCTTCATGGAATCGGACAGAGTCCTGAAGACGACATTCGCCCCTTTGCCTGAAGTCGATCCGGCGGTGTCCTTCATATCCAGGAACGTGCCGCCGCCTGAAATCACCATATCGTAGTTTCCGTTCTTTCCGTCTCCGAAGAAGAACGCAGGGATGGTCCTGTTCTTTGGGTCAATCATAAGACCTACGGGCACAGCATTACCAACAGCGCCGATGACGAGCTCGGCGCAGGAATCGGCAATCGTGTTGCTCACCTTCACGATGTAGGCTGCCACCCTGTTCGAGTGATCCAGGATCACCGAATCCAGGCTGTGCGGGATTCCCGTGACGGATACACCCGAGACAACCTGCCAGGTGGAGAGCGTGTCCCAATAGAGAGTGTCTACTGCATTCAAGCCCAACGGCCCTAAAGTTGAGGGAACATTCGATGGCCCTGACGCCACTTTGAAGATCACCTTGTCGATGATAACAAACGAGTTTGAAAGCGCTGAGGTCAAACCTGCGGCATTCGCGGAGAGGGTGTCCCTTCCACCCGTATCGATCTTCAACGTCGTAGAAGTGGCTAATCCACTCACCGCCGATACCGGTGCATTGCCGCTAAGCGTGCCGGGCCCCCCGGCCTTCAGAAACGTTACACTACCTCCGTATCCCAGATCCGTGTTGCCATTTGCGTCGGTCGCCTTCGCTGTGGCCGAGAAAATGGAGTCCTTCCGAGTGTTCGGTACGGATCCCACGAATAACAGCTTCGTAGCAGTCACGTCGATGACGTTTTTCGAGGTGTCTGAAGACGCAGTCGCTGCCGAACCGTTGAAGAGTGAGCTCGTCGAGCCACCGGCTGCCGTCGCGTTGGCGGCCAAAACGTTGAACACGAATTTCTTTCCGTCCGAATTTGCAGGGAGCGGATTCTTGAGCGAAATTCTGATCTGCAGATCTTTCGTGCCGTTATCCGGAGCAGTCGCAGTAAAGCCCGTGAAGATGATGCTCGTCGACGTGATCGCCCCGCTGTCGACATGCACTGCACCATCAAACAGGTCCGCCGCACGAATGGCTGCCGCCCAATCCGGGACGGAATTGGTCGCATTCTTCGTGAGCGTTAACCCGTTCAGGATCGTTGGCAGAGCATCGGTATCGGGAGCCGTAGCGCCGCCGTCACGGATTCTCACGGTCCAGACCTGCGTGCCCTGAGCACTGGTAAGCGGAGGAGGGTCATTGATAATCGATGACACCGTAGCAGATTCGCCGGCGTTCGTTATGACATCCGATTGAGTGTTGACAATCGGACTGAATGTGATAGCGGTCGAGGTCGCAGGTGTGAGGGAACCATCCGAAGCATTAATTGTTACTCCCGCCTCTGCCGTGTTGTACCGGAGATCCGACCAGGAGGCCGTTCCGGAAGATGCCGCGTGTGAAAGTGTTGAGGCAGCGTAGAACCCGCCCGTGCCCGCGCCTCGCGCCAGAGTGACAGTACTGGCATAGTCAAGATCTATGTTGCCGTTCGCGTCAGTGCCGCTCACGGCGGTGCTAATGTTCGTGCTGGTTTGAGCCGCACCTGGAGGCTGCGTTGTGAATTTCAATTGAGTCGCAGCCACGGATATCTCGTTCTGGGCGTTATCTGAGCGCGCTCGCGTGAACGCCGCGAACTGCGAGCTGACGGAGAAGTCGCCTGCGGTTACATTGGTGTTAACTATCCTGAATCCGAAGTGCTGGTGGTCGGCTACTCCGCTGCCAAGCGGGTTCTTGAGAGAAATTCGAACGATGAGATCCTTCGTTCCGTCATCGGGTGCCGATGCAACAAAACCCGAGAATACGATGCTCGTCGAGTTTATCGTTCCGCTCGCAAGGTGCGGAGTGGTCGTGCTGTCCAAGAATAGATCGGCGGCTAACATCGCATTAGCCCAATTGGGAACTCCGTTAGCGCTGTCCTGCGTCAAAGTGACCGCCAGCAACTGCGTCGGCAAGCCGTCGGCATCCGGAGATCCGCCTCCGTCCCGAATCTGTATTTTCCAAACCTGCGTGCCCTGAGAAGATGAAAGCGGGCTTGCATCGTTCGTGAGCGAGGAGATCGTTGCGGACTCAGAGGATGAGATCGCCACCACATCAGACGCCGTGGAAGCACTGCTCGACTGAGTTGTCACCGTAATGGTATTGGAGTTCGCACCAGACCCGCTTCCATTTTCCGCACGAACCCGGTAATAGTATGTAGTACTCTGGGTAAGACCGGTCACGGCATCGTTCAAGCCGGCCTCCGCCTTGTTGTTATAACCGGAGACCATCGATCCGAAGCCCACATCTGTAGCAACGTCAAGCCGGTATCCTGTTACTGTCCCGCTCGGCGCTGTCCAGTTCGCCTGAAACGAGACCGGAGTCAGGCTCGTCGCGGCCGTCGCGGTGGGAGCGCCGGGGATAGTATTAGCCGAGGTGGTGTTAGAATTGCTGCTTGTTCCGCCCACATCGACACCCCGCACTCTGTAATAATAGGTCGACCCTGCCGTAAGACCCGAAACGGCTGAGCTAGTCGAGGCAATGCCTGCAAGCGGGTAGCCGGATACCATCGACGTGAATCCAGCGTCGGTTGCTACGTCCAAAGTGTACGTCGCGGGAGCATTGCCCGCGCCGCCGGTCCAGTTAGCTGTGAAACCTGATGAACTGAAGCTCGATGGAGCGATAGTCACCGGGGCATCGGGAACTGTCGTAAAACTAGCATCCGATCCGTTCGTTGTCCCTTGACTGTTCGTAGCAGGGTCCCTGAAGTGGTAGAGCTGATTCTGTGTTAGCCCTGTCACCGTTGCCGTCGTTGCAACTGCGGTGCCTCCTGCAGTTAATGGGCTCTGGTCAGCCGTGGCAGAGCTGCCATAACTTAGCGATGTTCCGTAGTCAAAATTATCGGTCGTGCTGGCATTGTTCGGAACGACGCTCCCGTGAAGAATTGCAGTCGTCGTGGTGATACTCGTTGCAGAACCGGTTGTCACCGTCGGGGCGGAGAGTGGACCGGTGATGTCTTCCCAATGCGTACCAACGCGGATCCCATCGACCTTACCGCCTACCTCGATGGCTGAACCGCCTCCTTGCCGGATCGCTACGCCGTATATCGTGTCAACGTCAGCACCGCCGGTTACATCGGCGGCCAGTTCGGCAACGGTGGGTGCAGGCTCAGCTGTCCCGAGAGTAGGGTTGACCCAGAGTGCAACTGTATCGTTCGAGGAACCAGCCACGAATTTATATTTAACAACGACTAGGTAGGTGGTTCCTGTTGAGTAAATGGAATCTCCAAAGGCCTTCAGACCTGCAACCCCTGACTTTGATATTCCGAATGAGTAGTTCCCATTCTGCGCTTTCCTTGCGTAGAGCCTGGCTGGAAATGTCGTAGAATTTTTATAAAAGTGAAAGAAGTAATCCAGTGTGTCCGCGGTTGTCCCGAGGGTAGCGAGGTTAACCATCACGCCATAATACAGAGACCCCGAGGCTGCGCCATTCGGAAATGAAGCGAATGTCTTGTTGAGATCTTCGCCGGTGTTCACGAACGTATCTGCGAGAGCTATGCCAGACGACGCATAGCCACTGTAACTCAGTCCGACGGCAGCTACCTTTTGCGGATTGGTCCCACCCGCGCTATGCGCCGTCCAACCGTTGGCAGTCATGCTCGTGCCAGCGGTGTAGTTAAAATTCTCCTCCAACTTTACCTGCCCCCACGCCGTCGCGGCCATTGCGCCCGTCAGAATGACGATCGCGAGCAGGAACATGAGGCGGACACTTAATCGTGAAACGTGATGCATAAACCCTCCTATGCGGATAGTGTGAAGCCCCGCGGTGAAACGGGGTGCGCCGGAAGCGCAGTGGATAAAAAATTCAGGTTCAGTGTGGAAAGTAACGAAGGTATGTTAATTTCTTGTCTCCGTAGCATTAAGAAATAGAAATCATCGAGGGAAAGATGGCCAGGGAGGACTGCAGCGAGATAACCGCTGCGCCAGCGGAGTGACCTTCAGAGGTTCCACGAGCGGCGGAACCTCTGAGAGAGATAAAATTGGGGTTACAACGGTAACAACAATCCACTAATTGTCCTGAAGGAGATCAAACAATCATCAGGCTTCACGTACCCCCGCTCCGAAGAAAAAGACGCAAAAGCCTCTTGCGTTGAAACAATCCCCCACATGGCGTGGAGGGAGAAAATCAAGAATGCCCCTGATTGAGTTGCCGGAAATTCCGGCGGAGAGATAAAAAAAGAACAGATAAAGATACGCAAAGATGTCGAAACTGTCAAGCCATTTTTGACGGAAACGGCCGAAAATCAATCAAAACAAGGACCAAGTAAAACGCGCAGCAGTTGCCCGGTCTCGTCGACCCCTCCCCCTTTCGGGGGAGGGACCCTGCGAGACACTCGCTACCCTACTTCATCAACATAACCTTGTGCACCGCGGTGAACTTTTCGGCGTTCATGCGCACGAAATACACACCGCTGGCTACTGTGAGCCCTTGCTGCGAGTTCGAATTCCACGTCACAGGGTAGTACCCTGCCTCGCGCACCTCATCCACGAGAGTCGCAATTTTCTGTCCCAGCACGTTGTAAACCGCGACTTCAAGGTGGGCTGCTTCGGGTAGCCCGACGATAAATGTCGTAGACGGGTTGAAGGGATTCGGATAGTTCTGACCGAGAGAGTATTCCCTTGGAACGGCAGGTCCGGATGCGACATGCAGGAGGAGTTTCTCCGTCCCGGCCTTCAAGCCGATGCTCGATCCGGCGCCCTTGAGCGTCAGCGACTTCATCTGTTTCCCGTTCTCGGCATCAGTCAGCGTGAAGGACTTTTGATCCTTCCCGGAGACATACCAGCTCACCGTGAGCGGTCCGGTACCAGCTTTGAGGGTGATCGGGATGGTTTTCGATTCTTTGATGACCGCCGGATACGTTTCGAGAATCCTGCCCGTGCTCCACCGCATGTCAAAGTCTTCCACCGGCGCGGCCGGGGGCATGTCGAAGTCTCTTAACGTAATCTTTCCCTCGGGGTCTTGGGTGAAGTACAGCGTCTGGCTGTTACCGTCACGATCGGCGACCTTGACCCAGTTGTAATCGGCCGCGGGAGGCTCCGCCTTGGGGATGTTCCCCGTGGATGACTGGACAAGATAGCCGGCGATGTCCGCCTTTACCCAGTACCCTCTCCCCGGCGTCAGGCTCGATACGGTGCTGTACGCGCCCGAGTAACCGAAGAAATTCCCCAGGTGGTTGCCGCCATTTGTTGTGATGGTCGATGTGGAAACCGCGCTGCTGATCGAACCGATAAGATTCCATCCGGATCCTATGGCAACCGTATCCAGCGTCACTTTCAGGCCGAGCCGGGCGATATTCCTCGCACCGGAAAATCGCAGCCAGTAACCTGCGGGAATAGTCAGATTGGGACTAAGAACATACGATCCGGAGTAGGCGAATGCAGGGGATGCCTTCCCCGGGAAGAGTGAATCCACCCTGTAGGCCGTCGACGCGGGGACTTGCTTCTTCGCAACAGAAACGATGTTCCAGTTGTTATCATAAGGATATAAGTCCCCTGCGACGATGTCGCGGTTAGTCCTTGGTACCACCTTGTAACGGCTAAAGCTGAACCAGCCCACCCCGATCAGTGTATCGATTTTCTCGCTGGCATGGAGGATGCGCGAACTTCCAAGCGTGGAGGTGTCAGATTCGCGATTGCTGTAACTATTAATGCCATCGCGCCTGATGAGCACCTGGCCGCTCCCGTCATTCATTCCCCATTCGGTCGAATCTGAGAAGATGGGATAAAGGTTGTCGATGGTCGCGTTGACCATCTTGACAAGCATTCCTTCGTAGCGCTCCGCCGTCGTGTCTCCGTTGCCGCGGTTTCCGAATGTTCCGGTGGTGATGGTCACCGGGGCCGGCACGGGCTTGTTGTGTGCGTTGATCAGGACGACGGAGTCGAGAATGCGGGTCACGTCAAATTGTTCCTGGATCGTTCCCGTGACAGTGACGCTATCTCCCAGCTTCAGGGAATCGAGCGGAGGATGGTTCACGGTGTCTTTCACTACCCAGATTCCGCTCCAGGGAAGTGTGCCATTTTGAATGTACCAGGAAGAGGTGCCGCCGGAATTCAACGGGGTGACGCCGATCTCTGTCGACGACGCCGTCACAATGCCGCCAATCGTGGCCACTCCTCCGATGTAGGGCGAGCGCCCGTTCACATATGGAGTGAATTGTATGTCCCGAACAGTGATGGGACGGTCGAGAACTTGATAGAAGAAAAAGCCTTTCGAGGAATCGGTCGCGAAATTCCCGCTCGAATTGGCAAGGATTGTCGAGAGGCCATGATCGTCGATGCCTTTGACGAAGTATCGAACGTGAGTGTTTGCCGCGAGCGGGTTGCCGTCGATGTCGAGTATCAATCCCTCATAGGTGGAATCTACTGCAATCATCGTCATCAGTTTGTCAGTCCACGGACCGTTCTCCACGCTGAAGAAAAGATGGGCGCTCGCGATCGGATTTCCGCCCGGCGTAAACCTCACGACTGCGTGGACCTTTACCGAATCTGCGGAGCTTGGGATAACCGGAAAACGTCTGTGAGTGATAACTGTCGGGAGCGAGGTCCCTTTCTTGAGGTCTCCCGGATAGAGGGGGCAGATGCGGTATCCCCTCGGGTTCTCCTGCCCGGAATTGCTGAGCATGGTGCCGGATATCGTGTCGATCACGCCCTGAAGCACCGGGAGGTGGAACGACGTGTCTCCCGGTATCGTCGGGGACTCGTTCCCAAAGGTGAAATAATGCGAAGCGTCCAGATCGGCGATGTAATTGCCCGCCGCGTCTTTCATCGACCAGGTGCCGCGGGTGGTATTCACGTAATCGAACACCGTCAAATGGACGAGCCGGACAAGGCTTCCTTCATACGCCTCGCCGTTATGAAAGTTCACGGCTCCGTCCGGATAGCCGCCGACATAGAATGAGTCGACGGGCAGCAGTGTCGGGGCGGGTATCGCGTGATTGCTGGACAGGATGTCGATTGGGATTCCAGAGATGGGACGCAACTGCGTCGTCGTGTTGATATGCCCGTCTATAGGGAATTCCTCTATCCGCACTGTCATCTGGATGACGTCTCCACGGGCCGGGGCATTGAAACCGTCAAGCTTGGCCTGGGTTGTATCGGGAGCCCCTGAGGTGTCAGCGCCGACCCGTACCAGGGCTCCTCCCCAACGATTCGAATTTGCCGCGGTATCGTGCAGTAGCATTGTAAAGCCGTGCTGAGTGAAGGTAATCCCGCCGTGCGGAGCAGGTCCCGCGCTCGGTGTGATGACTAGGCCCGTGACTACGACGGTGTCATTCATCAGTGGAGACGCCTGGCACGTCCATCGGTCTCCGATATAGGTGCCGCCGAGCAATTCCGCGACGGCAAGGGACTCAGGCCGAACGTATTGAATCTCCCGGATTGTCTTTGAAGGAAAAGACATCCAGGAATGCGTCAGCCGGTTGTACTTTGAGATCATTTTCTGGTCTGCCCCTCTGGCAGGAGTAAATAGCGCGAGGAAGAGGAGAATCAGTGACAAACGTTTCATGGGACACTCCTTGTATGTATGGAGGTGGACGGGTACTTGTCGGAGTTAGCGAATTGACGACGGGTTAGGCGGATACGAACGCCTCGGTGAAGGTAATGAATTGAGAATGAATTATCAAGTGTTTTTGAGAGAAAACCCAAGATTTAACGGAAACATAATAAGAGAGGATTCGCAAAAAATAAGTTTATCCAAAAATTTTCGACACGAATGAAGGAGATTCTTCGGAGGGAGCAAAAAAAAGTGTGAGCCCGGCTTGCCGAATCAAGGGGAGGCGACTTGATTTCGGCGTGGACGCCGAACCCACACAATGCTGTAAGGTAGACTCTAAATATTGTAACAATGAGGCGACTTCAACTGTTCCGCCCCCGGAATCAGCGTATCAAGACCATTTTTTTCACGCTCTGGAACCGCCCCTGGTCGATGGTAAGGCGGTAAAAGTAGACCCCTGTGGCAAAGGCGCTCGCGTCGAACTCCACTTCCTGGTTTCCGGCGTCAAGAGATTGCTCATCGAGCAGAGTCGACACCTCCCTCCCGAGCAGATCATAGACCTTGAGGGTCGCGACCCCGGCCTGCGGGAGGTTGAACTCGATGGTTGTCACAGGATTGAAGGGATTCGGGTAATTCTGGTAGAGGGTGTATTCCTCGGGAAGCTCCACGACGGACCCGGGCGCGAATGCGAGCGGGTTCTGGAGAGGGAAAGCGCCCGGCTGAACAAATGAGACGCTGTCGACCGATTTCACTCCGGTAACGACAAGCGGACGTGTGCTCACGATCTTCAGGGGCCCGCGGAACATCGTGTCGAGACGCGTCAGTACAGTATCAAGGAGGGCCCAGTTGACCGGAGGGTACGACCTCCAATAGGTGAGAAGGTTGTCGGTAAATGTGGCGATCTCGCGCAGCGACTTTCCCTTCAGTGGGACTCCGACCACGGTATCGTCGAGCTGGTAGGTCATATCTCCAAGCGTGGGGGGTGTGATCCCGGCATCGCTGGCGCCGATGCTTATCCTCAGAGCGATGAGCTCGCCCGCGATCTTGTTGTCATACTTCGCGAGCTTCGGGTTCTTTTTTTCTCCCACGAAGGGTTTCAGGTCGAAAAAGTCGAACCCCCTCGGCGTATGCGTGTGGGGGACGAAGTTTGCGATGGCGCTCCCCTTGGTTATCCGTACCCAACCGTAACTCTTCGCGCTGTCGGGTCTGGCGTTCCCGAGCACGAGACCGCCGGGAGCCCCCGCAAATCCGTTCTTGATTTTCGGAAACGCGCGCGCAAATGCGGAGTCCCTGACGTTGGCCGGATTGGGAACCGAACCGGCGGGCTTGAGAGAAACACCCTTCCCCGTCAGGTCGGCCTGAGTGAACGTCCGGTATTTCATGTGGGTGCGATCGGCGTACCGGATCGTGACAAGGTCGGAGCCCTTCTTAAGGTTCTCGCTGGTTCCGGTGGCGTAGACGGCGTTCACGAATGTCGTTACGGCCGCCGGAACATCGGCGCGATTCCCTGGTCCGTTGTACCGCAGATCGAGATTCTGGTTGCCGTTTCCCCCGTTGTACTGGACAATGGCGAAGTCGGAGCCCGTGCCCGAGCCGGTGCTTGCCCCAACAACGTAGGGGCTTCCTCCTCCCGTCATCGCAACGGCGCCGTCGTCGCCGTTGCCCGGGCCGTCGTAGCTCGACACCCAGGCCACCGAGCCGTCGGACTGGGCATAGCGGACCGTGACGAAATCGTTGAAGCTCCCCGGATTGAGGCTGCGGCCGCTGACGTAGACTCTCGTGCTGCTCGATATGGAAATTGCATAGGCGTCGTCATTGCCGCTGGCCGGTCCGTCGTAGCGCGAGACCCACTGCTGGCCGCCGTCCGACTGGTTGTACCCGACGGTGAGGTAGTCGCGCCCGGTCCCGACTCCTTCGCTGCTTCCGGTCACGAAGATGTCCGCCGAGCCGTGCAGCACGACGGCATGAGCGTAGTCGTTACCCGGGCCCTTGTAGGTCGACGCCCAGATCGAATCTCCCGTTGCCGCGCTGTACTTGATCGTCGTGTAGTCGAAGGTCGTGTCCCGGGTCATTCCAACGACGAAGAGATCGGTCGTCCCCCTCAGAGCCATCGCCGCAACGCTGTCGGTGCCGTTCCCCGGGCCGTTGTACCTCTTCAGCCATCGAAGATTCCCCGAAATGTCGTATTTGATCGTGGCGTAATCGAGTCCTGTCCCCGCCCCCAGACTCCATCCGCTCACATACACGTTTTGAGAATCGTTGACGGCGATCGCCACCGCCTTGTCCTCCCCGTGGCCGGGCCCGTCGTACCGGAGAGGTGATGCCCAAAGGGTGTGCCCGTTACGATCGTACTTGATCGTCGCGAAGTCGAATCCGCTCGCCTGACCCCCATCCGAATACCCCGTGACGTACACGTTGTGGCCTGTATCGACTGCGATCGCAGTCGCCTTGTCCTCCTTCGCACCGCCTCCGCCGTCGTAAAAAGCCGACCATAGCAGCTCTCCATCCGGCGAGTACTTGAGCGTGGCATAATCGACACCGCTCGCGGGCCGCGTTGCCCAGCCGGTCACGTAGACATTTCCCGAGTCGTCCACAGCCATTGCAGTCGCGCCGTTCGTCCCGCTCGGGATCCCGCCGTTGAACCTGGCGACCCACTGAGGAACAAGCTGGGAACGGGAGATTGAATGGATCGTAAGGAGGGAAATAAGGAGAACGAATCCCCTTGCTGGAACGGAGAGTCGATGTGGCATAGGCGGACTGATGGTCTGGACGCTTTACTTGATCAGAACCATTTTCCTGACTTTGGAGAACTCGGTGCCGTTGCCCGACACCCGGTCGGCGAGGAGCTGGTAAAAATAGACCCCCGACGCCAGCCCGGACGCATCGAAATCCACAAGCTGCTGCCCTTCATCCATCGGCGTCTGATGCAGGAGCGTCGCAACGAGCTGCCCGAGCGTATTGTACACCCGTAACGTCACGACCGACGGCTTCAGAAGGTGAAACTCGATCGTCGTCATCGGGTTAAAGGGATTCGGATAGTTCTGCAGAAGCTCAAAATCGGTCGGCTCCTCCAGCGCATGGAGAGGCGTCAGGAACGGAATCGGCACCGATTGGGAGCGGGGGGCGCCCGGGATCAGGTAGGGTATGGACATCAGCGCGGCAGTCGGCTTGAGTCGAATCGGGCTCGTGGAGAGCGTGTCGATCAACCCCGCGAATCCGTTATTGATGAGGATGAGAGAGGCGTTCAGCTTGTCGTAATTCGTCCGCGGATGCAAACGCCATTCGGTCAACAGGGTGTCCACCGTCGCCGTGATCTCCCTGAGGGACTTGTGATTCAGGGGATTCCCGGGATCGGAGGAGTCCACGAAAACGACTTCGCCGAATTCGGTCTGCGTGATCCCCAGATCGCTTGCCGCAATGTTTAATTTCAGCGCGATCAGTTCTCCCGCGAGGGCGTTGTTATACCGGCGGCTCGAGGGGTTTCTCATCAGTCCGACGAAGAACCGTTCGAAGAGGCGGTCGAACGGCCGCGGCGTCCCGTTCTGCGGAAGCGCGTGCTTTAGATAGAAAACGCTTGTGAAGCGCTGCCACCCGTACCGGCGCGCGCTGTCGAGGCGCTCGACGCCGTTGAGCATGCCGTTGGCGAACATGCCCCTTCCGAAGATCGAATCGCGGACGTTGCCTTCGTTCGGTTTCGATCCGATGAAGCCGGTGAATTTGTTTCTGAACTTTGCCGATTTGACCCCGTACCCTGTCTGGGTAATCGTCCGGAAGCAACCGCCGGCGAGCCGCCCGTTTGCGCCGATCCGGTGGGTGAACAAATCGGTCGAACCGTCGCCCCGCTGGTAATCAGGCCACGCAAGGACCGCTCCCTGGACGCTGTCGCTGCAGAGCTGGGGCAGGAACTGATCCCGGGGGGCCGTCGCCACAGCGACGCCGTCAAGAGTCCATCGCGGCGAGCCGTCCGGTGCCATGCACTGCGAATACACATCGAAGTCGCCCGAACGCTTGTCCTGCCAGGCAATGATGGTCTCGTGGGTTTGTACGATCAGCTGGGGATTATACTGATGGCCTTTCGCTGTGCACACAGCCTGACCCTTCGAGGCCCACAGGATCAGTCCGGTAGCATCGACGCGCTGGGCGTAGATGTCGTAGTCGGAACCGCGCCGGTTGTCTTGCCAGACCGCGACTGCGCCGCCAGAGCCGTCGGACGCGACTTTGGGATAGTACTGCAATCCGGACACCGGGGCAAGCTGAATGCCGTCTGCCAACCACTGCGTGTGACTCGTGCCGTCGACCCGTTGCGCGAAGATATTGTCATACAGCCCGGAGCGGCGGTCCTGCCAAACTGCGATCGCTCCTCCCGCCCCATCGGAAGCAAGATCCACATTCCACTGAGTATTCGTCGCAAGGCAGAGTGGCAGTCCATCGACCGCCCATTGGCGGACGCCATCGGCTCCGAGGCGCTGGGAGTAAATGTCGGAAAAACCCGTGCCGGCCCGATAGTCTGTCCACGCCAAAATCGCGCCTGCCAGCCCGTCCGTGACAAGACGGGGTTCGATCTGGTCTCCCGTCTGGTTGCACACGATGACTCCGTTGACAGACCAGACTGCCTGGCCGCCCCCCGTCAGCCGCTGGGCGTAAATGTCGAAATCTCCGTTCCGCTTATCCTGCCAGGCGATAATGACTCCCCCCTGTCCGTCGGGAGAGATCTGTGCGTTGTACTGGTGGCCCGGGGCATTGCAGACGGGCACTCCGGTTGCACTCCAGAGCGTCGCCCCGTCCGGACCGATTCGCTGTGCGTAAATGTCGTAATCGAGCCCGGAGCGGTTGTCCTGCCAGACAATGAACGCACCGCCCTGAGCATCGGCAATGATATCGGGATAATATTGAATCCCCGGAGTCGCGCAGAGTTGAATCCCCCCTGCCTGCCATGCGGACTTTCCGGTGGAATATGTGCGCTGTATGTAGAGCTTATCTGCCGTGCCACTGCGCCGGTCCTGCCAGACCATGATCGCGCCGGAGTGGCCGTCGCTCACGAGGTGGACATTCCATTGATTCCCCGCGTCCGACGAAATGCACACGCAGGAGTCAGACCGGCAGGGCCAGTCTGAAAGGAGGGGAAGCCGGAAGAAAACGGTGCAGAGCAGAACTGCTGTAAAAACTCTTCTCATGAATTCATACGCATAGTCGATTATCTGATCAGGAGCGCCTTACGGGCGTCCGAGAAATCCGCCTGAACGGGTCCCCCGGTTTGAAGCGGGGATGCCGTCATCCGAATGTAGTACACACCGCTCGCGGCATCTCTGCCGTCTCGGGTCGTACCGCTCCAGACGGCATCGTACACGCCCTGGTGTTGGACGCCATGGACGATCGTGGCTACTTCCCCGCCGAGAATGTCATAGACGCGGATCTGCACCCGGGCATCCGACGGAATTGTATAGCGGAAATGAGTTGCGGGATTGAACGGGTTTGGATACACCGGACCCAACGAGAATTCTCCGGGGATGTGTGCGTTTATTGCCCCCTGCTCCACTCTCAGCGTGATAAAGAGTCCTTCACCGCTTTGGACAACTGCGCTTCCTCTGCCCACAAGGCATACCTCACCTTGCTCCTTGCCGCCGAGACTCCAGGCTAAAATATAACTGAAATTTCTCTCATTGTCTACAAAGTACGAAAAATTAATGGTTTTCGAACCCCCTGAAACGCTCACGGGAAACATCGAGGGTTTCGAAAGCTTCGCGGGATGCGCTGCGAGCATGCTCTGTGTGCCAAATCGAGCATCAAATGCCCCGTCGGGAGGGAGCGGGGGCAGGTCGTAAGAATCCACGTTAATCCCCGAATTTTGGACGCCAAAGAAAAGGTCCTGCCTGTGTCCAAAATTGTCGGAGACCGTCAGCGTATGCAGATCCCTCGACCCCGGCAGAGAAGTGATCGAATGGATAGACGTGTTCGGCGGCCGGGCGGCCGGAGCGGCAATCGAGCCGGCCGCAAGAATCATCGTCCCCGCGCCCGCGCAGCGGACCCAGTACCCGCTCCCGGGCTTCAGGCTGTCGGCTATGTAGTAGCTCTGATCGTATCCGAAGAATTTCGAAGTGAAAAGACCCGGGGGAACGGACGACAGGGATGAAACCGCGACGGGCGAGGAGGGCGCCCCGACCAGGTTCCAATTGGGCGCGAGCACAACGGTGTCCGGACCTCCGGGGCATCCCACAAGGGAAAGCTGCTCCGACTTTAACCAAAAGCCGTACCCCTGGCGTATCGTGTCCGATCGAACATAGCTGCCATGATATGCGAAGGCGCTCGAGATGGCGCTGGGAAAGAGAGATACCTTAAACGGGTCTCCGACCTCAAAGGGGAGCGACATCAGGATCCATCCGCCATTCCCCTGGTAGGTATGCCACACGCCTTTGCATTCGATGATCTCGACAGCGGAAACAGACGGGTCTGAAATCCGCATTGACGCAGAATTCCGCATATCGGCGGAGTATCGCCTCCCGTGCGTGAGTGTATCGCGCAGGATATAAGTCCCGGCCATAAGACTCTCGGGATTCCAGCTGAGCGTGACAGGGTAGCCCTGTGGACCGGGCTGGAATTCTGCAAGGAACGTATTCTCATTCCCGGGGTTCCCTAAGGTGTCGCGGTAATCGATCCGTGTCTCCTCAGATGAAGGGATCCTCCAGCGTGCATCAAAGGTTCCCGCCCCGGGCTTCGGCCCGAGGGCGGATTCCCCGAACGCCGGATCGATTCCGTCTGTCGCTCCCCCGCTTGAGCCGAACCGGAGCGAATCGCGAATCTGTCCGCTGTCCGAGACGAAGAGTTTGCAGGAAAAATCGGCGGCACGGCTGATCGAAAATGCCGAATCGCTCTTCCTGAAAAGTGTCGAAGCGCCCGCATCGCTTATTCGCACCCTGCACAACGGTGAGGGATTGTCGGGAACCAGCCACCTGAACGCGCCGGCAGAACCCGGGACCTTCGAAATATAGTTCCACCCCGCTCCGTCGTCCGTCGAGTATTCGAGACGGACAGAAGGGATCTCGAACGATTGCCAATCGATGAGGCGCGTGGAGCCCTCAGCCCAGTGCTCTCCGCCCTGAGGGTGATGAAGGGCGAGGGGATCGAGGTACACGGTGAACGCCCCGTCGCTCGCGTCGCTGACATAGGTCAGAATGTCGTCAGTGACTCTCACCCGGCACGCCGCCGAGAACGTGTCCGGGGGCGTCCAATAAAACGGGGACGCCGACGGGGGAACGCTGTCCGCGAGCGTGGTCCAGCTCCCGCCGTTGTCGGTCGAGGATTCGATGCGGATCGAAAACAGATTCGATGCCGTCCACGATATGGGATGTTGGAGACCTGCGTGCAGGGCTTCTCCCCCGTTCGGAGCGACGACGTGGATGGAGGGGGGATACTGGAGCCGCCAGATGCCGTTGATCTGAAGCGCGACGACGGTGAGTGAATCGAGAGCGAGCAGGCCGTAGTCAATCAAGGCGGTTGGGCTGAAGCCGGCGTTCATCAGCCGCCACGAGTTCCCGTAATCGGCTGAGACGAAGACACCCGCGGGGTTCGAACCGTAGACGCCGAAGTAGACATATCCGGTGTCGACTGTGGAACATGTAATCCACCAGCCCGGACCCGAGCCGATGGGGGTCGGGATGCTGTTCCACGTTTCGCCCGCGTCCGTGCTCTTGAGGACTCCTCCTGCCCCGCTGAACTGCGTGGCGTACATGATCCGGGGATGGAACGGATCGATCGCGATCGAAGGGGTTTCTCCTCCCGAGGCGTAGACCTTCCGCCAGTTATGGCCGTAGTCGGCGGACTTCCAGATCCCGGTGCCGAAGTCGCCGAGGAACATGATGTTTGCACTGTCCGGGCGAAGCTCCGCATCGCACCATGCGTTAAACAGCCCGAGCGTCGTCCTGACGACCTCCCAGGTGGATCCGAAATCGGTGCTTCTCCAGAGAGTGTCGTTCCCCATCGTGTACATCGTATCGGGGTGGACGGGAATGAATTCCACCGGCTTGCCGTAGTAGGCGAACGACCCTCCCCATGTCTGCGTCCAGGTTGCACCGCCGTCGGTCGACTTCATAATCCGGTCGGGGCTGCTGTTCGCGGATTCGACTCCGATGACGATCTGAAGAGTGTCATGAGGGTTCACATCGATGGACTTGATTGCGTTCTCCTGCGGCCCCGCATTGGAAACTGAGTTGCCGTACGGCTCCCACGCAAACCCCCGATTCCGGCTGATGTAGAGCTGCCTCCCGCCCGGAGCGCCGTAGATGATTCTCGGGTCAACCGGGTTCGGCGTCAGGGGAGCGCCCAGTACCGTCGAGGTGGAAGATACCTTGATCACCCACGTCTGGCCCATCCCCACCTGCGCGCACGCGAACACCAGCGCGGCGCACCTCAAGAGCTTCCGCAGCCGGAACTCCTATTTCACCAACAGCATCTTCTTGACAGCGATGAACTGCTGAGCTGTGGAGCTTTCATCCTGTTCATCTTTCACGCCCTGCGCCGTCAATTGGTAGAAATAAACGCCGGAGGCGAAGCGTGATCCGTCGAACTCGACCTCCTGCGCCCCGTCGTCGAGGAGCTCCCTGTCGATCAGCTTCGTCACCTCTCGCCCGAGAATGTCATAGACCTTGAGCGTCACCACCGACTGCTCCGGAAGATCGAAGGCGATGGTCGTGACGGGATTGAATGGATTCGGGAAATTCTGATACAGCATGAACGCGAGAGGGAGAGCCAGGTTAACATTCCCCGACCCCGCAAACGTGACAGGCACGATTCCCGGTGTGGCGTGCATCCATGGCACGTCTCCGATCGCCTTGACTCCGGAGAGAACGGTCTTCGTGAAGAAGGAGACCGTGTCCTTGAAGTTCGACGATTCTGCGAACGCGACGTTGATCTTCTGGAGGGCCGAGAAGAGCTCGGCCAGAGACGGCGACGGGTGTATCCCTGCCAGCGGCAGGCAGGAGATCAGGGTATCTGCGGCCTTCGAGATGTCTGAGACGAGCATGCCGTTGAACGCGCCGCCGGTATCCGACGCATCGAAATAGGTGAGCTCCCCGAGCCCGACAGGGAATTTATGCGTGGCGCTCGCCGCAATGTTCAGCTTCAGGGCAAGGAGCTGTGCAAACAACTTGTCGTTCTTCTTCAACGGCGAAAGATCCGACGCCTGCTTGCTGATCGAATCTCCACCGCTGAACCGGTTGAGGCACGTCGGGCCCTGAGTGTGCTGGGTGTTCGTCTTCGTGTCGATAAACGATTTGAGGACGCTGCCGTATTTCTTGAGCCTCACCGAGCTCGCGAGTTTCGGACCACGCGGCGTCCCGATCACAAGCGGCGTCAGGTCGGAGAAATACGTCGATCCCTGTCCAAACCCCTTCGGAAAAAGCTCCTCTCCTACGTTGATAAGGTTGGGCACGGGGAGGCCGGGCTTGTTCTTGTCGACGCGGCTGAGCGAATCGGGGACCACCCCCTTCTGAGCCGTCGTCGCGCCTGCGTCCGTCCACGAGTATTTGAGGACCACTGCTTTCCCCTTCCCCCCGAGTCCGTCGAGCTGGATCTCCTGATGCGGCGCAACCGATCCTCCGAAGTTGTAGTTCCAGAGCTTGCGCTTCGGATCGATCGTGCGGGTGGTGTAGGCCACCGTGTCGGCCTTTGCCTTTGAAGTGTACACCGTCAGCGTCTGGATATCCACGCTGAATGAAAGCGAGAGCCGCGGAGTGAGGGCGGGGTTCGCCGGAGCGGTGATACTCATCTTGAAATAGACCCGGTCGGGTTTCCGCTTGAGACTCTTGTGCTTGTTCTTTGTGTCTACGGCCGTAGCCCACTCCGCGGGCGTAGCTGTGCGATAGGTGGTGCTGTCGCGTCCGCCCCCCTTGACATCGGCAGAATCGGGCGACGTACTCGCGTTGTGGACGAAGATGATATGGCCGGAGGTTGAATCCGTCGAGGTGGGGATATAATCGACGGCGAATCCAAAGCTCTGCTGCCGGGGGATTGTCGCGCTTCCCGGGCTCACCGTGAACTGCCCGTTGTCGGAGCCGACGGCGCTGATCTTGAGCGTATCGGTGCCCGTGTTCGTCACCGTCAACGTGTCTTCCTTCACATGACCCACGAGCACGCTGCCGAACGACAGCTCACCCGGGGAAACGGAGAAAATGGGGGCCGGCGCATGGACCGTGAACTTCTGCGTGTTCGAAAGTCCGCCGCCGGGGGTCGGACTGGCGACGGTGACGAAGAATGAGCCGACAGTATCAATGTCGGAGGCGAGGAGCGCCGCCTGAAGCTGCGTGGGTGAGAGATACGTCGTCGATCTCGCATTTCCCTCGAAACGCACAACGGAACACGGTACGAAGTTCGAGCCGTTCACAGTAATCGTGAAGCCGGGCTCGCCCGCCGAGTAGGTGTTTGGCGAGAGGCTGCTGGTAGACGGCACCGGATGAGTTCTGACGATCAGGAAATCATTCCCCGTCGAAATCTCCGAAGCCGAAGACCCGCCTGAGACCCCGATCTGAAGATCGGTCGGGTTGATCTTTATCTGGGTGTCTCCGCCGGAACCGGGAACCGCGTCGAGCGCGCTGCTCGACGGTGGAAGAGTCAGCGTCACGTCGTAGGCCCCGTCGTCAAGGAATCCGAATCGATAGTGGCCGAGGGAGTCGGTCACGGTCGTCGAGACGACGGTCGTGTCGCGGTGGAGGGTCACGCTTGCGAGTTTGACGGGCAGCCGGTCGCCCGAGGTGCCGGTGCTGCTGTCGCAATCGTCCAGGACCGTTCCCGCGATTGCGTGGTAGAAAAAGGCGGTCTTGCCCGTCCACGACCCCCACGCGTTCGTCCCTTTCGCCCAAAGACCGACGGGCCACGCCGAACTCTTCGTGTCGGTGGTATCCGAGGGGTCGAGAGAGATTCCATCGTAATCGCCCCACCTCTGGCCCGACCCGCAGCGATAGGCAAGACCTCCCGGTTTGAGGAGGAGGCTCGGCTCGATGTTCGTATCCGACCTCCTCTTGCCGGAGAAATACGCCGACGCGTACTCGTTAGCATTGCAGCGGCCGAAGGAGAGATACACGCTCCCGACGGCATCGACTGTCACCGCAGGGTAGAAATACCATGTGCTCTCCGCCCCGAACGTCTCGTCGGTGACGACGGCCGGGGTTGAAGTATTGACCTTGTAATACCGGATCGCCGATACGTTTGTCGAGTTGATGTTGATCCCGATGGTGTGAGTTGCGTAAAGATATCCATCCCGCCACACAGGATCCTGGGTCCGGGCATCGCCGACCTTTATTTTGCTGTTGGTCGGGCTCGTGCAATCCTTCTGAGGGGCGTCGGGCGGAGCGCTGAACGCCGAGACCGGGAGCGCCGCTACTTGATCGAGAACGGGGTCGAACGGTCCGCCGGTGATGTGATAGAGGCCCAGGGTGCCGCCGCCGCCGAAGGGATTAATGATGAGAAACTCCTCCGTGGTATGAGAGAGAGAGAGGCACGGCTTCAGCGTAAAATTAGGAACCCCGCTGCCGGGAACGCCGAGGAACTCAACATATCCGACCGGGGACCCCGAGTACATCAGTTCCCTGGGAAGGACGCGGGTTTTGACATACTGGAACGATGCGGTCGACGTCGGGAACGTAAACATGTTCGCAGTAATGTAGATACAGTTATCGTCGATGCCGAGGCCGGGGAAATCGGCCCAGTTGTTCGTAGGCGTGAGTCCGTCGAGCTGCATGTTGAACTGATAAATATACCATGCGCCTGTCGCGTCGGAGGTCTGCGAAATCGCGATAAAGTAGTTCGACTCGCTGCCGTCCACGAGCTCGTCATAGAGCACGACGAAGCGCTGGCGCAGAATGTCGAAAACAACTTTCGGGTCGAAGTAGTCCGAGGTGAAACGGGAGCCGAAGAACACATCGGCGCGCACGGTCGTGGGGGCGCCGCCCGCTTTCGCGCGAATCCTGATGGTGCTGTTCCCGGTGGAGATCGTCTGGGTCGGGCCCACGGCCATCATGGCATCGCACGGGATTGAGAAATCCTGAATTGTGCCCTCAAAGTTCGTCGAGAGGGAGGGCCCGGTCACCCCCTGGGTGCTGCCTGGAACCCGCGCGCCGGCCTGCGCGGTTGGGTCGATGGTCAGGATGCCCTTGCCGTCCCACGTTACCCGCGGGCCTTCCTTCATCGCCTCGTACTCCTTCTCGGAGAGGGGCGAGAGGATGTTTTCCTCGTCCTCACCGTTCATATGGATCGATGAGGGGACAAAGGCTTCGGACGTCTGAAGGGCCTTCATCGAAGCCACGACGCGAGGGGTTACCTTCACGCTGGAGCGAACACCGCGAATCCCGGCCGCCGGGGCTCTCCCCGCAAGGCACAGCAGGAGCGGAATCAAAGCGACGATCGAATGCTTTATCAAAGTTTTCATGGGCGGCTCAAGAGTTAGGTAAGTGAAGTTCTCCGCGCGGGGCGAAGCGTCGCATTATCTCAATAGAAGCAGTTTTCTGACCTGCCGGAACTTTCCCCCGTCCCTCTCGCCCGCGGTAAGCTCGTAGTAATACACGCCTGAAGAGAGCCGGCTCGCGTCAAATGTCGCATCGAAAAATCCCGCGGGATACTCGGCGTCGTCCAGTAGAGTCGCAACGGCCTGGCCGAGCACGTTGAAGATGCGGAGGGTCACGCGCGACTGCCGCGGAACTCCGAAGGGAATCGCCGTCGTGGGATTGAACGGGTTCGGATAATTCTGGCCGAGAGAGAACTTCTCGGGCACAAGCCTGGGGGGAGAGACGTTCAGCAGGAGGCCTGACGATTCGCCCGGAATCACCGCTTTCCCCCACTTCGTCAACTGCAGCAGGGCGGGCTCGGCGCCGCGCTCCGGCCCGAGCGAGATGGTTCTCGTCTCGCCCGCGGAGATCGTCCACTCCGCGGTGAGGGGGAAATGCCCGGTCTGAACCGAGATCTGAAGACGCAACGGCTTCACGGAAGCGGCAGGGTAGATTTCCAGCAACCCGCCCGATGCGAACCGAGCATCGAATCCTTCCGGAGGCGGGAGAGGCGGAAGAGCAAACATGCCGGGGTCTGTCGCAGGAGTGGTGTTCGCTCCGAAATAGAGCGTCTGGCGCATCCCCATCGCGTCGGAAATCGCGAGGCGATTGAAGGACTCGGGCGCTCCCGCGGCCCGCACTTTCGGGACTGCTCCCGATGAGGAGAGCTTGAGCGATCCGCTCTGTTTGACCTTGATCCAGTACCCTTTGGCCGGCCTGATAGAATCGGCAATCGTATAAGAGCTGTCGAACCCGAAATACGGGGAGGCGATGTTATTGGACGGCGTCTGAACGATCGATGCGGGCGCAACGGGCGAACTGATCGAGCCGATCAGATTCCAGCCCGCCGCAACCGGTATCGAGTCCATCATGGCGGGAAAACCCTTGATGGAATCGACTCGAGCCGTATCGAACTTGAGCCAGTACCCTCTGCCACTCGCGAGGGTCTCCCCGGGGGGCACGAAATATCCCGATGCATAGCCGAAGAGACGCGACTTTGATCCCGGAAACACGCTGTCCTTCCTTCCGTTCGACACAAGCGATGGGAGCGATACGAGATTCCACCCTGCCCTCAGCGAGGCCCCAGTGGTGACCTGCGCGGGCGCCCCCGTTCCCGTCCCGCTCAGCGCCACCGTGTCGGGGGAGCCGGGCGCGTTGTGGACGATGACGAGCGAAGCGTTTTTCGCTCCGGCGATGAGCGGAGAAAACGTCACATGAAACGTCTGCGAGGCGGCAGGCGCGATCGTCGCGCTGGAAGGAGTTACCGTGAATACCGCATCAGTGGACGTGACGGATGAGACGGAAAGCGTGAGGTTCCCGGGGTTCGAGACGGTGATGCTGTCCTCTTTCGAACTCCCGGTCGAGACGGTGCCAAAACTCAGCGACGCGGGGGCGGCCGAGAAAAGGGGCGAGGAAGTGACATGGATCGAATCTGTTCCCCCCGCCTCATAATACCGCGCCGTGAATTCCTGCAGATAGAGATTCGCGATCCGGCGGTCTTTGAGGATCAGCGAGTTCTCGTCGTTCGACGTCTCTGCGCTGTTCGACCAGTTGTGCGATCCGGTCTCGAGGTACTGGGTTCCGGTGATGTCGTCGCCGTCAATCACGGCGTACTTATGGTGGAGCAGGCCTGAGCCGCCTTTGAGATGGATGTCGACCCCGTTCGACAGGAGATACGCGTACTGGTTCCCGGTGTCGGTGTTGTTGTCGACCACGACGCGGGCTTTCTTGCCCAGGTTCTTGCGGGCAATAATCGTATCGGCGATGTCCTTGCGGGTGAAGGTAAGAATGCACCCTGCAACTGAGTGCTGCGCCTTGGCCATCGTGGCCTTGATATGCGTGGTGGTCTGGTCGCTCGGGCTGAAATAGACGCTCACCGGGATCCCCCCGATCACGAAATTATGCGGAGCGATGTCGGTTTTCCGCCCGCCGAACCGGGAGTTGGTCTGGTTCGGGGTGTCAGTGTTGCTTCCCCACATGAGATTGAACTCGGCCTCATACGCGCCCGCCAACGCCTGGTCCTGGATCTCGATGGAATTCTGACGGTCCGAGTTCGTTCCCGAGGAGGTGGGATTCCACGATCCCGCCCACACCCAGACGCTCTCCGGGGCTCCGCCGCGGCCGTCGATGACGAAGAATTTGTTATGCATCAACCCCTGGCCGTTCCAGACGGGGTCGTACGTGTCATCGATCAAGGGGATCCCCGCTCCCTGAAGAGTCGGGAAGTAGCTCCCGCCGGTGCCCACGTTGTCGTGCTCGCAGATGACCCGGACGCTGATCCCGTTGTTGTGGGCTGTGATCAAATGGCTTGCGATCACGCCCCCCTGATTGACGGCGCTCAGACTGTAGAGCGCGAGATCGATCGAGTGATGGACGTGGTCGATGCGGTTGACGATGAGGGAGACGAGATCCTGATTCCCGAGCGCCTTTTCGCCGAACGCTACGGATGTATCGACGCTCTTATTGAAATACACGTTGATGACGTCCGATGATCCCAGAGACGACGTGCTGACCACAAGATCGCCCGAGGTGCTCGTGTCCGATCCGGTTGAAAACGCCTGAACGTGATAAATCGACGCGGGAGAAAGGCCCGTGATGTCGATCGCGTGGACGGTGCGGTGGACGGTGTCGGGTTCGATCGTCCCGAACTCATACGCCTTCGTCGTGCCGTACCGCAGGCGGGAAGTCCCGGGATTCGCCGTCGTCCAGTTGATGCGCATCGACGAACTCGTGAGGTTCGACTCGTACGGGAGCGTCGTGATGACGGGGCCCAGCGCGAGGATATCGGTCGCCTGCCGGGGCATGACCTGGTAGCCGCCGATGAACGGTGAGGTCGACTTGAACTGGCTGACGACCCCGATGAGATCGAACGTACTCTGCGGGGCCGGCGCATTGGCAAAGTCGACGCTATTGTCGACCCGGACATCGACGGTGTCTGTCCCGTCTGTCAGATGGTAATTCGTTCCCGAGCCGCTCACCGCCCATGACGCGATCGGGTTGCCGGAGTTATCTTTGACCAGCACCCCGTTGAACCGTACCAGGAGCCCTTCGTAGGATTCGAGTCCCCCCGCTCCGTCGTTTTTGACTTGAGGAACGGTAACGACCACAGGTGTGACCGGATTGCTGTGGCTGACGATCGAATCGAGCGTCGGTGAGGTCAGCTCTGTGAGGCCGTTGAAGGGGTCGATCTTTCCCGTGACAATGATCTCGTCTCCGGTCTGCACCGAAGCCGTCAGGATCGGCCCGAAGATCGCGATCCCTCCCGTGTTGTCCTGGATGTACGAGGGACCTCCGAACTGGTTTGCAACGGTCACGATGCCGCTGATCGTGACGAGGTTGCCGGCGCGCAGGGCGACCCCATTGGCGTCATTCCCCTTGACCTGGCCCACCGTTACCGGAAGGCCGAAGTTTACGATGCGATCCGTCGGGATCGTGGGAGCATAATCCGTGACCGCTTTTGTCTCTACAGGGATCGGGCAAAAGGCGGTGCTGTCCGGCGCCGTGACGTTCTGAATCGTGATCACGGTTGTGTCCACATTGAACGTGATCCCGTGAAAATAGATGGTGTCTCCGCTGACGGAGGTCGTCGCAGTGATATTCGTCGCGCTGACGTCCCCGGTAGAGTGCGACCAGGCAAAGTTCGGGGGGAGCTTGATGCGCATGTCGGTGACGGTGAAGGAGGTGTCTCGGTGGTAGTTAATCGCGATCGAATACACGAGGCCGTGTTTCGTTGTATCGGGAGAGACTGTGGCGGTTCCCGAGCCGTCGGCGTGAGCCCTGAGCGAGGCGATCCATGCCGTGTTCGTCGTGGAATTCCCCGCGGCCTGCGTCGCAGCTGTATTCTGGATCCAGTTTGCGGTGGATGTCAGCTGGCTCACGTCGTTACCCTGAAAAGCCATGCTGGTATTGGATGTGGAAGCGCCGGTGAAATGCACCTGGGGCGAACCGGTGGACGACGCGTTGGCGGCGCCCCATGAGACACCGAACACATTGATGGCGGAAGCGTCCCGGATCTGTATGGCATCGCTCGAGCCGGCAAATAAGAACACACCGGTGGCCGTAAAATAGGTCGCGTTGTTCGCCTTGATCATCAGGAGATAATCAGAGGGATCGGTATCCTCCGTAAACGTGGTGGTCGCCGTCCCCACCACGATCATGGTGCCTTTCTTCAGAGAGCTCCAAAGGGCATTGCTGGTGAATGTCAGGGGTGAATTCGGGCTTCCTCCCGAGGTAAAATCGCGGAGATCGTACCCCCGGATATCCAGGTTGTCCTGGACGACTAGCAGCTCAACCCACTCATCGGTACTGCTTGAGTTGTACACCTCGTTGATGATGATCGGCTGGGCCTTGACTCCGCGGGAAGCGGGGGCAAGGAGGATCAGGGAAACAAGGATGGCGAATATGAACCTCCCATTCAATAACAAATAACTCATGAACCCTCTCTTAACTAGTCAGTACAAAGCCTCCCCGCGGTTGATTCTTGTTGTATCACCCCCTTGCGGCAAAAATCTGAACCTGTTCAGCCGATACATCCGGCCAGCCACGGGCAAACTGGTGTCACGGTCCGTACCGTGACACCAGCCGCGCACTCGAACAAAACGCGTCTTCTTTAGCCCGCGCAAACCCCTCATCCGGTCCGTGTACGTCCTACAGGTGTTGCGATATAGCGCCACGCTCCCGGAGTCCGCACCCTCATGGGCGCGACTACTTCATCAACACCATCTTCTTCAGCGACCTGAACTGCACATCGCCCGTCGCAG
>CAZEJT010000001.1:190142-291564 GCA_964512655.1 uncultured Chlorobiaceae bacterium | reverse complement strand
TACTTCATCAACACCATCTTCTTCAGCGACCTGAACTGCACATCGCCCGTCGCAGGATCTTCGGCCCAGAGCCGGTAGAAATATACTCCCGACGAGAGCCGGCCGGCGTCGAACGACGCTTCCTGCGTGCCCTGCTCCATCCGCTCGCGGTCTATCAGGCTCGCAACTTCCTGCCCGAGGATATTGTAGACTTTGAGCGTCACAACCGCTGCATTCGCGAGCTCGAAACCGATCGTGGTCGTCGGATTGAACGGATTCGGATAGTTCTGCTCAAGCGAAAAATCGCCCGGCACTCCCACGGGGATCTTAGGTCTCACCGCGGGAGTCGGCCGTTTCTTCGCAGGGCCGAGAGCCGCATACAGAGGGCTCTTGTACAGAGGCGCGGCGCCGGTCAGGACGAGCTTGTCTCTTGCCACGAATGAGATCGTGTCCGCGGGAGAGAAGCCGCCGTGGAACGAGGAGTTGATCTTGGAAATTGCCTCGTCGAGAAGGTTATAGTCCCAGGTCTTCAAAGCCCAGAAGGTCATCGCCGAGTCGGCCTTGAGCGCGATGTCCCGAACGGAGAGGCCGCTCAGCGCATTGTCATCGAGATAGATCAGGTCTCCGAACCCGTACGGCGTCTGCTCAAGCTCGCTGGAGGCGATCCCAACCTTCAGGGCGACAAGGTCCGCAAAGAGCCTGTTATTGTACTGCTTCGGCACGAGCTTTTTCTTCTCGCCGAGGAGGGGTTTGCGGGGAACTCCCCTGCTGAGCAGGGAATCCAATCCGTGGGGCATTCCCGTGTGCGTGCCCGTGTGGTCGAAGAGCGTCGTCTGAACATCCGTGAAGTTCTTTCCCAACCCGGTCATGAAATTCCACTTCGACAGACGAACCCACGCACGCTGCTTGACAAGCACCGGATCGGGCTTCCACTTATCGGGCGCCACTTCGACCATGGAGGGAATTCCCACCACCAGCCCCCCCGCCCCATCGCTCTGGCTCATGCCCGGAGCAAATCCTCCGAAGGTAACCGTTTCCCAGACGAGGTTCGACGCGTTCGGCATCCCCTTCCCCCGCTTCACGGGCTTGAGGAGCTTCGCCCCGAACGAAGGAATAAGATCTTCCGGCGTGAAGGAGCGGTAGGTTGCCGTGTCTTCCGGCGAGGAGATCAGGAACAGATTCTCAGAGCTGATGCATCCCCCCGCGACCCAGACGGTCAGGGTCGATGCGTCAACCCTCTGTGAGATGCTGACCTGACCTGAGTCGCCCAACTGGGTGTTTATTCCCTGTATGGCATTGATGTCGAGGTACTCTGCGGGGGGAGACACCCGGATCGTGTACGTTTGGAACCCCGGAAGATGCGTGAATTCAAACGCGCCGGTAGCATCCGTGAAGACGGTGTCCATGCCGAGATTTTCAATGGGAGTCTTGAAGACGGCAATTCCTTCAAGCCCCCTCCCTGCTGTGGTGCCGCGAAGAACGCGGCCGTGGATCTGGCAGTGGTTTGCCAGCGCGGCCGTCTGTAGCAAGAGAAAAAGAACGCCTCCGACGAGAAACGAAAAGATCGTCCGGAAATGCATAGGTGATCGCTGCTTTCTAAAATGAAGTGGAGTTGAGTGGATGTGGTGGATTAATGGCCGTTCAAACGGCAGTCACGGCCGGAAAATCAATATTCCTCCGCCCGCAATCTTGACCCAGTAACCTTTCATGGGCTCGAGTATCGGCGCGGCGGAGTAACCGTTATCGTACATGAAATACTTTGAAACGACGATCCCCGGAGGATCCTGCACGACGTCGGAGCCGGAGACAGGAAACGCCGGAGAGCCGATCAGGTTCCAGCCGTCCTTGACCCGGACGGAATCGACCGATGCGGGCACGCCGCCGATCGTGTCGGTTTCGGCAGCGGCGAGTCTCAGCCAGTAGCCGGACCCCGGAGAGAGTGTGTCCGAGACGACGTAGGCCCCGTCGTACCCAAAGGCCGGAAAGGCCGAACCTGGGAAGAGCGCCGCCCTCCTTGGGTCGGATACCCTGAGAGGGACGGAGACGAGGTTCCAGTTCCTGGACAACGAATATGCAAGCTGCAGGGAAGCATTCTCCAGCACATGCGATGCGTCTGAAAGAGTCCAGCGCGAGAATGAATCGATCCCGCCCAGATGGACGGTGTGCGAGAGCGTATCGGCGGAAGATCCGGCCGGCGCAAGCCATGTCGCGCCTTCCGTGCCCGATCTCCAGAGCCGCAGAGTTCGCGCGTCCTGACCGTTGAGCTCGGAGTTATCGTACGACAGATCGAGCGAGGCGTTCAGGTCCCTGTTCACTGCCGGCACAATGTCGAAATACCTCAGGATGGACGGACCCGAAGAAACACCCGTCACGCGCACGACGGTGGTCGACTCGGGCGACGCACCCGATGCGGTGATCACGCATCCGATGCCTCCGAAATTCTCCCCCGCACCGTGGGCCACCATGCGGGAAGACTCGATCGTCCCCACGAGGGGCTCACCCGGGAGCTCCGACAGAGAGCCCCGCAGATGGATCCTATATGGCGCTCCGATCTGCGCGCTCCGGGAAACCATGACCGAGTGTCCCTCCGAAATCAATACGTCCGCCAGCAGGCAGCTTCGGCTCCCGCCGATAGTCTGGTTCGAAGAAGAAGAGCCGGCCGGGAGACCACCGAACCGGAGAGCGTACGACGATCCGGATATCGCACCGCCCGTCCCGGAAAATAATTCAATCGTCCCGTCGTTTGTAATGCCGCCGGAATCAAGATTAATCTCGCCGTGCGCGCCGGGGGCGATCGATGGACG
Source organism: uncultured Chlorobiaceae bacterium (assembly GCA_964512655.1). Taxonomy (GTDB): domain Bacteria; phylum Bacteroidota; class Ignavibacteria; order UBA10030; family SZUA-254; genus VBOC01. The sequence goes on along the minus strand of CAZEJT010000001.1, from coordinate 288,781 downwards.
AACCTCAAGCCGCGCGTCGGGCTCGACCGTAATCCCCCCTGTCAGCATCGGGAGGCCCGAGGACGACGCGTTACCGATGTCGCCCGAGTTCGTGTCCGCGGCGTCGCCGATCAACAATGACGCGTGACTTTTAACAAGGACGCTCCTGACCACCAGGGTTGTTTTCTTGGATGAATTCCATACGATTGTTTTGGATGACGCGCCGTCTCCGATCTGAAGGTTTCCAAGACGGAGACCAGCGGCGTTTCTGAGCGTGTCCGACGATCCGCCTTGTAATTTGACAAAACCTTCGTTCATATTCAAGCCCGAACTGCCATTTGCAGAAGAATTACTTGAACTGGTAGCAATTCCATGCCGCAGAATCAGGACCGCCGAGGCGTTTCCGTTCGACGTCAGCTTCGACCGGCCCCCCTGACCCCCTCCCGAACCCCCCGAAATGGCCAAATTTCCGTTGACGATGAGTTGAGGGCTTCCCGTCGGGGCAAACTGGAGCGTCGGACCAAGAGTTGTCCCGCTCCCTGTCATGGTCAGGTTTCCACAGCGGGCATCCGGGATGTCAATCGTGACGGTCACTCCCGGTGTGCTGAATGTGACGTCCGAAGTATCCCCGGGTACCGATCGCCCGGACCAGGTGTTTGAATCGCTCCAGTTGCCGGTTGCCACGGCTTCATACGTCCGAACCGGTGCATTCCCCATGTCGTACGCGCTCCGCGGGAGGAGCCGGAGAAATCCGCCGGAGAACGAAAGGATCCCCACGGCATCGACGGGAGACCCGGGTATGGCTGTGCCCGGAAGCGTATTGAGTCCCGCATAACTTTCAACGCGCACGGTAATTGTGTCCAATGCGCCGTTGCGGAAGAGATAGCTCTTCCCGGCGATGAACGCGCCTGTCGATGAGGTAGAGAGCTCGGGGATTTTCACCAGCCTCCCGTCGTTCAGATTCCCGGCCGTCTCCGTCAAAGGCAGCATCAGGGAAATCGGATTCAAGGGCGAGATGCCGGAAGAAGTGTCCGTAAATGAAAAACCAGGGGTCCCAATCCGGTACGCTCCGTTTATCGATTCGATGGTTCCCTCAAGCGTGACCCGCTTCCCCGCGTCGAACGGAGGGAGCCCTCCTGCAACGCCGAAGCCGATGCCGCCGGTTGAATCCTCGATGAATCCCTCGCCGTTCGAAGAGGTATTTGCCGCGACGTCAAGTGTGCCTTCGAGACGCACGCCGTAATGCTCGACGTCGGAGAGAGGATGCGATTTGACGGCGGAGACCGCTGCATTTCCGACGAAATAACCGCCGGGCGAAGAGCGGGTCGAAGCATACTTGAGCGACTCGTCGAGCGCCGATACAAAATATTCTACAAGTGAGCCGGCCGTAGGATGCTTGCCGGGAGGAATCACTCCCCGGTAGAGAGACCCCGTTACGGGAGTCATGGCGATCGAGGAATCGAACGCGCCTCCGTCGACTCTCACCGAGAGCCTCGCGGAGGTAACAATTCCGTCGGGGTCTGCGATATGGGCAGTGATTGTATCCGCTCCGCCGGCCTCGGCCACAAATTGAGTCCGAGCGATTGCTGAGATCACCGGGGGGAGATCGCCTGTCGACGGGGGGATCTCGGGGGCCGACGAAGAGTTCTGCGGGCCCTGGGTCGAAACGGTCACGAAGTCGGCATGGTTGTCTCCCGAATCCCACCCGTTCCCCGCAAGGGAGTCGCTTCCGCCGTTCGACATCGACGCCCCGGTCGATGCGGCCTGCGCCTTTCGCTCGGCGCTCGTGGTATTCGAGAGGGACCCCGCGGCTGAGGCGCCCTCGAACTGATTCGCGTTACCGTATCCGAGAAAATCGACGACGTGGGCCCCGGCCGGCCCTGTAATCGCAATGGTGTCGTTCGACAGAGCGACCTTCCCCGCAGCGGATCCCAGGGGAATAGTTCCGGCGGCGTCGGGCGCGGGAAGCGCCGATAGGCCGCCCGAACCCTGACCTTCCTGCACGAGATAATACCTGTGCGGAAGTATCGTTCCGGAGAGCAGCGTCCGCTGCCATGTAGAGCCGGTGTTGGTTGCCGACTGGTATTGGATCGACCAGCCGGCCAGCGTCACCGGGAAAGATGTTGGATTGTATAATTCCACGAAATCGTTCTTATAGTAGGCGCCGGAATTCCCGCCGCCGCCGTACACCTCGCTGATCACGGGGTGCGCTGCGATCTGCGCTTGAGCGCGGTTCATGAGCCCGCCCGGGGAGAGAGCCGCGAGTACGCTTACAAGCAGATATGGAAAGCCGGATTTCCATCCGTTGGTTTTCATAAGAGTGCCTCCTTCTCTTAGTGTGAACGAATAGTTGTTTAGGCGGGGCTCATTAAGGTCATTTGGTCAAAGTGATTGGTTGAAGCCGTCCGGCAGCAGGGCGCGGGCACAGATACGTCCTCGTCCGCATCGATCACCTGAGCAGGATCAGCCTGTGGGTTTCGATGTACTCTTTTGTGATGACTCTGTAGAAGTAGATCCCGGTGGGCACTGGAGAGCCGGAGCCGTCTTTTCCATCCCAGCCCGGCGCCCCGTTCGACTGATCGTGGATCCCGGCCTCGAAGGTCCCGGCGTCGAAACTGCGGATCTGCCTGCCGAGGGCGTCATAGACCTTGATCACGACGCTCGACGGGATGGCCAGCTTGAACGGTATCAGCGTGAACGGCGTCTTCGACGGTATGAACGGGTTCGGGAGGCTCTGACCTACATGTTCGACGTCGTAGTTGTGCGGCGAAACCGGAGGAACCGGGGTGACGCCGCCGCCGTCGATCGTCCTGAGGATGCAGCCGTTCGAGCCGACGATCCAGCCGTTGTTCTGATCGACAAAGGAGACCGCATACAGGGCCCTTCCTGCGGTGGTCGACTGCAGGGCCCAGTTCTCGCCCCCGTCCGTTGTGTGGAAAATCGTGCCGGAGGTTCCGACGATCCATCCGACGCTGCGGTTGAGAAATTCGATGTCAAGGAAGTGCTGCGACCCGATGAAAGGCGTGATCTCCGACCGCCACGTGGCCCCCCCGTCGGTCGACCGGATCAGCCGGTGAAATTTCCCGACCGCCCAGCCCGTGTCGGGCGAGACGAAGCGGATCGCAAAGAGGGTTCTCGAATCCCTCGCGAGATTTACCCACGTCGCTCCCCTGTCGGTGGTTTTCAGGATGAGCGTGGTGTCGGCGGCGACTCCCCGCGGCGCGGTGATCCATCCCGTCGTGTCGTTCAGAAAGAAGACGGAGGTGATCGTTAATGAGGTGTCGATGGCGCTCTGAGTCCACGTGGCGCCGCCGTCGGTCGTGTGAAGGAGCTCGCCCCGCTGGCCCCCTACCCAGCCGTTTTGCGGTGAAGGGAAGTCGACGGTCAACAGGCCCTCGGGGGAATCGACCGGCACCTGCGTCCACGCAAACCCGTCGGTCGTCTCAAGGAGAGTCCCGCCGTCTCCGGCCGCCCACCCCTTCTGGTCTGATACGAAAAAGGATGCCCGCAGAGTGTTCCGGGTTGGGACGGTCAGATGCATCCAGGAACCTCCGCCGTTGGCGGTGCGGATAATCGTCCCCTGTGCCCCGACAGCCCAGCCGAGATTCTCGTCCCTGAACGAAGCGGAGTAAAGATCGTACGTCACGTTATCGTGGTACCGCGGCCACGAAGTTCCGAAATCGAGCGTTCTCCTGATCTCACCGTTGTCTCCGACGATCCAGCCGGCCGACGGGGAGGCGAATGACAGATCTCGGAGGGTATTGACGGTGTCGATCACCGTCGACGACCACGAGAACCCGGCGTTCGTGGTCTGAAGAAGAATGCGCCCGCCAAGCGCGTACCCTGCGGACGGGGTGGTAAACGCGACCCGCACAAGAGTCGTCGATGTCGCCGCCGCCTCCCTGAGCCACGAGGCCCCCCCGTTTGTCGTCCCGAGGATGAGCCCTACGCTGCCGACGACCCATCCGGTATCGGAATTGACAAAGAAAACCGACTGGTAATCTCGGATCAGCTGGGAGGAATCGGGGACGCTATACCAGTTGGCGCCGCTGTTCGTGGTCTTCAGGAGTGTTGAGAAGTCCCCGACGGCGTAGCCTATGGTCCGGGTGGGAAATGCGACTGCTCTGAGATTTCGGGTGGTGTGGCTTACGAGGGTCGTCCAGTTAATCCCTCCGTCGGTGGTCCGGAGAATCGTTCCGGAATCTGCCGCGCAGAATCCCAGATTGCCTCCGGCGCCGGTCACCGCATTGAGCATCCGGCCTCCTACGGGAGAATGCCTCGCGAGCCAGCCCCCACCGCCGTCGCTCGTATAAAAGATACTTCCAAGGTTCCCGACCGCCCAGCCCACCGATGAGCCGGCGAAGAACACCGATTTCAGGTTGACGTCGGTATTCGTCGTCACATTGATCTGCTGCCAGCTAGATCCGCCGTCGCTCGTCCGGAGGGTCGTTGCCATCCTCCCGACGGCGACAACGTTGTACTGGTCGATCGAATAGACGCCGAGGAGATCGTTACCCTGAGGAAGGGGATTAGACCACTGCCAGCCGGTCTGACCGATGGACATCGCGGTCACGGCGGCCGTGAGCCAGCAGGCGAGGCCGGCGCGGCAGAGAAGATCCCGTCTCACAGATGTTCCTTCGCTCCGCGGAGCCCCCGCGGTCTCAGATCGTATGGCGCTTTCCGCCGGGCGGCCACGGATGTCCCGCTATTTCAGCAACAGCATCTTGCGGACATCGCGGAACCTCCCGCCGTCGACGACAAGCCGGTAGAGATACACACCCGAAGGAAGTTCGGCTCCCTTCGACGTGCGGCCGTTGAAGACATACGACTTCAGCCCCGGAGGAAGCGTCTCGTCATTGACGAGCGTGACAACCTCCTGGCCGAGAAGGTTGTATACCTTTAGAGACACAACTCCCCCCTTCGGAAGATTGAAGGCAATGATCGTGGAAGGGTTGAACGGATTCGGATAGTTCGTGGAGAATTCGACTTGCTTTTTGGCCTTGGGCGCCAGTCGTGAGAAATGGCCCGGAGCGGTATTCTTCAGGATCGCTCCCTTCGAGCCGACCACCCACGCGTCGACCGAGTCGAGCGCCGCCATTCCGTAGAGGTTGCGGCCGGTCCCCGATGGCTCGGTGAGCCAGGTGTCGCCGCCGTCCATGGTGTAAATGATGGCGCCCGTCAGACCGCAGGCCAGCACATGCTGGTTGTCGATGGCCCGCGCGCCGGTCAGCGACCTCACCGTGCCGGATGTCTGGGAAATCCAGTTTGATCCGCCGTCCGTCGTGTGCAGAACGGTGCCTCTGTCTCCAACCGCCCATCCTTCAAGGGGATTGGCGAATGTAACCGCTCTCAGCGTGTGCGTGTTGTTGGTCAGTTGGGTAGACCAGGTACTGCCGCCGTCGGTCGTCGCCGTCATGACTCCCCCCGATCCCGCGGCCCATCCGTGCTGAGGGTCGACGAACGAAAGCCCGTAGAGATTCTTGCCGGTCCGCGTGAGTATCGGCGACCAGGTTGAGCCGGCGGTGGTCGTGTGCAGGATCTTTCCGCTGTTTGCGGCAAGGAACCCCGTCTTTATGTCGAGGAATTGGACCGCATTGTAGTTCAATCGGTTACCTGTAGCCACGCCGAGCCAGGTTTCTCCGCCGTCACTCGTCTTGAGCAGCACCCCTCCGCGCCCCGCGGCCCAGCCGTTCATTTGGTCGACGAAGTGCACCGCGGTGAGCGACTTGGTAATGCCCGAGTTCTGCTGTTCCCACGTTCCGCCCCCGTCGGATGTGTGGACGATGATCCCGCGGAGACCTACAGCCCAGCCGTCGGCCGGATCGGCGAAAGAAACCGAAAGGAGGTTCGACGGAATCTGCAAATCACGCGATCTCCTGTTCCACGACGATCCTCCGTCTGTTGTTGTGAGAATCTCACCGGTGGTCCCAACGACCCAGCCGTTGTTGTAATCGGCGAACTTGACGCTGGTCAGGGACTTTGCAGAACCTGAGGGCTCGAGGGCCCATACGCCCCCGGCGTTCACGGTCTTGAAAATCCTCCCGGCATCGCCGACGACCCACCCGGTATGCGTATCAAGGAACTGAACGGAGAGGAGGAAGCCGCCCGTAAGTGGAGGATAACTGATCCACGAATTCCCTCCGTTGGTCGTGGTAAGGACCGTTCCGGTCTGCCCGACCGCGAATCCGTGGAGCGAATCTACAAACGACGCTGAGAGGAGGTGCTTGGTTGTTCCCGAGTTTTGGGCAACCCACGTTTCCCCGGCGTCGGTAGTGGCAAGGATGGTGCCACCGTCGCCGACGATCCAACCGTCGTCTTCCCCCACAAACTTGATATCGTTCAGATTCTTCGACGAGGGAACCGCCTTTATGGACCATGTGTCGCCTCCGTCGGTTGTCCACCTGACCGTTCCGTCATGACCGATGGCCCATCCGGTTTGGCTGTCGGTGAAATGAACCCCGTAGAGGGCATTCAACGTACCCGATGCAAGGGTCTCCCACGTTTTCCCGCCGTCGATCGTCCGCACAATCGTTCCAAAAGAGCCCACCGCGAACGCCGTATCGGGAGTCACCAGCTCAAGCGCCGAGAGGAAGCCGTTCGCATCGCCCGTTACCATCGACTTGGAGAGCGAGACTCCTCCGTCGGTCGTTGAGAGCGCCGTGCCCAGCTGTCCCACAATCAGAATCGAATCACGGTTGAGGAGATCGACGCAGTAGAGGTTGTTCCCCGTCGGGTCCGGGTTCTGCCACTGCCAGGAGGCCGTCAGCGTATCTGTGAACAGGTCCGGCTCGTCCGGGGGCACAGTCGTGTCCCCGTGGAGCGCGGCCTGGCCGCTTTCCTGATCATAGATGGCGTCGGCAGAATCGGGGGCCACCTGGGCCATGCAATGAGTTGCCGCGGCCAGCAGGAGCGCACCGCACACCGCAGCCGCCAAATTCCTGAGCCTCCGCAAACGCATTACGTTCATCTCTTCATTCATACGTCACCCCGAACCATCATTAGTGAATATTCGATTTCCATGTCCGGATGTCTGACCCGGACCGGCCTGTTACTTCGATAAGAGAAAATCAATTCCCGCCACTTCATCGCCTTCCGCCTTGGCGTGAATTTCAACGGTGTGAGAGAGCTCCTTTGACACATAGCCGGACTGCGCTACCTGGGCCTCATCGAGCGACACACGGTAGGTTCCCGGGGGCACGCCGATAAACTCGTATTCGCCGGTCGAGTACGAGATCGTCGTATTCTTAAAGATCTTCCTCTCGCCGGTCGGGTTTTCCTCGGTGAGCATAATGGTAAGGCCTTCGCCCGGAATGGTCTTGGCGGCGCTCTGCATCATGATCTTTCCGCGCAGGATGCCGCCCACAAGAATAGGGAGATCCAGCGTCCTGAACTGGTTCGGCTCGGAGAACACTCCTACCGTCTCGTACCTCGGCACCCAGAGAGGGTTGTCAAGGGACAGCGGATCGATCGTCATGACGTACTCTTCGTACGGCAGGGTATGCGGCAGGCCGAAGCCGGCGCCCGGAGTATAGCGCAGGTTGGAATTCCCGAACAGGCTCGTGCTGTGGATGCGCGCTTTCGTGACAATCTCTTCGCCCGCATCCAGGACGCCGTTGCCGTTGGCGTCCACGAACGGCTGGACAATCACCCCGCCGAATCCCACCCGCGAGCTGAAATAATCGAGGAAGAATTTCCCTGTCGCCGCGGCATAGCCTACGGAGCCGCTCACGCCCTCGGAGCTTCGGAACCCTCCCTCGCTGCTCGAGCCGATGATCGCGCGCACGAGCGCGAAGGGGAAGTAGTAGAGAAGCTGGACGCCCACGGTCGAATTATTGGACTCAAACGTCCTGTCAAAAAAGATCTGGAGCCAGAACTCCTTCGAAAACCTCCTGCTGAAGTCGAGCCGCAGTGTTCTGAAACCGCCGTCATAATGAAAATAGTTCGCCGTCCCCCGCAGCACGAAGCTCGCTGGCGCTCTGATGGCGACCGAGAGGGTCGTGATCGCATCGGTGATCGTTTCGCCGGCCGGATTCAGTGTCCAGGATCTACGGTGCGTGATCCTCGGAGCGAACATCCCGCTCTGGCCGCCGAGAGAAGATTCGAGCACCCGTTCGCGTCCGGATTCAAACAGCGTCTGGCGGCCGATGAGGGACAGGCCGAATCTCCCCTGGCCGGGGCGAAAAGGGATGGTCACCGTCGCAGTGGCCTCGTTATTGATATTCCGGGGATTGTAAAAGATATTTCTGGCGAACCACGCGTACTGGAGCGAGCCGCCGGCGGAATTGGGGTAGCTGAGGCTCAGCAGGGCCTTTGAGTACGCGGTGGGCGAATAGACAAAATCTCCGATGAGCGTGCCGCTTATGCGCGCGGTCGTGGTCAGCATCGGGTGAAATTTCCGGTTGACCGAAAATGATGTCGGAGAGTAGTAATCAAAGCCTGTCCCGATCGTCAAGGCGTCGTTCACTCCCCACTGCACTACGCCGTTGCCGTACCACTCGTCGTTCAGGAGGCGCATCTCTCCGCCGGCGAGGCTGTACTGGACTTCGCCCGGAGGGATCATCGTCGGCGGCACAACGATCCGGTACTGAATGTCATGCTCAACGCCAAACTGGTCGTAACGCTTCACCTGGTAATCCGTGACTCCATAGGAAATGAGCGCGGGGAAAGCATACGTCCCTGCGGAAGTTCCGGCCTGGAAATCGATGAGGGAGCCGCCGTAGTAAAGATCCGAGAGCTCTCCGGTCTGCAGTTCCCCCTCCAGGTTCGCTGTAACGAAGAGGAGCCTGATCGGAGCGGGACGGTTCGTGATCTCGCCTCCGAACACTGTGGAGGGCACGAGGCCGGTCGTGATGATGTCACCCAGGTTGATCTGCTTGATCACCGCGGCATTATCGAGAAATGCATACCTGAGGCGGGAGGTCACGTCTTTCCATGTGGGTGTGTGGCTGCTTGTCCCTTCAAACCTCGTGTCGAGATCGCCGCCAAGAAACTGATTCCCGAGGCGGAACGTATAGTCGCGCCGCGGCACTCCATGCTGCGTGAACTGGGTATTGAACGAATAGTCGAGCCTGCCGACTCCGAATGCCTGGATCAGCCGGGGCTCCGTGTACTGCGGTTTCGGAATATTTCCGAGGAGGAGCTTTCTGCGCCGGGCGTATTCACGGGCGCGCTCGAGGAAGATCGGAAGCTGCTCCTTTGTCTGAACGGCGATCTCCAGCCGGCGCACATTGTACTTCATCTCGAGGCCGAAGAGGGTCTCGAACAATTCCATCCGAAGGTAGAGATCCTCGGTGCGGACGATGGCGTCCGCCGGGGCAAGCGAGGTGCTCTTGCCTCCGACCGAGGCGGTGAGTGCGCTCGCGTCGACTTTGTACGCGTTATCGGCCCGGACATAAAACCCGTTGACGGCGGAGGTGCCGGACGTGTAATTGTAGTTAAGGCGCAGGAATTTGAACACCGCGACGAACGGCAGGTACACCCGGCCCCTGTTGGTGAGTATCTGCATTTCGGTCCTGCCGATGCCTTTGAGATTCAGGGTGATCGGAACTATCTCGAGAGAATCAGATGCCGCTTTCGATTGTGATAACGCAGCGCTTCCGGCCTGAATCAACGCCAGTACTCCTATGCACAGCGCTATGCTCATCAGCCTCATCGTTTGGTCTCCCGGCGTTGGTGCCTGCGCCCTCAGGGAATCGTTACTTCCTGGCTGAACTTGACCGGGTCGGTCTTCAGCTCGAAATCCGACTGGACGCCGGGCCTGTGGGACGAAAAAGATAACTCAAGGCTGTAGGTGCCGGCCGGAAGACCCGTGACATCGAGAGCATAGGGATAATCGATGTCCTTATAAATCGCTACCGGGCGATTTTCATTTTTGATGATTTTGCCGTCATGATTCCGCAATCCCACGAAGAGCGTTCCCCAGTACGCGGCTGTGCCGGACCGGTTCACTCCTATCGCGAGATTCATCGTGCCCTTAAGTACCGACGCATTCACGTGCGAGACGGTAATCCCCGTGGTCACATGCCCGATTCTGCAGTGCAGGGGAACGTCGATCTGGGAAATGTACTGGAGGCGCGCCTGGAACGATCCGCCCGGCGTCGCGGTCGGGGGCTTCAGGTCGCGGTCGAAGGAACTCACCACGATCCGTGCCCAGTATTCACCCGGGGGCGTGCTCAAGGGGACCGATACCATCACCCTCACAAGCTGCGACTCCCTCGGACCGAGCACGAATCTCTGAGGGAACGCCCTCAGCCACCCCACGGCGGCCGGTTCGTTGACATACGGAGAATCCACGTAATGCATGGCGAATTTGCCGCTGTCGCCGAGCACGGGGTATCCGTACTTAAACTCCACCCATGCCTCCTGGCGCTTTTCTGTCGGGTTGGAGATACTGAGCGAAACGGTCCTGCTGGGGGGCCTGAGGAAGAGGTAAAGCGGATAGACCTCGACGCCGGCAAAGAGATTCGCCGGCAGGAGGAGACAAGTCAGGAATACCGCGGCGTGGAGGATCCCGCGGAACGTGTTGAAAACTTTCTTGAAGTCGTTGTTAGGCACTGTCTCGATTTTCCCCTGTGTCGTTTAACGAACAAGTTCGCCCGGGACCGGGTTATTCGAGAACGCGTTGGCGAGATCAAAGGAAGAACTGGGCTGATCTGCTGATGAGGCCTCTACACTTCGACACCCTGGTGGTAAAACTTCGCCGGCGCTATGCTATAGGTACGCGTTCGGATATGTAAACAACGGGGTACCTCTGATCATGAAGCATAACCATCGGTACCCCTTCCAAAAAAGTACAAAGATCTACGGCTTAGTTGCCTGTGTATGCAGCGGAACCGATCAGCTGACCGGTGTACGAGCCCGCGAATGCCGTCTGCGGTACCGTCACTGTCGCACCGATGAAGAGTCCCGTCGCACCACCGCCGCCGATTCCCAGCGTCACTGCACTGCCGACCACCGGTCCCGACGCCGCAAACGGCGCTGTCGGATCGTTGTCGTAGTTCCAGCCGAACGTCCAGTTGCTCAGCGGAAGGCTTCCGTTGCCGTCGTCTGACACAAGACCCGCCGGAAGTACCAGCGTCACTACCACGTTCGAACCGGCGTTTCCGTCAACTTCAAATCCTACCGGTCCAAACACGTCTCCGGCTGCTTCGCCGGGGCCCGGGGGCTCTTTGAATCCGCCCGGCGTGATGACGTAGGACTGACCCGGCGCGAACACGCCCCAGTCGCCGTCGACATTGACCAGCGTCAGAGCGTTCTCAACGCTCGCCGTAATCAGCGCTTCGGCTTCGCTCTGCGCGAAGACGACATGATTCAGCCCGATAAACAAGACGAGGGCCAGCGCCAACATGAAGCTTTTCATGTTTTACTCCTTGATGGATGGTTAGAGATATGGTGGATTAGAGAAATTTAGATTTACAAGGTTTACTACACGCTACACACACAACCGCAGATTCTGCCTCCGTGCCCGGCTGCGCGGCCGCCCGGTACATCAAGCGGTCGCGCAATCGGGCAGGAACCCACGGCGTACTTTACTTCAACAACATCATTTTCTTCGTGCTCGTGAAGTAGCCGGTCTGCACGCCGTCGTCGTCCAGTGACTGGCCCACTACGCGGTAGAAGTACACTCCGCTTGGCAGCCTCGACGCGTCGAAATCTACCGACTGGCCGCCCGCGTCCATCGTCTCGTGGTCAAGCAATGTCGTCATCTCCTGGCCAAGGACATTATAGATCTTCATCGTCACGATCGCGTCCGTGGGAAGCGCGAACTCGATCGTCGTCGTCGGGTTGAACGGATTCGGATAATTCTGCTGCAGTTTGAACGTCACCGGGACCGGGTCCGGATTGACAAACGGACGGATCAGCACGATGGGAGCAGCTTCCGGCTTGTGCAGATACGCCACATCGGAGGCCGAACGCACTCCCGCCACGGCTGTCTTCGAGCCAAACGTCGTGGTGTCGAACGCTCCGCTGAACGCGCTGTCGATCGAGCGGATCACGTTGTAGAGCTGAAGCAGGCTGTCCGGATCGCTTCCCACCGCCGAACTCTGCAGGCAGGAGAGCGCCGTATCGCAAATGTCGGAGATCCGCGACAGTGTCTTGCCGTTGTACCGTCCGCCCACGTAGGTGAACTGGCCCAGGCCCGCCGTCGTCTTCGCCAATAGGCTCGCCGCGATGTTCACCTTCAGAGCCAGCGCTTCCGCCAACAGCTTATTGTTGTGCTTGTCCGCCGGAAGGGCCTTCTGGACCTTCACGATGGCTTTCGAGTCGTCCGTCTGATTCAGGCACCGCGGCGCTCCCGTGTGGACGAAGCCGCCGAACTTCTTGCTGTAGAGCGTCTTCGTCGCGTCCTTCCACTTCGGGTGCGTCACTTCCTTCACCACTCCCGGTGATACCTCACCCGCAACTCCGAGCCTGATCCCGACAGGCTTTCCCTTCGCATCAAGTTCCGGGAACGCTCCCTGTGCATAGAGCTCTTCGCCCACGTTATTGATGTTCGGCATCTTCAACAGTAACTGTGCCGGACCATTCAACGTCGCCGGACCGAGCTTGCCGCCCACGATGTTGCTCGAGCCGTCCACCCACCAGTATTTCTTCGCAGCAGGCGTCTTCCCCTTGTTCCCGTACACGCAGATATTCACCGTCAATCCCACCGGACCCGACGGCGCGCTGAAATCCCACTTCTTCTGTTTTCCCGCCGCATCGCTGCTCGCGGCAACCGTGAACGGACCGTAGCTTACAGGCACCGCATTCCCGCCATCAGGCGGCGCAATCACTGCCTGGTCGAATTCCACATGCAGCCCCATCGCCGTATCAGGCGGCGTATTGGGGTTCGAGAACGAGAAGCAGCCGTAGCTTGCATACGCTTTGCGCTTCTCACTCTTTCCCGTCTTTCCCTTGCTGTCGAGCGCTAAGGCGATCTCCTCCTGCGTGAACGTCCGGTAGAGCGTCTTATCCGCCGTCCGGATGAAGACGTACTGGTCGTTCAGCGACTTCGCCGGATACGTGAACGAGGTCTGACTCGTCATGTCCACATCGGGGAAGAGGCTGCTTCCCGAGCCGTCCTGCAGGAGCCACTTTCCGCCTGCACTGTCGCCCAGATTTGCCGGCCAGGAGAGTGTCACCGAGTCGCCCATGGAGTCGCTCTTAAACGAGATCCTCCAGCGGTCGGACTGATTGATTGCAAATCCTTTGTGAAGGTTCTTGATCAGTCCCAAGAGGCAGGTGTCTTTTCCCGTGCCTGAGAGGATCGTGATGGAGCGTGCGTCGAATGATCCCCCCGGGGGCTCAACCGGCTGTTCCTCTTCTCCCAGGGCGGAGTCGATGTGATTGGTTGCCGCCGGGTCGAATCCGATGGTGATGTTGGTCAAGCCGACGTTGTCGGTCACGTGGATCGGAACCCGCACTCTCTGTGCCGACCCGGTCTGGGCCAGCAGGAGCAAACCCAGCCCGATCAGCAGGATGAAACCGTTAACCTTCTTCATAGCAGCCTCGTAAATTAATGTGGATGATGGGTGATTGTCGGTAGAGATGGCGCTGAGTTTGCCGCCGGACAAGCCCGCATCCCGTGGCGCCAGCGCGCCACGGGATGCGGTTCTTGCTTTACTTCATCAGCATGATTTTACGCACGGCAGTGAAGTCGCCGGCGGTCATACGGACCATGTACATCCCGGATGGAACAGCCAATCCATGGCTGTCTTTTGAATCCCACTCCATGACGTGATAGCCCGCCTCCTGCTCACCGCTCATCAACGTCGCGATCCTCCTGCCCAATACGTCGTATACCACGACATCCACCGTGGACGCCTTCGGTATATCGACGCTGAAATGCGTCGTCGGGTTGAAGGGATTCGGATAGTTCTGCGATAATGCGAATTCTTTCGGCAGCGTCAGCCCTTCCGTCAGCTTCAGCGCCAGCTTCGTCACTCCCGCATCGTTGATCGTCAGCTTCCCGCTTCCTTCCACGATGCCGAGTGTCTTGGTGTCTTTCCCGTTCAAGGACTGCAGTGCCAGCTTCTGCGTCCCCCCGCGCACCGCTTCCCACTTCACCGTCAACGGGTAGGCCGCTCCCTGGATCATGATCGCATAGGAGTACTCCTTCCCTGCTTCCGGCTGTGCCGGGTAGACTTCCACCATCCGCTGCGACGTGAACCGCACGTTCAATGCCCCTTCCGGTGCCATCGGAGGCATCTCGTACTTGCTTGCCGCCTGGGCGCTCAAGGTCGCCTCAGAGCCGATGTAGAGCGTCTGTGCCCTGTGGAGGTTGTCCTCGACCGTCACCTTCGAGAGCCCTGCGAGTTCCGTCACCGGAGATTCCTTCGGTACTGCGCCTGTGCCCACGATGTGGAGCTTGCCCGGTCCAGTCGTCTTCACCCAGTAGCCCTTACCCGGCGTGAGGGTCGCTGCGACAAAGTAGGAACCGCTGAAGCCGAAGAACGGCGATGAAATGATCCCCGGAGGAGTCGTGGTCAGCGTGCCGACCGCGACGGGCGTCGAAACCGATCCGATCATGTTCCAGTTCGCATCGAGCGAATCGTCCACGCTCGCAAGGTGCGATCCGGGGGCATCGAGGGTCTGCGCGCCGCTGAACTTCACCCAGTAGCCGGGTCCGTTCTTCAGCGTCTGCGTCGCCTGATAACTTCCATGATACCCGAACGCGCTGTTGGAGACGGCGGACGGATAGAGGAATGACTTCGCAAAGCTCGGCGGGGTCTGTCCGACCGAGACCATGTTCCAGCCGTCCACTCCTGCCGTCGCGAAGGCGACCGGATAGTAGGTGATGCAGAGGCCGTCGTGCAGATGCGATACCTGGGGAGATCCGTTCTTGTTGAAATAATTGAACGGAGTGGGGAGCGCTGCCAGGTGAGTCGAGGAGTCGGAGTTCATGCCGACCAGGTCCATCGTGTCGAGTCCGCCGATCCCGATTTGGTCGATCTGGAACTGAATGGTGCCGGCAGCCCGGTCGATAATGACCCGGAATTTATCGTTATCGGTGATCGCTCCCGACGCGTCGAAGTCGCCCACCGAATCCCACTCGGCAATGAACTTGCCGGGGAATGCGGTGGTGCTCGTGCGGATGTGGCCGAAGACGGCGATTGGAGAATCCTGCTTCACGATCCAGTCGCCCCAGTAGGGTGCGATGAAATTCTTCGGCATGAATCCGGCCTGCCGTCTGACTGTGTCAGGACGGCCCCTGTGCTGGCGCTGAGGCAGATCGAAACCGGCCGTCGCGAATCCGTTGGAGTTGACATCGAGCGTGTCGGTGATGCCCTTTGAAAGCGCGATCGCTCCGTTCACGCCGATCCACGCATAGTTCAACGTGTCGCCGTAGTAGATGAACGAACCGCCAAGCGAGTAGGGTCCCGCCGTTCCGTCGTCGCCCGGGTGCGTATTCGTCGTGCCCGGGGGGAGGAACCACTTGTTGGTGTCGATTACGGTCCCTGTGCCGACGATGCTCATCGGCGTGCATGATATTGTCGTATCACACCGGTAGTAGGCGCTGTTGAAATCAACGACCTTATATCTCTGGTCTGAGGATGAATCGGCAAGGCCCGTGGAATCGTACGCGAACACCTTATACTGGACAATCCTGTTCTTCAGGCCGGTCCCGGGAAGGGTGCCGAGATAGGTGTCGCCTCCGATATTGTCCAGGGACGCGGTGCCGGTCGATACCGTGTTGCCAAGCAGATCGGTAATCGTATACCGCATGCTCGCGGTCTGAATTCCCGCATGGCCCGGATCTTCCGCGTCGCAGTCGAAGATATCGGCTGTCACCGTCTGACTAGCCGTCGAGGTTGTGGTCACCGGACCGTCGACGGTGTTAATTTTCGGAGGCACGTTCGTCGTCGGGGTCATGATGTACCACACATCGTAGCACGCTCCTGCCGTCGTATCATTGACGAGAGGTCCGCGCGCAACCCACCCCTTCTTGATCTGCGAAGCCGGCTGGCCGGCGCAGTTAGACGGGCCTGAATCGTGCTCGTAGAACTTCCAGTTGCGGGCGGGAAACGGAGGATATGGAGGATTATTTCCGTTCGCGCCGAACTGCGTGGGATTCGCGTCCGGGTACGGCAGGGGCGCGGCGGTGGATTGCATCTTCGCCGAGAAGAAGAATGTCTCGCCAATGTCGATCGTATCTTTCACTCCCACGGCGTGGGCTTTAATCTTGAAGCCGCCGGGGATGATGTCCATCGGAATCGAGGTCGTTCCCTGCGACACGATCTTGATCGGAACTCCGCTCAATCCCCAAACGCTGGGGCCGAACGGCGGGAACGAGGGGGTCAGCCCGGCGATTGTTGAGTGCCATGTGGTATCAGTCGCATCCTCGCGGAACGCAGCGATCCCGTTCTCCGCATCCGCGGTGTTCGTCCAGTTTCCCCAACTCTGGCACGGGCGCGGATAATCATATCCCGGACCGTGGCCCGGCCTGATATTCGACTGGAAGATGCGAACGACGATTTGCGAGTCGACTGCGGAGATCGTTGAACCCGCAGGCTGTCTCAGGAAAAATGTGTCGACGGTTCCTCGGGCCGGTGCGACAAACCATTCTCCCATAACGTCCTTGTGGCTGAAACCGAAGCGCGAATCGATGGGGAAATGGACTGGGTCAAATCCAAATTGTGCGCCTCCGCTGCAAGCGTCCGTAACGCTTGCGGCCGCACGTTCCTTCTCATACTTTGCGATCATTTTCTGCGCGGAGCTTCCCCTATCGATCGGGATTACTTCCTGATTCGGGGAAACGAGATACTTCTTCTGTGCCAACGAAAGCCCGCTCAGCAAAAGAACGCAGAGGAAGGATGTAAGAAACCGCATAGGCACTACTCCTTTCGGAAACACTTGTTGATTGATAGTGTGTGGTGCGAGAAGTTTATCGAACAAGATGAAACTACAAGCTCTAACCCTTTGCTGCATACGGTCGAGCCTGCCTTGGGGACAGTTGGAATATAGATTTTTTCCAAAGTATTGTCAAGCATTTTTTTCAATTAAGTCCCCCTTCCTGGACTGGTTTTCTGCGAATTGACGCTCAGAAGCAGTGTTCCGATACGGCTGAAGCTGTCAAAACCCCACGTGCAGAGTTATCACATGATTGGAGCTGAAGTACTTCACAGTGCGGAACGCATAGTCGATAGAGACCGCGATTTGCTCGATTTTGGTGCGAACCCCGATTCCGCCGGTCGGACCGAAAATGTACTCGTTCCCTTCGTCCTGGGGGGAAACTGCGATTCCGGCTCGGAGAGAAAGAAGCCCATCGTACAGGTATTCTCCTCCGAAGCGGTACTCGTCCTCGGAGTAATTATTGTTCTGGAACGCCGACGTAAACGCGAGACGGTTCTGTCCCCCTGCGCTCATAGAATAGCCAAGACCTATTTCAATCGTTGAAGGAAGATCCGATCCGGCGGCCTCTATCTTCAGGGGGGCGTTTCCGCGCAGCGCGTCGCCCACTTCCGCGGTGCGCTCCAGCCCTGAGCCGTCATACTTCAAACGGGGCCCTACGTTTTTCACGGCCGCGCCGAGGGCAAGACCGTCGATCCCCCCGAGTCCGCTGTACTGCACGCCGGCGCTGAAGGAAACTCCTGTTGCCGAGACCTGGTCCATGCTTTCATAGATGACATTGGCGGTCAGACCGACGGAGATTTTTTCCGTCACCTGGCGCGAAAACGTGCCGCCGGCGACGAGAAAGGTCGGCGAAGCCGTCTGGCCGTTTCCGTCGGGTTGGTCTTCTGTTGTCACCGGTATTTCCCCTATCGACAGAGATTTAACGGAGAACCCGAGTTGTCCGAGCGACCCGAACCGCACGCTTACGCCGGCGAACTCAACCCCGATCCCCGCGAGATAGCTCATGTGGGAGAACATCACTTCCGTCTCATCCTCGCCGCGGGCCAGTCCGGCCGGATTCCAATACATGGCTTCCACCCCGATCGATGTCGCAAGAGCAGATCCCCCGAGGGCAACCGAGCGGGCCCCGACCGGGATCTGCAGTTCGGAAGCGCCGGCAGTGCCTGACTTGTCTCCCCTTCCTCCCGCCGCATGCTCAACTGCCATCAGAAGGAGGAGCGGCGCGATCAACGCGCGGGCGATCCTGCGCATCACCTGCTCACCCCGAGAGCCTGATTCTCCCGCACGATCATCAGCTTGAGAATCTTCTCCCCCAGGTCGGCGCCGCCGCGGCCGTGAAGCTCCAGGTGAGCCAGATAGAGCCCGCCTGCAGCCGGCAACCCGTTTTCGTTATTGAGGTCCCACGTCGCGAACTGCGTATCGTCGTCCTTTCGGATCGTTCTGACATGGACGCCCGAAAGATTGAAGATGCGAATAATCGCCGAGCGCGGGAGATGGCTGAAGGTGACGAAACGCTGGAACCGGCTGAGCTCAGCCCTGTTCATTCCGTAGTACGGATTTGGGAACACCGTAATGCGGTCCACTTCCCTCTTCGCGGCGTCGAGGTTGTTCGTCTGGACCGCCTCGGGGAAGAAGAGTTTCTCGTCGCCGTCCCGCACTTCCTTATACGCCTCGAAGCGGACCACGGTGCCTTTCGGAGCCGGTACGCCGTCGCCGTCGATGTCGGCGATGTACGCTCTCCAGATCGCGCTGTAGATATTCTTGGTGAAGCAGTTCGACCAGATGTATGCCTTCAGAAGCGCGGCGTCCTGCCTGCGCGTGATCGTGTCGTAGTACGTCCCTCCGAGGGTGGAGAAACTGTCGACCATGATCGTGAGCGGATAGAAGGCTTTCACCGGAAGATCGTTGTACTCCAGACCCGGGTAGGGAACCGGGTGCCATACCGTATCCTGCCCCATCCCTGTCAGCGCAGTATACAACTGCCGGTAGACCGTATCCTCCCCGTTCGAGATGAGGTGCCATGCGGTATACGGTACTCTGACCCAGCGCGAGGAACTCGGAAGAGTTCCCACGCTTACCGCCCAGCTCGAATCTCCGGTGAAGCGCAGCTCGACGTCGTAATCGAGAAGGCTCCCCCCCTTCACGGTGTCGAGGTCGGACGTACCGCCGGCGAACACCATGTAATTCTTTCCCGGGTTCGGGATATCGAAGACGAAGTTCCTGACGGCGCGGTAATTCGACTCCGTTTCGAATACCCCCTTCATGGCGGTGAGGGGGGAAATTGCCTGCACCGTCATTCCTTTCGTAGGGACGCGCGCCGCGGCCGTATCCACCCGCACGTAGCGGAGAAGCGTGTCATTCGCCGTTGAGTCGATGAAGTCCCACCGCGCCTTGTGTGTGAGGTCCTGCACCTGGTCATGGAACCGGTGAAAAAGAATCTTATAGACGTGCCCGTCGGCCTGTGTCGGGTCGTAGTACGAGATATTGACCGTTGCGTCGTTGATGCCGACGTGGTTTCTCACATTGGGAATGAGAGCGGTTGTCGGATATGGATAGACGGTACCGGGGTTCGGGCTGTGCGGAGTGCACTCATGGACCTCCGGCGGCGACTCAATTCTCTGCCTCGTGATGGATGGATCGGGGTTCTGCATGACGGCTGTGACGGCATAATAGTACTTCTCCCCGTTGACGAGAGCGCGCTTGCGAACCAGATCTTCCGTGACCGTCACAAACCTGGGCGAAGAGACGACGAAGGCCGGAAGCATTTTCGCGTCCGTGAGTCCCGAGCCGGGGAGAGGAAGCTGGTAGAGGCGGTACGTCTCGAACCGGTACCCCTTCGAGCTGTACGATTCTATCCTGCGCGTCTGCGCGGTGTCTTTCTCCCAGTCGAGGATCAGCTTGTTATCAAGCTCCACGATGCGGAGCGACGGTTCGGGCACCGAATCGGGAGCGCCGAAATTGAGGTTGAAAGCATCCTGCGCCGCATCGTCGGCCGCCTCCATGGGAGTGATCCCCTCGCGGTAATCCGTTCCGACCGCGCCGACAAAGGCCGCGACGACCTCTTGCGTATCGCCAAGCGCCATCGCGGCAGGCCCGGACGAAAGGACGAACCTCCGGTCTCCCGCCTGATCGTAGCGGCCGTCCACCCATCCCTCTTGCGTCTGAGGATCCCCCGGAAGCTCATATGTTGTGCATTGCCCGGAGGTGGGATCGGTGAGACACTGGGGAGGGGACGTGAAGGGCACATAGCCGCGCAGGACGTTCCACCAGCCCGTCGTTCCGAGGTACGATCCGAGGAGAAAATCGCTGGTACGGAACGCGCCGTTAAAATAGAAAAACGCCGTGGCCGGCAGATTTGCATATCCCGGAACGCTCTGCAGGTTCCAGTGCGCGGTAGAGCCCGGCTTCGCGACGCGCGGCCCTGCGATCAGATCGTACCCGATCACGGGCGGAACGATCCCGAATCCCTCGAACTTGGAATCGACATTCGACGAGTTGTAGCCGTATCCAAGGCCGCGGGCCGCGGAGCATCCCGCATAATCGTCGACGTAGTCTCCGATGTCGGAGTCGACCCATTTCGCCAGATAGAGGGAATCGATCCGCGATCCGGGCGGAGAGGTAGCCGTTCCTTTATAGATAAGTCGGCAGCGCTGGTAGACGACATTGTACAGATCGGGGGAGTGCGCGAAGGCCCAGCAGGTGACCTGCATTTCCATCCCGATAGGGGGAGACCCATAGAGGCCCCGGGTGGCGGACGCATCGAGGTCGTTGGCAACGAACCAGATGACCTGGTCCGCCCCGGCCAGTCCGGGCTCGTCGTAGGACGAGTCGGCGGATGCGTCGGGGGAGGGCTGGTATCCGGGCGATCCGTTCCGTTCGTAATAGGGAGCCCCGTTTTCCCAGGGCCACTCGAGCCAGTCGGCCCGGTACTGGTCTCGCAGCTGCCGGACCTGGTCGTCGGTGACGCGGGGCAGGGCAACACCGAAGTATTCCGACGCGTCCCGCCTGAGATCCGCGGTCGCCCAATCGCGCCGGATCCTGTACATCCGCACAGCGGGGTTCGACGGGTTGTCCGTAACGCCGGGCCTGATGATCCTCCCCGGCACGGTTCCGGAGTTGTACGTTTGACCTCCTGCGCGAATCACAGGCGCCGTTCCATCGAGCACCTTTCCGCACCAAAGAAAACCGGCGGCGTTGACGACGGTCGCCGTCCCCCGGGGGAACGTAACGCCCGCGGTGAAATTGTCGGGCCGGCGCTCCATCATCCCGTTGTCTGTCGCCCACATCGAGACCCCGTTGATGTTCATCAGCGCGGAGTGCGGTGAACCGAGGATGGAGGCCCCTTCTCGCGCGGGAGCGGCGGGTTTGCCGCCGGCGGTGAGCAGGGAAAGCGATGTGAGGAGAGCGGCGGCGAGCGCGCACAGCGTCACCCCCTTCGTAACGTTCATGCGGATTGAATCAGCGGAGCGGAAGCGGCTGAAGAATACTTCGGAGAAATTCGGAGATGGGCCCCTCTACTTGATCATGAGCATCTTGATCGTCGACACGAATCGTGCCTGGCCCGTACCGGCGCCTTCGAGGCGCTCGGCGAGCATGCGGGCGTAGTAGATCCCGCTGGGAAGCTGCGTTCCCCCCTCTCCCGAACCGTTCCATGATACCGCATGAACGCCGGGATAGTAATCGGCATCGGAAAGCGATGCGACTCGCCGGCCCAGCACGTCGTAGACGGCGATCCGCATGTGAGCCGGGTGGTCCGTGGAAAACTCTATCCGGGTCGAGGGGTTGAAGGGATTGGGGTAATTCTGAGAGAGCGCGAATCCGTGCGGGATTTCCCGGGTGTAGGTCTTGACTCCCGTGATCGGGAACGCGCTGTGCATCACAATCAGCAGCGACGATATACTCGTGTTCGACACAACGAGTGACGAGTCCGTGTCCATGCGAACGTGAATCAGCACGCCGCCGAACTCGTCGGTGAGCACGATGCTGTCGCAGATCTGACGAATATACCCCGCAGGCCAGGAGAAACGCATGGGATAGGTGCCGGAACCGGGCTGGAATCTGACCTTGAATGTGTCGACCTGGTAATAGTTCGAAAACGGGAGATAATCCACCCTCAGGCCTTCGCCGATTTGGTATGGCGCGTGCGTATCGACGAACCTGATGTCCAGAAGCCCGTTGTTCGTCATCGGCGGCAGCTCGTACTCGCCGAGGGCGGGATCAATCCCCGCCGTCGCCATAGGACTGATGCCGAAGAACGCGGTGTCCCGCCCCGGTCCCGTTTCACTGATCGCAAGCGGGATCAGCCAGTTGGCGGCTCCCACGCGCGACGTTCGGAACGTCGAGACCGACGAGAAGGGACCCCACCCCACCGCGTTGCTCGCGCGGATGCGCCAGTAGTAACGGGTATACGAAACAAGAGTTCTACCCAGCACCCAGCTCGTACCCGAAATCATCGAGTCGTTCGAGAAAAAGTTCGTGAAGAGCTGGTCCTTTGAAACCTGTAGCTGATAAGTCTCAGCGCCCGAGGGCTGGGTCCATACGAACGTGGGCGCAACGGGGACGTCGACCGCGCCGTCGCCCGGCTGAATCTGAAGCGGAGCCGCCGGAGGAAAGAGCGTTGTAAACGACCAGGGAGCGGAGTACGCGCTCGGTCCGGAGTCATTCTTCGCCGACACATGCCAGTAGTACGTCGTGCTGTTCAGCAGCGGCCCCACCTGTTTGATCGTAGTGGTGAGGGTAGAGTCGTCGAAGGCGAGCGCGGAGAATGCGGCATCGTATGCAACCTGCAGATGATATGAAGTCGCCCGGGAACTGGTATCCCAGATGAGGAACGGATCGATCCTGAGCCCTCCTGCTCCGTTACCCGGGGAAAGTAGTACAGGAACGGGGGGCCTCGTGACGGACGTCGTCGTGAACGCGCGGACCGCGGAAAGAGCCGAGCCCGAATCGTTTACCGCCACGATGCGCCAGAAATACTTCGTGTTGGGGTTCAGGGAGGACTCGAGTTTCGAAAGCGCCGCCACCGTATCATGCCTCAGGATCGAACTGAACGCCGTGTCGAGCGAGAGCTGAACGACGTAGACCGAAACAGCGCAAAGACCCGGCTGGGTCCACGTCAATAATTCGGCCGTGGGCTGGTTCAACGCCCCGTCCGGGGGGCTGACGAGAGTGGGCGCGGCGGGGGGCTGCAAGGACGAGTTGAACGAAAACGTCGAAGAATATGCGCTCGTGCCGATGGCGTTCTTCGCCCTGACACGCCAGTAATACTTCGTGCACGCGGCGAGAGGGCCTATCACGCGCGATGTGTCCGTCAGCGTCGAATCGTCCACGACCGGACTCGGGAATCCCGGCGCGATGTCCACCTGCAGGCGGTAACCGGTCGGATTGTTGAAAGGTCTGCTCCAGACGAGCGTCGGACTCAGGCTCGCCGTCGTGCTGCCGTTTGCGGGTGAGAGCGGGACCGGGGCCGAGGGCGGGAGCTGGGCGGTCGTGAAGATCCTTGTGGCCGTATACGCGCTCGAGAGAGGTCCGGGGTTCTCCGCTCTTACTCTCCAGTAGTAGGTGGTAAGACCGAGGAGGTTATTCAACACGACGCTCGTATCCGGAACGGTCGTGTTCAGGACGAGCTGAACGAATGCCGGGTCGAGAGCCACCTGCACCCGGTAACTGACGCTGCAGTCGTCCCTCCCCGTCCAGATCAGCGTGGCGTTTGCCGGGACGTTCGTCTCGCTGTCGGGGTATTGTACGATGATCGGGACAGCCGGGGTCGCGAAGCTCACGCTGAAGCTCGCGCTCGAAAAGGGTCCGTACCCCTGAACGTTGTGTCCGCGCACCCTCCAGAAATATGTCAGGCAGTTCGACAGGGGGGTCGGAAACACAACGGACGTGTCCGACAACGTGGTGTCCTGCAGAAGAGGCGAGTATGAAGCCGACTTCGAGAGCTGCACCTCGTAGGTAAGGGGCGGCAACCCCGCTCCCCACGCGAACGTCGGGGTGCTGGAGACGTTTTGCGCTCCGGGCGCCGGTGAAATGATCGGCGGCGCCAGCGGGGTCAGGGCCGTCGTCTTGAAGGAATCGGCCGGCGCCTGATAGTAGCTGACTCCGTACGGATTCCCCACCAGGACGCGCCAGTAATACCAGGTGTTCTGAAGGAGTCCGGTCAACGCCCGCGAGGTTGCCTTGATCGAATCGGTCAGGAGCGGGTTTGTGAATTTTCTTGAGGTATCGAGCTGCACCTTATAGAAGAACGCGCCCGGCACCGGGTCCCACTGCAGCGAGAGGCTCGACGGCTGTCCCGTGGCTCCGTCCGCGGGCGAGGTGAGCGTCACAGGCGCAGGCGGAGAGGCAGAGATCTTCGGATGGTAGACATACATGAAGAATCCCTTGTGGACGGGATCGACTGTGTAAATGCTGATATCGGGGTTAAAATACGAGTCGCCACGGTACGTCCAGGTCGAATCCTGCGTCATGTTGACGCGAACCAGCGACCCCGGAATGGTTTGCCCGTTGTTGCTGATGTCTCTCAGGATGATGCTGTCCGCGTAGAACCGGAGGACAGAGGGCCATGAGAGTATCTGGGGGTGCGTGAAGAGATAGAGGCTGTCGCCGAGCTGATTGGCGTCGCCGTTCCAAGTCACGATGAAGGTATCGATCATCGTGGGGCCCGACCACCCGTGGATGTTCCCGAAGAGAAGGCCGTTGTCCGTGAATTTCTGGCGGATGTTGTTGATGCGGAGCTCCTGGAAGAACCCGAGGGGGGGCGAGGGATATTCACTCTGGTACGAAGAATCGCTTTCGTACCAGTGATCCTTGAAGCCAAAGAGCGTATCGGGGTCGATCGCGAGCGTCGCGCGCGGATGGAATCCCCATGCGGCTTTCGCCGACTTCCGCGTGACGCTGTCCGTCGCCGTCAGGTACACTCTCCACCTTGCGGAATCGGGGACCTGGGAAAGTCCGGTTGCCGGGAAGAGCGTGCCGGCAAGAAGGCCGGCCGCCAGCAGCGGGAAGAAGGATCGGATATTCGTGCGGCTGTTTACCATGCCGCGTGAGGGGCAATCATGGTTATCGTACAATCATCATGCGCATGGTCTGTTCGATTCGTCCTTCCGCTTCTCCGGAAGCTCCCGAAGGATCCGCAATCATTCTGGCGAAATAGACCCCTGAGGCGCGCGGGGTCCGGTTCGTTCCTGCGCCGTCCCATACCGCCGAATACACCCCCCTCGTGAACTCCCCCTGAACGAGCGTCGTGATCTCTCTCCCCAAAGGGTCGAAGATTGAAATCCTGATATGGGAAGCCCGGGGTACCGTAAAGTCGATCCGCGTCGAGGGGTTGAAGGGATTCGGATAGTTCTGAAGAAGGGCGAAGCGATCGGGCACGAGGCGCCCGCCGTCGTTGACACCGGAGGTCGAGGTGGTCATGAAGCTGTCCGCGGGAACCTGGTAATAGCTCACTCCGTACTGAGTGGTCGCGTTGACGCGCCAGTAATACCAAGTGCTCGCCGCGAGCCCGCTCACTCCGGCTAAGGTCGCTCCGACCTTGCTTGTGAAGACCGGAGTGATGAATCTCGGGTCCGAATCGAGCTGCACCTTGTACGACGATGCGCCTGCCAGAGCCGCCCACTGAAGCGTCACATCGTGGGGAACGCCGGTTGATCCGTTTGCCGGCGAGAGGAGCGTCACCGGATCGGGGGGCGGGGGCGAAATCTTCGGATGGTACACATACAGGAAGAATCCCCTGTTCAGGGGATCGACGTTCCAGATGCTGAAATCCGGGTTGAAGTAGGTGTCGCCGAAATACGTCCACTGGGAATCAACCGTCATGTTCACGCGGACGTAGGGACCGACCGTCGTCTGAGAATTGTTCCCCACGTCGCGCAGGATGATGCTGTCTGCATAGAACCTGAGAACCGATGGCCACGACATGATCTGCGGATGCGTGTATAAAAAGAGGCTGTCCCCGACGGAGTTCTGGTCGCCGTTGAAGACCACGATGAACGTATCCACCATCGACGGTCCGGTATACGGGTGTATGTTGCCGAAAAGGAGCCCGTCGTTGCCGACCTTCTGCCTGACGTTCTGGATGCGCACCTCCTGGAAGAATCCGCGGGGAGGAGAAGGGTACTCGACCTGGTACGATGAATCGCTCTCATACCAATGATCCTTGAATCCGAAGAGCGTATCATCGATCCCCAGGGTCGCCCTCGGATGAAATCCGAGCGAGGCCTTGGCGGTTTTGCCTGTCAGGCTGTCCGTGACGGTGATGTAGAACCTGTACCGCGCCGAATCGGGGGCCTGAGCGAATAGCGACGCACGAGCTCCGACAAAGAACATCAAGACCATCAATCCAATTGAAAATCGGGAAGGCATAGGTTGTCTACCTCCTTTCGTCATACGAGCGGCATACCGCACCCCACTTATGCAAAAGCGGAAGCCCGAATCATGAGCTTCCGCCTATGTACATCACACAACAGGACCGGAATCCCGCTACTTCATCAGCACCAGCTTTCGCACCGCCGAGAAATGTTGGCTGGGACCCTTGCCGCCGATCGTCTGAGCGGACATCCTCACAAAGTACACGCCGCTGGTCGCCGGCACTCCCTGATCGGTCGAGCCGTTCCAGGAGGTAGTATACCTGCCCGCGTAGAGGTCCCTGGACACGAGAGTCGAAATCTTCTGCCCAAGAATGTTGTAGACAGAGATGTTGGTCGACGCCCGATCGAGGATGTCGAACTCAAGGGAGGTCGTCGGATTGAACGGGTTCGGATAATTCTGATGAAGCGCGAAGCTCTTCGGCGCGGATTTGTTCTCCGAAGGGACCCCGGAGGTGTACGGCTGGTGCACTCCGTACCGGAAGACACGGACTTTCACCGTCGGCGCCGTGATGTTGTTGCCGAAGGGATCGTACACGTCGTTGAGAACGAGGCTGTTCTGTGCGAACATGTCGATCCTGGCGGGAATGACAGCACCCCCGACGCGATCGGTCATGAACATGCTGTCGCAAATCGTGGAGAGGAACGCGGCGTCGGGCCATGTGAGCGTTACGTTGACGCTCGGCAATTGAGCCACGCTGTCCAGGTTAGTGAAATCGATCCAGAACGTATCTTTCTTCGCCGTGGACACAAAATCCCGGAGGTCTTTCTTTATGATCCCGAGAATCCCCCAGCAGTTCGCCCTGCCTGCAATGCTCTGGAACGTGGCGTAAAACCCCCCCGGCGGATTCGGAGGCGAATAGTTTTCGCCAATCCCGGTATCGACGCAATAGGTCGCCAGCATGTGCGTCCCGAAGACGAGAGAATCACGCCCTCCCGCGTCGTCGCTGATAGTGAGCCATGTGGTGCTCGAAACGCCCTGTGCCCGGAGTGATAATGGCAGGAAGAACGCCAGAGAGACGGCCAGTGTGGCGAGTTTCCGGAATTGCAACTTCATTCAATCCTCCAAATGTACGATGAAAGATGATTGTTTAACGTTACCACAACCGAAACGCAGGGCTTTTATAGTTCCTCCGTCCCGCAGCAAGCGGGACGGAGGAAAGGTACAGTACAGCCGATCAGCCTACTTGATCAACATCATCTTCTTCGTGAGCGTGAAGGTCTGACCGGTCGTCACGCCGTCGTCGTCGAGAGTCTGCGCAACGAGGCGGTAGAAGTAGACGCCCGACGGGAGTGCTGACGCGTCGAAGTCTACGTCCTGATTACCGGCATCCATCGCCTCATGATCGAAGAGTGTGCCCATCTCCTGACCCAGTACGTTGTAGATCCTCAGGGTCACGAACGCATCGCTCGGCAGATCGAATTCGATGGTTGTCGTTGGGTTGAACGGATTCGGATAGTTCTGGTACAGTGCGTACACCTTCGGCAGCGACTGCGGAGCCGGCTTCGGGGTCGTCGTCGGCACTGCATTCGGGTTCCCCTTTATGTACGGAACGGAGGACACCGGGACCAGGCCTGCGATGACAACCTTGGAGCTTCCGGTCCATGACGCGCTGTCGAATACGAACGGCTGGATGGTCTCGCAGTCAACTCCGCCGCATGAGAAGGCGTCGTTGATCTTGGCGGCAACCTGCTCCAGTCGCCCGTAGGTCGAGAGCGGCACGAATTCGAAGTTCGTCATGACGTTGCTGGCTGCTGTCATGATGTCCCGAACTTTCATGCCGTTGTAGAGCGCTCCGCCGATTCCGT
Organism: uncultured Chlorobiaceae bacterium; assembly: GCA_964512655.1. Lineage (GTDB taxonomy): Bacteria > Bacteroidota > Ignavibacteria > UBA10030 > SZUA-254 > VBOC01. The sequence goes on along the minus strand of CAZEJT010000001.1, from coordinate 260,792 downwards.
CGTCATAGATAAGGTCGCCGAGTCCGATCGGGGTCTTCCCTACGTCGCTCAGCGCTATGTTGACGGAGAGCACGAGCAGCTCTTCGAAGGTGTCGTTCTTCTGCTTCGTCGGCGGCAGACTCTTGAAGCGCTTCAGCATCTGCTTCGCCTTGTTGTCCAGATCGAAGCCGCGGACGATCTCGGTGGTGTCGACGTCGGTCGAGTGCGTAATACCCTTGACCCACAGCGACTTGAAGACGTCTGTGTATTTCGCGGGCTGCACATACGCCTTCACCTTGCCGCCGCCGTTCAGCACGCCCGGCACGCCGACGATGATGGTGCTCGTCTGGCCGAACTGCGTGTAGTAATCCTTCAGCAGCGACTGCAGATTCGGCGCCACATAGGGCTTTCCAGCCTTTGCGGGCTTGGTAGCCTTGTGCTGCGCTCCGTCTTCCATCTCATCCGACGTGAACGTGCGGTAGAGCTTGGTGCTGTCGGACTGCCTGTAGTTGCCGAAGTTGCGCGATGAGTCGTCCACGCCGCTTGTCGGGGAGAATGTGTACGTTCCACCCGAAGGCTGGGTAACCGACCAGCCGACCTGCGGTGTTTCAGACAGGTTGTGTGATCCGGGACCTACTCCTGGGAGCGAATAGTGCCCGTTCACATCGGTCGATGTGGAGCCCGCCCCGACGCCGGTGATGTTGATCTGCCAGCCGGAGAGCCCTTCCTCGCCCGCATTGCGCGATCCGTTTGCGTTGCGGTCGCGGTATTTGTATCCGCTGATCGTGACGTTCTTGAAGTTGCCGAAGTCAAGACCCGATTGGTTCGACCCGCTCGATACGGGCACAGCATAGAACCCTGCGGCAGGCTTCGTCCTGCTCCAACCGGCCTGGGGCGTTTCTACTACTGTGTCGTTCGCTCCGCCGAGACTGTCGATCGACCAGTTCCCGTTAGCGTCGGTCACTGCCGATGTCCCGCCGAATGCGAGTCCGCCATGAACGCTGATCGTCCATCCGGGCAAGCCGGGCTCCAGCGTATCTCTTGCGCCGTTGCCGTTCTTGTCCTCGAACTTCGATCCGCTGAGCGTGATCAGCTTGAAGTTCATGTACGTTATGGTCTGATTCACGCCGCTCGTCGTCACCGAGAACGGAATGATCGCGCTCCCCGACGGCAACGTCCTGACCCATCCGGCCGTCACAAAGGTTTCCTCGTATGAGTACGAGCCTGTGTCGAGCACGGATGTCTTGTTCAGCGCGAGGTTGCCGAGAGTGTCAAACCGCACGTGCGAGCCGTTCTTCTTCAGATCGAAGACCGCGATCGCCCCTACCGGCATTGACGTGACGTCTCCCGCCTCTTTCACACCGTTGCCGTTCAGGTCGACTACCTTCTCAAGCTTGACATTGTTCAGCTTGAAGTTGCCGAAGTTTTCCGTGGTATCGACTCCCGAGAGAACAACCGTCCTGCAGTTGCCCGTCGGCTCGGTCTTGCGGTAGCCGGTTTGCTGTGTCTCGCTCAGGTAATACGTCCCGGGCAGCGCTGGGAACTTGTACTTCCCGTTTGCGTCGGTAGTCGCTGTGGCGGTTACCGTGCCGTTGCACGAGTCTTTGTGGAGCGAGATGACGAAGCCCGCGATCCCCGGCTCGCCGCCATTCAGCGCGCCGTTGTTGTTGAGGTCGCTGTACTTCACTCCGCCGATGGCTCCGAGGTACGTCCCGAAATTCTGGGTTGCGGTGTCACCGGTGGCGTTGCTGTTCACGTTCGCGATCCCGTTCAACGGAGCGATCGAGAACGCGTAGCCGGGCTTCACGACCTGAATGTTGTAGACCCCGGGCAGGTTGGTATGGAACGTGTAGTTGCCGGAGCCGTTTGTGAGGGTCGTCTCCTGCCGGACGCCGAAATACGACTTGAAGACCTGCAGACCAGCTTCGGCGGGTTCGGACTCATCAATCGCGTTGCCGTTCAGATCGCTGAAAACGTGACCCTTGATGGTCCCGCCTGCGAACGCAGCGCCGGTTCTCGAAATCTTGAAGTTATCAACCGCCCAGCCGCCGTACGCCAAACTTGCATCCGAGAAGGCCACGTAGCGGAACTGGATATGGGCCGCGTGTATCACAGCCGGATACGTTGCGGGTGTGATATGCAGCTGGTTGAAGATCCATCCGGTCGGGCCGGTCGGGGTGCTCTCCGCCGGTCCGTTCGGCAGACCCGGATCCCCGTTGCTTGTCCAGAATGGGAATCCGAGGTCGGCGACGTCAATCCCCGTCCCGGGACCGAAGAGGTGATAAATGCGCATCGTCGTCGTGTCCGGAGGATAGTTCACGTTGTCCGGCATGTTGAAGGAGTGCGCGTTTGCATACACGGCCTCGGCGAACCAGTTGGTTCCATTCGGATCGTTCAGATGGCCGAGGTGCGTCCAGTTGTTTCCGTCGGTCGTAAAGTCGATCCACGAACCGTCCCATCCCGGCTCCGTCTCAATGCTGTGGAGGAACGAGATGTAGACGTCCGTTCCGGCCATGCCGGAGAGGTCGAGCCACGGCGAGATCAGCAGGTTCGGACCGGGATAGGTGGTCGCATACCCCTGAGAACTTGCGCGGGCGCCCTCTGTGTACTTCGTCGGGTCGGTCGGCCTGTTCGTGACCATCGAACTCCCTGCGTACGGACCGCCGAGTTTCGTGAAGGTGCTGCTCCTCACGAAGTCGATCGTGCGGGTCCAGCCTTGATCGCTCGCGTCCCAGGTATAGAAAACCGAATCGACGACTGCGATTGGTGCTGAAACCGTTATGGAGCCAGACAGAACGTTATTTCCCGCATTGGCGTCGGAGAGAAGCGTCGTGACTGTCTCAGTCCACGTGCCTGCCGCCGGGGTCCAGTTCGGGAAGGTGACCGTCACCGTTCCGTTCGCCGGGATTCCGGCCGGAGTCGCGACGGTCTGGCTGTATCCGTCCGAGAACGCAAACGTTGTGCTGAAGGCACCGACGGCCTGATTGGAATTATTCTTAACCATGACCACCGGAGCGTAGGGAAGTCCCGCAACGACACCGGCCTGGTTCGGGCTGGTGATCAGATACGGGAGGATGTCGATCGCGGTGGACGGTCCAACCGTCGGGAATTCGTCGGCGCCGGCATCCGGTGCGGTCAGCGAACGGACCTGTCCGTCGATATCCGCCCCGGCAGTCAGCCCACCCGCCCCGATGTTTGAGGCGCTCGTCGCTGCCGTCGAGTCGATGTGCAGATCAGTACCGAAGAACACCGAAGAAAAGACGCTGTTAGGGTCGAAGCCGGTCGCAAGGTAACCTGCGAGAGTCGACTGGGTGCTGATCTGGCCGGCAGAGTACATGGCATTGTGATCGGAAGAGCCCGCCGGTGTTCCGTTCAGTGCGCGGATTTTTGATGCGGCAGCGCCGGTCAGCTCGTTCGAGAAGGCGTTATTCTTGTTAGAACCGCCCGCGGCGCGCATGCAGACCGCCGTCTGAGTCGACAAAATCGAGCCGGTCAGCCGGATCGAATTGTGCACGGCCTGCGCCTCGTTTCGGAGGCCGACGATCGTTGCGTCGACATCCGTGGTCTGTACACCGGTAATCCTGTTGTCATGCACGCTCGGTCCCGAGCCCACTCTCACGAGGAGACCGTACACGATGAATGCAAATGTCGGATCGTTGAAATTCTGGTGCGCATCCTTGACGAAGTTGTACGTGACCGTCGAGGCGGCGTCCATGTTATAAAAATGGCCCGCGCTCGGCTGGCCGAAATTGAAGAGAAAACTATTCGGAGTCGCGAATGTCGCCACGTGGTCCTCTTCGGTCGGGCCCACATTCCAGTATTGCGGGATGAACTCGATACCGTCGAGAGTGTTGTGGTCGTAGTGCATTCCGGCCACTTCGTCCACGATGCCGCCATGGCCCACCAGCGCGCCGTAGGCGCCGCCGACATTGTTATAGGTGTAGCTGATCGGACCCTGCACGTTTCCAAACGTCTTCGTCAGGACCTTGAGCCCGAACGTCGCGTTGGTGATCGTGCAATGGTCGATCGTGATGTTGGCGTTGCCGGTTGCATCGGCAGCACCGCGCCAGACGAAGACCGCCGGGCGGCCGTCAGTTTGAGTCGCGAAGGTGCCGCCCAGGATGTTTCCGCGGATGCTGGCGTTCTTCACGCTTATGTTCTGCGAACCGTTCGTGACGTAGATCGTCGCCGCGAACGCATCGCTGCTCGGGAACGTGCCGCCGGAGTAGCTCAGAGTCAGGCTCGAGCCGCCGCTGTTCACGCCATCGATGGTAATGTTCTTGGCTCCGTTGAACGCGAATCCCTTTCCGGAGGTCGACGACGTGCCGAAGACCACGCTTACGGCTTTCCCCGCCTTCGGGCGTATGGTCACGGAAGAGTCATTTCCGGGATACGCGCCGAATGTGATTGCCGATTCGGAGTAGGTGTTCGTGTCGAGTTGGAAGGTAACGCTCCCCATTAACCCGACGAAGTTCAGCACGCCGACCGCTGCGCCGATCGACGCGAAGTCTCCCGGGATATGATACAGTCCCGAAAGGCCCGAGGTCAGAGACGATGTCCTGTCGACGACGGGCGTCGGCATCGATGTCTCGATCGGGGCGTACAGTGAAGTCGCCTCGCGACTGGAAGAGCCTTTCCTGATGAGGCTCCCCTCGGTTGCGGGCTCAGTCGCTCTCTGTACAAAGGGCGACACGGAGGTGGCGGGTGCGGAAATCGGTACAGAGGCACCCCCGTTCCTCGCGTTCCCGGCGAAGCCGACGGCAACTGCCCACACCGTCAACAGCGCCAGGGGAACAATGAGTTTGAAACGATTCATAGATCCTCCTAAGAAGGATTTATTGGTGGTTGGTGGATTAGTAAGTGATGGTTTTAACAATTCGAATTCGGATGAATCGTGGCTTGGAAGAATGCTTCGCTGCAGTGTCCCCCGAGGGAATGGAGAAAAGGAAACCTGCGACGCGGTTCAGCGTCGGAGAGAACGGGAGAAAGTGGGAGTGTGGACGACGACATACCAATGTTCAGTCGGCGTAGCTCCTTGATGCTTTCATACCTTTGATGCGTACCCGATGAAGTTGTAAAACAAGAACGGCCGCATCGCATGCAAGGCTGCGCACACCGGCATCATGCGAGCGCTCGTTCTGCTATTCTAAAATTAGAACGCGAAGTGAAGAGTGCACTAAAAAACTAAAGGAGATCTGGACTATCGAGCGTCTTGCGGGCCAGCGATCAAATTCTCGTCGAATCGCGCGGGGCTTGTGTAGGTGAGAGGTCTTCGCGCAAATACGAGCACGTCTCTCGAGCCCGCAAAATAGTTGTTCAATTGTAAGAAAACTTCGATTCACTGTCAAGTACTTTCTGAAGGGGAAATAGAAAAATTTACCCGAAATGAAAATTTTTGCGCACTTCAGCAAAATGTGAACAAATCAGCAGAATGCCCGCGCCGGGGAGACACATAAATAGCCAAAGATCAGCGCCTACGTGGTTCCGCGAAGATGAGAGGGGGTGCCGGGTGGAATTACCCGATTCCGGTCTGGATTTCCAAGCGGGGCCGACGGGACTCGAACCCGCGACCTCCTGCGTGACAGGCAGGCGTTCTAACCAAGCTGAACTACGACCCCGTTGTGAATTCGACGTGAGCTCGCTTCTTCCGCGAGCGAGTTACCGCCTTCTCGGGCGGTACTGGACTGCGAGCCCCTGGAGGAGAAATGGCGCCGAAATATATGCATAATTGACCGGAACTGCAACCCCGCACAATCTTGCGGACAGATTGGCACGCAGGAATAATAGACAAATGGCGGGAGAATTCATATCTTTATCGCGCGAAAGTACACATCCCCGGACACTCTGAATGCGAAAGCACTATCAATTCTTCGTCATAACGGCCCTCCTTCTCGGCCTGACGTTCTTTTCGTTCATGCCGGTGCTCAACAACCTTTTTATCAATTTTGACGACCCCGGATATGTAACGGACAATGCCCATGTGAGAGCCGGGATATCGTGGGACATGATCGTCTGGTCGCTTACGGCAACCTCGGAGGGAAACTGGCACCCCCTCACGTGGATTTCGCACGCGCTCGATTGCACGCTCTTCGGCGCCCGGCCGGGTCCCCATCACGCCGTGAGCCTCATCCTGCATATGTTTACGGCCGCGCTTCTATTTGTAGTGCTCGAGCGTATGACAAAAGCGAGGTGGCAGAGCGCGTTTGCGGCGGCAGTCTTCTCGATTCATCCGTTTCTTGTCGAGTCGGTCGCATGGGCAGCCGAGCGAAAAGACGTCCTGAGCGCCCTCTTTTTCGTGGCGACTCTGGGTGCGTATGCGCGGTACGCGCGCTCTCAACGCATGGGACCGTATGCCGGATCGCTCGCTCTCTTCATTTTGGGCCTCGCCGCAAAACCGATGCTGGTAACGCTCCCGTTCGTCCTTTTTTTGCTGGATTACTGGCCGCTCGGGAGAATCCCGTTCAAGAGAATGGATCAGGTTCCGGCGCGTAAGGAGGCTGCAACCGGGCGAGGCCGGATCTTCGTCGAGAAAATACCGTTTCTGATTCTTGCGTCGGCCTCCAGCATCGTCACGTACGTCATACAGCTTCAACAGGGAATTGTCGCTCCGTCATACGCCCTGCCTTTGGGTGAGAGGCTCGCGAACACTGTTGTGTCTTACGCTCTGTATGCATGGAAGACCGTGCTTCCGATCGACCTTGCCGTTTTCTATCCGCACCCCGTGGGCGCGGTCTACGGCTGGGCGGCCGCGGCGGCTCTGGCCGCGCTCACAGGTGTCACCGCCCTCGTTTGGAAGGAGAGGCGGGATCAGCCCTATCTGATCGTTGGCTGGCTCTGGTTCCTGGGAATGCTCGTACCGGTTATTGGCATCGTGCAGGTGGGACTTCAGGCGATGGCTGATCGCTACATGTCCCTGCCCGTCATCGGACTCGCGATCATGATTGCATGGGGAATTCCCCGCCTGATACCCTCCGGCGCATTCAATCGCCCGGCGATCATCGCGGCAGGTATCCTGGCCGTCATCGGCATGGCGGTCGCGACGAGAGTCCAGGCGGCGTACTGGAAAGACAATTTCACGCTCTACGGTCATGCTCTCGCAGTAACCTCGAACAACCACCTCATCGAAACAAATCTCGGCGTGGCCCTCGCCGATTCGGGCAGGCATCGCGAGGCGATTCCTCACCTCATGGAAGCGCTCCGGATGGTGCCGGGCCAGATCAGCGCCCATGCCAATCTTGCCCGCTCCCTCGTCGCCCTCGGCAGAAGAAGAGAAGCGCTGGACCAGTACAACTGGATCCTCGGGTATGTGCCGTCCGATCCCCAGCTGCACCGCAGAATGGGAGACGTCCTCGCGGACGACGGACGGCCGGATGAAGCGATTGCGCATTACCTCGAGGCCATCCGGCTCGACACCTCGGATATCTCGTCCCGGTGCAAGCTCGCCGAACTCTACGCGGATCGAGGGGAGTTCGACCTCGCCGCAAGGCAGTGCCTCACGGTTCTGAGGACGCAGCCCTCCGTTTCGAAGGCCCACGAGGTCCTCGGGATCATTGCCGCAGGAGAAAAACGGAACGCAGATGCGGAACGCGAGTTCTCCGAGGCGATTCGCTGCGATTCGGCGAACGCCGACGCGTACAACAACCTCGGGATTCTCTATGATCGGCTCGGCAGGAGCGATGAGGCATTCCGGATGTACCAGCGCTCAGTCCTCGCGGATTCACAGCAGTGGAATGCGCACTTCAATCTCGGGGTCGCGTTCGCGAAACTGCGCCGGATGGGTGAGGCGAGGGATCAATGGGTCACCACCACCCTGCTCTCTCCGTCGTTCACAGACGCGTATCTCAACCTGGCAAGGCTCTCAGTACTCGAAGGGAAACCGGAGGACGCGATCCGCGAATATGCAGTTGCCATCCGGATAGATTCGAGCAACGTGCAGGCACACATTGCACTGGGAGAACTGCTGGAGGGAGCGGGGAGGTTGGAGGAAGCGCAGGCTCATTTCGAAGACGCCGTTCGTCTCGCCCCTTCGCTTGAGCGGGCGCGCGCGGCCCTTGAACGCGTCCGCGCGAAACTTCACCGCCGGCCGCCGGGAGGGTGAGTCGTACCGGATTATGGCGTCTTTTTCTTGAACAACCCCTGAGATTCAGAGAGAAAGCGCTCGACGAATCGCTGCCTCTCATCCTCACTTCGCAGCGCCAGAAGCGTGTCCCTCATCTCCTGAACATAACGCTGGACCTCAGGTGTAGAAGGCTGCAGATTCGAAGACACATACCATTCGAACGTGTCGGTCGCAGACATGGGGGCCCGAATCGGCGCGGTCAGCCGAGGAGCGCGAAACGGCTCCCCGGATTGGTCATCCGGAACATCAGGCGAAAATTCTTGTACTGATCCTGCAGGTGCGAGATCGCCTGGCAGAACACCCTCCGCTTTTCCTTTCCTATCGTGTATCTCGCGGAAAGTATCGATTTCCAGTCGTTCATGATCGCGCTGTCGAGCCGGATCATGTAATCGACTTTTGCCTTCGCCGCATGAAGGAGAAGCTCGTTGTGAATCTCCTGCGCAAAATTCTTTTCGCGGAATATGACCTTCTCCGTGACCTTGACATCCCGTCCCTTGCTCATCTGGTGTTTCAGATCGCGGTGAACCCCCCTCAGTTTCTGCTCTTCGATGATGGCGGGAAGGTGGAGGAGATACTCATCGAATGAGAGGACTTCAACATCCCACTCGACGATATCATGGACGTCGATCAAGGCCCTCAGCAGCTTGACGTACCGGTCCTCGATTACCGTGATGAGATTCTTTTGTCCCTGAATGACCGCCCAGAACGGCACGGGGACGAGGACGTCTTCGGCCCTTAGGATGTTCAGAATCCGCTCGTGCTTGTACTTGAGGTCCGACGCTTTGTGCGAGCTGACCGTCGGTTTCCCGACATTGTCACGGGTATACTCGTCCATAATCATCCGGTGCAGGTAAAACCTGACATCGCCGTAGTCGACGATAAAAATATTGCTGACGTCGTCGATTCCCTTGAGGGCAAGCTGTTTGACGGGGACTCCCTTGCCGGTGCTGTCCGGCGCGTAGCTGAACCCGTAAATGTAGAACCAGTCGTCCGGGGCGAGCTCGATTTCCATCGGCTCCGACGGGAACGGCTCTTTCGGGCCGAAGTGCTCCATGATCGACTCTGCCGTGTAATCGAGAGTCGGAAGATCGGCGGGCGCTTCGGCGGGGGATTCGACCGGGGGAAGAGAGTGATCCGGGCTCATCGCGTCGCGTTCTTCCGCCGGCTCCGGCGCGTGCCCTTCGGGGACCACTGCCTCTTCCGCCGTGCGGGCCGCGGCTTCTTCCGCCTCTACCTCCCGTTCGACCAGATGGATGATGAGGTCGCGGAGATCGCTTGAGAGCAGATACTCGAACTGCTTCAGGATCGCCTCGGCCACCTTCTCCACAGGAAGGTCGGCGAACGCCTCAAGCTTGTGGCGAAGGCTGTCCTGTTTCTTGATCTTCTCGGAGAGTTCTTCGAGAATGAGTTCCGATAATCGCCTTCGGGTTGCTTCCTTCATCGGTCTCCGGATTCAATGGTCTTTTATGCGCCCGTTCTCGAGCGGAGGGTGAGGGACTCGAACCCCCATGTCCTTTCGGACGGTGGTTTTCAAGACCACTGCCATACCATTAGGCAAACCCTCCTCAACGGCCTCTCCCGAAAACGGGAAAAGCGGTCGCGGCGCCCTTCAGGCGCGTATAATATAGAGAAAACCCCCTATCTAATCAAGAGAGACCCGGTTTCGTCCCCGGCTTCCGTGCGGATCTTCATTTTACGCATATTGCGTGAGGATTATCCCGATCAATGCCACGGCTCCTCCCGCTATGAAGGTCGCCGAAATGGGTTGACCCAGGAGAAAATACGCGAGGAAGGTTGTCATGATGGGTTGAAGGTTCGAAAAAATCGCGACCTTGCTCGCCTCGATCCTCCCGAGTGCGTAGTACCAGAGGAAATATGCGAAGATCGATGTTCCCACCGAAAGGTACGCCAATCCCAGCCAGTGTGCCGGTGTGAGTCTTGAATAGTCAAACTCCGCGGCGTGCAGAGCGCCGATCGGCAGATACATGATTGTTCCCGCGATCATCGTCACAGCGCTTGTGGTGAAGGCCCCGTACTTGAGAATCATCGGGCGGCCCTTCACAGTGTACAGGGCCCACGAAAGGACCGCGGCGACGAGGAGCAGGTTTCCAACCGTGTAATCGGAAGACAGATCGATTCCGTGCTCGAAGACGACGAGAAGGACCCCGGCAAACGCGATCGCTACGCCCGCCGTCTTCATGAGCGACAGCCGCTCCTTCCCCATCAGCGACGAGATCACCAGGACTACGGCCGGAGTGGTGGCGTACATGAGCGAGGCGTTGGTGGCCGTGGTATGCTTCACCGCGGTCAGGAAGAGAAACTGGTTGGCGGGAATCGCCAAAAAGCTCAGAAGGGCCATCGATCGGTAATCTTCGCGCGCAATCGCGGGGCGGTTCTTCTGGAACAGGAGCGCCACGAAAAGGCCGGAGGCGGCGAGTCCCGACCTCATCATCGTAAGCGCGAGCGGCTCGATATCCTTCACGACCAGCTTCGCGACGAGGTGCGTCCCGCTCGAAATGAGCGATTGGAATATGAGCGAAAGGTAAACCAGCATCTGCCCGCTACGCGGAAAGAGTGATTAAATGAGGGGCAAGATACCATTATTTTGTAACATCTTTCCCATGCGCCAGCCGGTAATCAAGCTGGTGTCACGGTCCATACCGTGACACCACCAGTGAAGGTAGGTGCCTGCTTTAGCCGGCGTAGCTTTGGATTTGAATCAAACTGGTGTCACGGTCCATACCGTGACACCACCAGTGAAGGTAGGCGCCGGCTGTAGCGGACGTGCCTCTGGATTTGAATTCGCACTTTTTTTCAATATGTTAAGGCCGATTTCCCCATTTCCCCGGTTTCTCGCTTCATGAGCTCCCGAAAACAATCCGGAACGAATTCCGCGGACCGGCTCTTCCTCCTCGACGGCATGGCGCTCGCCTATCGGGCGTATTTTTCGTTCATCACCCGGCCCCTCACGAATTCACGCGGGGAAAACACCAGCGCGATTTTCGGATTTGTGAACACCCTGATGAAAATCCTGGACGAGAAGCCGGAGCATGTCGCAGTCGTGTTCGACACCAAGGAGCCGACGTTCCGCCATGTCATGTACCAGCCATACAAGGCCACGCGCCAGAAGATGCCGGAGGACATGGCCGGCCAGATCGACACCCTCAAGGAAGTGGTACGGGCGTTCAACGTGCCCTGTCTCGAGCTCCCCGGATACGAGGCGGACGATATCATGGGCACGCTCGCGCGGAAGGCGGAGCGCCAGGGGATCGAGACCTTCCTCGTCACGGGAGACAAGGACTTCATGCAGTTGATCTCCCCGAAAGTAAAGATGTACAGGCCGGGGAAGCGGGGCGACGAATGGGAAATCCTCGACCAGAAAGCGGTGAAAGAGAAATTCGGCGTCACCCCGGACCGGGTCACCGACGTGCTCGGACTGATCGGCGACAAGTCGGACAACGTCCCCGGCGTCTCCGGAATCGGAGAGAAGACGGCAATCCCCCTTGTGCTGAAATACGGTTCGATCGAACGGATCCTCAAGGAGGTGGAGAAGATCCCTCAGGCCGGCGTGAAGCAGAAGCTCGTTCAGCACAGGGATGAGGCCCTTCTCTCGAAAAAACTGGTGACGATCGATACCGCGGTGCCGATCGAGATCGACCTGCGCGACTTGACCGCACAACCTCCCGACCGCGTCAGGCTCACGAAACTCTTTTCAGAGCTCGAGTTCAGAACGCTCGCCAGGAAGATGCAGGATCAGGCGCCGGCGCCCTCCGCCCCTCCCGTCGCAGCCCTTCCCACGAGCGACATCGGCTCCGACGAGCACGCATACCACATCGTCTCAAGCGAGAAGGACTTTCAGAGCCTCGTCGGACGGCTCGAAGCGTCGGAGCGCTTCGTCTTCGACACCGAGACCACGGGGACCGACCCGATGACGGCCGAATTGGTCGGACTCTCGTTTGCCGTCGCACCCAGGGAAGCGTGGTACGTTCCGGTGGCGGCGCCGGGAGATCCGGCTTCCCCTCACCTGGCGCCGGAGGTGGTGCTCAGGCGGCTGGCTCCGGTGTTCGCCGACGGCGCGGTCGAAAAGATCGGGCAGAATGTCAAGTACGACATGCTCGTTCTTGCCTCGGCGGGGGTGCGGGTCGAGGGCGCCCTCTTCGATACGATGGTTGCGAATTACCTCCTCAGGCAGGAGAGCAGGCATAACCTCGATTCGCTTGCCTCCGAACATCTCGGCTACGCGATGATCTCCTACGACGAGCTGACCGGTGCCGGAAAAGAGCGGAGGCAGCTCCGGGAGATCGATCCCGCGAAGGTGGCCGACTATTCCGCGCAGGACGCCGACATCACCTTCCGGCTCTATGAAAAGCTCGGCGCCGCTCTCACGGAGCAGGGCCTCCTCCCTCTCGCCGCGAATGTCGAATTCCCCCTTATCCCCGTGCTTGCCGGGATGGAGCGTACCGGGGTCGCGCTCGACACGGGTTTTCTCGACGGCCTCTCCAAAGAAATGGAACGGATGCTGGAGCAGCTTACGTCGAGGATCCATGCGCTGAGCGGGGAGAAGTTCAATATCAATTCCACCCAGCAGTTGAGCAGGATCCTGTTTGAAAAACTCGGCCTCGAAACGGGCAAGAAAACCAAGACCGGCTTCTCCACGGACGTCGGCGTCCTCGAGATGCTCCGCCACAAGCACGAGGTGATCGAGCTCCTTCTGGAGTACCGCCAGGTCCAGAAGCTCAAGTCGACCTATGTTGACGCTCTCCCCGCCCTGATCAATCCCGGCACGGGGAGGGTTCATACATCCTTCAATCAGACCGTTGCTGCAACCGGCAGGCTCTCGAGCAGCAATCCGAATCTCCAGAACATCCCCATCCGGACTGAGATCGGACGGAGCATCCGGGAGGCGTTCATTCCGGGGGGCAAGGGGATGGCAATCCTCTCGGCCGATTACTCCCAGATTGAGCTTCGCGTGATGGCCCACATTTCCGGAGACGAGGGGCTGGCCGGGGCGTTTAGAAACGGCGAGGACATCCATACGACGACCGCATCGCTGGTCTTCGGAACGCCCCCGAAGAACGTTACCAAGGAACAGAGGCGGCGGGCCAAGGAGGTGAACTTCGGAATCATGTACGGCATCGGGCCGTTCGGGCTGGCAACCAGGCTCGATATCCCGCAGTCGGAGGCGAAGGAGATCATCGGCCTGTACTTTGAGAGGTTCCCTAAGGTGAGCCAGTACATTTCCGATACCATCGAGAAGGCGAAGAAGGACGGCTACGTCAGCACCCTCATGGGGCGGCGGAGGTATCTGCCTGACGTGCGGAGCCGGAATTTCACGGTCCGGAGCAACGCCGAGCGTCAGGCGATCAACATGCCGATACAGGGGACCGCCGCCGACATGATCAAGATCGCGATGGTCCGGATCTGGAGAGCGCTCCAAAAACATCCGATGAAACTGAAGATGCTACTGCAGGTGCACGATGAACTGGTCTTTGAGGTGGAGAAGGGCCCGGTCGCGAGGGCAAAAGAACTCGTGGTCCGCGAGATGAAAAACGCTCTTCCGCTTTCGGTGCCCGTTGAGGTGGAGGTGGGCGTGGGAAAAAACTGGCTGGAGGCGCATTAGGCCCTGGCCCCGTGATTACTCAGGGAAGTTCACGATGAGAGTCCTGATATTCATGATCGCCGCGTTCGCCTTCGGCTGGAATCAACTGCCGCTCGGCGCCCAGTGGTCCCGCGATCCCATGCGCAACACGCCGGTCTGCACGGCGGCAGGCGGCCAGTCGTATCCCGCCATGGCAGGCGACGGAGACGGCGGGGCGATCGTCGCGTGGACCGACGGGAGGGCGGGCGACGACGACATCTTCGCCCAGCGCCTCGATGCGAAAGGCCGGGCGAGGTGGACGCCAAACGGCATCCCGGTGTGCACAGCCCGAAAGGACCAGACCGCGCCGTCGATAGTGACCGACGGATCCGGAGGGGCGATCATCGTCTGGATCGATGACCGGAACGGGGACTACGATATCTACGGCCAGCGGGTGGCGGGAGACGGCCGGATGCTCTGGCAGCCCGGCGGAATCCCGATCTGCGCGGCTCCGAACGACCAGGTAGCTTCATCTCTGGTGAGCGACGGTGAAGGCGGGGCGATCGTGGTCTGGCGCGACCTCCGAAGCGGAATCAGCTTCGATATCTTTGCCCAGCGCCTTTCCGCCGCGGGGACGGCTCGATGGATGGCCGGAGGAGTCGCGGTCTGCACCGCGCAGGGCCGCCAGTCGGATCCCGTGATCGCAGCCGACGGCATGGGCGGAGCCGTCTTCGCGTGGCTCGATACTCGCGGAGGGAGTCCGGAGATCTACGCCCAGCGGGTTGCCTCCTCGGGGATCGCCTCATGGGTTGTCAACGGGATTCTCGTTTCCGGACCCGGAAGAGAGTGCCGGAGCCCCGGCCTCATCGCAGACGGCGCCGGCGGCGGGATCGTCGTCTGGCGCGACTCCCGGAGCGGTTCTAACTACGGCATCTACGCTCAGCGCATCAACGCATCGGGAGCGATCCAGTGGGCCGGAGCCGGCGTTGCGATCTGCGGCGCGCCGGGCGACCAGGAATCCCCCCGGATCGTGGCCGACGGCCAACGGGGGGGGATCGTCGTGTGGACAGACAGGCGAGGGGGAGCCGCCGATATCTACTCACAGCACGTGGATATTTCTGGATCTCTCGGATGGGCTGCCGACGGGGTCCCGCTCTGCAGGGCGCAGGGGAACCAGCTCTATCCGACGGCCGCGGGCGACGGTCTCGGCGGCGCGATTGTCACCTGGCTCGACGAGCGGCGCGGAGAAGGAGACATCTATGCGCAACGCGTGAGCTCGCTCGGCGTCGCCGAGTGGACGGCGGAGGGCATAGCCGTATGCACCTCGGCGGGGGAACAATTCAATCCGGTCATTGTCAGCGGCGCCGCCCGGGGGGCGGTCATCGCATGGTGCGATTACAGATCGGGGACGAATGCAGATATCGTCGCCCAGAATATTGACCGCGTAGGATATCTCGGCGATGCTTCGCCACACATCGCCGGCTCGAGATCGGTGTCCAATGAACGCGAGCGAAGGACGACGCTCCTGTGGAACCGTTCGTATGCCGATGCATGGCCCTCGCAGAGCGTTACGGGATACGCGATCTGGCGGGGCGTGACGCTTGAGGGAAATGTGCCGGGGGGTGAACCGGCCGCCAGCGGGAAGAGGAGCTCTCCATGGCTCAGGTGGGCGTCGTCCTCGACGCCGGGCGGCGGGGACACGGTCTACTGGCAATACGTCGCGACGGTGAAACCGCACTGGCTCACTGGGTATTCGTACACGGTCACCGTCCCCTCAGATTCCCCTCTGAATGAGCCTCAGTTCGAGCCCGGGGATCGGCCCCAGGATCGACCTGAGTACTTCATGGTCACGGCTCTGACATCCGATCCTCTCATCTACTGGGACTCGGAAATCGCGTCGACGAGTCCTCCGGGATCGCTCCCTTCCGGATCGCTCCCTCTTTCTCAGCGTGGCGCCGGTTTGCCGCGCCCGATTCCTCACGGACCCCCTCTGGCGGCGCGCTTTGTCTTTCCCGCCTCCTCCTCCGGCGGCCCCGTCGCACCGGTGAACAGCCTCCGGTGAACGGCCGCGACGAAGGTCGGTTGGCGCCGAAGGCGGAATCAGCGGCGCCGGGCCAAAAGACGGCTCTCGCCAGGCGTCTCGGACTCTTCGACGCGACGATGATCGTCATGGGAGGGATCATCGGGTCGGGCATTTTCATGAACCCCTCGGTCGTCGCGAGACAGGTTCACACTCCGTTCCTCATCCTCGGCGCCTGGCTCTTCGGCGGGATGATCGCCCTGATCGGGGCCTTCGTATACGCCGAGCTTGCCGCCCGGAGGCCGCAGGTCGGCGGCCAATATGTCTACCTCCGCGAATCGTTTCATCCGCTCATCGCATTTCTGTTCGGGTGGTCTCTGTTCCTCGTGAGCGACTGCGGGGGGATGGCTGCCGTGGCGGTCACCTTCGCCCGGTACTACATCGAGCTGACGGGGGTGCCGTTCTCCGATGTGTCCGTCGCCATCGCGGCCCTCCTGATCCTCACGGTCGTCAATTGCTTCGGCGTCCGCACCGGAAGCACGGTTCAGAATATCCTGATGATGACAAAGATCGCCGCGATTCTCCTCCTGCTCGGATTCGGATTCCGGCTGGTCTTCCAGTCGTCCGCGGCGGCGTCTGCCGGCGCCTCTTCCGCGCCGCCCCTCTCGTTCGATCTCATCACGACATTCGGAGCGGCCCTTGTGCCGGTGATGTTCGCCTATGGCGGATGGCAGACGGCAAACTTCGTCGCGGGTGAAATCCGGGAGCCCCGGAAGAACCTTCCGCGCGGACTTCTCATCGGGGTGGCCGGAGTGGTGGCGCTCTACCTCGCGGTGAATTACGTATGGGTCCGGGTGCTCGGCCCCGATGGGCTGGCCGCGACAAACACGCCGGCGACCGCTGTGATGAGAATGGCGCTGGGCGAGAAGGGGGCCTCCCTCATTGCGGTGGGCATCGCCGTCTCCACGCTTGGATTTCTCAGCCAGTCGATCCTCACCGCCCCCCGCGTCTACTATGCGATGGCCGAAGACGGTCTCTTCTTCAGAAGCGTTGCGTGGCTCCACCCGAAGACGCGCGTCCCGGTAGTGGCGATAGCGCTGCAGGGAGCCCTGTCGATGATCCTCACTCTTACGGGGAGCTACGAGCAACTTCTCAGCTATGTCGTTTCCGACGATTTCATCTTTTTCGGGCTCTCTGCCTCGTGCATTTTTGTTCTTCGGAGGCAGTCGCGTCGCGAAGGATCGACCCCTGACGAAGAGCGATTCAACATGCCGGGCCATCCCTACACCACTCTCCTCTTCATCGCGATCTGCGTCTTCATCGTCGCCAATACGATCTACAAATACCCGGTAAACACGACGATCGGCATGGGAATCATTCTGACGGGAATACCGGTGTACTACTTCTGGACGTCGCGGCGGAGGGCCGGATGAACACCCGGCGCACAATGAAATCGGAATACATGCACTGGGCGAAGACCGCCCCCCATCTGCGCTATAACCTCGCGTCGAGCGACCTCCTCCATGTCCCGCTCTCCGCCCTTCCCTTTTCCCGGTCGCAGGTGGAGATCACAGGGACCGTCGGCGGGTACGGCCACGCCCCCCTGCGCGAGGCCATAGCGTCGCGCTACTCGGCCGACCCCGACGGAGTCGTCACCACCGCCGGCACCGCAATGGCGAATCACCTCGTGCTCGCCGCTCTTCTCCGGCCCGGAGACGAGGTGCTGATCGAAGAGCCCACCTATGAGCTCATCCCCTCGGCCGCGGCGTTCATCGGAGCCAGGGTCAGGCGGTTCCCGAGACGGTTCGAAGAGGGATTTCAGATCAATCCAGATGTCGTCGGGCGGCACATCACATCGCGGACCCGTCTTATCGTGGTCACGAATCTTCACAACCCCAGCAGCGCGTTCACATCCGAGCGGACGCTCCGCGCGCTCGGCGCGCTTGCGAGGGAGGCGAAGGCCCGCGTGCTGGTCGACGAAGCCTACCTCGACGCGGCGTTCAGCCGCCGGCCGCGGAGTGCTTCAATGCTCGGCCGGACGTTCGTGTCAACGGCCAGCCTGACGAAAACATACGGCCTCAGCGGGCTTCGCTGCGGGTGGATCCTCGCCGAGCCCCCGGTCGCTTCGGCGATCTGGCGCCTCGCGGATCTCTTTTACAGCTCCCTCCCTCACATCGCCGATCAGCTCAGCGTGATCGCATTCAGGAATCTCCCGGTGTATGCCCAAAGGGCCCGGGGCCTGCTGGAGGCCAATACGGCGCTCGTCAACAGGTTTTTCCAATCGCGCGCCGACCTCGAGGTCATGCCGCACGAACACGGGCTCGTGACCTTTCCCCTGGTGAAGACAGGAGGAGTCGGGCCGCTCTGCCGGATCCTTCGTGAGAAGTACGAGACCACCGTCGTGCCCGGAAAGTTCTTCAGAATGCCGCGGCACGTGCGGATTTCAATCGGGGGAAGCACTGCGAATCTAAAGAGCGGCCTCGCCCGCCTGGGCAAAGCGCTCGATGAGTTGTAGGCGCCAGCTTTAGCCGGCGTTCGCCGAAGAGGTGGGGGGACTACTCTCTTGTTGGATATGCGCGCGGCGCCTGAAGAGCAGAGCCACGCCGACGACCACGAGCGCGACCGGCCAGTAGAGGCGAACGGCGTCCCAGACTTCGTACCGGTCGAGATAGCCGAGTTCGCCGAGCACGAGCGCGGCTCCGATTCCGCAGAGGAAGAGCGCGGGAAAGAGAAGCTCCCACTCGCGGACATTGTTGAGGAACATCATCAGCAGGGCTATGCCGAAGATGAGAAAGAATGCCGCGGGGAACATGCCGATGCGGAACTCAAGGAAGTCCGCCGAGCGCAGCAGAAAGAAGAGGCCCCAGAGAAACATGAGAGTGCCGGCGAAGATCCGCCCTCGCGTGCCGCGCGAGAACCCCAGCACCACCCGCGAGAGTCCGAAGACCATCACGAGCGACCAGAAGGCGAGCTCGACGCCGAACCGGATCACTCCGAGCCGGTCGAGAAGGAGGACCGCGCCGATGACGATGAGCGCGACGGCGATGAAGGGAACGGGGCCTCTGCGGATCCCGTTCATGAGACTCCGAGGGGCGCCGGCATCACAGGTTTCTCTTCCGGCATCACGATCGCGAGGATAATGTAGAGGAGGAGGCCCCAGCCGAACGATGCAAGAACGACGATAAGATAGAGCACGCGAACGATCGTCGGATCCACGTTGAAGTAATTCGCAAGCCCTCCGCAGACCCCGAAGACCTTACGGTCTCTGATAGACCGCCTGAGCTCCTTCACCGCAACGCCCGGAGGAGGCGCGGGCGCGGCCGTGCCGGGATCGCCGGAAGGCGGTCCGGGCGCGGACTCTCTTCGGCGGTACGTGTAGACGAGGATGAGACCGAGAATAATGAGCAGGCTGGGAAGGAGAACCGTGTGGGAGAACGACCACCAGTTGACGTCGGCAAGCCAGCCCAGGTTGATAAGCAGGACGAACGCCCCCAGCAGAACGAGCGTAATCCCCCAGAATCTTCGCTTGTCGGCGGGCTGCGAGGAGGAAGCGCCCTCCCCATACGCAACGTCGTTGGGGCGCGACGGCATGATAATCATGGCCGCGATATACAGGAAAAATCCGGATCCTCCCAACAGGGTCAAGAGGACCCAGAGAATCCGGACAATGGTGACGTCGATGTCGAAATACTCGGCTATTCCGCCGCAAATCCCGTCGATGACGCGGTTGCGCCGCGACTTGTAAAGCCTTTTCTGCGTATATGCGCCGGCTTCCATTTCAGTGTGGGGCAGGTGATTCTTCTATCTACCCCCGTGTACGCACCGGCGCCCCCGAAGTTTCGGAGGGCGTTCTGACGGCGGTCACACCTCCATGATCTCTTTTTCCTTCGCCAGCACCAGCGTATCGAGCTCCTTGATATACTTGTCGGTCATTTTCTGCACGTCCCCCTCGGCGCGCTTTCGCTCGTCTTCGGAAAAGTGCTCGGCCTTCTCGGACCGCTTCAGGTGCTCGATCGCGTCGCGGCGGACGTTTCGCACGGCTATCTTTCCCTCCTCCGCGAATTTCTTCACCAGCTTGACGAGCTCCTTGCGGCGCTCTTCGTTCAGGGGCGGAATCGGGACCCGGATCACGTTGCCGTCTGCGATCGGATTCAACCCGAGGTTTTCGGCCTGGATCGCCTTCTCAATCGGGGCGACCATGTTCTTGTCCCATGGCTGCACGGAAATTGTGTGAACGTCCATGACGCTCACGTTCGCCACCTGGTGAAGGGCCATGTGCGAGCCGTAGTACTCGACCTTGATGCCGTCGAGCAGCGCGGTCGTCGCCTTTCCGGTCCTGATCTTCGCCAGCTCCAGGCGGACGACCTCCGCCGCCTTGTGCATCTTTTCTTCTGCCTGCTTGAGAATCTCTTTCGTCATGCATCCTCGTTCGGATTGTTACGATGCTTTGCCGGCCCGCGCCGTGCGGCCGGATGACACCATCGTCCCCACCTTCTCGCCGGCCGCGAGCCGCTTCAGAGACCCGCGGATGTTCATATTAAACACCACGATCGGCATGAGGTTTTCCTTGCAGAGAGTAATCGCCGTCTGATCCATCACCCTCAGGTCCTTCTTCAGGACGTCCTGGTAGGAAATTGCGGCATATTTGACGGCGCGGGGGTTCTTCTCCGGGTCGGAATCGTACACACCGTCGACCCTCGTCCCTTTGAAGATGACATCGGCTTTGATTTCGACCGCGCGGAGGGCGGCGGCCGTGTCGGTGGTGAAATAGGGGTTTCCGGTGCCCGCACCGAAGATCACGACGCGGCCCTTTTCCAGGTGCCTGATGGCACGGCGCCGGATGAAGGGTTCCGCAATCTCTTCCATGTTGATTGAGCTGAGCAGGCGGGTGAAGGTTCCCCGGGCCTCCAGGGCGCTGAGGAGGGCGAGGCCGTTGATGATCGTTGCGAGCATCCCCATCTGATCGCCGGTGACCTTGTCGACTCCGTCGGAGGAGTTCTCGACTCCCCTGTACACGTTGCCGCCGCCGATGACGATGCCGACCTCGACTCCCGCCTCCTGAACCTCGCCGATCTCCTGCGCATAACGCTGGAGCACGCGGTGGTCGATGCCGAAGGACTTGTCTCCCATGAGCGCCTCCCCGCTCACCTTGAGGAGGATGCGCTTGTACTTCAGTGCTCTCCCGCGGGCGGGATCAGGTGCCGTTTTCGCCAAGGTGGAAGCGCCTGAATCTCCTGACAGTGACCTTCTCCCCCGTTTTTGCGGTAAGCTCGAGAATGAGGTCTTTGATCGTCCGCCCCGAATCCTTGATGAAGGTCTGCTCGACGAGGCAGAACTCCTGATAATATTTCTCCAGTTTTCCGTCGGCGATCCGCCCGACCACCTGCTCCGGCTTTTTCTCGTTCCGGGCCTGCGTCCGGTAGATCTCGAGCTCGCGGTCGATCGTCTCCTGCGGAACGTCCGACCGCGAGATGTAGCGCGGGCTCATGGCCGCGATCTGCATCGCGAGGTCCCGCGCAAAGGTGCGGAAGTCGTCGGTCTTCGCGACGAAATCCGTCTCGCAGTTCACCTCGACCATGGCTCCGATGCGCCCCCCCGCGTGGATGTACGCCTCGACGACCCCCTGGTTCGTGATCCTGTCTGCCCGCTTCTCGGCCGTGGCGGCCCCCTTCTTGCGGAGGTAATCGATTGCCTTTTCCATGTCGCCGCCCGTGGCCGCAAGCGCCTGCTTGCAGTCCATCATGCCGGCGCCCGTTTTTTCGCGGAGCTCTCTCACCTGCTCCGAACCAATCGCTGCGCTCACCGTTCGATCGTATCCTTTCGGGAAATCATTCAGAAATGCTTTGCGCCATCTCACGCCGTCCATCCCCGTCCTTTCCCTCGAGGAGGGCGTTGGTACGCTCCGATCCTTCGAGGATGGCGTCCGCGACGAGGCGCGTGATCGTCTGCACCGACTTGATCGCGTCGTCGTTCGCGGGGATGGGGAAATCCACGGAGGTCGGATCGCAATTGGTGTCGACGATGGCGAACACCGGGATCCCGAGCCGCCTCGCCTCCTTGACTGCGATTTCCTCCTTCTTGATGTCGACGACGTAGAGCGCCCCGGGGAGCCGGGTCATGTCGACCACGCCCGAGAGGACCTTTGCGAGCTTTTCCTTCTCGCGGTCGAGCACGAGCGCTTCCTTCTTCGTGATCTTGTCGTAGGTCCCGTCGGTCTCCATCTTCTCAATGTTGGTCAGGCGCTTCACGCTCTTGCGGATCGTCGTGAAGTTCGTCAGCATGCCGCCGAGCCAGCGCTCCGACACGTAGAACTGGCCGCAGCGCTTCGCCTCCTCCTCGATCACGAGGCTCGCCTGCTTCTTCGTTCCGACGAGAAGGACGCGCCTCCCGTCAGCGATGATGTTGCCGATCGCATTGCAGGCGGCTTCGAGGAGTTCCTGGGTTTTCTTCAGATCGATGATGTGGATGCCGTTGCGCTCCATGAAAATGAACGGCTTCATTTTGGGGTTCCATCTGCGGGTCAGGTGCCCGAAGTGGGCGCCTGCTTCGATGAGATCGGTCAGTTCAACGCGTGGCATGCTGCACGTGCTCCTTCTATGTCAGTTGGTTCTTCTACTCCCGTCATCTTCCGGCGGAATCGCGGCGCTGGAAGCGCAACGACACTGCCGCCGAAATCGGAGAGTATGAGTGATGAAAATCAGCGCTTGGAGAACTGGAATCTCTTGCGCGCTTTCTTCTGTCCGTACTTCTTTCGCTCGACCATGCGGGGATCGCGTGTCAGCAGACTGTCCAGCCGCAGTTTGCCGCGAAGATCCGAGTTCACCTCGACCAGGGCGCGGGAAATTCCAAGCTTCACTGCGCCCGCCTGCCCGGTGAGGCCGCCTCCGCGCACGTTCACCACGACGTCGTACTTGCCGGAGGTCTCGGTGACGGCGAACGGAAGAAGGATTTCGCTCCTCAGCGTGTCGACCGGGAAATACCGTTCGAGCGGTCTGCTGTTGACGGTGATCGTGCCGGATCCGGGACGAAGGACGATCCTCGCGACGGAGGTCTTCCGGCGCCCGATGGCGATGGTCTGGTGCGAGTGGGTGATCATGAACGCTCCTCAGGCATGGGCACCGGCTTTTGTGCCGCGTGCGGGTGGGAAGAATCCCGGTACACTTTGAGCTTCCTGATGATGCGCGCTCCCAGGCGGTTGTGGGGAATCATCCCCTTCACGGCGTGCATGATGACCCGCTCCGGATCGGTCTTCATCAGGTCCTTGTACGATTCCACCGTCGCGCCGCCCGGATAACCGGTGTAGTGGAAGTAGGTCTTCAGATCGGTGCGGCGGCCCTGCACCTTTACCTTCGCGGCGTTAACGACGACGACGAAATCTCCGCAGTCGCTGTTCGGGGTGAACACCGGCTTATGCTTGCCCCGTAGAACGTGCGCGATCCGGCTCGCGACGCGTCCGAGCGTCTTGCCGCTCGCGTCGACAAGATACCATTTGCGCTCCACCTCGCTCGTCTTGTACGAGTGTGTTAATCTCTGTGCAAGTGCCACTGAAGGAATCCTCGAAAATTGATGCAATTAAACGGATTTGCGTGGGCCTCCCACGATCCGTTCGGGCGTCAAAAGCCTTTTAATCTACCAAAAAAATCACCAAAAGGCAAGAGAAATTGTGGCCCCCGGCGTAACTTTCAAACCGGTGTCACGGTCCATACCGTGACACCACCCGGGATCCGCCTGCTTCAACGGGGTAACCGGGTAAAACGTATGCTTGGTGACCACGCTCATCGCAATTTGAATGTGTCCCCTGTAGTTTGTAGATTATGCATCCATATTCGCAGTTCTCCCTTCAAGGTATGAGAAAACCGGGATCGGCCAGATGAACGTCCTCGTGGTGGATGATGAGCGCGAGTACAGGGTCCTCGTCGCCAATTACCTGACAGACCAGGGTTGGACGGTCTTCCTCGCCGCAGACGGGGAAGAAGGGCTCAACACCCTCTACCGGGAAAAGATCGACATCATCGTTTCCGATATCTACATGCCGGTCATGGACGGCTTGAAATTCCACCGGACGGTGCGCAACAATCCGAAGTTCGCCTCGACGCCGTTTCTCTTTGTTTCCGCCTTCGACGACCCCCATTCCCTCGAGGCGGTAAAGAATCCGAAGATCGAAGGATTTTCAAGGAAGGGAAGGCCGGTAAGCGATCTGAAGCTCTGGATTCAGTATCTGACGACTCCCGTGGAGAAGCGTCCCTCCACTCCGCCCGGCAGCGATTCGAGATCATCGGCAAGCGCCTGGCGCCACGACAACCCCCGCCCTACGCGCAGAAGATAATCTTGACCCGTCCTGTTAGGGCCGATCCGTAATAGGGCCGGGTCCATAAACCTCCCCCTCGTTCCGTCGCTCTGCCGCGGAACGCATCTTTGGGCGCTCCGCGCTCCCACCCGGACTCTCTCCATACTCGGAACGCGACCGTCTTTTTGATCTGGTGTCACGGTCCATACCGTGACACCAGCGCAGGCTGTAGGCGTCGGCTTTAGCCGGCGTCCTCGCTCGCGCGCATGCTACCCGACCTGCTCCTCCGCGTGATACGAACTTCTCACGAGAGGCCCCGACTCCACGTGTTTAAACCCCATCGCAAGCCCCGCCTCCTTGAGAGAGGCGAATTCATCCGGATGAACGAAGCGGTCAACCGGCAGATGCTCTTTCGTGGGCTGGAGATACTGGCCGAGGGTTAGGATGTTGCAGCGCACGTTGCGCAGATCCTTCATCACCGCAAGAACTTCTTCACTCCTCTCCCCTATTCCAAGCATCAGTCCGGTCTTGGTTGTGAAGCCGCGACGCCCGGCGCGGTCGAGGAGCTGCAGCGACCGTTCATAAAGCGCCTGGGGCCGCACGACCGGATACAACCGCGGAACTGTTTCGGTGTTGTGATTCAGGATGTCGGGAAGGGCATCGAGGACGATGTCGAGCGCGAACTCCTCTCCTTTAAAGTCGGGTATGAGCACCTCGATTCTCGTCCCGGGATTCGCCTTCCGGATCTCACGGATTGTTTCGGCAAAGATCTGCGCCCCCCCGTCGTACAGCTCGTCGCGATTTACCGAGGTGACCACCGCGTGCTTCAATCCGAGCATTGAGACGGCTTCGGCGACACGCCGCGGTTCCGCCGCGTCGAGGCCCTCCGGCCTCCCCGTCTTCACCGCGCAGAAGCCGCAGCTCCTGGTGCAGACGTCGCCGAGAATCATAAATGTAGCGGTCCCGTTGTTCCAGCACTCCCCCATGTTCGGACACCTGGCCTCCTGGCAGACCGTGTGCAGTTTGTGTCTGTCGATGATCTCCCTGAGGCGCGCGTAGCGCTCGCCCCCGGGGAGCCGCGCCTTGAGCCACTCCGGCCTTCGCCGCGCCTGGGGCTCTGCCTGGGCGGCCGGGTGAGGGGCTCTGATTTCCTGAAAGATCATATGACCTGGTTTTCGTCGAAGTTTTCGAGAAGCTTCACGATCCTCTCGAGGAATGAGCCGCCGAGTGCCCCGTCGACAATGCGGTGGTCAAAGGCCAGCGTAAAGTAGGCGATCGAACGGATCGCGATGGCGTCGTTGATGACGACCGCCCTCTTTTCGATGGCGCCGGTCCCGAGGATCGCGACCTGGGGATAGTTGATGATCGGGACGCCGATCATCGTTCCGAAGACGCCGTAATTCGTGAGCGTGAACGTCCCCCCTTCGATCTCCGACGGGGTCAGCTTCCGGGTGCGTGTGCGCGTCGCCAGATCGTTCACCGCGCGGGCGAGGCCGGTGAAGTTTTTCTCGTCGGCATTCTTGATGACGGGAACGATCAGGCCGTTCTCCGAAGCGACGGCGATGCCCAGATTGACGAACTTCTTCAGGACGATCTTGTCGCCTTCGAGAGAGCAGTTCACGAGAGGGAATTCCTTAAGGGCCCTGATCGCCGCATCGCAGATGAAAGGCATGAACGTCAGCTTGAAGCCTTCCCGCTTTTCGAACGCTTCGGCATTCCGTCTGCGTGCTTTGTCGACCTTCGTCATATCGCATTCGTGGACCGCCCAGACGTGCGGCGCGGTCTGAACGCTCTTCACCATGTGCTCGGACATCTTTACAAGAACGTTGCTCATCTGGCGGATCTCGTACTCCGGTCCGGGGTATTTCGCCACCAGCGCACCTGAATCCACCTGCTTGAGCGTCGATTCAATCCGGGGCGCCTGCGGCGCGGCCGGTGCAACAGAAGTGGCTGCGGGCGCCGGCGCGGGAGCTCCTTTTTTCCGGGCCCCGGCGTATGCAAGGAGATCTTTTTTCCTTACCCGTCCTCCATCGCCGGTGCCGGGGATGCGCTCGAGCTCAGCCATCGGTATACCCTCTTCCGACGCAATACTCAGCACAAGCGGGGAATAAAACCTCGCTCCGCCCGATGAGGGGACTGGTGCGGTTAACACCCGGGGAGCGGATCCGCCGTCCGTGGGTCGGTCCTGCACAGGCGGTGGCGCCTTTGGGGTGGCGCCGGCGGGGGCCGCGGGAGTCGCTGCCGGGCGCGGCGCCTCCGGCGCCGGTCCGGCTGACGATGCGGTCGCCTTTTCATCCGTATCGATTTCAGCGATCACGGTCTGCACCGCGACCGTCTTCTGTTCCTCGACAAGGAGTTTTGTGACCACTCCGGAGGCCGGCGCGGGGATCTCGGAATCGACCTTGTCCGTGCTTATTTCGAGGAGGGTCTCATCCTTCTTCACCTTGTCGCCGGGCTTCTTGTGCCACTTGATAATGGTGCCTTCGGTGAGGCTCTCACCGAGCTGCGGCATGACTACGTCAACTTTCGACATGGAATTCTCTCAGAGATTGTGTCCTTGTGTCAGTATGCGGCCAGATCTCTCAATGCGGCCAAGACTTTTTGTGTATTCGGAAGAAAGTACTCCTCCAGAGGAGGCGCAAAAGGTACGGGCGAATCGATCGACGCCACCCGCCTGATCGGTGCGTCGAGAAACTGGAATGCAAACTCGGCGATCAGCGCGGCGATCTCTCCTCCGATGCCCCCCGTAAGAGTGTCCTCGTGCACAATCAGCGCCTTCCCGGTTTTCCTGACCGAGGCGATGATCGAGGCCCTGTCGAGCGGCAGGAGCGACCGCAGGTCGAGAACCTCAACTTCGGTCCCCTCGCCAGATATTGTTTCGGCGGCTTCGAGCGCCCAGTGAACCCCGGCCCCGTACGTTATCACGCTGATATCCGTCCCCGCCCGCTTGACCTCCGCTTCGCCGATCGGCACGAGCGCGTCGCCTGAGGGGAGCTTCCCTTTACTGTGACGATAAAGGTACTTGTGCTCGAAGTAGAGCACCGGGTTCGGGTCGCGGATGGCCGACTTGATGAGCCCCTTCGCGTCGGCCGCGGTTGACGGCGCTACCACTTTCAGTCCGGGGACATGGCAGAACCATGCCTCGGGATTCGTGGAGTGGAACGGACCCCCGTGAATCCCGCCCCCGGAAGGGAGCCTGACGACCATGGGCACCGGGATGCCGGTCCTGTAATGAAACTTCGCGGCATTGTTCACAAGCTGGTTGAATCCGTTCGTGACGAAATCAGCGAACTGCATTTCCGCGACCGGCCTCATTCCGGCAATGGCCGCCCCCATCGCCGCGCCGATGATCGCCGACTCGCCAAGGACCGTGTCGATCACACGGTTCTCGCCGAACTCCTCGAAGAATCCTTCCGTGACCTTGAACGCCCCGCCGTATGCGCCGATGTCCTCGCCGAGGAGAAAGACCGATTGGTCCCGCTTCATCTCCTCGCGGAGACCCTGGCTGATTGCCTCAAGATATGTTACCTGTTCTCCGGAGATCCCGGATGATCGTCCACGATCAGGCATACACGCCCTCGGCGGCCTCTCCGCCGGCCGGGTAAGGTGCTTCCAGCGCCGCCTTCGCGGCCTCTTCCGCCGAGCGCCTGAAATCGGCTGAGAGAGATTTCTTCTTCTCCTCCGAAATGAGACCCATCGAGGCGAGAGATTTCTCCAGACGCGCAATCGGATCTTTCTTCTTCCACTCCTCAAGGAGCGTCTTCGGGACGTACCACGCCGTGTCGTGCGCCGCGTGTCCCTCCATGCGCATCGTTACGCTTTCGATGACGGAGGAACCTTCACCCTTCCGCGCCCTGAGTACTGCCTCCGTGCACGCTCTGTACACCTCGAGGACGTCGGTGCCGTCGATGGTGACGCCCGGAATCCCGTAGCCTGCCGCGCGGTCTGCGAGGTGCTTCGCGATCGATTGTTTTGAGACGGGGGTCGAGTAGGCATACTGATTATTCTCGATGATCAGAATGAACGGGAGGCGCATCACCGACGCCATTGCCAGCCCCTCATGAACCTCCCCGACGTTAGCTCCACCGTCCCCGATGTACGTCATGACTACCGACTTTTCATTGCGGAGCTTCGAAGCGAGGGCCACCCCTACCGCCACCGGCACCATCGCTCCCAGATGGCTGATGTTGCCGTAGATCCTTTTCTCCCGGTCTGCGTAATGCCCGGTTCCATCCCGTCCGCGCGCGAATCCGCCGGCGCGGCCCAGGTACTGAAGCATCAGGTTCCGCATAGATTGACCGCGCACGAGGTGGGCTCCGAGGTCCCGGTGCATCGGGAAGATGTAATCGCCCTTCCCGAGCGCATAGGCGCTCCCCACCGAAGTGGCTTCATTCCCTCTCCCTGAGTATGCCCCCCCGACTATTTTGCCCTGCTGATACAGCCTGCGAACGCTCTCCTCGAATTCCCGGGTCTGGAGCATCAGGCCGTAAACTTCCATCAACGACCTCGGATCCAGCACATGATCGGGAGCATGGTAGGGTCCGGGTCTATCCTTCGGGAGCACGTGAAAGCTCTTTATCGCCTTGGAACGGGGCACGTCTTAAAAATTGCTTAATTCCCGGAGAGCCGCGATGATATTCTCCGTCTGTGGGAGCATTGCATTTTCAAGCGTCGGGCCATATGGGACCGGAGCATCCTTGGCGGCCACTCGCCTTATGGGAGCATCGAGGGCTGCGAAGACCTCCGAGCTCACCCTCGCTGCGATTTCGGCTCCGAAGCCGCCGGTAAGAGTATCTTCGTGGACAATGAGAAGTTTGCCGGTTTTTTTCACTGAGGAAAAGATCGATTCCATATCGAGGGGATTCAGCGTCCTGAGGTCGATCACCTCGGCGCTCACCCCCTTCTCGCTCAGGGCCCTCGCGGCTTCAAGAGACCTCTGCACCATCATTCCCCAGGTGACGATCGTGACATCGCTTCCTTCCATGACTCTACGCGCCACTCCGAAGGGGAGGCAATACTCCCGGTCGGGTTCATTGGAGGCCGCAAAGCTTGCCCGGTAGAGCCCTTTGTGCTCGCAGAAGATGACCGGGTCATCCGAACGGCAAGATGTTTTCAACAAGCCCTTCGCATCCGCGGCGTTCGACGGATACACCAGCCTCAGGCCGGGAACATGCGCGAAAAAACCGTCTATGCTCTGGCTGTGATAGAGACCTCCGTGGATGTACCCTCCCACGGCCACGCGGACTACCATGGGGCAGGACCATTCGTTATTCGATCTGAAGCGGAGCATGGCCACCTCGTCCCTGAGCTGCATGAAGCCGGGCCAGATGTAATCGCCGAATTGAATCTCCACGACCGGTTTGAAGCCCCGGATCGCAAGCCCGAAGGCGGTCCCCACGATGCTCGCCTCTGCGAGAGGAGAATTGAAGACCCTCTCACGCCCGAATTTTGCGGTGAGCCCCTTCGTCGCCGTGAAGACTCCACCCTTGTCCCCCGCAACATCCTCGCCGTAGATAAGCATCCTCGGGTTGTGCTCCATCTCCTCGAACAGCGCATGGTTGATCGCGTCGACCATGACGATGCTCTTTCCCGGATGAGCGGGCTCCTTGAATCCGCCTGGCGGACCCGCCGGGGCCTGGGCATAGACATGATCGAGAAGGACGGCCTGATCCTGCTGCGGCTCGGCCTCGGCCAGCTCGGCCGCGCGATCGATCCGCTCAATTGCTTCCTTCTGGATCCGGGAGATTCCGTCCGGAGTGATCAGTCCGTTTGCGATGAGATACTTCTCAAGCCTGGGCAGCGGGTCGCGCGCGCGGTCTTTGGCAAGATCGTCCTCCGTGCGGTATTTCCGCTGATCGTCGGAGGATGAATGCGCGAGGAGACGTACGGTGTGGGCGAGAATCAATGCGGGGCCCTCGCCTTTGCGCGCCTTCGCGACCGCATCGAGGGCCGTAGTGTATGATGCGATAAAATCGCAGCCGTCCACCTCATACCTGTTCAATCCCTGATATCCGCTTGTGAGCTCGTAGACGGATTTCGCAGCCGTCTGTTCCTGCACCGTGACGCTGATGGCGTATTTGTTGTCCTGGATCAGGAATATCACCGGAAGGCGTTCGCGGGCCGCCCAGTTCACGGCCTCGTGAAACTCTCCTTCACTCGTCGATCCTTCCCCGGATGAGACGTACACCACCTCATCTGTTCCGTCTTTCACCGCCCCGAGCGCTGTGCCGACCGCTTCCAGATACTGCGTCCCGGTGGGGCTCGATTGGGAGACGATGCGCCATTTTTTGTGCCCCCAGTGGAAGGGCATTGCAAACCCGCCGCTGCTCGGACCGTTTTTCCGGTGAAGGGCCTCGAGGAAGACCTCTTCAACCGTGTACCCGAAGGCAAGCGAAAACGGCAGGTCGCGGTAGTACGGGTAGGCCCAGTCGCGCCCCGGTCTCAACGCTGACGCCGTGGCAACCTGGGCGGCTTCGTGGCCCGAACCTCCGATATGGAAAAACACCTTTCCCTGTCTGAGGAGAAGAAGGATCTTGTCGTCGATCTTGCGCGCCGTGAACATGGTGCGATAGGCGTCCACGAGCATCCTGTCCTGCGCTGCAGCGCCGCCTGCGGACGCGGAGAGACCCCCGCCCCGACCGACCTCGCGGCCGTTCGTTCTTTTGCCCTTCTTCACAGCGGTTTCCTCCCCCTCGGGCGCCGGTCGGGGCTTTTTCACAGGGGGCATGCTGCTTTCTCCATAGTCAGAGCTGAAAGCGATTCCATATACTCCTCAGCGGTCCTCAAAACTGTCTCCGCGCCGAATACTGCGCCCACGTGCCTGACGAGCTCCCGGCAGACACTCTCCATCGGCACCTCCCGCCCCAGCCGCGCGCCCATCGACGTCACGCCGCGGTGAAAGATGCCGCATGGGATGATTCTCTGGAAATAGTCGAGATCGGTGTTCACGTTCAGCGCAAAACCGTGCATGGTGATCCACCGGCTGACTTTGACCCCGATCGCGGCGATCTTTTCGTTGCCTGCCCACACGCCGGTGAACTCGCCGTCGCGCCGGCCTGCGATTCCAAAAACGGCGAGGGTTCTGATCATCACTTCTTCGAGATTCCTGAGATAGCGGTGGATGTCGGGCTGGTAGCCGTTGAGATCGAGGATGGGATAGCCCACGATCTGGCCCGGTCCGTGGTAGGTGACGTCTCCACCGCGCTCCACGCTGCAGACATCGACGCCGAGCCTTCTCAGCTCCGACGCATCCGCGAGGAGATGGTCCGGATCTGCGCTTCGTCCGAGCGTGTAGACGTGGTTGTGCTCGTTAAGGAGAAGAACGTCGTCAATCAATCCCTTCGACCGGAGGTCGAATAACCGGCGCTGGAGCCCCCATGCATCTTCATACCGGGTGCGGCCCAGATCGACGACGTCAATCATATGTGGATCGCGTGCCCTTCCGCGCCTTCCGCCGCCTCCATGACGGCTTCGGAGAGCGTGGGATGCGCGTGAATGGTGCTGATGATGCCTGAGGACGTCGTCTCGAGCGTCTTTGCAATCCCGAGTTCCGCGATCATCTCGGTCGCGTCCGATCCGAGGATGTGGGCTCCGAGAAGCTCTCCGTACTTGGCGTCGAAGATCAGCTTCACGAGTCCCTCGGTGTCCCCGATCGCGCGGGCCTTTCCGCTTGCGCTGAACGGGAACCGCCCGACCTTGATCGCCCTTCCCTCGGCGATGGCGCGCTCTTCGGTCATGCCGATGCTTGCAACCTGGGGCTGGCAGTAAGTGCATCCCGGAATGTTGTCGTAGTCGATGGGCTGCGGGTTCTTTCCCGCGATCGCATCCACGCAGACAATCCCTTCACGCTGCGCCACGTGCGCGAGCCAGGGAGGGCCCGCAACATCGCCGATGGCGTAGATTCCCGGCGCGCTTGTCCGGCCGAAGTCGTCGACCTCGATCCATCCCCTTTCCAGTTTCACTCCCGCTCCTTCAAGTCCCGCGTTTTCCACGTTTCCCTGGACGCCGACCGCCATCAGGGCCGTCTCTGCCTTGAACTCCTTTTTCCCCTCTTTCGTAGAGACGGTGACAACGACCTCTTTCGAAGTCTTCACACTTTCGGTCCGGGCTTCGGTAAGGATTGTAACGCCCTGCTTCCTGAGACTGCTCTCGAGAAGCTTGGAAAGCTCTTTGTCCTCGACCGGAAGAATGTTCGGCATCATCTCAAGAAGGGTCACCGAGGTCCCGAAGGCGTTGAAAAAGTACGCGAACTCCACCCCGATCGCGCCCGCGCCGATGATCACCATCGACTTCGGAAGCTGGGGGAGAACCATCGCTTCCATGTATGAGATCACCTGTTTTCCGTCGATGGCGACGTTGGGGAGGGAGCGTGCGCGCGCGCCTGTGGCAAGGATGATGTGGGCGGAAGAGACGATCTCCGCCTCCTTCCCTCCCCGCGTGACCTGTATGCGGCCGTTTCCCTGGAGGGTTCCCTGTCCCGGAATGTGCTCGATTTTGTTCTTCTTGAAGAGGTATTCGACGCCTTTGGAGTTCCGGAGCGCCACGTCGCGGCTGCGTTTGACGATCTTGGAAAAGTCGAAGGAGAGGTCTTTGCAGGAGATCCCCCACTCTTCGGCGTCGCGGAAATGGCGGTACAGCTCCGCGTTCTTGAGGAGGGCCTTGGTGGGAATGCAGCCCCAGTTCAGGCAGATGCCGCCGAGCCTGTCCCGTTCGACGACCGCTGTTTTCATGCCGAGCTGGGCCGCGCGGATCGCAGCGACATATCCGCCCGGACCCCCGCCGATTATCGCCAGGTCAAATTGTCGTTCAGCCATGCGGCTTCATTGATTGAACAAAAAAAAAGGGCTTCTCACCCGGATTCGCGGCTACGGAGCGGAACATGCCGCCTGCCGCGCCGGAAAAATATATGAAATAGCGGCTGAAAAGTCAAAGGCAGGTTATTGCATATTTCTGGTGAAATACGTATCATTGCAATCGCCGTGTCCAGATGACGAGAAGCTCCGAAAGGCCCGACGAGAAAAACGTTGTCACCAACCGAAAAGCACTTCACGATTACTTCCTCCTCGACCGGTTCGAGGCGGGCATCGTATTGAAAGGCACCGAGGTCAAGTCGCTCCGCCAGGGAAGCGCCAATCTGCAGGACGGATACGCAGTCGTCAAGAACGGAGAGGTTTGGCTGGTCGGGCTCCACATCAGCCCGTTCGAGAAAGGCAACATCAACAACCATGATCCCAGGCGGGAGCGGAAGCTCCTTCTCCACAAGAAGGAGATCCGGCGCGTCTTCTCAACGCTTTCCGAGAAGGGACTGACGCTCGTACCCTTGAGGATCTATTTCAGCAAGAACCGGGCAAAAGTGGAGCTGGCAGTCGCCAAAGGAAAGAAAAGCTACGACAAGAGAGAGGCCATCGCGAAGCGCGACGCCGAGCGACAGTTACGCCGCGAATATGCCCGCTGAGTCCGATTCAAGCCACCCACCACCATTCTAATCTAAGGAGTGCCGTACGTGTACGTCCCCACGAAGATATTCTTCACGAAAGGAGTCGGCCGCCACAAGGATTACCTCCAATCCTTCGAGCTCGCGCTGCGCGACGCGAAAATCGAAAAGTGCAACCTCGTCACGGTATCGAGCATCTACCCGGCCGGATGCAAGCGCATTCCGGCGGAAGACGGGTTGGGTCTGCTCCAGGCGGGGCAGATCACGTTCGCGGTCATGGCACGCAACGCTACCAACGAGCCCAATCGCCTCATCGCCGCATCCCTCGGCGTCGCGACGCCGGCCGACAGCACGCAGTATGGGTACCTGTCGGAGCACCACCCATACGGAGAAACGGATGAACGCGCCGGGGAATATGCCGAAGACCTCGCAGCGACGATGCTCGCTACAACCCTGGGAGTTGAGTTTAATGCCGATACCGGTTGGGACGAGCGCGAAAAACTCTATAAGATGAGCGGCAAGATCGTGAAGACCTACAACGTCACCCAGTCCGCCGAGGGAGACAAGAACGGACTCTGGACAACGGTCATAGCAAGCGCGATTCTGCTTCCCTGAACCCCAGCATCGCCGGCGCGCCCGCCCGGCCTTTCCCCCTTACAAAGGTCGAAGACACCGAAGAGTACCCGAACCGCCTCCCGAGCAATTGAATACCCCCGGTGCCCCCGACTGGATCATGTGATCCTTGAGGGGCACAACTCACCTGCTGAGCAACATTCCGTACGCTGGATGTAATATAGAGGAAGGAGCCGAACTCGTCAAGCGAAGTCGCAATCTGCCGGATGAGAAAATGCGCCGGCGTGCGCTCCGTTACATCGCCGATTTATACTCTTCGTAGTTCTTGAGGACGCTGTGGACGTAGGCGATTGTCTGCTGATACTCGCCAAAGGATCCGGTAGGTGGATGTCCGTCGGCCCACACGGTCTGGTGGAGAGAGTAATACCGCTTTGACATGAGGGGAAGAATGCTTTCAACCGACGTCCAGTTTTTCGCATCCTCTCCGATATAGGCGGCGAGAACCTGCGCATCATAGATCCTGGAGGGGCCTGCGTTGTATGCGGCTAGCGCGAAACTCATGCGGTCGATTTCTCCTGCGCCGGGAAACAGGGCGTATAATTTCGAGAAGTAGTAAACCCCCGTCCGGATGTTTTGAGCCGGCACTTCAGGTTCGGGGAGGTTTAGCTCATCCCGCAATTCCGAGTTTGTGAGGGGCATAATCTGCATATAGCCTCTTGCCCCGCGTCCGCTACGCGCATTCTCGACAAATTGCGATTCTTGCTTCATAATGGCCAGAATCAGCCTGTAATCCAGCCCATATTCAAGTGAATATCGCTTGACTGCCCGAAACCTCGCCACACTCAGTGGTGGAAAGTCGAAATCCCCGGCAGAAACCCGAATTCCTACCGATTTCATGCCCTTTTCCGATGTAATCGTAACCAAATCCTCCGAGGAGAGCGGGGCAAAAGAGGTCACGACACTGAACATGGTGAGCGTCGCGGCCAGAACGAGTTTGAGCAATATGCCGAGTCTTTTACGCAAGAAAATGAGCCGTTTTGAGCGTTATTAAAGAGACCAACCAGGTAAAAATGCTTAAATCAGAGAGGCTGTATACAAGATACCACCCCCCCGGTTCAATGTCAACGCCAAAAAAAACGAAACGGGTAAAGCGAGAATCAGAGGGTCCGAGTTTGTCGGGTGCATCACCCGAATCGGTTGACGCCCGACACGCGCCCCTGGAAACGGTGGCGATTGACATTATTCCCGGAATACTCTATACTTTGTTCGCTGATGACGACGAGAAGAACACTTCTGTATCTTCCGCCGGCCCTTTTCGCGGCAATCGCAATTCTCTTTTTCACCCTCTCGGCACTCTTTCCGCTTCCTCCCCCGAAGCCGTACTCGCCCGTGATTCGGGACAGGCGCGGAGAATTCCTCTCTGCTTCACTGTCACCAGACGGAATCTGGCGTCTCAGGACCAGCCCGGATGAGATTCCCGACAAGCTCAAGCGTATCCTGATTCTACGCGAGGACCGGTACTTTTTCACTCACCCGGGTGTAAACCCCTACTCGATGTTCAGGGCCGTCGCGCGAAACATCCGTGCGGGGCGTATCGTCTCCGGCGCGTCCACGATCACCATGCAGGTCGCGAGAATGTTGGAACCGAAAGAGCGGACATACCTCAATAAGTTGGTGGAGGTCTTCCGCGCATTCCAGCTGGAACTCCGCTACTCGAAGAAGGAGATTCTCGAAATCTATCTTTCCATGGTACCGCTGGGCGGGAATGTCGAAGGCCTGAAATCCGCCTCTCTTCTGTATTACCGGACTCCTCCGGAGCGCTTGAACATAGCGCAGCTTCTCGATTTGACTCTCATCCAGGCAAACCCGAATGCGCTTCGACCGGACAGGAATCCCGAAAAGCTGGAGTCGGTCCGCAGGCAGCAGGCAGCCCGGTGGATTCGCCGCGGCCTCCTCACGAGGGAGGACTCGCTCGTCATCTGGCAGACTCCCGCCGCAGCCACCCGCAGGGGGCTTGAATCATCAGCGCCGCATTTCTGCCTTCGCGTCCTCGAGAAGTATCCCGGGGAAACCGATCTACGCACCTCTCTCGACCTGAGGACCCAGAAGACCGCCGAATCTCTCCTCTCCCACCACCTCGCCGAGTGGAAACGGAAAGGGGTGATGAACGGCGCCGTGTTGATCGTCGACAATGCGACGCGCGAGGTCGTGGCCTATGTCGGATCCGAGGACTTCGGCGACGCTGCCGCGCAGGGACAGTTCGACGCGGTCAAAGCGATCCGGTCTCCCGGTTCGACGCTCAAGCCGTTTCTCTACGCTCTCAACATGGATGAGGGCGTGCTGACTCCCAAGACGCGTCTCCTCGATACGCCTTACGACGCGGAAGGATATCTTGCCGAGAATTACGACGGCAAGTATGCGGGCCTCGTCTATGCCGACGAAGCGCTTCGCCGCTCGCTGAACGTCCCGATGATCCGCCTACTGAAGAGCACCGGTATCCCGAAGTTCCTCTCGTTCATGGAGAACGCCGGAATCTCTTCTCTAGAGGAGGAAAGGGACAGGCTGGGCCTGAGTCTGATCGCCGGAGGGTGCGGCGTTTCGCTTGAAGAGCTGACGGGGGCGTACGCTGCGATCCCAAACGGAGGGATCTACCTTCCGCCGGCATTTCTCAGAAATGAAGGCGGCAGAGCCCAAAGACAGGCGTTCTCCCCCAGCGCCGCATACATGGTCTCGGATATTCTCTCCGGCCTCGACAGACCCGACATCCCCAACAATTTCGAGTCATCGCTGAACCTTCCGAAAGTCGCCTTCAAGACAGGAACCAGTTATGGGAGACGCGACGCGTGGGCGATCGGATACTCTGCCGAGTTCACCGCGGGAGTGTGGGTGGGCAACGTCTCTGACCGGGGAAACCCCGAGCTCACCGGAAGCAGGGCGGCGGCCCCCATCCTGATCGACCTGTTCAATTCTCTCTCATCCGCGGGGCAAAAGAGCATTCTCCCGATGCCGCGCGACCTCCAAGTCCGCGAGGTGTGCGCGAACAGCGGCCTTCTGCCCACCCGAAGCTGCAGTCATCTGATCGATGATTACTTCTCGGTACGGCGAACCCTTAACCGGCGGTGCGAGATCGACAGGGAGGTCCTAGTTTCCGTCGACGGATCGATGCAGTATTGTCCCTCCTGCCTTGGAAGCCACGGATACAGGGTGGCGGCGATTGAAGAGTATCCTCCGGATCTGCTCACTTTTTGGGATGGAATCGATAAGCCGTACAGCAAGCCGCCCCCCCACAACCCGGATTGCAACCGCCTCTATGCGGGAGAAGGGCCTTCCATCGTCAGCCCGTCCCCCGGCATGACCTATTTCATCTTCTCTCCCGAAGGGAGGTTGAGCTTCCAGGCGAACTCGGCCGTGGAAGTTCAGGAGCATGCATGGTACCTCGATTCCCGGTATCTTGGGCGCAGGAAATCAAGGGAGAGATTCCTGGTCCCGGTCGGCGGCGGGAACCACACGATCACATGTGTGGACGACCGGGGAAGAACATCGTCCGTGAAGATCATCGTAAAAAACGCTTTGTAGGCGCAGGCATTAGCCTGCACGTCTTGTTCATCCGGAGGTCTTACCATGCGTAGGTCGCTCGTCGGCTCTTTCATTATCGTTTGTCTCTTAATTGTCTCCTGTTCGAAGAAGGAAGCCGATATTCTTCATGTCATAACCCCCCTCCCTTCGGGGATCATCCCTGCGGATACGACGATCGTACTCACATTCTCGAAGGCGATCGTCCCAGCGGATTCGGTAAACCAGTACACAGAAACGCCGTTCATCGAATTCACCCCGCCCATCGCCGGCAAGTTTTCGTGGGCAGACACCTCCACGCTGATCTTCAAGCCCGACGGCCCGTTCGCGGGCGATACGAAGTACAGGGGGCGGCTGAACACAGCCCTGCTGACCCGCCTCTCAGGCCTCAAGTCACTCGGGGGTTCCGAGGAGTTTACGTTCTCCACGGAGAGCTTCTATCTCAAGGCGGCCGAATTCTTCTACGACCGCCTCGGCGAGAAGAGGACGATCGGCATCAGGTGCAACCTCGACTTCACCTATTCCGTGAACCCCGCCGACGTCTCACGATGGATCACTCTCTCGATCGACGGCCAGCCCCAGACGGCAGTCAGGGTAACGGGGGCACGAAGCAGCCGCGTCATGCCTCTGGAAATCGGCTCGGTGGCGCAGTCCGACAGGGAACACCGGATCGAGGTATCGTTCAACGAGCAGCTTCAATCGTCCGAAACCAACACCAGGATACGGATGGACCGTCCGTTTGTATTTCAACTACCGGGCATCGAAGAGCTGAAGATCTACGGGCATGAGACTGGGTTCGACGGGACGACGAGCTGGATCACGCTCAAGACTTCGCAGGAAGTCGACTCTGCCTCGGCGCGCCCGTTTATCAGGCTCGACCCCGACCGACCGTTTTCCCTCGAAGGCACACCCGGAAGCCTGACCCTGCGGGGCAAGTTCGAGCCGGGAACGCCTTTCCGGCTCTCGGTCAAAAAAGGGCTCGAGAGCGTCCTGCAGGCGAAGACGCAGAATGACTATGATGCCGACATCCTGATTGGAAATGTCAAGCCATCCTTCCGTTTCACTTCCGCCTCGGGCGTCTACCTGCTGTTGGGGGGACAGCGGAAGATCGAGATCCGGACCGTCAACCTGCGCAAATGCATGGTGAGAATCAGCCAGATCTTCCAGAACAACCTTGTCTACTTCCTGGAGCACGGACGCTATTACGATTACAGTTATGAAGAGTCTTACGACGAGGAGGGCGGACCTGGTCCCTCGAGGGCGAAATTCCGCTATTCGCTCGGCAACTTCGGAAGGGTCCTGCGGTACGATTCGATGGAGGTGAATTACTCCTCCAACCAGGAGACCGCAACGATGATCGACCTCAACCCCTACATGCGCACCGACTACAAGGGGTTCTACCTCGTCGAGATCGCGAATCCCGCCGAGAGGTGGAGAACGACGGCGAAGCTGATTTCGATCTCCGATCTCGGGATGATCGTGAAGCAGAGCGGGGACGAAGTCCTCGTGTTCATGAACAATCTTGCCACAACCGCGCCGGTCACAGGCGCCGGAGTCAATCTGATCTCGACGACGAACCAGACCATCGCGAGTGCGATATCCGGCAACGACGGGGTGGCGCGTTTCGACCGGCTCGGCGACAAATTGGACGACTTCGAGGTCAAACTCGTGACCGCGGAGCTTGGAGGGGACTTTAATTTCATCAACCTGAGCGATTACCGCGTGGAGAATTCCCGCTTCGACGTCGACGGGAAACGCGACGTGGGCAACCTCTACGACGCATTCCTGTACGGAGACAGGAACATCTACCGGCCGGGAGAGACCGTCATCCTCTCGGGCATCGTGCGAAACCTGACCAACGCCCTTCCCGCCCGTATGCCGGTCCGGCTCAAGATCTCCAACCCCCGGGGAACCGTGGTCAAGGAGCTCCAGCAGACACTCAACGAGGAGGGCTCGTTTGAGACGACGTACCCCACTTCTACCACGATGCAGACAGGCACGTACCGATTCGAGCTGCTCACCGGCGACGGGCTCTACCTCACGAACTATGTCGTCAGCGTCGAGGATTTCGTTCCAGACCGGCTGAAGGTGAGCCTGAAGCCGTCGCAGGACACTACCCGGCCCGGCGAAACAATCCGCTACGATCTCCTGGCCCTGAATTTCTTCGGGCCCCCTGCCGCAGACAGGAATTACGAGTTCGAGGGCACGGTCATGCCGATTCCGTTTGTCTCAAAGTCATTCCCGGAGTTCAGGTTTGCGGACGAGCAGGCGTCGAACTACTCCGGCAACCCCTACATCGTCAACGGGCGGACGAGCCCCGAGGGGAAGGCGAGGATCGATTTTCCCCTGCCGAAGGGAATGACCTCCACCGGGCTCCTGCGCGCGCGGGGAAAGGTCGCGGTGTTCGATGAGGCCGGCCGTCCTGTCTATCAGATCGCGCAGACGACCGTCTCTCCGAGGACGTACTATATCGGGATCCACAACGAGGGGAGTTACTACTCAAGCCCGAACGCAGTCCAATCGTGCCGGATCGTGGTTGTCGATCCCGCCGACAGGCCCATCAGCGGGTTCAGGGCGAAGGTCGACAGAATCCGGTTCGAATGGCATTCCGTGCTTCGCGAGTTCGCTACCGATCATACCCTCCGCTATGTCTCCGAGCGCCGGGAAATCCTCGAGCACACAGACACCGTCACGCTCGGGCCCGGTCCCTTTACATACCGGTACGGCGCCCCGCGGTCGGGCGAGTTCGTGATCCGGGTATCGAAACTCGACGATACCGGATACAACCAATTCACTTTCTACTCCTACAGCTGGGGGACTTCCGACCTCACTTCCTTCCCCGTCGATCCCGAGGCGCGGGTGCAGATCGTGCTGAACGACTCGGTCTATGCGCCCGGTCAGGTAGCGCACGCGCTTTTCCAGACTCCCTTCAGCGGAAGGATGCTCGTTACTGTCGAGCGAAACCGCGTCTTCGAGTACCGCTACCTCGACGTGGTCGAAAACGCCGCTTCGATGGACATCCCTGTCGGGGAGAACTATCTCCCGAACGTCTATGTCTCCGCCGTGCTCTTCAGGAAGATCACGGATCTGAACATTCCGCTCCTCGCCGGCCACGGATTTGTTCCCCTGATGGTCGAGAAAAAGGAAAACCGGTTAGACGTCTCGATCGATGCGCCGGAAAAGATCCGTCCGAAGACGACGCAGAGTGTGAAGGTGACTGCGGGAAGGGAACAGGGGGTATTCGTAACGCTGGCGGCGGTCGACGAGGGAATCTGCCAGGTAAAGAATTACAAAACCCCCGATCCGTACAGATATTTTTATGCGAAGAAAGCTCTTCAAACCGAGACGTTCGACTTCTTCAAGCATTTGCTGCCGGAGCCGGGCTCGAGCAGCCCGGGCGGAAGCGATGCCGAGGTCGGCAAGCGGGTGAACCCCCTCGGCGTCATGAGGTTCAGGCCCGTCGCGCTCTGGTCGGGGATCCTGATGACGAATTCGTCCGGTGAGGTGGAAGTCCCCTTGCGGGTTCCGGAATTCAGCGGCGAGCTCAGGCTGATGGCTCTCGCCTACAAAGGCGACCGCTTCGGCGCCGCCCAGAGGGGTATGAAAGTGGCCGACCCTGTCGTGATTACCCCCGCACTCCCCCGGTTCCTCAGCCCCGGCGATTCAATGACCATGCCCATCACCGCCTTCAACACGACCGCAAAGCCGGTCACCCTCCAGTTCAACGTCGAAACATCCGGCGGTCTGACAGCGCTGAAGACCTCCGCCCCTCTTGACGTGGGGGCGAACCAGGAGAGATTTGCGAGCGTCCGGCTCGCCGCAGGCAACGCCGTCGGGAAGGCGACGGTCACGGTGAAAACGGAAGCCCTCGGAGAAGGACTGGAATCGGTGACGGAGCTTCCGCTCAGGCCCATCTACCCGTATGCAACGGAGTCGGTTGGCGGCTTCCTCGACGGAGGAAAAACAGCGACCCAGGCCATTGAGGATGTCTACCTGAAGTCCGGCCGAAGCTCCTACGTCGCGTTGAGCCCCTTCCCGGTGGTGAATTTTGCGAAGGAGCTTGCCTATCTCGTCGGGTATCCTCACGGGTGCCTCGAGCAGACGGTATCGAAGGCCTTTCCGCAGATTTACCTTCGCGACATCGCGATGATCCTCGACCCGTTCATCATCAGATCGGGAAGCCCGACATACTTCGTCAATGAGGCGATCACGAAGCTCTCGTCGATGCAGCTCCACGACGGCACGTTTGCATACTGGCCGGGTGGAACCTCCTCGAACGAATGGAGCAATGTCTATGCCGTCCACTTCCTCCTCGAAGCGAAGAAAGCGGGCTACGCGGTGCCGGAAGGCGTTCTCAAGCCTGCCCTTGACGCAGTGGCGCGCATAGCAAGGGGGAAGCGAACCGAGGATTACTACAGTTACGGGGTTGGAAGCAAAGTCACCATCCGGAGAATCGCTTCGAAGGGCACTGTCTATGCGCTCTATGTCCTTGCCGCGGCCGGAGCGCCCGATAAGGCGGTGATGAACTTCTACAGGACCGACAGGAGCCTCCTCGCGTCAGACACGCAGTTTCTTCTTGCCGGGGCATTCGCCCTCAGCGGCGATCACAGGACGTACCTCGAGCTCCTGCCCATGCAGTTCGTCACGGAGCGGCCGGAGAGGGAAACCGGGGGTGCCTTCGATTCTCCCATCCGCGCGAACGCTCTCATCCTGAACGTCCTTCTTGAAACCGACCTCGACAATCCGAACATCGCGACGTACATGGAGTACCTCTCGGGCACCTACAAGGAGTATCGTTGGACGAGCACGCAGGACAACGCGTTCACCCTTCTTGCGTTCGGGAAGGCGGCCCGAATGGCCAACGCAGGCCGCATCGGCGGCACGGTGACGGTCGGCGAAAAATCGTTCACCTTCGGGGGCGGAACTCAGAAGATCGAGATCGATCCGTTCGGAAAGACAATCACGATCTCGAACAAAGGCGACGGACGGGTCTACTACTCGATCGTGACAAGCGGGATCAGGACGGACGGCAAGGTGACAATCGAGGACAAGAATTTGAAAATCAGGCGGGAATACTTTGACCGGTCGGGGACTCCGGTAAATCTTGGCTCGGTCAGGCAGAACGATCTGCTGATCGTGAAGCTGACCCTCAGCTGCGGCGTGAACCTTCTCGAAAACGTCGCGATCACCGATCTCCTCCCGGCGGGCTTCGAGATCGAGAACCCCCGCATCACCGGGACCACAAACTATGCGTTCATCAAGAATGCCTCGTTCCCCGAATACCTCGACATTCGGGACGACCGGATGAACATCTACACGAGTTTCCGGGGAGGAATCCGGCTGCAGACCTTTTACTACATGGTCCGGGCCGTTACGGCCGGGACATTCCAGTTGGCGCCGGTGGTCGCCGAGGCGATGTACAACGGCGACTACTACTCAGCCAGCGGCCAGGGGAAAGTGAAAATCACGCGCTAATGCCGCCCTGATACGCAGGCACCGGCTTTCGACCGGTGTCACGGTCCATACCGTGACACCAGCGCAGGCT
This sequence comes from uncultured Chlorobiaceae bacterium, assembly GCA_964512655.1. Classification (GTDB taxonomy): domain Bacteria; phylum Bacteroidota; class Ignavibacteria; order UBA10030; family SZUA-254; genus VBOC01. Next base: position 217,685 of record CAZEJT010000001.1, on the reverse strand, counting down.
GTAGCCAACGGCTGTAGGCGCCGGCTGTAGCCGGCGTCCCTTGACTTTCTGAAGAATCCGATTAAATTTCCGGGCAGGCACGTCAAGCCGCTCGCGCTTGAGGAGGGCACGTTGATCGCCGTACGAGTATTCGTTCTCTTCGCCGTATTTCTCATCCCGCTGTGTGATGCCTTGGCCGGGGGAACGGAAGTTCACCTCTTGCTCAAAAATGGCCGGGAAGTAAGAGGCGAACTCCTCGTCGCGAAGGAAAAGGTCTTTCTTCTATCTGAACACTCCGGACTTTCCGATTCCAGGCTCAGACTCGATTCCATCTTCGCTGTCGGGATCGACGACATTCAGGAGGTTAAAACAGTCGGGAAATCTTACCTGGGCGATGGGATGGCATACGGTCTCATCGCGGGCACGTGCATCGGCGTGCTCATGGCGTTCGATCCGAGCGGCCAAGGGCGGTCAATACCGTTTGGCGGAGGTGAGGACCCCGTTGACGGCCCCGGCGGGAAAGCGATAGCGATCGGAGCCGCAGGAGGACTGGCAGTGGGAGGACTACTGGGGGCCGTACAATCAACTCACGATAGGACGCGTTCTATGGATGGCGTGCGGACGTTGATCATCTTCGAGGACGATGCCAGATACAAATCCGAGATTCCCGAGTTCCTCCAATTGAGATTGAAGGCTCTGAACCCGGAAAGTAAGACACGGCCCCCGGATTGATCCCCTTTACAGTCCGCGCTTAACCCCTCACTCCCACTCGATTGTCGAAGGAGGTTTCGAGCTGATGTCGTAGACCACCCTGTTCACCCCGCGGACTTCGTTCACGATCCTGCCCGACGCCCTCGCGAGCAAAGCATGCGGGAGGTGCGCCCAATCTGCGGTCATGCCATCCTGGCTTTCGACTGCGCGCAGCGCGATCGTGCGCTCGTACGTCCTCTGATCACCCATCACACCCACCGTTTGAACGGGCAAAAGCACCGCGAACGCCTGCCAGAGCGCATCGTAGAGCCCGGCGAAGCGAACCTCATCCACGAAAATGCGGTCTGCATTCCTGAGAATCTCAAGATCCGCGCGCGTGACATCGCCGATGATCCTGACAGCGAGCCCGGGGCCCGGGAACGGGTGGCGCCCGATCAAATCCCCCGGAAGGCCGAGCTCCCGCCCGATCTGGCGCACCTCGTCCTTGAAGAGCTCCCTGAAGGGCTCTATCAGGCCGAGGCGCATGCGTTCCGGAAGTCCGCCCACGTTGTGGTGGGTCTTGATCTTGTGCGAGGGCCCCCGGAACGATGTAGATTCGATGACGTCAGGATAGAGCGTCCCCTGAGCAAGGAAACCAACGTTGCCGATCGTTCCCGCCTCCCGTTCGAAAATATCCACAAATGTCTTGCCGATGATCTTGCGCTTCTGCTCCGGATCCGACACCCCCTTGAGCGCGTCAAGGAAAGTCTCCGTCGCGTCGACATGATCGAGCTGGAAGTGGTAGGTGTCTCTGTAGAGTCGTACCACCGCGTCCGATTCCCCGGCTCTCATGAGGCCGGTGTCGATGTGGATGCAGTACAGCTGGTCACCGATGGCTTTGTGAAGGAGCACGGCAAGAACGGAGGAATCCACCCCCCCGCTCAGCGCGCAGATGACGTTCTTCTTCCCCACTGCCGACCGGATATCCTGGGTCGCCTCCTCAATGATCGGGCCCGAACTCCACCCCCCGGAGGCGCCGCAGATCCCGCGGACGAAGTTTCCGAGAATCTCTTTCCCCCTCGGCGTGTGCCCCACTTCGGGATGAAACTGTATTCCGTAAATCTTTCGGTCGGCGTTCCGGATCGCGCAGAGAGGGGAGCCCGCGGAGTGAGCAAGCTTCTCGAAGCCCGCCGGCATGCTGACAAGCGCATCGCCGTGGCTCATCCACACCGGCATCGACGGTTTGCCGCCCCTCCTCGCCGTCTCGCCGTCGATTCCTTTGAACAGATCCCTCGTATCGTCTATCGTCAGCTCGGCTCCTCCGAACTCCCGTTTGTGCGACGCGTCTACCTCTCCGCCCAGCTGGTAGGCGATCACCTGCAAACCATAGCAGATGCCGAGAATCGGATACCCCATCTCAAACAGCGCGGGAGACGGGAGCGGAGCGTCCTTCTCGTAGACGCTCGCGGGGCCGCCGGAGAGGATGATCCCTTTCGGATCGATCGCGCGAATCTCATCGAGGGAGATATTGAACGGCCGGAGCTCGGAATACACATCCAGCTCGCGCACCCTGCGCGCGATCAGCTGGGAGTATTGAGCTCCAAAATCGAGGACGAGAATTGTTTCGTGGTGACGCATTGTGATCCAGAATGATACGGAAATGGCTTGCGATTTTCCAGCAGCATCGGCCGGCTGTAATCGCCGGCTACGAGCTGGTGTCACGGTCCATACCGTGACACCAGCGGGGAAGCGCCGCCTTTAGCCGGCGTACTTGGTCCCGCGCTAACGCACCAAGCTCCCCCCGCCTCGCATCAGGAACCTCAGACACAGAAGCCCCGCAACTGGTCCGGGGGCGAGAAACGCAAATAAGTACTCCGGGGACACCAGGTGCGAAAGGTATGAGAGCATCTGAATGCTTACGATCGTTATCGCAAATCCGATGGACGTGACGATCGTGAGGGCGGAGCCGACAAGCTGGGGGGGAGCGTAGGCTGCAGTCAGCGCCGAGAATTGCGGTGAGTCGCCCACAATGACTATGCCCCAGATGACCATGACCGGGAGGTAGAGCCCCTCGGACAGGTGAAAGACAAGCGGCGAGAGGATGCAGCAGACGCCCGAGGCCAAAAGCTGGACCCATGCGACGCGGGCGCTTCCCCGCCTCCTCGAGGCGAACCCCCCCGCTACGCAGCCAGCCGTGCCGGCCGCGATGACCGCGAACGACCAGAATGAGACGTTGAGATCTCCGCTTCCGGAGACGGACCGGTATGCCGTGAGCATGAAAGGCAGGAACGCATAGAATGCGTACAATTCCCACATATGTCCGAAATATCCGAATGCGGCCGAGCGGAGTTCCCGCGAATGAAAAACCGACCTGAGAGAATCGATCTCGAATTTCGAGGCCCGTGAGGCGTATGGACCGTCTCCCACGAGGAGCGCCATGAGAACCCCTCCCGCAACCGCGCCCCCGGAGACCGTGAGCAGGACGGTCTGCCATGAAATGTTGCCGCCGGTGCTCCTCAGGAGATGCGGAAACGAAGTCCCGAGCACAAGCGCCCCGACGAGCATGCCGAGCGCGCTTCCCAGGCCGGCCTTGTACCACCCGGCGGCGATTTTCATTCCGACCGGATAGATTCCGGCGAGCGCCAGCCCGGTCACGAACCGGAGCCCGAGAAGCCCCGGAAGCCCTCCCGGTGTAACGATCAGAGCGAGCGTGCAGAGGGCTCCAATGAAACAGCACACGGCGAAGAGCCCGCGCGGGGACACCCGGTCGGGGATCGAAAGGACAGCGAAGAGAAAGGTGCCGAGGATGAACCCGAACTGGACCGCTGATGTGGAGGGGCCTACGATGTCTCCGGCGAGGCCGAGGCTCCGCTGAAGTTCAGGAAGAACGGCGTTGCTTGCGAACCAGAGAGAAGTCCCGAGAAACTGGGAGAGAATGATGACGGGAAGGATTCGCGCCGGAGGGGCGGTCGTCAATGCCTGACTTCGTCGTACGCCTCAACCGGAGGGCAGGTGCAGACGAGATTTCGGTCTCCATAGGCGCTGTTGATCCGGCCCACTGAAGGCCAGAACTTCCGCTTGCGGGTCCACGGCGCCGGATACGCCGCCTTCTCGCGCGAGTAGGGATGCTCCCAATCGTCCGAGGCGATCATGTCGGCCGTGTGAGGCGCGTTCTTCAAGACGTTATCCCTTTTGTCGGCGCGCCCCTGCTCGATCTCCTCTATCTCGTGCCTGATGGCGATCAGCGCGTCGCAGTACCGGTCGAGCTCCTCCTTGTCCTCGCTCTCGGTCGGCTCGATCATGAGAGTGCCGGCCACCGGGAAGGACACCGTCGGCGCATGGAACCCGTAATCCATCAGCCGCTTCGCGATATCCTCTGCGTCAATCCCTGTCGTCTCCTTCAGTCCCCGCGCGTCGAGAATGAATTCGTGCGCCACGGTTCCTCCCTGTCCCCTGTAGAGGAGGGGATAATGACCCTCAAGCCGCTTTGCCATGTAATTCGCGTTCAAGATCGCGATCCTCGTGGCGTCCTCGAGACCGTCGGAACCCATCATCGCGATGTAGGCCCACGAGATGAGAAGTATTCCGGCGCTTCCCCATGGCGCGGAAGCGACCGGCCCGATTCCCTTTTTTCCTCCGACCGGCACGACCGGATGGGACGGGAGAAACGGTGCGAGCCCCTCCACGACTCCGATCGGCCCCATCCCCGGACCGCCGCCGCCGTGCGGTATGCAGAACGTCTTGTGGAGGTTAATGTGGCACACGTCGGCCCCGAGCTCGGCCGGACGGCAGAGGCCGACCTGGGCGTTCATATTGGCTCCGTCCATGTAGACCAGCCCCCCGTGCCGGTGGACGATCGCGCAGATCTCCTTGATCCCTTCCTCGAACACTCCGTGCGTCGACGGATAGGTCACCATCAGCGCCGCAAGCCGCTCTCTGTGCTCTTCCGCTTTCGTCCGGAGATCGTCGACGTCGATGGTGCCGTCGTCGGCCGACCTGATGACGACAACCCGCATGCCCGCCATGACCGCGCTGGCGGGATTGGTGCCGTGAGCGGACGAGGGTATCAGGCAGACGTCGCGGGTTCCTTCGCCGCGCTCCTCGTGGTACGCCCTGATGACGAGGAGGCCCGCGTATTCTCCCTGCGCGCCCGAATTGGGCTGGAGCGAGATCGCGTGGAATCCCGTGATCTCACGGAGCATCGCTTCGAGCCCCGAGCAGAGTTTCTGGTATCCTTCCGTCTGGTCCATCGGGGCAAACGGGTGGATCGAGCCGAACGCAGGCCACGTAATCGGGGTAAGCTCCGTCGTCGCGTTCAGCTTCATCGTACAGGAGCCCAGCGGTATCATGCTGGTCGTGAGGGAAAGGTCTTTTTCCTCGAGCGACCGGATGTACCGGAGCATCTGTGTCTCCGAGTGGTGGCGAGAGAACACCGGGTGCGTCAGGTACTCCGACGTCCGACGGAGCGGCCCCTGGTACTCCGCTTTCGTCTCGCGCAGCAGGTCGTCCAGCGTGAACTTCCTCGAATGCCCCCTTGAGAATACGTTGAGGAGGGCCCCGACTTCCTCCCGCGTGGATCGTTCGTCAAGCGAAATGCCGAACGAATGGTCGTCAAACCATCGGACGTTGATGCCCTCCGAGTGAAGAGCGGGCTCAAGGTACTGCATCTGGGCGTAGTCCGCATCGCCGTGAATGGTATCGAAAAAATCCGTGTGCCTGACATGATGCCCGAGACGCTTCAGTCCCTCGGCGAGCGCCTTCGTGAGGTGATGTATCCGTTCCGCGATCGAACGAAGGCCCTCCGGCCCGTGGTAGACGGCATACATCCCGGCCATGACCGCGAGGAGCACCTGCGCGGTGCAGATATTCGACGTGGCTTTCTCGCGCCGGATGTGCTGCTCCCGCGTCTGGAGAGCCATCCTCAGGGCCTGACGGCCGCGAGAATCGATGGAGACCCCGATGACCCTTCCGGGAGTCAATCTCTTGAATTCATCCCGCGTCGCAAAATATGCGGCGTGAGGTCCGCCGAAGCCCAGAGGCACGCCGAAGCGCTGCGTGTTGCCGACGGCAGCATCGGCGCCGAACTCGCCGGGCGCGGTAACGAGCGTCAGGCTGAGGAGGTCCGCCGCGACGGCCACGAGGGCGCCGGAGCGGTGAGCGCGTTCGCAGAAGGAACGGTAGTCGTGGAGGGCGCCGTCGGATGCGGGATACTGGAGAAGGGCCCCGAAGACCGAGTCGGAAAACTCGAACGTGCTGAACTTTCCAACCTGGATGGAAATTCCGATGGGCTTCGCGCGGGTCCGGAGCACCTCGATCGTTTGAGGATGCGCATCATCCGAGACGAAGAACGTCCCTCCCTCCGGGGCATTCTTGTGCGCGTGGAACATCCTCATCGCCTCCGCCGCCGCCGTCGATTCATCGAGGAGGGAGGCGTTGCTGAACTCGAGGCCAGTAAGGTCGGCAACCATCGTCTGAAAATTCAGGAGCGCCTCGAGGCGTCCCTGCGCGATCTCGGCCTGGTAGGGAGTGTAGGCCGTGTACCATCCGGGGTTTTCGAGGATGTTGCGGCGGATGACTGCCGGAGTGACGGTGTCCGAATAACCCATCCCGATCAACGAGCGGAAGATCTTGTTCCCGGACGCGATCGCCGTCAGCTCTGCAATGGCTTCTTCCTCGGTGAGCGCTCCGGGGAGCCGCAAGGGGCCTGCGGCGCGAATCTGTTCGGGGACTGCCGTTCCGATGAACTCCTCGAGCGAACCGGCGCCGAGCGTGGAAAGCATCTGCTCGGCTTCGGAATCGGTGGGACCGATGTGCCGCCGCGCGAATGCGCTCGAAGGACGACCCTCATGCAATCTGCCGCTCACGTCTCTTGCCTACTTTCCGATCAGCTGCCTGTATTCTTTCGGGCCGAGGAGCTTTCCGGCTTCTTCTTTCCTCTCGAGCCTGATTTTGATGATCCAGCCCGATTGATAGGGCTCCTTGTTGATGAGCTCGGACGACTTGTCCAGGTCGGAATTGACCCCGACGACTTCCCCCGAAACCGGCGCGAAGAGATCCGACACGGCCTTCACCGCCTCGATCGTGCCGAAGCTCTCGCCCTGCTTCACCTTTTTCCCCAGGGGAGGAAGCTCGACGAAGACGATGTCGCCGAGCTCCGACTGGGCGTAGTCGGTGATCCCGACGGTCCCGATATCGCCTTCGACTGCGACCCACTCGTGCTCTTTCGTGTATCGAAGATTGTCCGGAAAAATCATTGGATTCAGTCCCTGTTGTAATGGCGCTCGAGAAATCCGGTGTCGTAGACCCCGGACCTAAAGACATCGTTTCGCATGACGCGGCGGTGGAAGGGAATCGTCGTGTGCACGCCCTCGACGGTGAATTCCTCGAGGGCCCCGGCCATCTTGTGGATGGCCTCCTCCCGCGTGGGACCGAAGACGACCAATTTGGCGAGGAGCGAGTCGTAAAACGGGGGAACCCGGTAGCCGGCGTAGCAGTGCGTGTCGACCCTCACACCGAATCCGCCGGGGAGGTGGAAGCTCGTAAGCTCGCCCGGAGAGGGCCGGAAATCGTGATCGGGATCCTCGGCATTGATCCTGCACTCGATGGCGCAGCCTCGCGGCTTGAACTCTTTTTTGCGGATACGCTCGCCCGCCGCAACCTGGATCTGCAGTTTTATAAGATCGTATCCCGTCACGAGCTCGGTGACGGGGTGCTCCACCTGGATGCGGGTGTTCATCTCCATGAAGTAAAAGCTCTTGTCCTTGTCGAGGAGAAACTCGATCGTTCCGGCTCCTTCATACCTGACGCTCTTCGCGCCCTTCACCGCAGCGGCCCCCATCTTCTCCCTCAGTTCCGGATCCACCGCGGGGGAGGGCGATTCTTCGATCAGCTTCTGGTGTCTCCGCTGGACGGTGCAGTCGCGCTCGTTCAGGTGTACCACGTTTCCGAACCGGTCTCCGAACACCTGAATCTCCACGTGCCTCGGGTTCTCGATGAACTTCTCGATATAGAGATCGGCGTTCCCGAAGGCGGCGCCGGCTTCGGTGCTCGCCATCGTGAACGACTTTTCGAACTCTTCCGCGTCGCGGGCGATGCGAAGCCCTTTGCCCCCGCCACCGGCCGAGGCCTTGATCATCACGGGAAACCCCATCGCAGCCGCGATCTCGAGCCCCGCCTTGAGGTCTTTCACCACACCCTCGCTGCCGGGAACAACGGGGACCCCCGCTTTCCTCATCGTTTCCTTGGCGAGGGATTTGTCGCCCATCGATGTGATGGCGTCGGGAGAGGGGCCGATGAACTTGAGACCGGAGGATTCGCAGATCTCTGCAAACTGAGAATTCTCCGCCAGGAAGCCGTATCCGGGATGGATCGCATCGGCGTTGGTGATCTCTGCCGCCGAAATAATCCGGGGAATGTGAAGATAGCTCTCCTTGCTCGGCGCGGGGCCGATGCAGACCGCTTCGTCCGCGAATTTCACATGGAGCGAGAGGCGGTCGGCCTCCGAGTAGACCGCGACCGTCTTGATGCCGAGTTCCCGGCATACCCGGATGACCCTCAGGGCAATCTCTCCCCTGTTGGCGATGAGAATCTTATGAAACACGGTGCACCGGGATTAACGAAGCGAAGGAGTGCCTCTCACGCGGGTTCGATCATGAAGAGGGGCTGGTTGTACTCGACGGGCTGTCCATTCTCTACGAGTATTTTCATGATCCGTCCGGATACGTCGGATTCGATCTCGTTCATCAGCTTCATCGCCTCGATGATGCAGAGGACGGTCTTGGGCTGAACCATCTGTCCCACCTCGACGTACGAATCTGCGTCCGGGGCGGGGGCGCGGTAAAAGGTGCCGACGATCGGGGATTTGATGGCGTGATAGGTCTCTTCGGCCTTTGCGGGGGCGGGGGCGGCTTCCGGCGCAGGATGGCCGTCGCGCGGCGGAGACGGGAGACCCGCCGATACGGAGCCGGCAGGGGCGGATACGCTTGCGGGGGCCGAATTGTTGTGTGAGTTTTTGGCGACCCGCATCCGGAGCCCGTTTTCCTCCACCTCGATCTCGTCGACGCCGCTTCGTTCGACGATCCGGATCAGTTTTTTCAGAAGGGCTAGGTCCATTACACTACCGGTGGAAAATGATGGACAAGCGAATCGCTCGCCGGCGGGCCGTCAGGCCGCCTTTACGCGCTCGATGTAGTCGCCCGTGCGGGTATCGACTTTGATCCTGTCCCCCTCATTGATGAAGAGAGGAACATTCACCATCGCTCCGGTCTCAACCTTCGCGGGCTTTTGAGCGCCCGTCGCGGTGTCTCCGCGGACGCCGGGAGGAGTTTCAACGACTTTCAGCTCCACGGTGATCGGGATCTCAAGCTGGACGATGTCGCTTCCGTTGAACAGGATTTCGACGCTCTCGCCGTCCTTCAGGAACTCGGCTCCCGTCCCCACGACCTTTTCTTCGACGCTGATCTGATCGTAGGTCTCTTTATCCATGAAGACGTAACCGGAGCCGTCGTGATAGAGGTACTGGAACTCCTTCGTCTCGAGTCTCACCGCGTCGACAGCCTCGCCTGCGCGGAAGCGCGTCTCGATGACCTTCCCCGATCTCAGGCTTTTCAGCTTTGCGCGCACGAATGCACGCCAGTTGCCGGGATTGACGTGCTGAAACTCAACCACAGTCCACAACTCACCATCCATACGAATCGCCATGCCCGGCCGAAAGTCCGACGTCGTTGCCATACTGCTCCAAGTGGAAGAAACCTGCCTGAATTACGGGCCAAAAGTAGGATAGAACGGGGAAAAGATACGAAACACAAGGCCCAAAGTCAAGGTATCCGGCGCGCCGGCGGCTCCAACCGTTGCAAATCCGCGCGGTTCTCCGTACACTCATGCGCATGCACCAGACCACGAGCGCACTCATCCCGATGCTCTTTCTCATCGCCGCACTGGAATCCTTCTCGTGTTCCGGTCCCGGAGCGGGCGGACCCGCAATTCCGGAGGACGCCTTCGTCGACTGCTACGCTCATCTGCTGGTCACACGCGAGGAGGGGGTTATTACCGGGGCGGACTCCCTGAAGATGAAGGCTCAGTCAGACAGCCTTTGCGGCTCATTCGGCCTCACCAGGGAGCAGATTGATGGAGAGCTGAGGTATTACAGAGAGGAGCCGGCGCGGTGGAAGGGCATCCTCGACAAGATCATCGCCCGGCTGCAGGTGATGGAGCACGAGAAGAGGCCGTCCGGTGCCGGCCTCCCTACTCCTGCTCCTTCTTCACCGTAAACTTGACGCTCGTTCCCTTCCCCGGCTCGCTCTCGATCCAGATCGAGCCCCCGTGCGCCTCCACCACGGCCTTGCAGATCCACAGGCCCAGCCCCGCCCCCTTGATCGCACTCCCTTCGCCGGTTTCAACCCGGGTGAATTTCCCGAAGAGCGTATCCATCTTCTCGGCGGCGATCCCGATCCCTTCGTCCGTGACCGAAATTAGCACTTCCGACGGCCCGTGCTCGCACGCCGTCACCGAGACGGCTCCGCCTCTCGGCGAGTACTTGACCGCGTTGCTGATGAGGTTCTGGACCACCTGGCGCAGTTTCGCCTGGTCCGCCTTGATGAATCGCACGTTCTGGTCGACGGACTGCGACACGTTATGCCGGCTCGAGATCCGGACCATGGAGATCGCGTCGTGCACCATGCGCTCAACATTGACGATCTTGAAATAATAGCTCAGCTTGCCCGACTCGATCTTGGTGATGGAGAGCGTGTCCTCCGCAAGCTGGTTGAGCCTGTTCGCCTGATCCACGATAATCTGCAGATACTCCTTGAAGCGCTTCACGCGCTGCACGTCTTCGTGCTTCAGGAGCGCCTTCCCTGCGAGGATGATGCTTGAGAGGGGCGACCGGAAATCGTGCGAGACGATCCCGAGGAATTCCGATTTGAGCCTGTCGAGCTCGACCAGCTTGATGTTGGCATGCTGGACCTCTTCGTACAGCAGGGCGTTTTTCATCGCGCTTCCGAGCTGTTCGCAGAGCGTTTCGAGCACCACCGCGTCCGTATCGTCGAATGCGTACAGCTTCCTGTCCTCCACGTTCAGGACTGCCGCGACCTGGCCGTCGACTCTGATCGGGAGCGCCAGTTCGGACCGGGTGTCGTGATAGGAGTAGGTGATATAGCGCGGATCGCGCGACACGTCGTTGCAGAGGATTTTCTCGCCGTTGGCGGCGACCCAGCCTACGATTCCCTCCCCCACCTTCTGCGTGTACCCGTGGGGAAGAAAGTCTCCGTAGCTGCCGGAGTGCGCTTCGAGCGCAAGGGCTGTGCGTTGCTCATCCATGAGGAAGACGGTCACGTCGAAATACTCGAAGGCCTTCTGAATCGCCTCGGCCGCCACCCGGAGAAGCTCGCCGAGGTTCAGCATCGAGCTCAGCTGGTGCGACACATCGTTGATGAGCTCGATCTGGGTGATGCGCTTTCCCGCGTCTTCGAAGATCGTCGAGTTCTTGAGCGCCACCGCGCAATGGTGGGCGAAGATGCGCGCCACGGCCAGGTCTTCCTCTGAGCGGGCCGCTGAATCGGCGCTGCCGAAGACCAGGCAGCCGATTGTATCGCTTCCGGTCAGCATCGGCACCGCAAGGATCGATCTGATTCCCAGGTCCTGAAGCCGACCTTCAAGCGCCGGGGCATACTCCGGACCCGAGGTCAAGGATGTGACGGCGGGGATCCGGCTCTTCATCACCACACCGGGGATCCCCTCCTCGATGCTGAAATGCTGGTGATCGAGGTCCGCGGAATCGGCAACGGGCGAGAGAGACCTGATCTCGTAATGCGTCCGGGCCCGGTTGAGCAGAGCGACAAAGCCGGCCTGGAATTTCATCACCCAGGGGGCCTCGGAGCGCACGATCGCGAGGATCTCTTCCTTCCCTTCCGCGTCGTCGATCAGAAGCATGATGTCGTTCAGGGTCGAGAGCCGTTCCCGCAGCGGCGCCCCCTCGGCGAACTGTTCCGTTCCGCCGGCCGGGAGCGTGGCGCCGCGAGCGCGCGTGTTCTTCAGTGACAGGTTTCTCTCCATCGGTTCTTCAGCGATTATGCCGGTTCGCCTTCATGCGCTGCTCACCTCTCCCACCAGAAACGGCATCTCGCCTCCGGCACGGAGAATCTTCATGATTTTGTCCACCCCCGCTCTTGCCGCAAGGATGATCAATCCCGCCCCCAGATTGAACGTGGCGCGCATTTCCTTTTCGGAAACGCGGCCGCACTGCTCAATGAGCCTGAAGATCGCCGGCCTCTCCCACCGCTTCCAGTCGATCTTGAGCGAAAACCCGCGGGGGATCACCCTCGCTGCGTTGCCGGCGATTCCGCCGCCCGTCACATGAACGAGCGCGTGAACCTCCGGGCGCCCCCAGACGGCCCTGATCGCCTTCAGATAGGACCGGTGCACCGAAAGAAGGGCCTCTCCCAGGCTCACCCCAAGCTCGTCGATGAAATCCTCGACGTCGAACTTTTCGAAGAGCGCCGCCCGGGCCAGAGAGTAGCCGTTTGTGTGGAGGCCCGTGGATGGGAGGCCGATCAGGAGGTCACCGGAACGGACTCGTCTGGGGTCCGGCACCGACTTCTTCTCGGCGACGCCCACGATCATTCCGGCGAGGTCATACTCGTTTTCCCTGTAGAACCCCGGCATCTCGGCGGTCTCCCCACCGATGAGCGCGCACCCGTTTTCCCGGCACGCGCTCACCATGCCGTCGATCACGTGCCCGGCCACGGAGGGTTTCAGGTTGCCGGTGGCGAAGTAGTCGAGAAAAAAAAGCGGGACGGCCCCGCAAACGGCGATATCATTCACACAGTGATTAACGAGGTCCTGGCCGATCGTGTCATGCTTGTCCATCAGGAAGGCGACTTTAAGCTTCGTACCGACCCCGTCGACGCTCGAGACAAGCACCGGTTCCTGCATTTGCGGAAAGTTCGCGGAATAGAGCCCCCCGAATCCGCCGATATCGGCAAGCACCCGATCGGTGAATGTGGATCGCACTTTTTCGCGTATCGAGTGGACAAACTCTTCTCCTGTCTTGATGCTTACGCCCGCTTCACTGTACGATTTCGACACCCTCGGCCCCGAGATTATATGCTGGGCGGTCAATATACTTATAATTGCGCGTAAAAATCAACGGATCGTGACACGGGGCACGATGTGCGTGATCCTTGCGGAAATGCCGACTTTTCGATATATTTTTCCTGAAATATGCGGACAATTCAGTATCAGGGGCGGCCCGGCGCCGTGCCTGTGGGGAACATCTTTTGCCTGGGAAGAAACTATGCGGAGCATGCCCGTGAAATGCAGGCAGAGGCCCCTGACACTCCCATCGTATTCCTGAAGCCCTCAACTGCCGTCATCCGGAGCGGCTCTGCGATCGTCATTCCGGCAATCTCCCGCGAGATGCATCACGAAGTCGAGCTTGTCGTCGCCATCGGCAGGGAGGGAAAGCATATCCCGCGCAGCTCGGCGTATGAGCACGTGTCAGGGTATGGCGTGGGCCTCGACATGACGCTCAGAGATCTCCAGAGCAGGGCCAAGAAAGAGGGGCTTCCCTGGAGCGTGGCCAAGGGGTTCGATACATCCGCCCCCGTCTCCGACATCGTCCCCGCTGAACGCATCGGCGATCCTCATGCGCAGACGATTCGCTGCTCCGTCAACGGCCGCGAGCGCCAGCGGAGCTCGACAGGGCTGATGATTTCGCGCATCGACCGGATCATCGAATACATCTCTTCCATTTTCACGCTCGAAGCCGGCGATCTGATTTTCACCGGCACTCCCGAGGGAGTCGGGCCGGTACAAGCCGGAGACCTCGTAGAGGCAGAACTTCTCGGCTTCGCCAAAATCTCGCATACGGTCGAGAACGAATAACCCCTTGAGCATCCACCGATCCCTTCACCGCCGGCTTCGAATCCTCTGCCTTGTGGCCGTTCTGGGGGCGGTGCCTCTGAATCCCACTGCCGCGCGGCGCGCCGACGCCTGGAGCGGAGACGGGCGCCCCGACAGCGTGAAGGGCGCTTTCGGCGATTACATCTGGCCGACCGATGCAAGCAGAAACGTCACGTCGACGTTCGCGGAATACCGCACCAGCCATTTCCACGGAGGAATCGACATCAGCACTCACGGCCACACCGGCTACAAAGTGTTTGCCTCGCGCGACGGGTATCTCTTCCGGGTGCGAATCACGCCCGACGGGTACGGCAAAATGCTCTACCTCAGGCACCCCGGGGGATACGTAACAACATATGCTCATCTCAAGGGGTTCAATGAGGAGATTACCCGCATCGTACGCGCAGAACAGTACCGCAGAGGGACCTACTCCGTCGACATGACGCTCGATTCCGCGAAGATCCCGGTGAAGAAGGGAGACGTGGTGGCGTACACGGGAGACTCGGGGGTCGGCCCGCCCCATCTCCACTTTGAAATCCGGGACGAACAGCTCGACCCCGTCAATCCGATGCTCTGCGAAGCGTTCGCGACGAAGGACAGACTCCCCCCTGTCATCCGCCGGCTTCTGGTGTCGCCGCTCGATTTCACTTCGACCATCGACAACAACCCGACATCGAAAATCATACGGCGTTTCAGCCGCAGGGGGCGCGATCTTAGTGTGCCTCAGCGGCTGATCGTCCACGGAACAATCGGATTGGGTGTCGACGCGGTCGACAGGACCGAAGGGACCTGGAGCAGGTCCGGCATCCATTCCCTGGCATTCTTTCTCGACGATACTCTCCTCTTCCAGAAGATTCTCGACCGCGTCCCCGCCGACGACTCGAAGGAGATCGATCTCGACTACGATCTTCCGATGATACTCCAGGGATGGGGAAAATTCCAGAAACTCTACATCGACGCGGGAAACTCGCTCCCCTTCTACGGCGGCAGGCCGGAAGGGGCGGGCGTGATCCACACGGACCGGCTGAACGAGGGGCAGCACGGCTACAGGATTGTGTGCGGCGACTCTCACGGGAACAAGACGACGCTCGGCGGGACGCTTATCGTCAACCACCGTCCCTCCATCACCGTCAGCAGCGTCGACGAGGACGGAGTCGTGCTCGCAGGCCAGAACCTGAATCTGATTCAGACCTGCCGCGTCGCCGGGAAGAGATTTTCGGAGACCTCCTGGGCCGAGCACACGCTCAGGCGGGGAAGATTCGAATCCGACTCGACCGGAATCGAGCTCCCCGTGAACACGAAGCCCTACGATCTCCTCAGGATCTCGGCGGAGACCGCGCTGGGGTCTCTGACTCCTCCGATCTATTATGCACTGCACAAACCCCGCGACGCCGCCCGGGCCCCGTCGCTGAAAACGGAGATCCTCGACGACTACGTGCGCTTTACGGTGACCACTTCGGGAATCTTCACCTCCCCCCCCGATGTGAAGGTGCTTGAGGGATCTTTTGGCGCCGCCGTCGGCATGCAGGCTGCCGAACCCGACAGATACTCGGGCGCGTATGCGCCCTCGCAGAGTTTCGAAGGGCGCAGGACCGTGACTGCTCACACCGAGGTCAACGGACGAGACGCCACGGCCACGGCGGAGTTTTCCGTCTACCCCGTGACCCCGTCGCGGGCCGGCTCGTTCACGGCGGACCCCTCAGGGCTCAGGTTCTCGTTCGATTCGGCCGCGGTCTACAAGCCGCTTCTCCTGCAGGTCACAAGCGAGAGCTACGACCATTCGACCGTCTACGTGCTCGATCCCCAGGATCGCCTCCTGAATCGGGGAATCCGTGTGACGGTCCCCCTCGATCCCGCAGGAGGCGGGACGGCACACCGGGCCCTCTTTTTCCGCTCGAACGGCGGTTGGATCTACAGGACCGATAAACCCGACAGCGGCGGGAAGTCGTTCAGCACCACGCTGACCAGGACGCTCGGCGAGCTTGCCGTTCTGGCGGACGACGAGCCTCCCAGCTTCGGCCGCCTCCGGGTCTCGGCTCCGCGCGGCAAGCCGTTCATTCGCTTCCGCTATCACGACAACCTCTCCGGGGTGGACACCGATGAGATCCAGGTGACCATCGACGGCGTGCTCGTCATCCCCGAGATCGACGCAGAGCGTCACGAAGCCTTGTACCAGGCCGACAGCCGCATCGACCGGGGAAAGCACTCTGTACGAGTCACGATGAGGGACCGGATGCACAACGAGTCGTCACTCTCCCGGACCTTCACGGTTCGATAAGAATCCAATCGAATGACCGAACTCTCAAAAGCCTTCGTCCCGCTGGAAGCGGAAGAGCGCTGGTACCGCCACTGGGAAAGCAACGGCATGTTCCATGCCGCCGTGAACCCGGCTCGTGAGCCGTACACGGTCGTTATCCCGCCGCCGAACATCACCGGCATCCTGACGATGGGGCACGTCCTGAATAATACGATCCAGGACGTCTTCGTGCGATGGAAGCGTATGCAGGGATTCGAGACGCTCTGGATGCCGGGCACCGACCACGCGGGCATCGCCACGCAGAATGTCGTCGAAAAATCTCTCGGCAAGGAAGGAAAGACCAGGCACGATCTCGGGAGGGAAGAGTTCCTCCGGAGGGTATGGGCCTGGAAGGATGAATACGGTGGAACGATCATCAAACAGCTCCGCAAACTCGGTGCGTCGTGCGACTGGCAGAGGGAGCGGTTCACGATGGACGAAGGCCTCTCCGCCGCAGTGAACGAGGTAT
Source organism: uncultured Chlorobiaceae bacterium (assembly GCA_964512655.1). GTDB lineage: Bacteria > Bacteroidota > Ignavibacteria > UBA10030 > SZUA-254 > VBOC01. The sequence goes on along the minus strand of CAZEJT010000001.1, from coordinate 201,351 downwards.
TCATCCGGCTCTATGAGAAGGGACTCATCTACCGCGGAAAATACATCATCAACTGGTGCCCGAAAGATCATACCGCGATCAGCGACGACGAGGTGGAGCGTTCGGAGCACCAGGGAAAGCTCTACTACATCCGCTACCCCATTCCGGGAACGGAGGAGTTCGCGGTGATCGCCACAACGCGCCCCGAAACGATGCTTGGCGACACGGCGATCGCGGTCAACCCGGGCGACGCCCGGTACACGGGCCTCGTCGGGAAAACTGCGATCCTCCCTCTCGTCAACCGCGAGCTTCCCATCATCGCCGATGACTATGTCGACCCTGCCTTCGGGACGGGCATGGTGAAGATGACTCCCGCGCACGATCCGAACGATTACTGGGTCGCCCGGCGCCACAAGCTCGCGTTCATCAATATCTTTACGCCCTCAGCCGAGATCAACGGCAACGCGCCCGAGCGGTACCGCGGTTTGGACCGCCTCGCCGCGCGCAAGAAAGTCCTCGAAGACCTGGAGGCGGGGGGATTCCTGGTGAAGACCGAGGACCACGTCCACAGCGTCGGGCGCTGCTACAGGTGCAACACGGTCATAGAACCGTACCTCTCAGACCAGTGGTTCGTGAAGATGAAGCCACTTGCCGGCCCCGCCCTCCAAGCCGTGCTCGACGGCACGATCAGGTTCCATCCCGGCCGCTGGGTGAACACGTACGAATACTGGATGAACAATATCCGCGACTGGTGTATCTCGCGCCAGCTCTGGTGGGGGCACCGGATACCGGTCTGGTACTGCGTGGGCGACGATGCATGCAAGCTCGAGTGCAGGGAGCCGATCGTGGCGCGCACACCGCCCGATCGCTGCCCCCACTGCGGCTCGGCAAACCTGCGTCAGGACGAAGACGTGCTCGACACATGGTTCTCCTCGTGGCTCTGGCCTTTCTCCACGCTCGGATGGCCCGGGGACAACCCCGACCTCCGCTACTTCTATCCGACGGACTCGCTCGTGACGGGCCCCGACATCATTTTTTTCTGGGTCGCGAGGATGATCATGGCGGGGCTCGAGGTCATGAACGCAGTCCCCTTCCGCGACGTCTACTTTACGAGCATTATCCGCGACATGGAGGGCCGGAAGATGAGCAAGTCGCTCGGCAATTCCCCCGACCCCCTCGACGTCATCGCTCAGTACGGCGCCGACGCCCTGCGCTTCACGATCGTCTATCTCGCTCCCCTCGGGCAGGACGTGCTCTATTCAAACGAGAAGTGTGAGCTCGGCCGGAATTTCGCCAACAAGATCTGGAACGCCGCCAGGTTCCTCCTCATTAATAGAGCGCAGCTTGGCGCCGCCTCCGGTGCACCCGCGGCGATATCCGAGGAGCACCTCGATCTCGCAGACCGCTGGATGCTTTCGCGGCTCCACTCAGCCATCCGCGACCTGAATTCCTCGCTCGACCGGTTCGAGATCAACGCTGCCTCGAAGATTCTCTACGAATTCATCTGGCACGACTTCTGCGACTGGTATGTGGAGATGATCAAGGCGCGCCTCTACGGGGATGAGGATCCGTCCGTGAAGAACGTCGTTCTCGGCCGGGCGATCGGCATCTTCGATCAGGCAGTCCGCCTCCTGCATCCGTTCATGCCCTTCGTGACCGAAGAGATCTGGCAGCACCTCCGTGAGCGCGGGGCCAGGGATTCGGTCATGCTCGCCCCCTTTCCCCTGAGCGACAAGCGGTGGATCGACACCGGCGCCGAGGATGAGATGGCGTTCGTCCAGAAGACGATCATGAGCGTCAGGAATATCAGGGGCGAGCTTGCGGTGCCCCCGTCGAAGGAGATCGAGCTCGTGATCCGGTTCGCCGACGGCAGGGGGAGGATTCTCGAGAAATACCTCGGCTATTTTCAGCGTCTGGCAAGAGTCACGCGGATCACTCCTCTCGCGGGGGGCCGGAAGCCTGCGCACTCCGCCGGCGCCGTGGTCGAAGGGGGAGAAGTGTTTGTGCCGCTCGAAGGGATCATCGATCTCGGGGCCGAGAAAGCCCGCATCCAGAAAGAGATCGACCGCGTCCGGCGGATGGTCGACGGCATCAAAGGAAAGCTCGGCAATGCCGCATTCGTCGATAAGGCCCCGGCCGACGTGGTCGAGAAGGAGCGCGAGAAGCTTCAGAGTTTCTCGGCGACACTCGAAAAGCTCGAAAACAATCTGGCACTGCTGTGATCCCAGCGCCGGTCCGGCTGGCCGCCTCCGTCCTCCTGCTCCTTTCGCTCCGCCATCCTTGTGCGCTCGCCGCATCCCGCGGGAGCGCGAGCGGCCTTTCATTCGAGGTATCCGCTTCCGCGGGAGTACTGGAGAAGCCGGTCGACGGGCGCCTCTTCGTCGTGATCGCGCGAAGCGACACTCCCGAGCCGAGATTTACCATCGGCACCACCGGGCTCGACGCGCCTGTGGTGCTCGGGAAGGACATCACGAAGTTCGCATCCGGCTCGAAGGGACGGCTCGACGGAACGTCCGCCCTCTTTCCCATAGCGCAGCTCGCGGATCTCCCTTCCGGAGAGTACTTCGTACAGGCACTCTTCGACGGAAACAACGACGTGAAGTCGGTGAACGCGCCGGGGAACTGCTACAGCAAACCCCTGAAGCTCAAGCTCGACCCCGCCCGTGGTGGTCTCATCCCGATCGCCCTGACGGAGAAGATTCCATCCGAGCAGCTTCCTCCGGAAACGGAGTACGTAAAGTACGTGAAGATTCAATCGAAGCTCCTGTCCGGGTTTCACGGGAGGCCCATCTACCTGCGGGCGGGAGTCGTGCTTCCGAGAGGGTTCGGCGATGACACCTCGCGGCGGTACCCTCTGGAGGTGAATATCGGAGGATACGGCGATTCGTACTCGGTCGTCGGAGACCTGATGGCGGAAGAAAGCGCCTTCAGAGGCATGTGGCTGTCGGACAGCGCGCCGAGGATGATTCTCCTCGAGCTCGACGGCGATGGTCCGTTCGGCGACTGCTATCAGGTCAACTCGGCGAACAACGGGCCGTATGGCGACGCCGTCACCGGCGAACTCATCCCCGCGGTCGAAAAGAAGTTCCATGCCGCCGGAAAAGCGGGCTCGCGGTTTCTCACCGGGGGATCGACCGGCGGGTGGGTCTCTCTCGCGCTCCAGGTCTTCTATCCGGATTCCTTCAACGGGACATGGTCGGGCTTCCCCGATCCGGTCGATTTCAGGGCCTACCAGCTGATCAACATTTACGGCGATACGAATGCCTATGTGAACAGTCACGGGTTCGAACGTCCCGCCGCCCGGGCGCGGAGCGGGGACGTCCTGTGGACGATGAGGCACGAGGTGGGGATGGAGAATGTCATGGGAGCGGGCGACAGCTATACGCGTTCCGGGGGGCAATGGGGAGCGTGGAATGCGGCCTTCGGACCCAGGACCTCGGCCGGGAATCCGTCCGCGCTCTGGGATCCTCATACCGGAAGAATCGACGCCGCGGTTGCAACTGAGTGGAAGAAGTACGACCTTCGTCTCATTCTCCAGGAGCGGTGGCAGACGCTGGGACCGAAGCTGATAAACAAACTGCACATCTGGGTTGGGGAGGCGGATGATTATTTCCTGAACAACGCGGTGCACCTTCTTGATGAGTTTCTTTCGAAGGCCGATCCTCCGTGCGGCGGATGGATCCGCTACGGTCCGGGGAAGGGCCACGGATGGAGTCCGCTCTCGCATTACCAGATCATGACGGAAATGATGAGCCGAGCCTACCGGGAGGAAAAGAGGCGCTGATGGGTCCCCGGGCCCGGCGCTCACCGCTGAGGCGCATTCAATTCGCGTGGGTCTGCGCGCTCATTCTCGCGCTTCCGGTCCTCTCCCCCGGCCAGGGCGGCGGCGCGTCCCGCGCCGCGACGATCGAGGAGAGGATGAAGAGGTTCGTCCCGACCCAGCTGACTGCCGACCTCTTGCGGCTCTCGACCAATGAGCGCAAGGCGCTCGGCAAGCTCGCGCAGGCGGCCCGGCTCATGGACTCCGTCTACATCCGGCAAGTCTGGAGCGGCAATGCCGGGCTCCTTGCGTCGCTGAGGACTGATCCGTCCCCCGAAGGTGAGGAGCTCCTTCACTACTTCAACATCAACATGGGTCCGTGGTCGAAGCTCGATAAGGACCAGCCGTTCGTCGACGGGGTTCCCCCCGCGGCCGATGGCGCGAACTACTACCCGGAAGACCTCGGCAAAGAGGAGTTCGCGTCGTGGGTTCAGTCGCTTCCCGAAGATAAGAAGCGCGACGCAACCGGTTTCTACACCGTCGTTCGGCGCGACAATGCAGGGAAGCTCTTCACGAAGCCATACAGCGAGGAATACCGCGAATTCCTCGAGCCCGCCGCGGCGCTCCTCAGAGAAGCTGCCCTGCTGACCGAATCTCCGAGCCTCAAAACGTTTCTCATCCTCAGGGCAAACGCGTTCCTCACAAACGACTATTATCAGAGCGACGTCGCGTGGATGGACATCGACGGGCCTCTCGAACCCACGATCGGCCCCTATGAGGTCTACCTCGACAACCTGTTCAACTACAAGGCGGCCTTTGAGGCGTTTATTACTATCCGCGACGAGGGGGAGAGCGCAAGGCTGGAGAAATTTTCCGGGTATCTCCAGGAGATTGAGAACCATCTCCCCATCGACTCGCGCTACAGAAATCCGTCCCTGGGGGCCCTCTCTCCCATCAGGGTCGTCGATGAGGTGGCCATCGGGGGCGAGGCCCGGGCCGGCGTGCAGACTTCCGCGTACAACCTTCCCAACGATGAGCGGGTGACGAAGGAAAAGGGAAGCAAGGCCGTCCTCCTCAAGAACGTCCAGGAAGCGAAGTTCAAGCAGATCCTCATCCCGATCGCGTTTTCATCTGTCGACAACTCCCTTGGCTCCCTCATCAATTTCGACCCCTTTTTCATGCATATTCTTGCCCACGAACTGATGCACGGACTGGGGCCCCACACAATCGTCGTCAGGGGCCGCGAAACAACGGTCAGGGAGGAACTGCGAGAGATCTACTCGGCGATTGAAGAGGCGAAGGCGGACATTTCGGGCCTTTTCGCACTCCAATACCTCATAGATAATGGCGTGCTTGAAAGGGCCCTTGAGCGTCAGCTCTACGCAACCTACCTCGCCGGGCTCTTCCGTTCCGTCCGATTTGGGACGAAGGAGGCCCATGGACTCGGAACCGCCCTTCAGTTCAACTATCTCTCGGAACAGGGGGCTTTTAAGTATGATGCGGGCACCGGCACCTATGGCGTGGATTTTGAAGCCATCAAAGGGGCCGTTTCGAAGCTGACCGGCGAGATCATGTCCCTTCAGGCTAAGGGAGATTACAACGGGGCGAAAGACCTCCTCAAAGCCTATGGGGATGTCAAGCCCGAAATGCAGGGAATTCTGGATAAATTGAAAGACATCCCGGTCGACATAGAACCCTTCTTCCCTTCGCTCGATTAATTTCCCTCATCCCACGCTCTGTACGCGCCGGATATATGGGCCGGCTGTAGCCGGCCTAAGGCTCTGACGCGGGGCGGAGCCCCTGCTGGCGTATCTCCCCCCACAAGAATCATGTTGCGCCCGTCACACGCTTTACCCGTTCTTCTTGTTTTTCCAGAATCGATCGAGTATCTTTCGAGTGTAGGTCGAGGGGCGAAGCGTGATGTTTAACCTGTGGCGAGTATGTTTGAAGAAACCCTCAGTAAAACCGTACCCGTATTGATGTTCTTCGTCGGTGTCGTGCTTGCGGTAGGAGTCTCAGTAATCTACGAGCGATTCCGCAGATAGGATCTGCGGAGTCACTCTCTCATTGCTTGCCCGCCCCGGCCCTTGATGCATTCCGGAGCCAGGCGAGCACCTCCCTCATGTCTTCGGGCAGTTCCGAATCGAATGTGATTTCTTCGCGGGTGACCGGGTGCAGGAAGCCCAGGGTTTTTGCATGGAGAGCCTGTCTCGGAATGATCTTCAGCAAGTGTTGAACCTCCTGTTTTAGTCCTTTCCCCGCTTTTTCCGCCAGTATGCGGCGCCCTCCGTAGGTAGGATCACCGAAGACGGGGTGTCCGATGTGGTGAAGGTGGACTCGTATCTGGTGCGTGCGCCCAGTCCGCAGTTTCAGCCTGAGAAGTGTCAGGTACTCGAATTCCTCTATGACCTCGTATTCGGTAACCGCCTCCTTCCCCGACGTGGTGACGGCGATTTTCTTCCGGTCCGACTTGCTCCTGCCGAGCGCCGCTTCAATCACGCCGCTGCGCCTGTCGCGGGGAAAGAGCCCCCAGACAATCGCCCAGTATTCTCGCACGATCGTGTGGCGAGAAAACTGCTGGGCGAGCCGCGCATGCGATGAATCGTCTTTTGCCACCACAAGAAGGCCCGAGGTGTCCTTGTCGAGCCGGTGAACGATTCCGGGGCGCGCCGGATCCCCGGCTGACGCCAGCCCCTCCCCGAAGTGGTACAGAAGCGCGTTGACGAGCGTGCCGCTGTAGTTCGCGTAGGCCGGGTGGGTCACCATCCCCGCGGGCTTCTGTACGACAAGCAGGGAGTCGTCTTCGAACCGGATGTCGAGCGGGATGGGTTCTGGCGCGATGTCCGGCGGGCTCGGCGACGGTATGGTCACGTTGACGACGTCGCCGGGGGAGATCTTGTAGCTCGATCTGACCTGCTTTCCGTTCACCAGCACTCGCCCTTCCTTCACGGCGCTTTGCACCTTCGAGCGCGTGGCGTTCTCTACGTGGTGGACAAGAAACAGGTCGACCCGTTCGCGCTCCTTTCCCGGGGGAACGACGATCGAAAACTCTCTGGAGTGCATGCCTCTCAGGGCTGGGGGGACTGTCCGCCGCCCGAGGATTGGGTGGGATCGGGCGAAGGGACGCGTGCTGCGAGCACATCCGACGGGGCGCCGCCTTCGACTGCAAGGGGCGCCGGCTCGGGACGGCGCGACTTCCGGTGCGAGAAGAGCATCAGGATCACTCCCGACGTCACCGAGGCGTCCGCCACGTTGAATACGGGCCACCGGGTAAGGCGGAGGCCCAGAATGTTGACGTTGAAGAAATCGGCGTCGATGAAATCGACCACTTTCCCGTGGAAAAGCTGCCCGTCGTTGAAGAGCACGTCGTAGAAGACCCTGTCGATCAGGTTCCCGATCGCCCCTCCGAGGATCATCGCAAGCGCCACGCGGAAAAAGATGCTTTCGTTCCGCGCGCGGTAGAGATAATAGAGGATTCCCGCGCTCGCCGCTATCGAGAAGATCGAAAAGAAGAGCTTCCCGCCGATGTCGATGCCGAACGCCATCCCGGGGTTCTCAATGTAGGTAAGCCGCAGGAACTCCCCGATGATCTGGCGGCTCGACCCGAGAGGGAGCCCGTTGAAATGGATCCCAAGCGCGGGTATGGAAATCCCCTTCACCATCAGCTTCGTGATCTGATCGGCGACGACGATGAACAGGCTGACGTTCAGAATTCGCAGGGACGGTATTTCGCCGGGTTTTTGCAAGGGGTCCAACGTGCGGCGGGTTACTTCGCCAGTCTCAGTTTGCACTGCAGGCATTGCTGGGCGTGAGGGACGGCCTCGAGCCGTTCCTTTTCGATCAGCTTCCCGCAGACCGAGCATCTGCCGTATTCGCCCTTGTCGATGCGCGAGAGCGCATCCTCGAGATGGTTGAGGAATTTCCCTTCCCGGGAGGCGAAGAGGAACGTCTTTTCACGCTCCATCGCGTCGGTCCCCTGCTCCATGTGCGTCGAATACGTGGAGCTTTCGCTCGCGTACTCCCCCGTCGTGGAATCCATCATCGTATCGCGCAGGGTCTCAAGCTCCTCCAGGATTTCCTTCTTTTTCTCGAGGATGATCTTCCTGAAGTACTCAAGCTCCTGCTTGCTGTAGCTCCCTTTGCGGATCGGCGCTTTCGGAGCTTCGGGCTTCGCCATTTTCGGCCTCATCGGCGGTTTAACGGCCGCCGGGGGCTTGACGGCGCGCGCAGCCTGTTTCCGCGCCTTGCTCTTGGCCCTCAGGATGTCGAGCGTCTTCTCCGCAGCAGAGGTTGATTTTCGTGATTTTGCCATGCCAGGTTATCCTTCCTTCATTGAACAAACGTTTGCTTCCGTACGGTTCCTCCCACGCGCTCTATGCCGATTGTGCAGGGGATGCCGTTGATGTCGACTTCGGTCGTTGCGTGCGACGGCCCATCTTCTATCATCTCGGCGGCAAGCGTCTCGCTCCTGATGTACGAGCCGAGAGATGCGAACGCCTTCTTCAGCCGGTCGCCGCCTCTATAATAGATCCTGATCCTGTCGGTGACCTCGAACCCCGCGTCCTTGCGCATGTTCTGGACGCGGTTGACGAACTCGCGCGCGATACCCTCGTCAATCAGCTCGTCGGTGAGCTCGGTGTCGAGCGCAACCGTGAGACGGTCGTCCGATTCCACGACCCATCCCTTGATGTCCTCGTGGAGTATTTCGACGTCCTCTTTCGTGATCACGGCGTCGCTGCCGTTGAGGGGGATCGTCAGCGACCCGCGCGTTTCCATTTCCCTGATCTCGCCCGGCGAGAGCTTCCGGATCGCTCCGGCCACCGCCTGGACGGCCTTGCCGTACTTCGGGCCGAGGGTCTTGAAGTTCGGCTTCGCCGATTTGTGGACGATCTCCGAATCGTCCCTCACATACTCGATCGCCTTCACGTTCACTTCCTCGAGGATCATGTCCTCAACCCGCGACACCGCTTCGCGGTCCGCGTCGCTCGCGACGGGAAGAATCACCCGCTTCAGCGGCTGGCGGACCTTCAGGTTCGACTTGTTCCGGATCGCGCGCACGAGCGAGACGATCCTCTGGGCCTTGTCGAACCTCGCCTCGAGCGCCGTGTCGATCGCGCTCTCGTCGGCCTCGGGAATCAGGGAGAGGTGCACCGACTGGGCGTCCTCCTTCTTCAGCACCGAGTTGAGATTCCGGTAGAGCTCTTCGGCGATGAAGGGCGCCACGGGCGCCGTCAGTTTCGCGACGACCGTGAGGCATTCGGCGAGCGTCTGGTAGGCCGCGATCTTATCGGGGCCCATCTCGCTCTTCCAGAACCGCCGGCGGTTCCTCCGAACATACCAATTTGAGAGCTGATCGATTGTGAAGTCGGTCACAGACCGGGCAGCCCGGGTGATCTCATAGGCGTCCATATCCGACCGGTAGCTCCGTATGAGCGAATTCAGCGCCGAAAGAATCCAGCGGTCGATCTCAGGACGCGCATTCAGCTCCACCGCCGGGTATGACGGGCCGAACGCATCGATGTTCGCATAGAGCGAAAAGAAGGCGTACGTGTTCAACAGCGTGCCGAAGAATTTCCGCTGGACCTCGCCCATGCCCTCTTCGTCGAAGAGCGTCGGCCTCCAGGGCGGGCTCGTGGCCACGAGATACCAGCGTGCCGTGTCGGCCCCGTATCTGTCCAGGATCGCGAACGGATCGACGGTGTTCCCCCTGGTCTTCGACATCTTTTGCCCTTCCTTGTCGAGCAGAAGGTCGTTGACGAGGATGTTCCGCGACGCAGGAGCGCCGAAGAGGAACGTGCTGATCGAGTGAAGAGAGTAAAACCAGCCCCGGGTCTGATCGATCCCCTCGCAGATGTAATCGGCCGGATGGCGCTTCCGGAACTTCTCCTCGTTCTCGAACGGATAGTGCCACTGGGCGAACTGCATCGCGCCGGAATCGAACCAGACGTCGATCAGCTCCGGCGTGCGCTTCATCGTTCCCCCGCACGAGCAGGGAAACGTGATCTCGTCGACGAACGGCTTGTGCAGATCGAGCGGTTCCCGGACCCCCGTCCCTTCCTTCAGCTCTGCGATGCTTCCGATGCACTTCCTGGAGGAGCACTTCTCGCAGATCCAGATGGGAAGAGGCGTTCCCCAGAAGCGGTCCCGGGAGAGCGACCAGTCCTTGTTCTCCTCGAGCCAGTTCCCGAACCTCCCCTGTCCCACTTCCGGGGGATGCCATGCGATGCCTTTGTTCAGCTCCACCATGCGCGCGGCGTACTTCGTCGTCGCGATGTACCACGAATCGCGCGCGTAGTAAAGCAACGGCGTGTCGCACCGCCAGCAGTGGGGATAGCTGTGGGTGATAGTTTCCTTCCTGTACAGGAGCCCGCGGCTTTTCAGGTTCTGGATGATCAGCGGATCGGCGTCCTTTACGAACATGCCCGCGAACTCTTTGACCTCCGGCCCGAAATCGCCGCTAGGATTCACCGGGTGGATTGTCGGGAGGCCGTACCGCTTCGAGGTCTGGTAATCGTCCTCGCCGTATGCCGGCGCCAAGTGGACGATCCCCGACCCGTCCCCGGTTGTAACGAATTCTGCTTCGACCGCGTAGAACGCCTTCTCCTTGACAGGGTGGTATGAAAAGAGCCGTTCATATTCCTTCCCCGCAAGGGCCGATCCCTTCATGCGCGTGAGCACCGTATATTCTCCCTCGAGGACCCCCAGCCGCGCCTCCGCCAGGATCAGTCGTTTTCCCGCGTTGCGCGCTACGACGTAGTCGATTCCGGGATTGACGGCGAGTGCTACGTTCGAAATGAGAGTCCACGGGGTCGTGGTCCATACCAGGAAATAGAGGTCCTCCTCCCCCTTCACCTTCATCAACACGTAGACGCTCGGATCCTTCACCTCGTCGTACCCGAGCGACACCTCGTGCGACGAGAGCGGCGTCTCGCAGCGGGGACAGTAGGGCTGGATCTTGTAGCCCTTGTAGATCAGGTCGGCGTCGAAGTAGCGGCGCAGGGACCACCAGACCGATTCGATGTACTCGTTGGTGAACGTTATGTACGGATGCTCCATGTCGACCCAGTACCCCATCCTCCGGGTGAGCTCCTCCCACTCCGTCTTGTACTTCCAGACCGACTTCCGGCACTCCTCGTTGAACTTCGCCACGCCGTACCGGACGATGTCGTCCTTGTGCTTGAAACCCAGCGCCTTCTCCACCTCGATCTCTACCGGAAGGCCATGGGTGTCCCACCCGGCCTTCCTGTGGACCTGGTACCCGCACATCGTCTTGTAGCGGCAGATGAGGTCTTTGAGCGTCCTGCTCATGACGTGGTGGATGCCCGGACGGCCGTTCGAGGTAGGGGGGCCTTCATAGAAGGTGAAGCCGGTCTTTCCCTCGCGCGATGAGACGCTCTTCTCGAAGATCGCGTGCTCCTTCCAGAAGGCGAGAATCGCACGCTCGAGCTCCGGATAGCGGATCTTATCTGT
>CAZEJT010000001.1:0-190042 GCA_964512655.1 uncultured Chlorobiaceae bacterium | reverse complement strand
CCTTCCAGAAGGCGAGAATCGCACGCTCGAGCTCCGGATAGCGGATCTTATCTGTGAGTTCTTTGAACACTGGCTGCGCGGTCAGAGTCTTTTCACGACTTCTTTGAAGATCCTTGTCAGCTTGGGTTCGGCCTTGTTGGCGGCAGCTATTACTTCCTCAAGCGTCACCGGTTTCAGGGTGTCCGGAAAACATTCGTCGGTAATGATCGAGAAGCCGAGGACGCGCATTCCCATGTGCACCGCCACGATGTCTTCGGGTACCGTGGACATTCCCACCGCATCGCCGCCGATCCCCCTCAGGAAGCGGTACTCGGCGCGGGTCTCAAGGTTCGGTCCCTGCACCGCCACGAAGACCCCGTGCTGAAGAGGGATGCCCTGGTCCGCCGCCACGGCGTTCGCGAGCGCGATCAGATCGCGGCTGTACGGCTCGGACATGTCGGGGAACCTGGGGCCCATGTCGTTGTCGTTGGGCCCGATCAGCGGATTGTCCCCCTGCAGGTTGATGTGGTCGGTGATCACCATCAGGTCTCCGCGCCGGTACTCGGGGTTCATCCCTCCGGCGGCGTTGGAGATCAGAAGAGTCCTGACCCCGAGGCCGATCTTTTTCGACATCAGCCGCACCGGAAACGTCACCTGCTGCAGCGTATAGCCCTCGTAGGCATGGAAGCGTCCCTGCATTGCCACGATCTTCTTCCCCGCAAGCGTGCCGAAGATGAGTTTCCCGTGATGCGATTCGACCGTCGAGACGGGAAAGTGAGGGATCTCATCGTAGTCGAGCACGATCTCCTTGCGGATTTCCTTCACAAGACCGCCCAGCCCCGTTCCGAGAATGATGCCGATCTCCGGGCGCATCCTCGTGTGCTTGCGGATGAACGAGAGCGCCTCGTCCAGTTGTTCTCTCAGCTGCACGTCAATCCTACACGCTCACTGTTCGAGGCTCTTGATGATGTCTTCGATCTCTTTTCTCTCCGAGTCCCCGTCGCTCACGACGTTCCGGCTTTCCTCCGGAATCTTCGCTTCCCCGTCCGCCGCTTCGAGCGATTTGATCATCTCAATCTCCGAGCCGAGCATCGCTTTGAGGCGCGAGGCGATCGAATCCCGCCGCGCGGCGAGGATCGTCACCTGCTCCTTCAGAAGCATCAGATCGTTGCGCGATTTCTCGAGGAGCTGCGCCGCTTTCTGCTCTGCTTCGCGGATGATCAGGTGCCCTTCCCGCTTTGCCGATTCGACGGCTTTCCCTCCGGCTTCCTGGGCCTGCAGGATGGTTTGCTGGAACCCTTTTTCCATCGCGCGGAATTCCCTGATCTGGCTCTCCAGCTCGAGCGTGCGCTGCTCGAGAGACGCCCGCTCCGCCCCGAGCGTTTCCCATTCCGCGGCGATGAGCTCGAGGAACGATTCCACGTCTCTCGTGTCGTACCCGCGGACCGACTTCCGGAACGTGCGGCTGCGGATCTCGGATGGCGTTGTCCTCATGTTCGGTGATCCTCCTTGAAAATGTGTTCATTCGCCGGCTTGCTTCGCGGACCGAATATCGCCGTGCCGATGCGGACGATAGTGGCCCCCTCTTCCACTGCTATTTCAAAGTCATTCGTCATGCCCATCGACAGGTGCGTCAACGCAAGTCCATCCGCGGCCAGCCGGTCCCGGATCGACCGCAGGAGCCTGAACGACGGCCTCGACGATTCCGGATCGGGGAGAAAAGGGCCGATTGTCATCAGTCCTGAGACCTTCAGGTTTGGAAGGACGCTGATCCTTCGTGCTAGTTCCTGCACATCCTGGGGCTGCACGCCGAATTTAGTCGATTCCCCCGTCGATCGCACTTCAATAAGGATCTCGGCCGTCCGCCCGGCGGCGGCGGCTTTTTTCGAGATTTCCGAGGCAAGGCCCAGCGAATCGACGGAATGAACGAGGTGGATCCACCGCGCGAGCTGCCTGACCTTGTTCGATTGGAGATGCCCGATGAAGTGCCACCGGATATCTCCGTCGGCGAGGGATTCGCGCTTCCGGAGGAGTTCCTGAACGTAGTTCTCTCCGAAGTCGCGCACCCCCGAATTCACCGCCTCTCGGATCAGGTCGCTTGAGACCGTCTTCGTGACCGCAACCAGCGTGATCTCATCACTCTTTCTACCGGCGCGATTGCACGCTGCGCCGATCCGGCGGCGGACGATTTCAACGTTCTGAGCTACCGATTCAGCCACGGAGCTTCAAATATACTTGATTTCGCGACCAAAATCAACGATGGGGGAGCGTCGACTTCAATCATTACTTGACTTCAAATTTATTTTTTCTTTATATTTTATCAGGAGTCGAATTTTCAACGATCGCTCATGGACACGTTCGATTTTGACAATACCGAAGACGACCCGGAACCTTCCGGAGGCAAGAAGGACAACTTCGACGAGGAGATCCGCAAGTTCAAAGACCGCTTGAGGGAGGGCGGGGGCACCACCAACATCGAAGCCCTCGAAGAAATCGTCAGTTTCTATTTCGAAAACGAAAAGTACGAGGAGGCCCTTCATTTCATCAATCTCCTCCTGGAATACCTGCCCTTCAGCTCGGATACCTGGCAGCGTAAGGGGATTATCCTCAACAACCTGCAGAAGTACCAGGACGCCCTCGAGTGCTTCGAGAGGGCTCTCAATCTTAATCCGGTCGATACGGAGCTCCTGATCAGCCGCGGGCTCGCCCTCGACAACCTGGGACGCCACGAGGAGGCCCTCGAGTGCTTCGATAAGGCGCTGGAGCTCGATTCCTCCAACGAAGAGGCCCTCTTCAGCAAGGCGGTCACTTTCGAACGGATGGACCGCTTCGGGGAGGCCATCCAGCTCTTCCGGTTCATCCTCGCCTCGAATCCGGCACACAAGGAGGCCTGGTACGAATTGGGCTTCTGCTTCGATTGCACGGAGAAGCTGGACGACGCCCTGGCCTGCTACGACAAGCACATCGACCTGGATCCGTTTAACCACAGCGCGTGGTACAACCGCGGCATCGTGCTCAACAGGATGATGCAGTACGCGAAGGCGATCGAAAGCTACGACATGGCGCTCGCCGTTAAAGACGATTTCACAGCCGCCTGGTATAACAAGGGGAACGCGTTCGCGAACCTCGGACGGCTCTACGATGCGGTCGACTGCTACAAGGAGACCCTGCGCATCGACCGGAAGGACGTTCCGGCCTGGCACAATATCGGCAACGCGTACGAAGAGCTCGGTTTGTACAAGGAGGCGATTAAGTGCTTCACCCAGGCGGTGAAGCTCGATCCCCGCCATTACGAATCGTTTTTCGGCCGGGGGAGCTGCTACGACTCCCTCGAGCAGTACAAGAAGGCCTACAACGACTACAACAAGGCGCTGGCGCTCTGCAAGAACTATCCGGAGCTCTGGCACGCGAAGGCCGACGTTGCGTACACGCTCGGAAAGTGGCGCGAGGCGCTCTACAGCTACAAGATGGCGGTGAGATACGATCCCTCCAACTCGGAGGCATGGTACGACTTCGGCGAGACGCTCCTCGAGTACGGCTACCTGAAGAAGGCCCTGATGGCGTTCAACAGGTGCATCGAGCTTCAGCCGAAGTGGGCCGACCCTCTCTACAGCCGCGCCAAGGTGCTCTTCCTCCTCCGGAAGACGCTCGACGCCCTCGAGTCGCTGAGGGCCGCATTCAAGATGGATCCGGAGAAAAAGAAATTATTCGAGAAGGAATTCCCCGGCGTACACTCCATTAAGGAATTCACCACGATCCTTGAATAAGCACGTGTAGGCGCCGGCTTTAGCCGGCGTGCTTTGGTTGGCCACGGGCCATTGCCCGGAAAACGGTAGGCGCCGGCTTCAGCCGGCGCGTCGTTAACCGCAGCCCTCAATGAATCCGGAAGTACAGACAAAATACGACCGCCTGCGTTCTATTCTGCGCAGCATGAAGAGCGTCGTCATCGGGTACTCGGGCGGGGTCGACAGCACGCTCCTCCTGAAGGCCGCCTCTGACGAGCTGGGAGAGGGCTCGCTCGCCGTGATCGGCAGGTCGGAGACCTATCCGACCCGGGAATACGAGGAAGCGGTCAGGATCGCTCTCGAGATCGGCGCCCGGTACGAAGAGGTTCGCACCGAGGAGACGGACGACCTCAAGTTCAGGGAGAACCCTTCCAACCGCTGCTACTACTGCAAGACGGAACTGTTCTCGAAACTGGGAGCCATCGCCGCTTCCCGCGGGATCCGCTGGATTGCCGACGGTACCATTACCGACGATCTCGGCGATTTTCGCCCGGGGATGAAAGCCAAGAGCGAGCATCAGGTGCGCTCCCCTCTCCTGGAAGCGGGGATGTCGAAGGCCGATGTGCGGGAAGCGTCGCGTGCGCTCGGGCTCCCCACGTGGAACAAGGGCTCGTTCGCCTGCCTCTCGTCGCGGTTTCCGTACGGCTTCGCGATCACGAAGGAAGCCCTTCGCAAGGTGGACGAGGCCGAGACTCTCTTCCGCGACCTCGGGTTCCGCGACTTCAGGGTGAGGCATCACGACGACAAGACTGCGCGCATCGAGGTAGGACGTGGCGAGGTTGGACGCCTCCTTGACGAAGATCTCCGCGCAATGATCGTCGCTCACCTCAAGAAGCTCGGTTTCACCTATGTGACCCTCGATCTGCAGGGCTACCGCACCGGCTCGATGAACGAAGTATTGAAGACAGCGGCTGCCCCTGTTTCTCCGGGCACGGGCCCGTAGGCGCCGGCTTTATCCGGCGTCAGATTGGTGTCACGGTCCATACCGTGACACCCGCGGGAAAGCGCCGGCTTCAGCCGCCGTTGTTTCGGACCTTCGGAGCTGTCGATGCCTTGCACTGGTGTCACGGTCCATACCGTGACACCAGCGGGAAAGCGCCGGCTGTAGCCGCCGTTGTTTCGGACCTTCGGAGCTGTCGATGCCTTGCACTGGTGTCACGGTCCATACCGTGACACCAGCGGGGAAACCCCGGCTTCGACCGGCGTGCCTTTGCGCGCGTTCATTCGGTGCCGAAAATGGCACTTTGCGGCCCCGGATATTGTTGTAATAAGTGCTTACGAAACCTTAACAAGAAGTCTCTCGATGAGGCAGTCGCTACTCCTTCTCCTCCTTTCCCTTTTCGCAACCGTTCTTCCGCTCCGGCAGGCCCGGGCTCAATCCACAACGTTCGGCAAGAATAAGGTTCAGTACAAACAGTTCGACTGGTACTATATTCAGTCGGGCCACTTCGACATCTACTTCGACAGGGGCGACGAGTACATCGCGGATTTTACCGCCGACATCGCCGAATCTTCGTACGCCGCCATCAGCAAGTCGTTCCGCTATCAGATCACCTCTCGCATTCCGATCGTGGTGTACGACTCCCACAATGAGTTCCAGCAGACGAACGTCGTGAACGAGTACCTGGAGGAGGGGATCGGCGGCGTGACGGAGCTGTTCAAAAACCGCGTCGTCCTTCCGTTCGAGGGCGACTACAAGAAGTTCCGGCACGTCATCCACCACGAGCTCGTCCACGCCGTGATCAACGACATGTTCTACGGCGGCTCCATCCAGTCGATCATCGCGAACAACATCACCCTCCAGCTCCCGATGTGGTTCAACGAAGGGCTTGCGGAGTACGAAGCGCTGAAATGGGACAGCAACTCCGACATGTTCATGCGGGACGCGACGATCCACGAGTACCTCGCCCCCATCGACTACCTGAACGGTTACTTCGCCTACCGCGGCGGCCAGTCGGTCTGGAACTACATCAGCACGAAGTACGGCGACCAGAAGATCGCCGATATCCTTTCGCGCATCAAGGGGACGCGGAGCGTCGACGCGGGATTCCGGAGCGCGATCGGCCTGAGTGTGAGCGAGCTCTCGGAGCGGTGGCAGAAGGAGCAGAAGGTGCTCTACTGGCCCGACATCGCCAAGCGCGAGGACCCGGCGGACTATGCCCGCCGCCTGACGGAACACAAGAAGGACGGCGGCTTCTATAATACCAGCCCTCGCATCACGCCGCAGGGAGACCGGGTCGCCTTTATCTCCAACCGCGACGATTATTTTGACGTGTTCATCATGAACGCGATCGACGGCTCGATTCAGGATAAGATTGTCAAGGGGCAACGGACGCCCGACTTCGAGGAGCTGCATCTGATCACTCCCGGCATGTCGTGGTCGCCCGACGGAAAGCGACTCGCGCTCGCGGCGAAGAGCGGCGACAAGGATGCCATCATCATCATCGACGCCTCCTCGGGACATACGGACAAGATCGAGTTCGATCTGGACGGAATCTTCTCCGTCGACTGGTCGCCACCGGCCGCCGATTCGGCGCCGGCGGACGACCGCCTCGCGTTCGCCGCGGCAAAGGGAGGGAGATCGGACATCTACCTCTATAACCTGCGCACGAAAGAGCTTCGTAATCTCACGGACGACGTGTTCAGCGATGCGGATCCCTCGTGGTCCGCCGACGGCAGGGCCGTCTTCTTCTCGTCCGACCGGAAGAACAACCTCGTCGCAGGCCCAATGCCCAGGGGGTTCAAGATGCAGCAGTACGATTTTCACCAGTCGGATCTCTACCGCTACGACATACCGTCGGGCTCGATCACGCGGATCACCGACGAACCGAACAGCGACGAGGTGTCTCCCGTCGCGGCGCGCGACGGCAAGCACCTCCTCTACATCTCGGACAAGAGCGGGATCAACAACATCTACGTGCGCGACCTCGACAGCGGGACCACGCACCCTCTGACCAACTCGATCGCCGGCGTCTATCAGCTCTCCCTGTCGCAGGACGGCTCGAAGCTCGCCTTCAGCACGCTCGACGATGGAGGCTTCGACATCTTCCTCATGCGATCGCCTCTCGACCGGACCCTGAAGATCAGGGATGTGGAACCGACCGAGTACGTCAAGCGCCTGAGCCAGCCATCAGCCCAGTCGGCGGCCGCCGCTGCCAAAGAGGAAAGCCTGAAAGTCGGGGAGAATATCCTGATCCGCAGCGAGGGCCACGACACCACGAAGCTCTACGGCGAGGATGTAAGGATCGACCTGCGCAACTACGTTTTCAACGACGCGTTCCGCGACGTCCAGGAAAAGAAGACCGATACGGCAAAGAGCATCCAGGTGACGGATAACGTCGATTCGGAGGGTAACTACAAGGTCAACAAGTACAAGCTCAACTTCTCGCCCGATATCGTCTACGGGAATGCCGGCTACAATACGTTCTACGGCGTCCAGGGATCAACGCTCATGGCGTTCAGCGACATGCTCGGAGACCACCAAATCTTTCTCCTCACGAACCTCCTCTTCGACCTGAAGAACAGCGATTATGCGATCGCCTATCTCTACCTCCCGAAGCGGATCGATTACGGGATCCAGGCATTTCACAGCGCGCGGTTTATTGTCCTCGACGATACGATCAACGGCTCGAGCCTCTACCGGTTCAGGAACTACGGGGTGACCGGACTCGCCTCCTTCCCGATCTCCCGCTATGAACGGCTGGAATTCAACCTCTCGTGGTACAACATTACGCGCGACAACCTCGATTACACATTCCTCCCCTCGCAGAGGAGAAGCCTCATCCTGACGGAGCTCAGCTACGTGCACGACAACAGCCTCTGGGGATTGATCGCCCCGGTCAACGGCAACCGCTACAACCTCTCCGTCATGGCAAGCCCCAAGATCGGCGGGGAGGCCCTCGGGTTTACAACAGTCACGGCCGACTACCGAAACTACTTCAGGCTCTGGAAGAATTACACGTTTGCGTTCCGGCTGGCGGGCGGAGGGAGCTTCGGACCGGATCCGCAGCGGTTCATCGTGGGGGGAGTCGACAACTGGATCAACCGCGAGTTTGAGAACAATCACATCCCCATCGACAATGCTGAGGATTATGTCTTTCTGACCTCCGGGATTCCGCTGCGGGGTTACAATTATAACGCGAGGCTCGGGACGAAATACGGATTGATGAACATGGAGTTCCGGTTCCCCTTCTTCGGGTATTTCGTCGCAGGGCCCCTGCCGATCTTCTTCCAGAGCCTCAACGGAGTCCTCTTCCTCGATATGGGTGGGGCGTGGACCTCTTCGGCTGATTTCAAGGGGGTCGACAGGGACGCCGACGGGAACATTGTCATGAAGGATCTACTCAGCGGGGTGGGGTACGGCGTGCGCGTGGTGTTCCTTGGGTTCCTTCTGAAGTTCGACGTCGCCTACGCCTACGATCTCCGGAATTTCTCGACTCCTAAGTTTTACTTCTCGCTCGGACCCGATTTGTAACAGCACACTGTAGGTGCTGACCGGTAGGCGCCGGCCGGTAGGCGCGGGCTTCAGCCCGCGCGCTCCACTCTACAAGGTGAACTGGTGTCACGGTCCATACCGTGACACCACCGCGCTCCCCCCTCTACAACGGCAGGAACACCGTAAACTTGCTTCCCTTCCCCACTTCGCTCGTCACCTCGATGCGCCCGCGGTGCAGTTCCGCGATCCACTTTACAATCGACAGGCCCAGGCCGCTTCCGCCCATCTCCCGGGTGCGCGCCTTGTCCACGCGGTAGAACCTGTCGAAGACCCTCCCGAGATCCGCGCGCGGAATTCCGACGCCTGTATCCTCGATCTGAACCCGCACGAACCCGTTCTGGCGCTCCGAGGCGACGCTGACGCGGCCGTTCTCGGGTGTGTACTTGATGGCATTGTCGAGTAGATTCAGAAAGAGCTGGTGCAGGCGATGCCTGTCGCCGATCACGATCACGTCCTCGTTCAGCCGCAGCTCGACGCCGATGTGCTTCTTCATCGCCATGATCTCGCTGTCCTCGTGAAGCTCCTTGAGGAGATCCTTCAGGTGCACCTCCTCGTAATAGACCTCCTGCGCGCTGAAATCGGCCTTCGACATTGTCAGGAGGTCGTCGACGATCGAAGAGATCCTGATCAGCTCCTCGAGATTGCTGACGAGAACCCGCCGGTATTCCTCGGGATCCTTCTCGCCGCGGAGGCAAAGCTCCACCTCCCCGCGCATGATCGTGAGGGGCGTGCGCAGCTCGTGCGAGGCGTCGAGAGAGAACTGCTTGATTTGCTCGAACGACTGGCCAAGGCGCGCGATCATTTCGTTGAACGTCGAGACAAGCCTCCCGATCTCGTCGTCCACCTTGCGCTCGGGGATCCGCTGGTTAAGGTTTTTGACAGTGATCTGGTGCGCCGTTTTCGTCACCATGTCCACGGGCTTGAGCGATTTGTACGCAAGGAACCAGCCGCCCCCGACCGAGACGGCGAGCGCCGCGGGGATCAGGATGAGAAAGATCGAGTAGAGGTTGCCGAGGGCATCGGTGAGATCGGCGAGAGGGTATGCCACGAAGATCGCCAGCTCTTTCGTCATGGTGGCGGCGACCCGGAGCTCGTCGCCGTCCTGGTCGTGGATCGTCTTGACGATGACCGAGTCAGGCCTCGCCTGGGAATACATGAGGGACTCGGCAAGCGCCATCAGACTGTCGTCTCTGAGGGCGCTGAAGGAGCGATACTCGATCGAGCCCCAGTGCCGGTTGATGACTTCGATGAGAGTCCTCTTGGGGTTTGAGAGCGCGTGCGCGTAGATCTCGTTCCAGAGGATATCGTTCGTCTCCGCCGAGTCTGGCGCAGCGCGGCCGCTGTCGGGTACTGCGGCCGGCGTCGGGATCCGCTTTGGCGCGATTCTCTTTCCCTTGGCGTGCTTGTGTTCCAGGAAGTTCTTGACCCATCCCGCCTCGGTCACGAGGGAGCGGTCGAGATTTTCGTAGAGACGCTGGCTGGAGTACATGAAGGCGATCACGCCGAAACCGCCGAGCGTGGTCAGCAGAACGAAGAAGTACCAGAGGATCAGCTTTGCGCGGATGGATCCGAAGAGCGACGCCACATTAATCCTCCTTCAGGACGTACCCGACGCCGCGGATCGTATGAAGAAGTTTCTTCTCGAAACCGTCGTCGATCTTGCTGCGGAGGTGATTAACGTAGACGTCGACCACGTTGGTGCCGGTGTCGAAGTTGTAATTCCAGATGTGCTCGGAAAGTACCGTCCGGGTGAGCACCCGGCTGGCGTTGCGCATGAAATATTCCAGCAGGGCATATTCCTTCCCGGTCAGCTCGATCGAGGCATCCCCCCGCTTCGCCTTGTGGGAAACCGTGTCGAGCTGCAGATCGGCGATGTTCAGGACGGTCGACTTCTCCGCGGCGCCCCGTCGGAGGAGTGTGCGGACGCGGGCGACCAGCTCCGCGAAGGCGAAAGGTTTGGAGAGGTAATCGTCCGCTCCGGAAGCGAGCCCGTCGACCTTCTCTTCAACCGTGTTCTTTGCGGTGAGCATGAGAATCGGAGTTTGGATATCCTTTCCCCTGAGCTCCCGCAGGAGCGTGATCCCGTCCTTCCTGGGAAGAAGGATGTCGAGGATCATGAGGTCGTACCCCCCCGACGAAACCAACTGCTCGGCTTGAACGCCGTCGTGGGCCACGTCGACGGTGAAGTGCTCTTCCTCGAGACCCTGCTTGAGGAATTTTGCGACCTTTTTTTCGTCTTCGACTACGAGGATCTTCATGCGACCGCCTGTTCGCGGTAATATACGAAGGTAGCGCCTGCCAGATGTTAAGAGAATATTAAATGATTTTAACCTTAGTTCAAAATCGGCGCATCTGAACGGGCTCCTGCTCGCTTTCCCCGTTTTTCGCACAGATCATACCTGCGGTTTCGGTTGTTGCCGACATTTCGTATATTTCCCGCCGAACCGAAGAATCATGAGAATTTCGGCTGCGGCGGTCATCATAGCGGTTGTGGTTTCGGGGTGCTTCCAGCAGATCGCCGTGAGCTCCCTCGGTGGAATCATGGACACGGGATTCGAGGTCCTCAACGAAGAGCAGGATCTCGACCTGGCCGAGAAGAGCATCGCCTCGAACCTGAAGCTCCTCGAGACGATCCTCCGGCAGGATCCCGACAACCCGCGCACCCTCCTCCTCGCCTCCATCGGCTACTCAAGCTATGCCCTGGGCTTCGTCGAAGACGACAGCGCCGAACGGGCACGCCTCTTTTACGACCGGGCGAAGTCCTACGGCATGAAGATCCTCCTGAGGCGCGATAAGTTTGCGCGGGGGGCCGGGCGCAGCCCCGGGGAGTTTGAGGCCGGCCTTGCAGCCCTGAAGCGGGACGACGTACCCGCCATGTTCTGGACCGCCGTGGCATGGGGAAGCTCCATACGGCTCAACCTGAGCGATCCCGGAGCTCTTGCCGATCTCCCGAAGGTGGAAGCCCTGATGAACGGCGTGCTCGAGCGCGACTCTTCGTACTTTCACGGCGGGGCGCACTTCTTCCTCGGCACCCTCTACGCGAGCCGCTCGAAAATGCTCGGGGGCGATCCTGAGCTTGCGCGCCGGCATTTCGAGGAATGCCTGGGGATCAACCGCGGCAGGTTCCTCATGACCTACATTTATTACGCCCGCACGTACGCCGTCCAGACCCAGGACAGGGCACTCTTTGAGCGCTGCCTCACGACCGTCGACACTTCATCCATCGACATTCTCCCGGATTCGCGCCTCTCGAATGCGGTCGCAAAGAAGAAGGCGCGCGTCCTCCGGGCAAAAATAGAAGAGCTTTTCTAACATCCGAATGAGCATGAATTCCTATCGCAAAATCAGCTTCCGACACGCGGCATGCGCCGCCGTTCTGAAAGCGCTCACAGCAGCCGTCCTCTTCTCCGACGCCGCTGCGGCGCAGCAATACACGATCAAGTTCGCCACGGTGGCTCCCGACGGCAGCCCATGGATGAACGTCATGCGCGAGTTCGACCGGGAGATCAGAAAGGAAAGCGGCGGGCGGCTCGGGTTCAAAATCTATCCTAACAACATCCAGGGCGACGAGAAGGACGTCCTCAGGAAGATCAGGCTCGGCCAGCTCCAGGGGGCCGGAATCACGGGCGTCGGGATGACCACCATCTCCCCGATGCTGAGGATTCTCGACTCCCCTTTCCTCTTCAAGTCGACCGGGGAAGTGGACGAGATCCATAAAGAATTCGATGGAGAGTTCAATAAGGCGTTCGACGAAAACGGCTTCGTGAACCTCGGCTGGGCGGAGGTGGGCTTCATTTACGTCTTCACCAACACGCCCGTCAAAACGCCCGACGACATGAAGAAGGTCAAGATGTGGATGTGGGAAGGGGATCCGATCGCCCAGGCGGCGTTCGAGGCGATGGACCTCCATCCGATCCCCCTCTCGATCACCGACGTCCTTACGTCGCTCCAGACGAACCTCATCGACGGATTCTATACGTCCCCGCTCGCCGCTATCGCTCTTCAGTGGTTTCCGCGCGCGAAGTACATGCTCGACGCCCCGCTTGCGAATGCAACGGGAGCCGTGGTGATCGCCCGGAAGAAGTTCGATGAGCTGCCGCCTGACCTTCGGGAGATCCTCGTCAGGAACGGAAAGGTGTACATGAAGAAGCTGACGCAGGTGAGCCGCGAGGAGAACGCGAAATCGATCGAGACGCTCAGGAAAAACGGCATCACCATCGTCGAGCCCCCCTCGGCTCAGGCCGCGGCGATGTATGACAAGATCGGCACGAAAGCCCGCCGGCTCCTCGCCGGGAAGCTCTACTCCCGGGATCTGCTCGACAGGATCGAGGGGGCGGTCGCCGCATATCGCGCTCACCCTCGCAAGGGCTCCGATTGAAGGCGCTCAGGGCTTTCAGCCGCGGTCTCGCGGCCGTGGAAGGCGGCCTCACGGTGCTTGTGCTGGGGGTGATGGTAGTTCTCTCGTTCCTCCAGGTCATCCTGCGCAACTTCTTCTCCACCGGGATCCTCTGGGTCGATCCCTTTCTCCGTCACCTGGTGCTGTGGGCCGGATTCCTGGGAGCGTCTCTTGCCACGCGACAGGAGAAGCATATAAACCTCGAGACGACCACCAGGTTTTTCAGTCCGAGAGGAGTCGAATCAGCCCGCCTCGCCACGAATCTCTTCGCCTGCGCCGTGACCCTCTTCCTCGCGCAGGCAGGGTTGACGTTCG
The DNA here is from genome assembly GCA_964512655.1 of uncultured Chlorobiaceae bacterium. Classification (GTDB taxonomy): domain Bacteria; phylum Bacteroidota; class Ignavibacteria; order UBA10030; family SZUA-254; genus VBOC01. The sequence goes on along the minus strand of CAZEJT010000001.1, from coordinate 177,072 downwards.
TACAGAGCGAGATGACCTCCCCGGAAGAACTCTTCAGAATTGGCGAGACCCCTTTCGAGGCGTGGTGGTTCGAGACGATCATCCCGGCCGGCTTCGCGCTTATGGCGTTCCGTTTTCTCATCCGATCGATCGAGCACATCGGAGGGATTCTTCATCCTCCGGAAGCCGCTGAACGCGCCGAAAACATCCCCACCTTCGAGAAGTAATGCAGACGCTTCTCTACGGCGCGGCGCTGGCCCTCCTGGCGTTCCTCGGAGCCCCGCTCTTTTCGATCATCGGATGCATCGCCCTCCTGGCCTTTTCCTCTGAAGGGATAGATTCTTCCGCAATCATCGTCGAGCTCTACCGGCTCGCAAGCGCTCCCTCGCTCATTGCGATTCCGCTCTTCACCTTCGCCGGATACCTTCTCGCAGAAGGGGGAACCCCGAAACGGCTCGTGGCCCTCTCCCGCGCGCTCTTTGGATGGATGAGGGGAGGGCTTGCGATCGTCGTGCTGGTATCGTGCGCCGTCTTCACCGCCTTCACCGGCGCCTCGGGAGTCACGATCATCGCCCTCGGAGGTCTCCTCTACCCCATTCTGGTCCAGCAGAAATACCCGGAGCGGTTTTCGCTCGGGCTTCTCACCACGTCGGGGAGCCTGGGGCTTCTCTTTCCCCCGAGCCTGCCGCTGATCCTTTATTCTATGGTCGCCTCGAATTCGAGGGCCTCAAGCGGGGCCGTCGCCGAAGTGGGAATCGACAAGCTCTTCGCGGCCGGAATAATCCCGGGAATCCTTCTGGTCCTGCTCCTCTCGCTCTACAGCGTCAGGCAGGGCGTCAGATACAGCGTCCCCAAGACGCCGTTTTCATGGGGTGCCGTCCGAGCGGCGCTGAAAGATGCAATCTGGGAGATCCCTCTGCCGTTTCTGATTATCGGGGGAATCTACGGAGGGTTATTCACAGCAACGGAGGCAGCGGCGGTGACGGCGTTTTACGTGCTCGTGGTCGAGGTCTTCATCTACAGAGACCTGAAGCTCTTCTCGGACGTTCCCCGGATCATGCGCGAGAGCATGGTGCTCGTTGGAGCGATCCTTGTCATCCTCGGATGCGCGATGGGACTCACGAATTATCTCGTGGACCAGGAAGTGCCTATGAAGCTCTTCGCCACGATCCAGCAGTTTATCTCGAGCAAAGCGGTGTTCCTTATTTTGCTGAACATCTTCCTCCTCATCGTCGGGATGATGATGGACATCTTTTCCGCGATCATCGTCGTCGTGCCGCTCATCATCCCCATCGCAACTGCTTACGAGGTGAACCCCGTCCATCTCGGCATCATATTTCTGACGAACCTCGAGATCGGATATCTGACTCCTCCGGTGGGCCTGAATCTTTTCATCTCGAGCTTTCGCTTCCAGAAGCCGGTCTCGGAAGTCGTCCGGTCGGTGCTTCCCGCCATCGGAATTCTTCTGGCCGCTCTCGCAATCATCACCTATGTACCCGGCCTGAGTCTGTGGATCGTAGACGCGCTGGGGATAAAATGAAGGGAGACCACCCATGAAAAAGATCGTCATCTGCCTGCTCCTCGGGATCTCAACCGCATATCCGCAGGGAGGCCGGCTCATTGAGAATCCCCTGAAGGATATTCCGAAGTGGGTCCGCGACGGATTCACCTCGCGCCATCTGGACGAGCGATACACAATCCTCTATCGCCTCTACCCGCACTGTGTGCGGGGAGATTTCAACGGCGACGGCAAGCGCGACGCGGCCATCCAGGTGCAGGAAAGGTCGTCCGGAAAGATCGGAGTGGCGGTCTTCCTCGCGAAGAAGGCTCAAGCCCTCTACGTTCCGGTGACGATTCTGGGGGCCGGCAAGGCTGTCGGCAGCGCCGGGGACGACTTCAAGTGGGCCGATCTGTGGAGCCTGCGCAAAGAGGGGAGTACCGCCGGCCTGCGCGCCGGCACACCCCCACCCGAGATGCACGGTGACGGTCTCACGCTCGGAAAGCGGGGCGGGAAGAGCGGCTTCGTCTACTGGGACGGCTCGAAGTACAGCTGGCAGAGGTTGGGCCGGTAACGGCCGGTCGTACGCGCCAGTTGTAGGCGCCGGGTTTAGCCGGCGTCCGCGTCTCCGTGAAATCCTCGTTCGTTCCGCCGCTCTGCGGCGGAACGCCTCTTCGGGCGCTCCGCGCCCTGGCTTGGGGCATACAACAAAGGGTAAACTGGTGTCACGGCACATGCCGTGACACCAGAGGGTAGGAGCCGGCTTTAGCCGGCGCGTCGCGAGTTCGACTTCAAACTGGTGTCACGGTCCATACCGTGACACCAGGGCGGAAGGATTGGAATATTCTGCAATGCCCATATGCAAAACCACTGCACCCCGACGATTCGGTAGGCGCCGGCTTTAGCCGGCGCGTGGCGAGTGCGACTTCTGCCCATGGCTCGATTCAAACTCTCTGAACGTTTCGCCGCAAGCCTCAATCTCCTTCCGAAAGCCGTTCATGACGCCTTCCCTGCAGTGTTGTTCGGCAGGGTGCTTGTCACTGCGGTTCGGATGGGAGTATTCGAGGCCTTGGACGCAAGGGCGATGACGGCCGGTGAGGTTGCCGGCGCACTGGGCCTCCCCGGCCAAAGCGCCGGACTCCTCCTTTCGTCGCTTCATGCCGGGGGATACCTGAAGAAGCGTGGTGGATGCTACTCATTGTCCCCTCAGGCCTCGAAGTGGCTCGTCAGACGCTCCCCCTCTTATCTCGGAAACTTTCTCGGGTATATCGAGCTCCTGCAGGGGCGCTGGATGAATCTCGAAGAGTCGCTGAGAAAAGGGACCGCAGCAAAGGCGTATCCCTCCGCTTTCTCCCCCGAAGAGTGGCGGATCTATACCGACGGGATGATGGATCTGGCCGGGCTTCTCATGCCGGCGGCCATGCCCCTCCTCTCGCTTCCCCCGGGGGCGCGCAGCCTCCTCGATCTCGGCGGTTCGCACGGCCTCTATTCAATAGAGCTCTGCACGCGATATCCGGGCCTGTCGGCGACGATTGCGGATCTTCCGCCCGTGCTCGAACGGACAAGGGAGATCGTCGCCGGGCATGGCCTCTCCGATCGGATCACGCTCCTCGAGTGCGATATGACACTGAGTCATTTCGGTGTTGAGCGTCACGACGCGATTCTCATGTTCAACATCGTCCACGGCTTTCGGCCGGATGACAATCTCACAATCCTCGCCGCCGCCCGAACGGCGCTGAAGAACAACGGCGCCCTCTTCATCCTCGATCAGTTCGAGAGCGAGCGGAGCCACGGGGAGGAGAGGTTGCTTCCTCTTATGGTGGGAATCAACCTGCTCAATGAAGCAGGAGGAAATGTGTATAGGAAAGAGACGGTCCTCGAATGGTGCTCGGCGGCCGGGCTGAGTCCCGCCGGGTCGCACCGCCTTTCGCTCCCCGGAGTCGGACTCTTAAAACTTGTGAAACACTGACGTCAATTCATGAGGAGGAATCATCGATGAGAATCAACGCCCTTTGGCTCGCGCGCGCGAGCATCTGCGTTTCGCTTGTCCTGCTTATTGGGGCTTCATCAGGCGAGGCGCAGAAGAAACGATCGACCGCTCAACGATTACAGGATCTGGAACAGGCCCTCAAAAGGTCGCAGCAGCGCCAGCTCGATCTGGAGGCGAGGATCGCTACGCTTGAACGGCTCAACCTTTCCCCCCAGCCCGACGCGCTGCGCGCCGGCTACTATCAGGCGAGCAAAGACGCGATGACAATGGCGATCGTGAACATCGCCTCGAACTCGTACCAGTACAAAATCCGGCCAACAACAATGGGTGGAGGGGGCGGCAATTTCACCGGGTATAAGATCCCGTGGAGAATGGCCCTCAACGATAATGATTCCATCGTGTGCGCGGTGTTTCGGGACAGCGTCGTCATCAAGGGATTCTGGAGGCGGGGGACAGGTACGGCTCAGTGTACAGTAAACGACACCGGAAGAACGGCGAACTGGATGTACACCGGGGACTTCCGATAGAGGGCTGACCGCCGCCTAGTCGCGAAGACGGAACGATCGCTGGCGCGTGAATCCGGCCGCAGCCAGACGGTACGAGTACACTCCCTTCTTCACCTTCGAAAGGTCGGCCGCGGCAACGTATCTCCCCGGCAGCTCAACACCGCGCACGAGGTCCATGACGGGCTGGTTGTTGTCGTCGAGAATCGTCAGAGAAACCGAGGCCCGCTCTCCCAGCTCGTAGGGCACGAAGACCACCGAGGAAACCTCTTCGGGGTAATGCCGCCCGAGGCGGAAGGTCGGCGCCAGCTCCGCAAGCGCGGCCGCCACTTCCGGCACAAGCGCGCTCCCTTCCGCCGGCGAACTTTCATTGTTCCCCTTGTCGAAGGCCGAGACGGCGTAATAGTACCTTGCCGCTGTGGGATGCGAGACAGTATCGATGACCCGGGTCGCCCCGTTGCGTACGATCGCTACGAGATTGTCCGAATTGGAGAGATCGACGGGACTCGACGCCGACCTGTAGACGCAATAGAAGAGAGCGGAGTCCCCGTCGGAGGCCTCCTGAGGCGGGTTCCATTGAACCTCGAATCCCCCGCGGTTGGAACCCGATACCGCGAGCCCGGCCGGGGGATTGGGCGGAATCGAATCTTTCCACTTCATGGCCGGAATAATCGCCGGCGTCTTATACCTCCCGCCCGCGCCGAGCGCGTTCTCGATGCTCCGATACCGGAAGAAGGAGTTTCCGTGAAAGCCGAGCGACCGCGATGCGTCGATCAGCTGCGGAAGCTGATCGGATACTTCCTTCTTGTACGCCCCTACCCCAAGATAAACCTCCCGGCCGTATGTATGCTGAGCCCAATCCCGCGCCGTCTCCGCGAAGTCCGGACTCCCCGGCCGCCGGCCCAGGGGCCAGTATGTCTGCGGAACAATGTAATCCTGCATCCCCTCCTTCAACCATTCGCGCGAATCCTGATAGAGGTCGGAGAATGACTGAAGCCCTTTGAAGGAGGCGGTATTCGCGTAGATGCCGATCGGCGCCGAGCCGATCTTAAGCATGGGTTTGAACGCCGAGGCGGAATCATGGAAGGCCCGGACAAATGCATTCACGTTGTCCCGCCTCCAGTCCTCCTTCGGCACCGAGCCTCCGTACCGGCGATAGGTCTTGTCGTCCGGGAAAGGCTTGTCGGGGTACCGGAGGAAATCGAAATGGATGCCGTCGATGTCGTATCTGCGGACGATGTCCATAGCAACCGTCGCAACGTAACGGCGCGCCGCAGGGATGCCGGGATCGAACCACCATTCGCCCTCCGCAAGGTGCAGCCATTCGGGATGCTTCAGAACGACATGAAGAGGGGTCGACCGGTCCGGAGGCCCTTTGCCGCTCTTCGCAAAAAAAGTGTTGAACCATGCGTGGACCTCCAGGCCCCGGGCGTGCCCTTCCCGGATCGCGAACGCGAGCGGATCCCATCCGGGGTCGCCCCCCAGCGTGCCCGTAAGCTCCTGCGACCAGGGCTCATAACGGGAGCGGTAGAACGCGTCTCCCCTGCAGCGCACCTGGAAGAAGACCGTATTGAAGCGGGCGAAGGCGAGCTTGTCGAGGATCTCAACCAGCGATGCACGCTGCTGGGCCGGGTCAAAGGAGCCCGGCCAATCGAGCCCGTTCACCGTGGTTATCCAGACGGCCCTTACTTCGCGAACCGGAGCGCGCGGGATCGCGCTCCCTACCCGACCCGGTACGGCCGCAAGAGCGAGGATCGCCAGCGCCGTCCGCGCGCAGGCCGCGGCGCCGGGGATAAAGTTATTCAACGAGGCAGAACTGCAAGAGATTATGAGAGGGTCAGAATTGCCGGACTAATATAGAAGAGATCGTATCGAGAATCAAGAGGAAGCGAAACCTCGTAAGTGCTTCATTCCGCAAACTTTGATTGACTTTCAACGGAAATAACGCTATATTTTCCGTCCGTAGCGCAGCTAATTCCCTGCAACAATAACGAATTCGGTCGAAGGAGTTCAGAAGGCCCACGTGAAGAAAAACCGCGGTCGATTGATATTTATCGCCCTTACCGTCGTTCTCTCGCTGTATTTCCTCTACCCGACCTACAAAGACTATAAGATCACCAAGGAGCTCCGGTCGCTGACGGGCGCCGACAGCGTCTCCTACCTCGAAAGCCATGAAGCCGAGATTCGCGACGCGCGGCAGAAGCGCATCAAGCTGGGGCTTGACCTCCAGGGCGGGATGCGCGTCGTCCTCGAGGTAAACGTCCTCAAGCTCCTCGAAGACCTGGCACACAATAAAGACAGCACCTTTAATGCCCTGTTCGGCGAAATTCGCGAGGAGTCGAAGACGTCGACGCTGGATCTGATCGACCTCGTCTCCGGGAAGTTCAAGGCAAAACAGGTGCGGCTCAGCAGGTACTACGGGAGTTTTCGCGACTCCGACGACGACGTCGTGAAGAAGCTCCGCGATGAGGCCTCCAGCGCCGTCGACCGCGGAATGGAAATTGTGCGCAACAGGGTCGACCAGTACGGCGTTTCCGAGCCCTCTATCCAGAAACAGGGGGGTCAGCGAATCATCGTCGAGCTTCCCGGTGTGAGCAAGGAAGCCGAGGTCCGCCAACTGCTGCAGGGGACAGCCCTGCTCGAGTTCAAGCTCCTGACCGACCCTGAAATCGGCATCAAGGTCTACGAATCGATCGACCGTGCCCTCGGAGGGAAGCCCTTGAACGATACGACCAGCGCCGATACGTCCAAGAGCGTCGCCGCCCTGAAAGACACTTCCGCGGCGGACACCTCGAAATCGGCCGACTCGACGCTCCCGCTTCCGACCGAGCAGTCGAAGGCCCTCGACAAGGCGCGCCAGGATCATCCGTTCTTCGCTCTCGCGAACACCCTCCCCCAGCAGGAGAACCAGGGCTGGAACGGCCAGCTCTACTCGTCGGAAGACGACAGGCCGAAGGTGAACCGCATCCTCGCCCGTCCGGACATCCAAAAGATTCTTCCGTCGGACATGGGATTTGTGTGGTCCGCGAAGTCCGAGTTCATATCGGAGGGAAAGAAGTATTTCTCGCTCTTTGCGGTGAAAAAGCAGGCCGAATTGACCGGCGGCGTGATCGTCAATGCGCGCGCCACGATCGATCCGCAGTATAACACGTGGATCGTCAACATGGAGATGAACAGCGAGGGGGCGCACGACTGGGCGCGGATCACCGGCGCGAACGTGAACAAGCGGATCGCAATCATCATGGACAACGCGTGCTTCTCGGCGCCGAAGGTGATCTCGAAGATCACCGGTGGCAACTCGCAGATCACCGGCATGTCCAGCGGCGAAGAGGCGAAGCTCCTTGAAATTGTGCTCAAAGCAGGCGCGCTCCCCGCTCCGGTCGAGATTATCCAGCAGGCGACCGTCGGACCGTCGCTCGGGGAGGATTCAATCCGAGAGGGCCTGTGGTCTTCCCTCCTCTCCCTGGCCCTGATCGTGGTCTTCATGATCATGTACTACAGCACTGGGGGCACGATGGCCGACATCGCCCTCCTCTTCAACACGATCTTCATGCTGGGGGTCATCGCGGCGTTCCAGGGGACGCTCACGCTCCCGGGCATCGCGGGCATCATCCTCACCATGGCAATCGCGGTCGATGCGAATGTGCTGATCTTCGAGAGGATCAGGGAAGAGTCCGTCACCGGGAAATCCCTCATGGCGGCAATCGACGCCGGGTACGACCGGGCGTTCAAGGGCGCGATCATCGACGCGCACCTGACCGCCTTCATCACCGGGATTATCCTGTACGAGTTCGGAAGCGGGCCGATTCAGGGTTTCGCCCTGACGCTGATGATCGGTCTCGTCGCGAGCGTGTTCAGCGCCGTCGTCGTGAGCCGGGTCGTCATCGATCTGCTGATCGATCGCGGAACCCACGTCAGCTTCGGCTGAAAATTCCTCAAGGAGCATGTAGATGCGATTCTTCGGCAAGACACAGATTGACTTCATGGGCAAGCGGAAGCTCTGGTATACCATTTCGGGTATCATCGTCTTCCTCGGCTTCCTTTCCCCGATCGTCAAGGGCCTCCACTTCGGCATCGATTTCCTCGGCGGCACGGAGATGATCATAAAGTTCAGTCAGCCGGCCGACATCGGGAAGATCCGCTCGATGATGGACAACGCGGGCTTCCAGCGGTCGGAGATCAAGGCGTATGGAGGGCAGAATACGATCCTCCTGCGCACGGAGATGCAGGGTGAAGGAACCGTTGTCGGCGACAAGATCAAGGCGACGCTCCAGCAGACCTTTCCCGACGACAACCCGAAGGTTCTCCAGGAACAGAAGATCGGGCCGAAAGTCGGCGCGGAGCTGCGGAGAAACGCCCTGCTGGCGGTTGTGTTTTCCCTCGTGGCGATGGGCATCTATATCGCTTTCCGTTTCAAGTTCATTTACGGCGTCGGCGCCCTGGTCGCGCTCTTTCACGACGTCATGGTGACGCTCGCCGCCATCTCCCTGCTCGACGGACTCTCCGCTTATACGAACTTCGAAATCGATCAGAACATGATCGCGGCGTTCCTGACCATCGTCGGCCTCTCGATGAACGACACCGTCGTGATCTTCGACCGGATCAGGGAGAACCAGAAGATCTTCCGCTCCATGGGGCTGATGGAGCTCATCAACAAGAGCCTCAACGAGACCCTGAGCCGGACCATTATCACTTCCGGTACGGTGTTCGTCATCACGCTGATTCTCTTTTTCTTCGGCGGCGAGGTGCTCCGGGGGTTTGCCTTTGCCCTCACGGTCGGAATCGTCACCGGCACCTACTCTTCGATTTACATCGGTAGCGCAATCGTGCTCGACTACACGAACTACAAGCAGGCGAAGAAGCTCAGGCCGGCGGTCCCCGAAAAAGTATCGTATGAAACTATCAACCAGGGAAGCTGAGGGCGTCACGATCATCGCCCTCGAGGGGAGCGTCCTCGGGGGGCCCGATGCGACGGTCCTGAACGATACCCTGCACAAGCTCGCCGAAAAGAACAGGAAGAGGGTGCTCCTCGATCTCTCGGGCGTCCAGACGATGAACAGCTCGGGCCTGAGCATGCTCATCGCGGCGCTTACGACGATGCGCAATGCGGGCGGGGACCTGAAACTCGCCGCCGCTTCGAAGAAGATCGAGAGCCTGCTCGTCATCACCAAGCTCAGCACGGTCTTCGAAGTCCACCCCACCGTCAAGAAAGCGATCGCAAGCTTCGCGGCGTGACCGCCGGAAGGCACGCGCCTCTGGACCGTCATGTCGATGGCGAGTGAGGAACCATGCCTGTTACCGTAATCGTCGGCGCCCAATGGGGCGATGAAGGAAAAGGAAAGATCGTCGATCGCCTCAGCGAGGAGATCGACATCGTCGCCCGCTACCAGGGAGGAGCGAACGCCGGCCACACCGTCGTCATCGGCGGGCGCGAACACGTCCTCCACCTGATCCCATCCGGTATCTTCCACCCCCGCGTCACCTGCGTCATCGGCAACGGAGTCGTCGTCGACCCGGCCGCGCTCCTCGCCGAGATCGGGCGGTTGCGCGAACTCGGCGTCGACATTGCCGGACGCCTCCTCGTGAGCCACAACGCGCACCTCATCATGCCCTACCACAAGCTCCTCGAGTCGATGCGCGAGAAGACGCCCGAGAGGATCGGCACCACGGGACGCGGGATCGGTCCGGCCTACATCGACAAGTTCATGCGGACCGGTATCAGGATCGTCGACCTCCTCGACCGCGATCTCTTCGCCTCAAAAGTGAAGCGCAACCTGAGCGAAAAGAACAGGATCCTCAGCCAGGTCTACGGGGCGGATGAGCTTGACCCCGACAGGATCGTCTGCGAGTACGAGGAGTTCGACAAGAAGATCGATCCGTATGTGACCGACACCGCCCTCTACCTCGACGGGGCCCTCAGGGCCGGCCGAAAAATCCTCGCGGAGGGCGCCCAGGGAGCCCTTCTCGATATCGACCACGGGACGTATCCGTTCGTCACCTCCTCCAACGCGACGTCGGGAGGCGCCTGCACGGGCCTCGGGATTCCACCCACGGCCGTCGAGTCGGTCCTGGGGGTTGTCAAGAGCTACTCGACCCGGGTGGGGAACGGACCGTTTCCGACGGAGATGAATGACGACGAGGGGGGCCGGCTGAGGGAGTTGGGCGCTGAGTACGGCGCCACGACGGGACGGCCGCGGCGGTGCGGCTGGTTCGACGCCGTCAGCGTGCGCCATGCAGCGATGATCAACGGCTTCAGGACGATCGCCATCACCAAGCTCGACGTGCTCGACACGTTCGAGACGATCAGCGTGTGCACGGAATACCGTCTCAACGGGAAACCCCTGAAGGGCTTTCCGACCGACGTAAAAAGTCTCGAAGCGGTGGTTCCCCGGTATGAAACGTTTGAGGGGTGGGGCGTCCCGATAGGGGGCGTGCGGTCGTACCGGGCGTTGCCCCAAAAGGCCCGGGCGTACCTTGAAGCGCTCGGCTCGCTGACCGGCACTGATGTGTGCATGGTTTCGGTCGGCCCGGGTCGCGACCAGACGATCCTCGCCGGAAGCTGAACCCGTGCCGGGACCGCGCTCCGCGAATATCAAGCTCGTCCTGATCCTGCTCGCGGTCGCGATCGTCGTCGGCATCCTCCTCTACAGCCGGCACATCGTGGACCAGCTCCTGGTGCACGAGCGCGGAATCGCCGATCTGTACGCCCGATCGGTGGAGTTCATCGCGAACCGCCCGGCCGACAAGATGAACGAGCAGTCGGACTACGCCTTCATTTTCGACGAGGTGATCCGCTCGATCGACTTCCCTATGGTTCTTTCCGATCCGCACAACGCCCCCTTGAGGCCCTACAAGACGAATGCCCGGAATGTCGACATCGACTCGACTCTTACCCCGGAGCAGCAGCAGGAGTTCTTTGAGCGCGTCATCCGCGAGCTTGACCTGCAGAATCCGCCGATCAGGGTCACCGTTCAGGATTCCGTCCTTAACTACGTGCACTACGGGGAGTCGCGGCTGGTGACGCGCCTCCGGTGGCTTCCGTACATCGAGATCGTCGTCGCCGGGATGTTCATCATCATGGGATACATCGGCTTCAGCTACATCAAGCGGAGCGAGCAGAGCAACATCTGGGTGGGGATGGCGAAGGAAACGGCCCACCAACTGGGCACCCCGCTCTCGAGCCTGATGGGCTGGATAGAGATGATGAAGGGATACGCCGCCGACAACCCGAAGCAGCTCTCCACGGTGCTCCAGATGGAGAACGACCTCCAGCGCCTTCAGCAGGTGACGGAGCGGTTCTCGAAGATCGGATCCAAACCCAGCCTGAAAGAGGAGGACCTTCACGAGGTGATCGGGTCGATCATCTCCTACTTCCGGCAGCGCCTCCCCTCGAGGTTCGGCGACCGGGCCAACATCGACATCCGGCTGGAAACCGACGACCATGTCACGGCGCGGATCAACAGGGAGCTATTCGGCTGGGTGGTCGAGAACCTGATCCGCAACGCCCTCGACGCCATGGAGGACGGGAGAGGAACCATCACGTTTTCGATCCTCCCGAAGGGCGACTCGATCTTCATCGACGTGAAAGACACGGGAAAAGGGATCGATATGAAGCAGCGCCAGGATATCTTCCGGCCCGGCTACAGCACCAAGCAGCGGGGATGGGGACTGGGACTGAGCCTCTCCAAGCGAATCATCGAAACGTACCACCGCGGAAAGCTTTTCGTCAGGGAGAGCAGGATCGGAAAAGGAACCACCTTCAGAATCAAGTTAACCCGGTAGGTGCTCTGCGCCCCTACCGTTGTATCTCTACCGTCGTCTCCTCGTCTTTCACCTCCCACACGCCCGAGCCGATCGCTTCCTTTCCCCTCATGACTGCCCACGAAGCCTCGAGCGGCAGCACCGACGGATTGGCTCCGCGGCTCAACGGAACGACCCAAGTGAGAATCCCCCGGGGATTGTAGGGGCTCTCCACGCACTGAACGAGTGCGAGCGTGCTGTCGAAGATCGTTTCGCCCGCAAGGTGCGATGTATCCGAGACCCCCTTCGGGATGGCAATCGAATCACCTTTGAACCCGAGCGCGAACTTCCCCGCGAGTTCCTGGACCACGCTGTTCTCCGATGCCCTCCCGTAGAGAATCACGCGCTCTCCCTGCAGGTCGCCGAGGGTGACGTCCGCATCGGGCTTTATTCTCACCGACCACTCCCCTCCCTCCATGAGCGCGGAATCCGCGCGGGCGAGCTGCAGCAGGTGTTCTGATTCTCCGCGCGTCCCCACGATCAGGAGGCCGTCCGAGGGATCCCGGAGATCCGCGAGCGTGACGGGAAGCTTCTGATGCTTCAGGAAGTTCCCTCCCGGATCGAGGATCGCGCGGAATGGCTTCGAGGAGGTTGAGATCTCAAACGGCCTGTCGTTCGAGTAGGCCCCCGTGCTGTCCTGCCCTAGCCAGACGGGCGCGGTAGCGGTCCCTTCCGCGGACTCGACTCCCACGTCAACGAGGGCCGTGAAATGTTCATAACCAACCACGCGCACGCGGCCGCGCGTAACCCATTTCACGCCGGCGGGGGCGGTCTTGACGTTATAGATCCTGAGCCGCGGGACGCCGCGGCTCGTTACCCATTCGGTAAAAAACCAGCCTAGCGTTCTTCCGGAGATCTCCTCGGCCAGAGCGCGGAAATCGCCAAGCCCCGCCTCCCTGACCGCGAATCGCTGGGCATACTCCCGGTAGAGCCGGAAGAACGCCGAGTCCCCGATGATGCGGCGGAGCATGTGATGTACGTAGGAGGCCTTCAGGTAGTGAGTCGGGAGGGATCGCAGATCCGCTTTTTGCTCGAGAGGGAGATCGCGCCCCGACTCGGCCCGCAGAAGAAGGGACCGAAGGAGCGGATGGCGCCTGAGGGAGTCGCGCATAGAGAGCGTTCCGCGGGAGGAGTTGAATAGCAGCGATGAATAGTCGCACATCCCCTCCGAGAGAAACGCCGCGTCCGAGTCGCGGACAAAGACGGTCATCGGCCACCACTGGTGCGCGATCTCATGGGGAAGGATCGTGCCCGCCTTGTTAAAGCTGTCCTCCGTGCGCAGGGCGAGCCTCTTGACGAGCACCATGTTCGGGTTCGCCACGGCGAGAACGTTTCCTCCCCCGAGCCAGTCGTCCACCTCGATGATCTCGAGGTTTGAAAACCTGTACGGGGAAAACGTTCTGTCGTAGTAGCCGACCGCGTTGCGGGCAAGCGATACGATGGCCGGTGCGAGAGCGGAATCGGCCGCGAAGTAGTGGAAGGTCACGGGAATTCCTCCGCTGTCGCTCCCCAGCGTGCCGTAGACCCCGGCGCAGATCCAGCCGATCGACGGAACGGGCTGATCCGCCTCCCTGACGTAGACCACCGAATCTTTGAGCGTCTCCCGCCCCACGAGCCGGCCGACAGAGACCGCTTCCCAGTCGGAGGGAACCTCGATGCTGAGCCTTGCCTTCTGAATGACGGTATTGCCGTGGGGCATCACCTCCTCCTCCCGGAGAATGGCGCGGTCTCTCGTGAGAAGTGTGAACTCCGATCTGAACGCCAGCCGCCCGGAGTAACGCAGAACCAGCGTCAGGAGGGTGTCTCGGGGAAGGCCGGTCAGCCGAAGGGAGTCGCCCTCTCGTTTGTACCGCGCATCGCGGCCGTTGACCGACGCCCGCTCAACCTCGTAGAAACGGAGAAGGCGGAAAGAGATGCGATCGGGCCCCGGCGATCCCGGCCTGAGCGTCATCGTGTCGACGCACGCGATGGCGTTCTGGGCGGGGAAAAGATGAATCTTCGCTTGTACTTCGACGATCTGGTATGGGGTTTCCCGCCCCGCCCAGACGGGGCGGGGGGAAAGCGCGAGAATGAGGGCCGCGCCCAGTGGGAGCCCCCGCGAGACCCTCATGCGGGCGGAGGCATCGGAGGCGGCGCGACGGGTACCTGCTGCTTCGGCTTGAAGATGCTGTAGCCGATCAGCCCTCCGAGGAGGCCGAAGAGCGCCTCGGCGAACAGAGAAGGGAAGAACCGGAGGATGATTCTGAAGCCGGACGCGCCTTCGTTCATAGCCTCCTCTAACCTGTCCATCACTTCAGGGGGGAGCTGCAAGTTGGAATTCTTCAGCACGTTGAGGAGGAACTGCCTCGCGACGTCGCCGAAGATCGCATTAAAGATGAGAGAAAGGGCGGTTCCCACCACCGCGCCAACAACCCCCGAGAGCGCCCCGACGGCAATGCAGTCGCCGGACGTGAACGGGGGTGTATCGGGGGTAAAATTATTCTTATAGAACATCACGGCGAGGAAGCCCCCAAAGAGCACGCCCGCGCAGCAGAGACAGTTGACGAGGTTGAGGAAGGGGATGGACGAGATCAGCCCCATGATAATGCCGCCGTAGAGGGCGGGAATAAACTTGTCAGGTTTTGGGTTCATATTCCCCATGAGCGATTGTGAGTTGTTTGGGCGGAGATGCCGATGACAACGCCTCAACGAGCAGGGGCGTCAGGATGAGCGCGGCTGCGATCCCAAAAAAGCCGCCGGAGAAAAGCCGGAGGGCCGCGGTGCTTGCATGAATTCCGGAAATGTCGGCCGCCACATCGATCAGCATGGGGGCGACAGCCGCCCCCCACAAAATACGAGGGGACGCGGCGGTTAGTTTCCGTACCAGCCGGCTCAGGAGCACGCCGGCCAGGAACCCGAAATAGATTCCGGAGCACCTCTCGCATACTCCCATCGGATGGCCGGCGATGTGGAGAGACCGGGATCCTTCCTGATGGCAGATATTCGAGAAGAAATCGTATCCGATCCTCGAGGATGCGAATCCGGCAGATGCGGCGAGGGGAAGAACCACTAGCGCTGCGCACCAGAGAAAGACCGCGCTCAGGAGAGCGTAGTATGAGATTGAACAGCGCACGGGGGGCAGAAGTGGCGGTAAGGTAGGAGAAATATGAGAGAGAATCAAGATTGCATTTCGGCGCTCATTCACCTATATTCAGACCGCTTTCATTCAACGACTCGGATATGACAGCCTTCACTACGCTCGGAACCCGGAACAACTTTCTCGGCATCGGGAGGGAGCATTCATCCTTCGAGAACTCCCAGGTGGCGATCCTCCCTGTCCCCTATGAACGGACGGTGAGCTATGGCACCGGAACGAAGTCGGGCCCCCGCGCCATCCTCGACGCCTCCCATCAGGTCGAGTTTTACGACGAGGAGACCGGATACGAGGTGCACCGCCGGCTCGGGATCGCCACTCTTAAGCCGATTGAGACCGCCACCCTCGGTGATGAGTCCGCCCTCGAGCTCATTCACGCGAGGGTCAGGGACCTTTTAGCGAAGAAAAAACTTATCGTGACGCTCGGAGGGGAGCACACACTGTCGCAAGCGGTCATCGCCGCCTTCGCGGAGCGCTTCAGAGACCTCACGGTCGTCCAGATCGATGCGCACTCGGATTTGCGCGCCGAGTATATGGGGAACAAGTACTCCCACGCCTCCGTGATGGCTCGGGTATGCGAGTTCCTCGATCCCCGCCGCCTGGTGCAGATCGGGATCAGGGCCCAATGCGTCGAGGAAGCACAGTTCATCCGGCAGAGAGGGATCACGACGCTCTACGCGCACGAGATTCGCGAGGGGAAATACACAAGGCTTCTGAAATCGTGGGACGACTTTGCTCTCGAAAAGTGCACGGAGCATGTGTACGTCACCTTCGATGTGGATGGCCTTGATCCCTCCATCATGCCTTCGACGGGGACCCCCGAACCCAACGGCCTGGCATGGACTGAAACGATGCGTTTCCTGAGGAAATTAGGGAAGTCAAGGCGGGTTGTCGGGTGCGACGTGGTTGAGTTTTCCCCCATAAAAGGCCTCCATTTCCCCAATCTTGTGGCTGCGAGGCTTGTCTCCAAGATGATCAACTACTTCTGGGGTTGAAGCGGGACTTGACATTAATGTGCTAAGTTGTTACTTTCAAACCCGTTGCAACTTAGTTCACGAATCATTCACAACCGATCGGATGGAATTATGATGAACCACAAGGGTTTGCGTAATGCAGCGTACATCTGCCAGCGCCTGGCGGTCGTCGGGGGAATCCTCTGGGCGCTTAACGCAATCTTTTTCTTCGTTCAATATTTTTCTGACGGGATGAAGATACCCGATTTTCGCTCGCTGATCCAGTCATACGGCGGGACCCTGATCGCAGCGGTCGTGCCAGTCCTGCTCCTCTATGCGGCAGGTGGCGTCATCAACCTGCTCCTCGACATCGAGGCAAATACCCGCCGGAGCACGTAAGAGTGTGAGGGGGCTCTATCGGAATGTGGCGCCGCAAGGCGCCATTTTTTTTGCCCTCCCTGTACGAGGGCTCAACTCCGCGACTACTTCGCGGAGGCTTTCCCGAGGAGGTACATTTCTCCCGTGGGCTGAGGCACTCCCCCCTTCGGCTCGAGAGTAACGGCGAACGCGTCGACTTCGCTCCTGTCGGTTACTTCGATCGGCTGCACCTGGAAGAAGCTTTCCCGTTCTCGCTCATTTGTCACCGCGAAGATTCCCGCGCTGACCGGCTTCTGGTTTCTGATGATCCAGAGCTGATAGTCCTTCCCTGAGGGGACCGGCGGCAGGTTCGAAACTTGCAGCACCGCCACTTTCTTCTCCGGATCCCAGAGGATTTTTCCGTACCCGACGGGATTGACGCCGAGACCGTCCATTGTGACGATCTCGATGCGCCGGGAGCCGAGCACTTTCAGAATCGCATCCCTTCTGTCAACTTCGCTGAGGAGCCTGGTTATCTGTGCCTGCTGCGTGGTGATATAAGCGTCCTGACTGCTGATGGTCTTGAATAGGTTTAGGACATACATGGAGAATCCGGCAAGCATCACCAGCCCCGCGAAGGCCAGGCCGTAGGCAAGCCACCCTGCTCTCCTCCTCCCCGCCGATCTCTCCGTCACCCTTTCCACCGGTTCTCTCTCCCAGCCCGCGGATTCCGGGGGGCTCTCGGGAGCAGCCTCCACGTACGCCTTCGTCACCTGAGCCAGCCCTGCATTAAACATGACACGCTCTTTCAGATCCGGGGAGAGGGTCAAAGGTGGCAGAGCATCCGGGATCATCGCCGCAGTCGCCGAGAAAGCTGAGATTTCCGCCCTGCAGACAGTGCACCCTGTCTTCAGATGCGCGTCAAACTCCTTGAAATCCTCGCCATCGAGGACACCGAGAGCGTATGGGGCGGTGTATTCCAGATATCTGTTATCGTGCTCAGCCACCGGTCAGATCTTTCCCTTCAGATTCGACTGCATCGTCTGTAACCCCTTTCTCATGCGCGACTTAACGGTGCCGAGAGGGATATTGAGCTGGCTTGCGATCTCGGTCTGGCTGAAGCCCTCATAGTAGGCAAGGGCCAGCACCTGCTGCTGGTCGATACTCAGCTGCTTCAGCGAACCGAGGACGAGTTTCTGGTGCTCGTTCCGCACGACGTGGGAATGCGGGTTCGAAGACGCGGGATCCGCAAAGAGCGGGATCGTGGCAATGTCTACCTGCTGGCCCGCGGCCCTGAATCCCTTCGATCTCAGCTTGTCGATCGACCGGTTTCGCATCATCGTGATCAGCCACGTATGCACGGTCCCTTTTTCCGCCTGGTATGAGCCCGCCTTGTTCCAGACCTGCATGAACACCTCCTGAACGATATCCTCCGAATCCTGCACCGATCGCAGGATTCTCATGCCGAGGGAATAGAGAAGCTGGGCGTAACGGTCGTACAATTCCGCGAGCGCGGGTTCCTCTCCTCTGGAGATCCTCTTAAGAATCGCCGCTTCCTCACCCCCGGAGGGGACCTGAGGGGCCGCCGTGGCCAATATGGCGAAGAAACCCTGCACGATTGTTACCTTATATTACGATGCTGAATGCGAAAGGGATCATAAAGACAGCCCGAAAGTAGCGAGAGTTTTGCGCAATTGCAATAGGCAACGTGATTGAAAAAGGGGCGCTGTTTGCGTAAATTGAGCTGAACTTCCAAGGGGCAAGAATGAAATTCGGAATCCTGACAGGCGGCGGCGATGTCCCGGGCCTCAACCCATGCATCAAGGCGGCAGTGTACCATGCAGCCGAGGAGAATCACCAGGTCCTCGGCATTCGCAGGGGCTGGGGTGGGCTCCTCAACTACAACCCGGATGACAAACAGACGCTCGACACTCAGACGATCCAGCTGACCCGGTCGAATACGAGGACGATCGACAGGACTGGTGGAACCTACCTGCACACCTCACGGACAAACCCCGGACGGGTGAAACCGAAAGAGCTTCCCGCGTTCCTGAAGGCGGAGTTCGGGTCCGGGAGCGGAGATAACCCTGTCGACTGCACGAAACATGTCCTCCGGGTCCTAGAGCACCTGAAGCTTGACGCATTGATCGCCATCGGCGGCGACGACACGCTCAGCTACGCGGTGAGGCTTCATAAGGAAGGATATCCGGTCGTCTGCATCCCGAAGACGATGGATAACGACGTCTACGGGACCGACTATTGCATCGGCTTCTCAACGGCGGTCACTCGCAGCGTGGAGTTCATCCATGCGCTCAGGACTCCCGCCGGATCGCATGAGCGGATCGCCGTCGTCGAGCTCTTCGGGCGGTATTCGGGGGAAACGTCCCTTATTTCGGCGTACCTGGCGGGCGTCGACCGGGCAATCATTTCCGAGGTGGATTTCGCCATCGAGCGGCTTGTCCGGTACCTCGTTGACGACCGCAACACCAACCCCAGCCGCTATGCGGTGATGACGATTTCCGAGGGAGCAAAGCCAAAAGGCGGAGAGATGTTCATGAAGGGAGAGGCCGACGCGTACGGGCACAAGAAGCTGGGGGGCATCGGGGATTACGTTGCGCTCGAGATCGAGAAGCGTTCGGGGGTGCGAACGGTCTACCAGCAGCTGGCCTACCTGATGCGCAGCGGCGCGGCGGACGCGCTCGACATCATGGTCTCCACAAGCTACGGCCACCTCGCAACAGACCTGCTCATGAAAAAGCAGCCCGGCCGCATGGTGGCCCTCCGCGACGGGAAGTACACGACCGTTTCGGCGAACATCATCGCCGAGGGGAAGAAGAGAGTCGACGTCGACGAGCTCTACGACACCGAGCAGTACCGTCCCAAGGTTGCGCACATTCTTGGGAAACCGATGTTCCTCTACTGAGGTCCTCCCTCCCTCCTCTCAATCTGGTGTCACGGTCCATACCGTGACACCAGCCCGGAAGCCGAATGAAACACTTCTTCTTCAGCCCGCGCTTGTTACGCCGGGATACTCCGTCGTGAGCGGTCCATCATCACCGCCGCAAGGAGAATCCCGCCGCTCGCCGCATACTGGTAAAATGGCGGGATGTTCAAAAGGTTCATCGCATTCTGAACCGTTCCGATGATCAGCACACCGACGATGACTCCTCCCATCGTCCCGACGCCTCCTCCCAGGGAAACCCCGCCGAGAACGCACGCCGAGATGACCTGAAGCTCCAGGCCCTGGGCCGTCGCGGGCTGGCCGCTCGTCATCCTCGAGGCAAGAATGACTCCGGCAAGACCGGCGATCATCCCCTGGATGGTAAAGATGGCGACCTTGATTGAAGCGACGGGAATTCCCGCAAGCCGTGCGGCCTCCATGTTGCCGCCGACCGCAAGCGTGTGCCGCCCGAAGAGTGTTCTGTTGAGGAGTGTCCCGAACAACAGGAAGGAGAGAAGCATCACCCACACGGGCGCCGGAACTCCGAGGAGAGTTGAAATCCCGAGCGAAAAGAAGCCTTCCTCGCGGATACCGATCGCCCTCCCGTCGGAGATGATGTAGGAAAGCCCCCGGGCCATCTGCATTGTCGCCAGGGTGGTGATGAGCGCGTTAATCCGGGCGTAGGCGATCACGATCCCGTTGATGACTCCGATCAGGCCGCCTGCGATGACTCCGGCCGCGATTCCGAGGGCAACGCTCCCGGTCTGGTTCATGATCACGGCCGCGAGGATTCCCGCGCACGCCACCACCGAGCCGACCGAGAGGTCGAAGTCGCCCGCCGCGAGACAGAAGAGCATCGTGGATGCGATGATCCCCACCGTCGTGACCGAGAGGGTCAGCCCGTTCATGTTGACGAGCGTGAAGAAGTTCGGGACAAGGAGAGAGATGAGAACAAACAGCACCCCGAAGACCGCCATCATCCCCGTGTTCCGGAAAATGGCCCGAAGCATTCCCTTCACAGCAATCCCTGCTCCCCCAGCACTTCCCGGAACGTCTCGCGCGTGATCAGGACCCCCGTCGTGTAGGTCTCCGGAGGAGGTTCGGCTCCGTTGTTGATCCACCGGTAGAGCAGCGCGCACGTCTCAAATCCATGCCTTCGGGGGGCAAGAAGGATCGATGCGTAGAACCCCGTGGGCTTCTCTTTCTGGAACTCCACGATACAGTCGGTCCCGTTGATCCCGATGCCGATGACAGTCGAGGCGTCGTACCCATGACCCTCCAGCGCGCGCACCGCCCCCAGGACGGCATTGTCGTTGTTGCCGCACACGAGCCATCTCTTTACCGTCTGATGCTGCGTCAGGAGAGCATTGACGGCGTCGAACGCGCCCGGGATGTCCGCCACGCGCTGCGGCGCCTTGAACACCCGGTCTGCCGGGAAGCCCGCGGCCACCAGAGCCTCGATCGCGCCGTCAGTTCTCTCTCTGGCCGTCTGCAGTTCCTCCCAAGTCGCGGCACAGAGTGCGGTCTCGCCGGAGTTCCAGCTCCGGCGCCGCATCTCCGCATAGAGCGCTCGCCCAACGCTCGCGCCGATGTCGTGCGCCGAAATGCCCAGGTGATGAACGCTCTTCATGAATGATCCGTCGGCGCCGACGAAACGATCGTCCACGCTCATGACCTTCATGCCGTAGCGCTCCGCCCTGGCCATGATCGAGGGTCCCAGACGCACATCCGGCGCGCAGATCACGAACCCCTGAGCGCCCTGTGCGGCCAGATTGTCGATGGCCGCGAGGACCTTCTCGCCGTCAGTGGCCCCGATCTTCACGAGATCGAACCCGAAGGAATCGGCGCACTGCTGGGCAAACTTCCACTCGTTCTGGAACCACGGCTCATCGGGCTGCTTGACGAGAAAGCCGATCCTGACCTTTCCCGCCGTCCCGCCAGGGCGGGGGCCGGTCCTGCTGCAACCGGAAGATACGAGGAGGATGATCACCGCGGCTGCGATCAGCGGGGCATGCCGTTTCCCGTACCGTTTCATGAAGCGTTCCTTCCAATCACTATTGCGGCCCGGCTTTCAGGCGGGCTTCCCCGAGCTTCACGCTCCTTCGGACTTCGCCCTCCTTCCACGGATGCGGCGGCCTCGGATGGAGGGCGATCGCCTTGTGCAGAACGAATGACGCTTCCTTCGCTCTCTGCTCCTGCCTCGATATCAGCCAGACATGCGCTTCACCGGACCACCCTCGTTCATCTTTGCCGGGCTTGAGCGTCATCTCCATCGCATGACGGCCCGGAGCCGCGTTCACCTGGTACCACTGCGATCTTCCCTCCTGCTCTTCGGTTTTCACCGCCGATTCTCTTCCGTCCATCACTGCCGAAAGCGCGGGCTTCTTCTTCGGCGACAGCGAGTCGTCCGGGGTGAGAAGGACCGCGATCGCGGCTTCCCTTGAGGTCCCCGGGAGATCGAACGCCACCCGGATCACCGCTGGGTCGCGCGATTCCGTGCGCACGGAGACGTCCGATACAACGGGAGGACCCGGTTCGGTTCGGGGGGAGAACTTCCGCGGATCGGCCGATGGGCCCGAAGCGGTCATCGACTCGACGATCGAAGGATTCAGAAGCCGCGCGCCGGGAGACGCGCTGTGGTATCGAACGACATACGTATTCCCCGCCTGCGAGACGACATCGAACGAGACGCCCGCCAGGAGAGGGACGGCGGCATCGTTCACCGGATAGATCTCGTAGACGGCCGTTTCGTAGCCGTCGAGCAGTATCGTGAAGTTCTCGCCGGCCCTGTAGAGCCGGGGAGCGATCATGCATGTCGGATAGACCTGTTCCACGACCAGATCCGCCGCGGCCGGGTCGAGGCCCTGCGCGGACGACAGCGCCGCCTCCAGCCTCCCGGGAGTGATGAACGGGTTTCGGGCGGCGACTATTCCCCTCGTTCCCCTGAAATGAACGTACCCGTAGGGTTCCCGCTTCATCGGATTTCCGCCGATCATGGAGGTCGTGGAGAGAATCTGAAATCGGTCTCTCGCCCACGACAGCGAGGCGGCCAGCGAATTCCACTCGCCGTCGGAAAGGATGTCGGGAGAGATGTAGAGTTCGTACATCGTTACGCCCCGCGCGCAATAGAGGAGTGCGTCGTCGGTGAACTTGTCGAGCGGCTCATCGGGGCTCCCCGTGGATTCGAGTTTTCCCTTGATGATGCCGTGCGTCATGAGGTTCTGGATCGGAAACCAGAAGTCAAGATTCCTGAAGTCGTCGTAGAGAATAAAATCGCGGTAGGTAATTGCGCCGTCCCGGCGGCTGATCGACGGGACATCCGAGAAACCGTAGTCGGCCCCCTGCATCCAGATTGTGTTGGCGTACTGCACCCACCATGGACTGAGCCAGGTGCCGGAGGTGATGTTGAGGAACATGTTGGGATTCAGGGCCCGCACGACGCGGCACTTCTCGATCACCGACTCCATCACGGCGCGGCGCGAGTAGACGTCGACGGGATGGCCGTGGCCGGGCTCGCTGCAGGAGAACTGGATTCCGTCCCATTTGAAGTATCCCACTCCGTCCTCGGCGACAAAATCGGTGGTGCGCTTCTTGAAGAGGGCGCTATAGTTGGTTCCTGCAAGGCAGAGCATCAGGTTGTCCTTGGAGGTTCCCACAACCTCATACCCGTGCGCCTTCATCCATTCGATGCGTCTCATGCGGAACGAATACCCCCCTGTGGGCCCCATCCAGATCCCGAGTGAAGTGTTCGTCTTCTTCAATTCATCGGCAAGGGGTTTAAGTCCGCTGGGCCACTCGGGGTCGCGCAGTTTCCAGTCGCTCTCGTACACGTCCCAGCCGTCATCGAGCACGAAGGCGTCGAGTTTGATGTCGTGCTTTTCAATCAGCTGTTGGCGCAGGAGCTTTACCATTCCCATCGCGGATTGCTCGCTCATCCAGTGATCTTTGCTCACCCGCGGATACTCGGGCGATCGCAGATCGTACCAGCTGTTATAGAGCGTGTAGGGGCGGAGCGGAACTACGCGGATCAGGTCGATGTACTCCAAAAACCGCTTCTTGACGTCTGCGTCGGGAGAAAGCCCTTCAACCACCCAGTTGCTCTTCAGCCAATCCCGTCCGATCTTCTCCCCGTATTCCTGGCCGCAGCGCAGGGCCCCGTCGTGTCCCCCATGCTCCTCGAAGCGGTTCTCCGACGCGGGGTACTCAAGGCCGAAAAAGACCCCCCCATTCTCAACAAGGAGCGCAACAGGCTGTCCGAACCCGCCCGCCTTCACGACCGATCGCACGCCATGAACGGTTCCATCCCTCGCCCAGATCCATCGGAGGAAGTGATGGCCGAACGCCGTGTCCATTACGGCAACGCCTCTTCGAACGAACGTTTCATTCCGCCCGAGACGATATGTCATCTCCAGTTCGAGAGTGCTTTCCCGCGAGCGAAAGCGCAGAGCCATCTCCCGAGACCCGTCGGATTTCTCCGCGTGGGTCTCTCCCACCAGCGCAAAGTCCTTCTTGGTCAGGAGGATGGGGTTCTCGGCGTTGTTCGCCTTTCCCGGGGCCTGCCAGTCGGTGTACATGACATCAAGACTGAATCCCGCATCCGTCACCACTACGGGACCCCGCTTCGTCCCGCCCCGGTCTGCCGGCATCGTTCGGAATTCCAAACGGTCTCCGAGCAGCCGGTCATTGCTGGCCGTGACGGAGAGCCTGACGCGCTCATTTTCAAGTGTGTACGATCGCGTGCTGTCGGCCCCGATCGCCGCTACTGTCAGGCGCGGGCCGAGGAGCGATAGCGCGAGCGCGCAGCTGCAGAGAAATGCCGGTCCCCGGACCACAGCCATGCGTCCGATGAGGAACCTATCGAATGTCGTCATGCTGCTTCCTCTTCATTTTCCCTCCGGCTGAAAGGCCTCCTGCCGCGCATAGAATCTGTACCCTTTGATTTTTCCGGGGGCATTCCCCAGCCGGGACTGATAGACGAACCCTCCGATGATCCGGTCTCTCCCCATGTCGATGGCAAGATAGTGAGGATGGGGGGGCTTCGCGGCCCCCCATTGCGTGTGCCAGATCGACTCAGCTTCATCGTCGAGTGCGTTCTCGCCGCGTCCGTCTTCGGCAATAAGCTCTTCGCTGTCGAGGGATTGAACCTTCCACCCTCCGCGCTCCGCCTTCTTCCCCTGCGCATCAAGAACGTAGAATTCCGCGACGGAAGCGAAGGGGTCCGAGCGCAATGAAGAGAGCGATTGAATGCACACATACCGTGCCCGGACCGGTGCGAATCTCACCGTCTGCTCCGAATCTCCGGCCGCGAATGTGCCTTCAGCTTTAAGATCAGATTGCTCGAGGCGTACGGTCCCCCGCTCCCGTTTCGGCATCAGAGGCGCGAGGAGGTCCGGGTTCAGTTGGTCGAGTATCGGATACTTCAAGCCTGCGATCGATCTCATTCCTCTATTCTCGATGTCCAGCGCGATGATCTCGTTCTCGCCTTTTCGCAGCCAGACTCCCGGGCAGTAGAGAGTCTGCTGAGGTCCGATGTACCAGTAACGCCCCAGGTTGTGCCCGTTCACCCACACGACGCCTTTTCCCCATCCCCGGAGGTCGAGGAATGTATCACCTGTGTCTGTCAACGGGAATCTCCCCCTGCGGAATGCCGGAGAGCCGGGTCCGCCGCGTGCCGTGAACCGGAGCGCCGAGAGATCGTGCATCGGCAATGGAAAAATCTGCCAATCTGTAACCTCCCTGTCGTTGAGCAGTACTCGGTTTGTAATGCCTTTTCGATTATCAACAAGCTGCCTCCCGTAATTCACGCGCCCTCCGTTTTCCACCAGGATATCCATCGTGGACGGAACGCTCGTTACGTTGAGCTTCGCGCGTTTGTGTCGATGGCGTCGGTCGAACTCTGAGATACGCCTGCCGTTGAGAAAGATGATTCCGTAATCGCGCAGGTCGTCGATAAACAGGTCGGACTCGCCCGGCGTCGTGATTGTCGTGCGGTAGAGAATATACCCCTCCCCCTCTCCGCACTCCTCCATCGGGAGTATCGCGCGGGATGTTTTGGCGGGGGGAAGAGAATCAAACACGCTCGCGTCATCCGGCATCGCGATCGCAGGGATCTCGATGACACGGTTGGCTGGAGGAACCTCCGGGAGCGCCGATCCGGAGGGCAGGTGCTTCGCGATGACGCGGCGGAATTCGTGATACTTGGGCGTCGGCCGCCCCGCCTCATCGAGGGGAGCGTCATAGTCATAACTTGTCGGCTGCGGCTGGTAATGCCCTCCGTAATTCGCGCCGCTCATAAACCCGAAATTTGTCCCGCCATGAAACATATAGAGGCTCACGGATGCGCCCCCGGCCAGGAGCGTATCGTATTTCCCCGTCGCCTCCTTCGCGCTGAGAACCGAATGTTGTTCTCCCCAGTGGTCCAGCCAGCCCGGATAGTACTCGGGGACAAAATACGGCCCCTTTCCCCCGTGAAACGTATTCACGGTGTCGTGCAATGCCTCGAGATTCTCTTCGCCGTTGATCGCCGGGAGCACGTCGGGGAGGAACGCGTTGCGGCACTGCGACGGTCCGTCGGCGGTGAAAAGCGGTACTTCGAATCCCGCGGCACGGATCTGGTCGCGAGTCGCCGCCATGAATTCTTTGTCGCTGCCGTACGATCCGTACTCATTCTCCACCTGAACGAGGATGATCGGACCGCCGCGAGTCACTTGCAGCGGTGCCACTTCCTCACCCAAACGCTTCAGGTATGCGCCCGACGCCCGGAGGAACCGGGGATCCTTTCCGCGGACAATCAGATCTTTCTCCTTGAGGAGCCACCAGGGGTATCCGCCGAAATCCCACTCTGCGCAGGCATACGGTCCGGGGCGAAGTATGACCCACAGACCTTCCTCCCCGGCAATTCGGATGAACTCGGCGATGTTCCTGTTCTCCGTGACGAAATCGAACTTCCCCTCTTCCGGCTCCTGGTAATTCCAGAAGACGTACGTTGAGATCGTGTTCAGCCCCATCGCGCGGGCCATCCTGAGTCGCTGCCGCCAGTACTCACGCGGGATGCGTGCAAAGTGCATTTCTCCCGCGATAATTTGAAACGGCTTTCCGTCGAGGAGGAAATCCCTCTCGCCGAGAGCGAAGGTGTGCTTCGCCTGACCTGCGATGAGGGAGGGATTGAGCGCAGCGGCGAAGATCAGCAGCAGCGAGATCCGATGGAGATTCGGAGTCATGCCGGCCGTCCCGAAATTCCGTTTTGGTACTATCGTTCGCTTCGTTCCCACGATTGCATTGTAAACGATCCCGGTAGGCGCGGGCTTTAGCCCGCGCTTTCCGCTATTAAACGATCGCCTGTAGCCGCCGGCTTCAGCCGGCGTGATCCTCCTCAGCATGCGTTCCAATCTTGAGCGCCCCTCAGGTACTCGGCAACTGTTGAGATATCCCCCTGCACGGTCAAATCGACCACATGTTCGGACAGGGGGATTGCATACATCGATCTGGGCGCACGCCCGATCATTCCGTCGATGGCCAGAGGCAATTCCTTCTCCCGGCGAATGGGATGAAGCGGAATCGCTTCCAGGAAGGGAACAATCCGATCGTACAAGAGCCGGAAGATGTTCATGCTCACCCCGATTCTTCCCGACGCGTCTGCCGCATCCCTGATCTCCTCCTCTGAGGGTTTCTCTACGATCCGCCGCACAAAGCCTTCGGCGTCTTTTCTGATGACGGCAAATTGCATGATCCGTTCATGGTCGAATCTCAGAGCCGCGCGGTCATAATCGATCATCGCGTTTTCGTGCCTATCCTCCAGCAGCAGCCGCAGCGCATGGTCAGAATAGAGGTTGTCGCTGTTGCAGACGGTGAAACGCCGTCCCTTCCAGTCCTGCCTCGTCATGAGTGCGGCACGGAGAGCGTCCGCCGTCCCTGCCGGCTTTGTCTCACCGCGGGGGATCATCTGCACGGCATACGACAGGTCCAGCGAAGGGTATCCAGAGGCCCCTCCCCCCGATTCATAATACCGCCGGATCGAATCGTCCCGTTCACCGATGACGATGACAACCTGCCGGTATCCCGCGCGCTCGATGTTGTGGAGAAGGTAATCGAGGAAGGGCCGCCGGCCCTCACCCACTCCGAGCATCGCTTTCGGCTTTGACCGCGCATCATCGATAAGCTGCGGATCGATCGATTCTAAGGGCGCCGGGCTTCGTTTCATGCGCGATGATATCCCGCCCGCAAGGATGACCAAAAGGGGGTCGTTAGTTTCTCCGGCCCGGGTCATTCGAGCCTGACCCCAGCGTCAGGTCGGACGATAGCCGGGCTCCCTCCTGCTCTCGTTATCGCCTCAGCCACCCGTTCGGGCTCGCGCGGCGCATACGCGAACATGCATCCGCCGCCCCCGGAGCCGTTGATCTTAGCGCCGAGCGCCCCCGCGTCCAACGCCGCCTCGATCATCCGCTCGATCCTGGGGGTGGAGACGCACAGCACATCGCGCAGGATTGCATGTTCCTCGGTCAGGAGCTTCGCAAAGCGTTCTTCGTCGAGATACTTCTTCGACAGAACGGCCCGGGCTTCGATAGTGATGTCGCGGTTTCGCAGTGTCGCTCCAAGGAGCGTGCGTTCTTCCGGGCTCAAGGATGCGCCCCGATGGTCGATCTCCCCGGCCGATGACAGGTGCAAGGAGAAATCAGGGTATGAACGGGAGAGCGTACTGCACGCAGAACGTACGCGGTTTTTTACTCCCGACAGTACTTCCCGAGTCGCCTTCGGTTCCCGCGAGTCACCGAGAACGAATGTCTCCAGGGGCGGCTGAAGCCTCTCGATCGAGAGTGCGGGAAAAAAACGGACGAAGAGAACGCCGCCGCATGATATCGAGCACTGATCCATCATCCCGCCGGGCTCTCCGAATTCGGTCACCTCTGCCTCAAACGCGAGGCGAATCGACTCATCTTCGGAAAGCGGCCTCCCCTCATCGCTCATCCGCGCAAGGAGGTTCATCCATGCCGTGACCACCGCAGTCGAGCTCGATGTTCCTGCGCTGATGGGGATCGCCCCCTCCACCAGGCAGTCAAGCCCGGCTGAAAAGGAGTATCCATGCTTCCTGAGAACATTGACCCCCGCCCGGAAATAATCCCGGTCGAGCGGATACGGAAGTGTCTGATCGAGAGAGAAAGAACCGTGCGAGTTGATGTCGGGGAGCGCTATGTTCACCGCGCAATCCTCACGCCGTTTGCCTCCCACATTCACCCGGAGTGAAATGGCGCAGGGAATAACGGGAAGCTGGAGGTAATCCTGATGCTCCCCGAAAAGGCATACTCGTCCCGGTGCGGAAACCCGCAGGACATCACCGCCGCGTTTCATTCAGGCGTTAAAGGTATCAAAATTCCCGCCGAGTGGCAATGGAGACGCTCCCATCCGCCTTCATGTTGTTTATCTGCCGATTATTGCGTTAATTGCGCTTGCTTTCCCTTATTCGCACGGCTCATGTCCACCCCCTTGATGAAGCAGTACGCCCTCATGAAGAGGAAGTATCCCGGGACGATACTCCTGTTCCGCCTCGGCGACTTTTACGAGACCTTCGAAGAAGACGCGAGGGTGACGTCGGGGATTCTCGGCATTACGCTCACAAAAAGGGGTAACGGCTCGGCCGGCGACATCCCTCTCGCAGGATTTCCCCACCATGCGCTCGACGCCTATCTTCCAAAACTCCTGAAAGCGGGGCAGAGGGTCGCCGTCTGCGAACAGCTCGAGGACCCCAAATTCGCCAAAGGGATCGTCAAACGCGACGTCATCGAGGTCGTAACCCCGGGAGTGGCATTCTCTGACAAGGTTCTGGATCAGAAGAGGAACAACTATCTCATGGCCATAGCCCTCCCCCATGCGCTTGCCGCGGGGGGAGATAACGTCGGGATTGCAAGTATCGACGTCACGACAGCGGAGTTTACCGCGGGCGAGATCCCCTTCCGCCAGCTCCCCGATCGGGTCGCTTCGCTCGGGCCCGCCGAGCTCATAGTGCGTAAACGCGACGAGCAGACCATTCGCGACCTTCTCAAGAACCGTACTTCTGCGGTCACGACACATCTCGACGACTGGATATTCGATCCCGACGTCGCCCGCGAGCTCCTTCTGAATCATTTCCAGACAAAAACGCTCAAAGGGTACGGGCTCGAAGAGGTGCCGCTGGCAGTTGAAGCCGCCGGGGCCGTGATGCGATACCTCGGCGATACGCAGCAGACGAATCTCGGGCACATCAGACGTATCGCCCCCTTCGACCCCGGTGAATTCATGCTTCTCGACCGTTCGACGACCCGGAACCTGGAAATCACCCGCTCGATCGAAGGCCGCGATGAAGGAACCCTCTTTTGGGTGCTCGACCGCACGCGGACACCGATGGGTGCGCGCATGCTGAACCACTGGATCGGAAGCCCGTTGAGGAGCGCGGAGCGTATTCGCGCCCGTCTCGACGCCGTGGGCGAGCTTGCGGAAAAATCCGATGTCAGGTCCGGGCTCGATGCTTCGCTCTCCCGGATCGGGGACCTTGAGCGGGTTCTGTCGAAGGTCTGTACGGGGAGGGCGAATCCGCGCGAGGTGGAAGCCCTCAGCGGCATGCTCGCGCAGATCCCCGTTCTCCTCGAGCGTCTCGGAGAGGCCTCCAGCCCGGCGCTTGCCGAGATCGCCGCCGAGCTTGAGCCCCTTGACGAGGTCACCAGGAACATCGGGGATGCGCTTGCGGACAACCCTCCCGCTTCGCTGGCCGACGGGGGCGTGATCAGGAAGGGATACAGTAGTGAGCTCGACGGGCTCCGGGAGATCGCTTCGGGAGGGAAATCGTGGATCGCCGGGCTGCAGACAAGCGAGCGCGAGCGCACGGGGATTTCTTCCCTGAAGGTAGGATTCAACAACGTGTTCGGGTACTATATCGAGGTGACGAACACACACAAGGAAAAAATCCCGGAGTACTTCACGCGGAAGCAGACGCTCGCGAACGCCGAGCGGTACATCACCCCCGGATTGAAAGAATATGAGGAAAAGGTCCTCACCGCGGAGGAGAAGATTCTCGCTCTCGAGTCGCGGCTCTTCGGCGAGCTCCGGACCGCAATCGCCGTTCATGCCGAAGCGATACAGAACAACGCGCGACTCATCGCCGCGCTCGACTGCTTTTCTTCTCTGGCCGGCGCGGCGTCCGATTCTTCATATGTAAGGCCCGAAGTCGACGACGGGCCGGTGATCCGGATCGTCAAGGGGCGGCATCCCGTCATCGAGAAACTCCTCCCTCCGGGCGGAGCGTACACGGCGAACGACACGACGATCGACACAGGTGCGAACCAGATTCTGATCATCACCGGTCCCAACATGAGCGGCAAGTCGAGCTACCTTCGCCAGGTGGGGCTCATCGTCCTTATGGCTCAGATCGGGAGTTTTGTCCCCGCGGCCGAGGCGCACATAGGCATCGTGGACCGGATCTACACGCGCGTCGGAGCCAGCGACAATATCGCATCGGGCGAGAGCACCTTCCTCGTCGAGATGCACGAAGCAGCCAACATCCTCAACACCTCTACCCCGAAGAGCCTTATACTTCTCGACGAGGTCGGGCGGGGAACCAGCACCTTCGACGGAATCAGCATCGCGTGGGCCCTGACCGAGTATCTCCACGACCGTATCGGCGCAAAGACACTCTTCGCAACCCACTATCATGAGCTCAACGAGCTGGCCGCTCTCTTTCCCCGGATTCAGAATCTGAAGGTGGAGGTGCGTGAGTACGGCGACAAAGTGATTTTTCTTCACAAAGTTACGCCCGGCTACGCGGACCACTCATACGGAATACAGGTGGCGCGCATGGCCGGTTTGCCGCAGGAAGTGACCGAGCGGGCGAAAGAGATTCTCCTGAACCTGGAAGGCTCGGAGCTCAGCGTCGGCGCCGGGGCGCCGCGGGCGGCACGAACCCCTGCGAGGACCGCCCGCCCGGCACACGGCGAAGGACAGATGACCCTCTTCGGCGCCAGGGAGGACAAGACAAAAGAACTCCTCGATCAGGTCGATTTAGAGAACACCACCCCTCTGGAAGCGCTTCAGAAGCTTGCGGAGCTCAAGAAACATCTCATGGGTTGAAACGATGCAACGACGCCAGTTCATTAAGGCGACCGCGGCGAGCGCGCTCTTGCCTCTTGCGGCCTCCGCCGCTCCGCAGGCAGGAGCCGGGAAGAACCCGAAGGTACAGCAGATGCGCGACCGCATCCGCCCCGTCGCCCCGGCCGAGCGGCATGAGCGCGTGGAGAATGCCCGCAGGCTCATGGCGGAGCGCGGCATCGATGTTCTGCTCTGTGAGGGTGGAACGTCGCTCAACTACTTCACGGGCATCAACTGGGGCAGGAGCGAGCGTCTCTTCTGCATGGTCCTTCCGAAGAAAGGCGAGCCGCAGTACATCGCACCCAAGTTTGAGGAATCGCGGGCAAGGGAGCAGGTGGGTGAGGGGTCGCTGCTCACCTGGGAGGAGGATGAGAGCCCGTACTCCCTCGTCAGGGACATCGTGGCCGGCTCGGGCGCCTCAACGGGAACCATCGGCATTGAAGAGACGACAAGATCGTTCGTCGCCGAAGGCATCTCGTCCTCACTCCCGAACGCAAAGCTTGTGAGCGGAACTCCGGTCACAGCCGGATGCAGAAGCGTCAAATCGGCGCACGAGATCGAGCTGATGCAGATCGCAAACGACATTACCGCGGAAGTGTACAAGGGTTCCCTGGCGGACCTTAAGGAAGGGATGACCGAGCGGGAGTTTGGGACTGCGCTCTCGAAACGCTTCTCCGAGTTCGGCGTCAACGGGGGGGCTCTGGTGCTCTTCGGGGAGGCCTCGGCAAATCCTCACGGCCTCGTCAGGGAGCACGTCCTGCGCGAAGGCCAGATCGTGCTGATCGACGGCGGCTGCGGCGTGGAAGGGTACGGCTCGGACATCACGCGGACTACCGTCTTCGGGAAGCCGTCGGCGAAGATGAACGCGGTCTGGAGCATAGTGCGCGGGGCTCAGGATGCGGGACTCGCGGCGGCCAGGCCGGGAGTCGCCGCCGAAGAGATCGACGCGGCGGCACGAAAAGTAATCGCCAACGCGGGCTACGGTCCGGGCTACAGGTACTTCACGCACCGGCTCGGGCACGGGATCGGCCTGGACGGGCACGAGTGGTATTATCTGGTGCGCGGGAACAAGCGCCCCGAAGCGGCCGGCAACATGCACAGCAACGAGCCGGGAATTTACATTCCGGGCGAGTTCGGCATCCGCCTCGAGGACGAGATGCTGATCACTGAATCGGGCGCGAGGCTGCTGCTGCCGCAGGCCGAGAGCCTGGAAAGGATTTTCCCGTCATGAATCTTCAGGACATTCGAACGCTCTACGAGTTCAATTACTGGGCAAAGGGGCGAATCATGGAAGTGGTCGAGACGCTCAATCCGGAGCAATACGCGCGCGATATGAAATCATCCTACGGCGGGATTCAGGGAACGCTCGTGCACCTCGTCGGAGCGGAAGAAGTGTGGGTGCGGCGCTGGAAGGGAGAATCCCCCACCCGCCTCGCGATTCTCGAGGAGATGCCCACGCTCGAGAGCTTGGGCGAACACTGGGACATGATCGAGCACGAAATAATGGGCTTCTGCCACATGCTGAAAACCGACGAGGATATCGCGCGGCCTCTCTCGTTTAAGGATTTCAAAGGAAACCCGCGCACCCTCGTTCTCGGCCAGGCCATGCAGCACCTCGTGAACCACTCGAGCTATCACCGAGGGCAGGTCGTCTGCATGCTGAGGCAGCTCGATATGAAGCCGGTCGGTACAGACATGTCCACCTTTTACATACAGCGCGCCGAAGCTGCGCTGAAGACGCAATGAAACCTCGTCCGGTCCGCGGGGCCGGTAGGCGCCGGCTTTAGCCGGCGTAAGCCGACCCCCGTGCTTTGATGCTGGGACAAGTTCCATACACCATGGAAGAGAAGAGATCGAAGAGATGGGTCGTTTAGGTACCGCATTGTTTGTTCTTTGCATATCGATTTTTGCTGTTGCCGCCCGCGCCTCCGCTCAGTCCGGGGGCGGTGTCGCGCGCGACCCGGACGATACGCTCTACGCGAGGCCTCACGACGTCTATCCTGAAGAGCTGATGAGACAGATGCCGCGTCCCGGGAAGAGCGGAGTTCCTGTCACACCCCTCGGCACGCAGCTCTTCTCCTACCCGAACGTCAATGTCTCAGTCGACACCTTCCCCCAGAACGAGCCTTCGGTGAAGATAAGCCGCAAGCATCCGAACCGGGTCGTGGCCGCGTGGCGCGACTTTCGCACGGGCGTGAGTCCGGCCATCCGCAGGGTAGGCTACGCCCTCTCGACGGACGGAGGAAGCACCTGGCCGGTCAGCGGGCTCCTTCCGATCATCGACTCTGTTCACCTCCGCGCCAGCGATCCGGCGGTCGGGACCGATACCGCGGGTAATTTCTACATCGCAACTATTTCGATTAACAACACCAACAACGACGGCAAGATCCTCGTCTTCAAATCGACGGATGAGGGGGCGACATTCAATGAAGCGCACGTGGCGCCGACGAACCCCGGGAGCGCGTTCGACGACAAAGAATACATCGTCTGCGATCTGAATCCGGCGAGCCCTTTTGCGAACTCTCTCTATATAAGCTGGACCCGCTTCGGAACGCCTGCCGGGATACAGCTCACGAAGTCGGTCGACGGCGGCGTCACCTGGTCTCCTCCGGTTCAGGTGAGCGATGCTACAAACGTTCAGGGCTCCGATCCCGCGGTCGGTCCCAACGGCGACCTCTACGTGGTCTGGGCGGGTCCGGGGGTGAGGTTCGACAAATCGACCGATGGGGGAACTACGTTCGGGACCGACAGCGTGCTCAGCACCATGAGCCTCCACGGGTTTCCGTCGATCGCGGTCGACCTGAGCGGCGGCGCACGGAGAGGCGCCATCTACGTCACCTGGGCGGATGCCCGCAACGGCGACGATGACGTATTTCTGCGATCCTCTACGGACGGGGGACAGAGCTGGTCGCCCGCCGCGCGGGTCAACGACGATCCTCTGCACGACAACAAGCTCCAGTACTGGCCCTGGCTCGCGGTCGACGACCAGGGGACGGTTTCCATCGTCTACTACGACACACGGAACACCGGCGACAATTCCATCTTCGAAGCGTACCTGGCCCGCTCCACAGACGGAGGACAAAGCTTCTTCAACCAGCGCCTGAGCACGCAGACCTCCCCTGCCATCACGCCGAACAGCGACGTGCGGTTCGGCGACTATATCGGGATCGACGCGTGGGGCGGGCGCTACGTTCCCGTCTGGACGGACGAACGCGCCGGCGGCTACAACATGGACATCTACACCGCCATCGTCAAGGCGCCTCAGCCCGCCTCGATTCCGGTGAGCCTCTCCGCGGGTTGGAACATCGTATCGCTCCCGGCGTTCGCGAACAACCGCGCCACAACGTCCCTCTATCCCGGCGCGAATTCTCCGGCCTTCTCCTACGCCGGAAGCTACCTCCTGGCTGACACGATGAACTACGGCAACGGGTACTGGCTGAAGTACCCGTCCGACCAGATCGTAAAGATCTCCGGCGACTCGCTCGCCCTCGATTCGATTCCGGCGTTCGCCTCGTGGAACCTCATCGGCTCTATCTCGTCGCCCGTTCCGGCGTCGTCCATAGGTTCGGAGCCCCCGGGCATCATCGTCTCGCGGGTCTTCGGATATTCCGGGGGATATCATCTCGTCGATACGATCAAGCCGGGCGCCGGAAACTGGATTAAGACCTCCGCCCCCGGACGCCTCGTCCTTTCGCAGGGGCTCTCCAAACAATCTCCGGCGCACCCTTCTTCGAATGACCTGGCCGGACTCGATCGGCTCACGATCTCGGACGCATCCGGCTCGGGCCAGACGCTCTATTTTGGCCCCGGGTACCGGGGAATCGACGCATCAGAATACGACCTCCCGCCCGTTCCGCCCGCGCCGCTCTTTGACGCGCGCTTTTCGTCCCAACGCATGGTTGAGCTTGGCCGCGCCGGCGGGGTGTCGCAGGCGCCCATCCTCATCGCGGGCGCCTCGTACCCGCTGACGATCCGCTGGAGCGTGCGCGTCAGCGCTGCTTCTCTCCGGGCGGGGGGGCGCGCGATTCAGATGATCGGCGAAGGGGCAGCGGAAATCCCCGGCGAAGAGCAGCCTCTCCTTCTGACGTTCAGCTCCTCCCCGGCCGCGGACCTCCCCGCGGAAACCCGGCTCGAGCAGAATTTCCCCAATCCCTTCAATCCCGCGACGACCATCTCGTACTCGCTGGGCCGCGCCTCGTATGTAACGTTGAAGGCCTTCGACCTTCTCGGGAGGGAGGTGGCCTCTCTCGTCAACCAGCCCCAGGAACGCGGGCGATTCAGCGTCGAATGGAACCCGGCGGGTCTGCCGAGCGGTCTCTATGTGTACCGGCTGACCGCAGACGGATTCGTTCAGTCAAGGGCGACAACATTAGTAAGGTGATTCCTATGAAACGTTCAAAGGGCGGCCCTTGGGCAGGCTCTTTCAGAAGAGTATGTGCAGGATCTGCGGTCGTTCTCGTCATCGCCGCGGCGTGGTACATTGCCTCCGGCCCCGGGGGACGCAGGCCCCAGGATGGGATAGGTGGGGAAGAGCAAGGCCGCTCCGACGCATTGCAGGCGCTTGATTTCTGGACGCGCGCCAGGGCCTACCCCGATCGCGACATCTCTCCCGACAAATTCTACGCGGCCTACCTCCGCTCGAAAGAGGAGAAGAAAGCCCCCGGCCGTTCTCCGATGGCGAGTTCGGTCTGGGAATCGATCGGACCGGTAAACCTTCCAGGGCGGACAATCAGCATTGCGATCAATCCCGTCATCGGCACCGTCTATGTCGGCTCCGCGAGCGGCGGCCTCTGGCGCTCTTACTCAGGCGGTCTTTCAGGCGATTGGCAGCGCGTTGAGACCGGCTACCCCGTACTCGGAGTCGGGGCGATCGCGATCGATCCTCAGGACACAAACACTATGTTCATCGGCACGGGTGAGGTCTACCGGTACCAGGGCGCGCTGGGAGGGGTGGTCATCAGAACCACGCGCGGGAGCTATGGGATAGGGATACTCAAAACGACGGACGGGGGCGCGACCTGGACCAAGAGCCTCGACTGGACATTCAACCAGCAGCGCGGAGTCGAGGCCATCCGCATGAATCCGCTGAACAGCAGTACGATGCTCGCGGCAACCACCGAGGGGCTTTACAGAACATCCGACAGGGGACAGACGTGGAGCCAGAGGCTAGCCCTCCCGATGGGGGAAGACATCGTCTATAACACAGCCGACACTAACAGGGTCCTCGCTACCATCGGAAACTTCTCGAGCCCCGGGGCCGGGTTGTATGCTTCGACCGACGGGGGCATCACATGGTTTCAGCAAGGCTCGTTCCCCTCTTTCAGCGGCAAGGCCATGCTCGATACGTACCCGCCCAATCCCTCCGACGTCTACGCCAGCGTGGCCGACAGCACGACGAGCGTAAGCTCGCTCTGGAAGTCGCCCGACTTCGGCGCCACCTGGAACCAGATCAGCTCGCAGGATGTCGCCGGCGTGCAGGGATGGTACTCCCATTTCGTGGCCGTAAAGCCCGACGATTCTTCCCGCGTGGTCCGCGCCGGCGTGTCGATCTACAACTCCTCGAACGGCGGTGCGACAATCACCGGAAGCTCAGGCTCATACTCCGACCATCATGCATTTGCGCGGTTTCCGTTGTTCCCAACCATTCTCTACGTCGTGAACGACGACGGGGTCTACCGCTCCGTCGATTTCGGGACGAGTTTCACGAGCCTCGGGGCAGGACTCGCGACCGGACAATTCTACAACGGCTTCTCCAATTCTGCGACGGATTCCCTCCTCGCCATCGGACAGGTGCAGGACCACATCCCCGGATACAAGTATACCGGAAGCGTGTCGTGGGGCCGCACGGCGCTCGACGAGTGCGGATGGACGGTGATCAACCAGAAGAACGACTGGACGATGTTTGCCATCGACCGCAATGGCGGCTCAGTCGGGAGATCTACTAACCGGGGCAGCTCCTTTCCGACGGTCGTGTCCTTCTCGGCCGTGGGGAGCTGGAACTCTCCGATCCTGATGGCTCCCTCCGACACGAACGTTCTGTACGCCGGGACCGACCGCGTTTATAAGAGCGTCAACCGGGGCACGAACTGGTCGACGACCTCCACAACCGGCTTCCTCGACGGCAACACCTGTCTCTCTATGGCGGTCTCCGCCACAAGTTCCGACACGCTGTATGTGGGAAAGCCTCCCCTCGGAGCCCGCTCGCACGTCTTCATGACCCCGAACGGGGGCGCCTCCTGGAACGACATCACGGGAACGCTTCCCGACCGGTATCCGATGGATCTTGCGGTCGATCCTCGCAATTCACGCATCGTCTACGCCGCTCTTGCGGGGACGGGAGCCGGTCACATCTTCCGCACCACCAATTCGGGCGGAACTTGGTCCGACGTTTCCGGCACGCTCCCCGATATCCCCACCACCGCTGTGTTCGTCGACCCGGCCAACTCGTCCACCGTCTACGCCGGAAACGACATCGGCGTTTACGTTTCCACGAACTCAGGCGCAAGTTGGAATTCCTTCTCAGACGGGCTTCCCGATGCGGTCCTCATTGCGAGCCTTTCGATCTCCCCTTCGAACAGAATGCTGCGCGCGGCCACGCACGGAAACGGAGTGTATCAGCGGAGGATCCCTTCGGCATTTCCGTCCCTTACGCTCACCTCGCCTGTCGGCGGGGAGACGCTTCTTGCGACCTCAGACCAGAACGTCACGTGGACAAGCACGCTTGTCAGCGCCGTAAAGGTCGAATATTCGAGCAATAACGGCTTGAGCTGGCACTCGATCTCTGACAGCGTCGCGGGCGCTGCTGGAACGGTATCGTGGCACATCCCGTATGTCACGACGAATCAGGGACGCGTCCGCATTTCGGCCCTCGACGCCCCCTCGATCACGGATTCGAGCCACACCGCATTCTCTATAACGTTCAATGGGGTTGTCGCGGCGGTGCAGACAGGATGGAACATCATCTCCCTGCCGGTCAGGACGACTGACCCCCGGACTCAACACATCTTCCTGGGCGCGTCCTCTCCGGCATTCGATTTCGAGGGCTCATACCAGCTGAAGGACTCGCTCGTCAACGGACGCGGCTACTGGCTGAGGTACCCCTCTCCGGGAGACATACCGATTCTGGGGGATTCAATCGCTTCCGACACGATCGAGGTGGCCGCCGGATGGAACCTCATCGGGCCCGGTACCCTTCCCGTCGCTCAAGCCGGGATCGGATCAAACCCGGCCGGGCTTGTTGTCTCAAGGGCGTTCGGCTACAGCTCCGGCTATCATCATTCGGACACGCTCTTCCCCGGATACGGATACTGGGTGAAAACATCCGACTCGGGGGAACTCTACCTCGCCGGCTCGCTCGCAAAACGGTCTCTCCTCGCGGCATCTCCCCTCCCCCCGAACGAGCTGAGGATCACGGACGCCTCGGGATCTTCGCAGACGCTCTATTTCGGTTTCCGGGGAGGATTTATCGATGAAGCGGGTTTCGAGATGCCCCCGCCGCCGCCGGCGGAAAGCTTCGACGCGTCGTTCCCCGGCAGGATGATGGCGGCCTTGTTCCGCGCAGGGGAAGTCGCTCGAACCCGGATCCTCATATCCGGCGCCTCGTACCCTCTGAAGTTCCGCGCTTCGATCCGCGCGGGAGAGGCATCCCTTCTCATCGACGGAGTAAGACGGCCACTCCCGGACGGAGAAGCGGTAACCGTCGGTGTCTCTGCAGCGCGGCTTGAGCTCGAGATGGGAACCGGACAGAGTACACCTGTCCCCCGGGCATTTGCTCTCTTCCAGAATTATCCGAATCCTTTTAATCCCTCGACGGAGATCAGGTACGACGTCCCTTCCGAAACCCGGGTCGTTCTGAACGTGTACGATCTTCTGGGACGAAAGGTCACGGCGCTTGTCGATGAGATGAAGGATCCGGGATCCTTCACCGCCCGGTGGGACGCGTCATCAATGCCGAGCGGAATCTATTACTACGTCCTTCGCGCGGGCGGTTTCTCCCGGACCCGCGCCATGGCGCTCGTACGATAACAATGACGAAACCGAATATGCCCGCCTACCAGACAATCGCCTTCGGAATCTCCGACGGTGTCTGCACGATCATGCTCAATCGCCCCGAGGTCTACAATGCGTTCAACGAGCAGATGAAGATCGACCTCGCCGAGGCGCTGAAGGCGGCTGATAAAGACCCGGCCGTACGCTGCATCGTCATCCGGGGCGCGGGCGACAAGGCGTTCTGCTCCGGGCAGGACCTCAAAGAGCACGCGGGCGCGGCGCGCTCCCTGAAGGAGTCGCTCGAGAAGCGCTACAACCCGATCGTCCGCCGGATGCGTGCGATGGAGAAACCGATCATCGGGATGATCAACGGCGTCGCGGCGGGGGCGGGATGCAGCCTCGCGCTGGCATGCGACATTCGCATCATGTCTTCGAGCGCGAAGCTGATCGAGGTGTTCATTCGCATCGGCCTCGTGCCCGACACCGGCTCTCACTGGTTTCTGAGCCGTCTGGTCGGCATGGCGCGGGCGTTCGAGTACCTCGCCACGGGGCGGGACATCCCGGCGGAAGAAGCGGAGCGCACCGGGCTCGCGAACAAGGTGGTCCCCCCGGCGGATCTCGAGGCGGAGACGATGAAGCTCGCGAAAGTTCTTGCCCAGGCCCCGACGAAAGCTATCGGGCTGATCAAGCGCACGCTCAACAAGTCGCTCTCCGCGGATCTTGAAACGATCCTTGATTACGAGGCGAAGGTCCAGCAGATCGCCTCGGAGACCGACGACCACCGCGAGGGACTGAAGGCCTTTCTGGAAAAACGCCCCGCCGTCTTCAAGGGATTGTAGTCGCCGGTTAAACTGGTGTCACGGTCCATACCGTGACACCAGAATGGATGCTGTAGGCGCCGGCTGTAAACTGGTGTCACGGTCCATACCGTGACACCAGAATGGATACTGTAGGCGCCGGCTTTAGCCGGCGTTCGTCGCACTGAAAACTCGCAGAACCTTCTTTTTGAAATTCCGAGCAAAATTCCGTATGATATGTCCATAACCGCTTCACAACAATGATTACGGAGAATTAAGCGATGCCAGGAAACCCCTCAACACTCCCCAACGACGAGCGGACCCGCGCCATGACCGGTAAGCTGGGCAAGGGCGAGCCGATCGAGACGATCGATGAGATGAGCGATGAATACTACGAGCACCTTATGAATCTCATGGTCCAGCAGGCCGACTCCGAGCTCGCGGGAGGATTCGGATACGTCCCATGGATCATGAAAGCCCCGACGACCGAGGAGATGCTCGTGGTCTCGAACATCGTGCGCGACGAGGTCCGGCATGCGCGGGCGATGTACCGCCTTCTCGAAGACGCGCGCTTCGGCGTGGACGACTGGGTGGACAAGATGGATTTCACGTTCAGAGTCGAAGACAGCGAGGTGCTGGGCGACAAGCGGGCGGCGGCGGACAAAAGGGTCAACATCTTCTACTATCCGATCGACTCGTGGGCGGATTTCGTGATGTTCAACTTTCTGATGGACCGCGGCGCCGGCCACCAGCTCGAAGACGTCAAGCAGAGCTCGTTCGGCCCGTGGCGCCGGGAAATCGACCGGATCTTCAAGGAAGAGAAAACGCATATCGCCCATGGCGACTACTGGGTGAAGCGGCTTGCGCTCGATCCCGCGACGAAGGGCGAGATCCAGGCGTCGTTCGAACGCTGGTGGCCGAGAGTCATGGCCATCTTCGGCCGGCCCGGCTCGCGCAAGAACAAACGGTACCGGGAGCTCGGCCTGAAGAAGCGCGACAACAACGACGTCCGCCAGACCTTCGCGGCGGAAGTCAGCGACAACGCGGTGGCCTGGGGCCTGAAGGTGCCGGAGTGGATCCCCGACTGGCAGAAAGTGCCGGAGGATTCAGTCATACCCGGATGAGACGCCCGGCCGCGCACTGAACGACGCACGCAGTAAGCGCGTGGACACGATCGGCGTCGTGGGGGCAGGGACGATGGGCCGCGGGATCGCCCACATCGCCGCTCTCTCCGGTTTCAGCGTCGTCCTCTCAGATCTCTCCGAAGACCTTCTCACCGACGCCCTGCGCCTCATCTCCTCCGAGCTCCAACGCGGAGTCGAGAAGGGAAAGATCGACCCCGAAGCTGCGTCCGCCGCCTCCGCGCGCATCGTCACCTCCGTCTCATATCAGGGATTTTCGGGATGCGGCGCCGTCATCGAGGCCGCCCTCGAAGACGCACCCACGAAGAAGAAGATCTTTTCGCGGCTCGAAGAGGCGTGCGCCCCCGGCGCACTCCTCGCCACCAACACCTCCTCCCTTTCGATCACCGCGCTCGCCTCGGGCCTGAAATCACCCGGCCGCGTGATCGGCCTTCATTTCTTCAACCCGGCTCACCTGATGAAACTCGTGGAGGTGGTCCCAGGGCGCAGGACGACTGACGATGCCCTCAGGACGGCAGTCGCACTCGCGGAAAGGCTCGGCAAGCGCCCCGTTGTCGCAAAGGACACCCCGGGGTTCATCGTGAACCGGCTCGCGCGGCCGTTTTACGGCGAGGCTCTCCGGCTCATGGGAGAAGGCGTCGCCTCCTTCGATGAGATCGACCGAATCGTTCGCCTCGAGGGGGGCTTCCGGATGGGCCCGTTCGAGCTCATGGATCTGATCGGGATCGACATAAACCTTGCCGTCACGAAATCGATGTACGAGCAGACGTTCGGCGAGCCACGCTATCGCCCCCATGTGATTCAGCAGAGGATGGT
This sequence comes from uncultured Chlorobiaceae bacterium, assembly GCA_964512655.1. Lineage (GTDB taxonomy): Bacteria > Bacteroidota > Ignavibacteria > UBA10030 > SZUA-254 > VBOC01. The sequence goes on along the minus strand of CAZEJT010000001.1, from coordinate 135,063 downwards.
CGATGCCGGGCGTCTGGGCCGCAAGACGCAGGGAGGATTCTACGACTACGGCTCGTGAGAAGCGCCTTACGAGGAAGCCCGTCTTCATTGCCGGCGAATCTGCCCTCGCCGCGGAATTCGCGGCCGTCTGCAGGGCCGCGGGCCACGCTGTCGCCTTCAGGTTGAACCCCGGCGAACCCCCCTTTCCGGGCGGCTCGGGATTGAAAAAAGCTCCCCTTCCTCCGCGGGGCTCCCTCCTCGCCGTCGAGCTCACCAACACCGACCGGGAAACTAAACGCAGGAATCTGCAGGCCATCGACAGGGCGCTCCCCTCCGGATCTCTCCTTCTCTCTTCATCGACTACGGTCTCTGCAGCGGAGCAATCGGGATGGATCCGGCACGGCGATCGGCTCGTCGGAATAGGAGCGCTTCCCACCCTTCTGTCGGGAAGGCTCATTGAGCTGGCCCCCGGGCCCGCGACGCGGCGGGAAACGGTCTCACGCGCCCGGGATTTCTTTTCCGGGCTCGGCAAGGAGGTTTCCGTCGTGCAGGACCGGATCGGCATGGTCATGCCGAGAATCATCTGCATGCTCGCCAACGAAGCGGCGTTCGCGCTCATGGAAGAGACGGCGTCGCCGTCGGACATCGACACGGCGATGAAGCTCGGAACGGGTTACCCTCTCGGGCCCGTCGAATGGGCCGGGAAGATCGGGATCCGCCAGGTCGTGAGCGTCCTGCGCGCGCTTCGCGACGACCTCGGTGAGGAACGATACCGGGTCGCTCCTCTGTTACAATCGATGGAAAACGCCCGGATTCGCCTCAACGGGTGATATCCTTTTGGAATTCTGAGCCGTTGTTCGTATCTTATCAATATCATCTACCTCCGGAGAAGCTATGAAACGCCTGTTTTTCCCGATTTTGTTTTTCATCGTTGGGGCCGCATCCACGCTCCTCGCCCAGCCGAAGATTGAGGTTGTCGGAGGAACGACCCTCGATTTCGGCGACGCCTACACGGGCCAGAAGATCGATCATGTGGTAACGGTTAAGAATGTGGGCAACGACACGCTGCGCATCAGCGAGGTCCACGCCCAGTGCGGCTGCACGGCGACAATGATGTCGAATAAGGACATGACTCTCCCCCCGAATTCAGTAGGGAAGGTTTCCATCTCATTCGACACGCATAACTACGGCGGAAGCAAAGTCACGAAGCAGGTGTATATCTCGTCGAACGACACCTCAAACCCGAAGGTAACGGTGAGCTTCCTGGCGAACGTGCTCAACATCCTCGACACGGACCCGAAGATACTCTCCTTCGACAACATGAAACTCGACACGACCTATACGCGGATTGTCACGATCACCAATCCTTCGATGAAGAACCGCGTGAAGATCCTCTCGATCGATGCGAAATTCCCCATGATGAAGGTCAATCTGATGAAAAACGAGCTCATGCCCGGAGAGAAGACGCAGCTTCAGGCGACCTTCCACCCCACGAAAACGGGGACATTTCAGGGCCTGATCGAACTGACGACCGACCACACTGTCCAGCCGAAATTCAACATCAGTTTCTACGCGTGGGTCAATAAGCAGTAAGAGCGAAACGTGATGCGCAGAGCCGCGCGATGCGCTTTCATCCCTCTCCTCTTCTTCCTCGGCAGGACCGCCGCCCCGGCTCAGCCCCGCCTTGACCTCGTCGGAGGCCCGACGTTCGATTTCGGCGAGTTGTTCGCCGGTGAAACGGTCAGACACGACCTGAAACTCAGGAATACCGGAACCGACACGCTCGTCATCATGGATGTCAGCGCCGCCTGCGGATGTACGAGTACACTTATCTCGGGCAGCCATATCCCTCCCAACGAAAGCGGCACGCTCTCGATCACCTTCAGCTCAAAGCAACTCTCGGGCCGAGTCCAGAAGGTGGTTACGTTCAACACGACAGATACCTCTCACGGACACGTCCGGATCACCTTCACGGCAAACGTCGTCAAGTCTCTCACTCTGGAGCCTGAGTATCTGGTGTTCAGGACGGGCGCCGACTCGGCCGTTACCGCGGATGTGGAAATCCTCAACACCGGCACCGCGCCGGTACGGATACTCTCGACGAAGTCGACCAGCGGCCTCCTTAAAGTCGACATGTTGAGGGAGAGGATCGCGCCCGGAGAGCGGACCCGCATGCGGTGCAGCTTCTCGCCGAAAGGGGAGGGACTGATGAACGGCACGATAACGATTCAAACCGACCGGGTGCGGCTCCCGGAGATCAACGTGCGCTTTTTCGCTCAGGTCGGCCCGCCTACCCACTCCAACTGAACGGCTGAGTCGCCCCCCCATGCCCCGCCCCGAGGCGGTTATTATCGATGCCGTTCGCACGCCGATCGGCAGGTACGGCGGCGCGCTCCGCGACGTGCGTCCCGACGATCTGGGAGCCCTCGCTCTCCGGGCGCTGATCTCCCGAACCAGCGCCGACCCGTCTTCGGTGCACGACGTCATCTGGGGATGCGCGAATCAGGCGGGAGAAGATAACAGGAATGTCGGACGGATGACCGCTCTCCTGGCGGGCCTGCCGTACTCCGTACCCGCGACAACCGTCAATCGCCTCTGCGGGTCAAGCCTCGACGCCCTGATCCATGCCGCGCGGGCGATCTGGTGCGGCGATGCCGGCGTTCTCATCGCGGGTGGTGTCGAAAGCATGAGCAGGGCCCCCTACTCCCTCCCCAAGAATCTCACGGGGAGCTACGGAAATGTCACGGCGTACGACACGGCCCTCGGGTGGCGTTACCCGAACCCCCGGCTTGCCGAGATGTTCCCTCTCGAATCGATGGGGGAGACGGCCGAGAACGTCGCCGAAAAATACTCCGTCTCGCGCCCGGAGCAGGATGCCTTCGCGTGCAACAGCCATATGAAAGCGATCCGCGCTCGAAGCGCAGGCACATTCAACACGGAAATCGTCCCGGTCGAAATTGCTGTGAAGGGTTCGGCCCAGCCGCGCATCGTCCGCGAGGACGAGGGCCCCCGGCCCGACACCTCAATCGAGAAGCTGGCGGCGCTTGCGCCGGTCTTCAGGACAAACGGAACAGTCACCGCCGGGAACTCCTCGTCGCTCAACGACGGCGCCGCGGCGCTCCTGATCGCCTCTGCGCAGGAGGCCTCGGCGAAAGGATGGAAACCCCTTGCGCGGATCGTCTCAACGGGGGTGGCGGGGGTGGATCCCCGGTACATGGGAATGGGGCCTGTTCCGGCGGTTGAGTCCGCGCTCAGGAAGGCCGGACTGGCGATGAATCAGATCGACCTCGTCGAGATTAACGAGGCGTTCGCCTCACAGGCGATCGCGGTCTCACGCCTGCTGAAGATCGACGCGGACAAACTAAACGTCAACGGCGGGGCCATCGCGCTCGGCCATCCTCTTGGCTGCAGCGGCGCGCGGATCGTGACGACGCTCGTCCACGAAATGGCCCGGCGGAAATCCCGCTACGGCGTCGCCTCGATGTGCATCGGAGTCGGACAGGGTATCGCCGCAGTCCTCGAACGTTTGTAGCCGCCGGCTTTAGCCGGCGCAACTCAACCGAACCATATGTGACCGGTAGGTGCCTGCCTCGGCCCCCCGCGCCTTCCAATCCTCTTCGTAGAACTGGTGTCACGGTCCATACCGTGACACCACCTCCCTCAACAACACCCGTAATCCGGCGGCGAAAAATTCGGGTCCGCCGCATATGCCGCAGCACCCCCCACAGAGTATTCCCCCTTCCCCAGGACGCGGTACCACCGCCTGAGCGCCTCTATGAGGATCAGCGCGGCGCAGACCATCATGACGGCGGTCAGTGCGGCGTCGACGCTCCCCTGAACCCTGGTCGCGGGATTTGACGTCATCGGGAGGAAATTGTCCGTGATGCTCACCCATCCGGCCGCGAACGTCGTGATCGTCACGAAGAGCATCGGGACGAGAGTCGCCCACACGTAGCGCACCTTCCCCGAATTGATGATGGCGCTCGTCGCGACCGCGAGCGCGACTCCCGCAAGGAGCTGGTTGGAGATACCGAACATGGGCCAGATCGTGCTGATGCTTCCCGTCTCAATAAACCACGCCCAGGCCAGCACGACGAGCCCGGAGGAAAGAAGCGTGCCCGGGAGCCAGCCGGTCCGTTCCAGGGGCTTCCAGAGGCGCCCCGTGAATTCCTGCACCAGAAATCGGGCCACCCGCGTGCCCGTATCGATGGTCGTCAGGATGAACAGCGCCTCGAACATGATCGCGAAGTGATACCAGTACGACATCAGGCCCCTCATCCCCGGGATCCCGGCGAAGATCTGCGCGAATCCGACCGCGAGCGATACGGCGCCGCCGGGGCGCCCCGCGACTGTTTCCCCGATCTGCGCCGAAAGGTCGGCGAGGTTCTGCGCCGGAATGCCGAGCGCGGCAAACTTCTCGGGCGACAGGTTGATCGCGAAGTAATCCCCCGGAGCGAGCGAGCACGCCGCGATCAGCGCGATGATTCCCACCAGCCCCTCCGTCAGCATCGCCCCGTATCCGATCATCCGCGCCTCTGTCTCCTTGTCGAGCATCTTCGGCGTCGTGCCGGATGAGACGAGCGCGTGGAAGCCCGAGATCGCGCCGCAGGCGATCGTGATGAAGACGAACGGGAAGAGTTTTCCGGGAATGATCGGACCGCCGCCGTGGATGAAGCCGGTGAGGGCGGGCATCTTGAGCTCCGGGTGGACGACGACCACGCCGATCACGAGCGCCGCAATCGTCCCGATCTTCATGTACGAAGAGAGATAGTCGCGCGGGCAGAGGAGGAGCCAGACAGGGAGGATGGAGGCGATAAAGCCGTAGCAGGCCATCGCGATGATCAGCCCGTCGCGGCTGAGCGTGAAGGCGGGAGCGAGCGAGGATCCGGGGACAACGCTTCCCGCGACCACGGCCGCGCACACCCCCAGAGCGCCGAGAATGCTCGCCTCTCCGATTCTTCCTGGGCGGATCCGGTACATCCAGAGACCCACCAGGAGGGCGATCGGGATCGTGAGAGCAATCGTAAACGTCCCCCAGGAGCTCTCCTTGAGGGCGTTGACCACGGCGAGGCCGAGCCCGGCGAGCGCGATGACGACGATGAGGAGAATCGCGACGGAGCCGATCGTGCCGGCGAGGGGACTGATCTCATGGCGCGCGATCTCGGCCAGCGACCTCCCCCGGCGCCTCACCGATGCAGCAAGGATTACAAAATCGTGCACCGCGCCCCCGAGGCAGACGCCGATCAGGAGCCAGAGGAAGCCGGGGAGGAACCCGAACTGGGCCGCGAGGACCGGTCCGATGAGCGGGCCTGCCCCCGAGATGGCCGCGAAATGGTGGCCGAAGAGGACCCACTTGTTCGTAGGATGGTAATTCTGCCCGTCGCGCAGGACGTGCGAAGGGGTCTCCCGCCGATCGTCAAGCGCAAGGATTTTTGCGGCGATGAAGGCGCTGTAATAGCGGTAGGCGATCGCCATGACGGAGAGTGCCCCGAGAATCAGCGGAAGAGCGTTCATGTCAGAACGCGTTTTCTATGTGACGCACGACCGGAGCACCCCGGGCGTAGTCTACCCCGATGACATCGAACCTGCACTCTCTGTCGGCGATCTTCTCCTCGGCCAGGAAGCCTTGTGCAATCCTCCTGATCTTCCGCACCTTCATCTGCGTGACCGCTTCCTCCGGATCTCCGAACGCGGCCGACCGGCGCGTCTTGACCTCGACGAATACCAGCGTATCCCCCTCCTGCGCGATGATGTCGATCTCCCCCCGGTGAAAGCGGTAGTTCCTTCTGTGGATGGTGTAGCCGAGCCGCCGGAGGTGCTCAACGGCGAGGTCTTCCCCCATGGTTCCCCGTTTTCTCCCGCTGGTCATCGCGCCCGGAAGCTCCTCCTATGGATTTCGCACGGCCCCAGCTCGCGCAAGATCGCGAGGTGGGCGGGTGTGCCGTACCCCTTATGCTGCGCGAACCCGTACCCCGGATACCGGCTGTCGTACTCGACCATCATTCTGTCCCGGGTCACCTTCGCAACGATCGACGCGGCTGCGATCGAGAAGCAGAGACGGTCCCCTCCGATTATCGGCGTAAACGGCATCGTTCCGCTCCCTGCGGGGGCGGCATACGCGGGACCGTCCACAAGTATGTGCTCCGGCCGGGGAGAGACTCTCGAAACCGCCTCAGCCATGGCCTGCATCGTTGCCCTGAGTATGTTGACGCGGTCGATGACACTGTGCGAAACGACCCCTACCCCGGTGCTGAGCGCGGCGCTCATGATTTCGCGGAAGAGCTCCTCCCGCCTCGTCGGGGTCAGCAGTTTTGAGTCCTCCACCCCCTCGATCTCCGTCCCGGGTTTCATCATCACGGCGGCGGCCACGACCGGGCCTGCAAGCGGCCCCCGGCCCGCCTCGTCCACCCCCGCAAGAAACCTCATCCCCTTCTCCCAGTACGACCGCTCGATCCCCAGCCCCAGACCCCTCGAGCCCCGGATGGAATCAGAAGTCATTCGCCAGGCCGAAATGGAGTTTGCCCTCGCTGAAGGAATCCCCCTGTCCGAAGGCGATGCTGACCCCGATGGCGCCCACCGCCGTTTCCATCCGGATTCCGATCCCGTATCCCGCCTTGAATTTCTCGGCCGCGGCGCCGATTGCGCCCGGCAGCGCCAGGAGCGTGCCTGCCGGCGTTGTGAGATCGGGGAGATAAAAGTATCCGGTGTCGATGAAACCGAAGAAGTACGACCGTCGGGCGAGAAGGAACCTGTATTCCGTGTTCGTCCAAGCCACCCGAGATCCCAGAAACTCGTTCTCCCGGTACCCGCGGAGGGTATTCGTTCCTCCGAACCGGTAGCAGTCGCTCAGCTCGATCCGGTCCGCCGATATCTGCCTGCCGTGGAGCCCGATCGCGATCACCTGCCGTTCGAATGTGGAGAGATACATGTCCGCGTCAAGGCCTACGGTCTGAACCGTCTCATCGGTGCCCGAGCTGTAGAGCTTCTTCGCCCCGATCCTGTACGAACTGCGGTAGAGCGCGCCCGAGGAAGGGCTCATCAACTGGTCGCGCGTGTCAACGCGGAGATCGAGTCCTGCTGTCACCGTCCGGCTGTTCGATACGATCTCGCCGGCCGGCCCGCTCGAGGGAATGACCGCGGAATGGCTGAACGCCCCGCCGAGCGTCACCGATTCTGTGATCAGCAGATCGGCCTTCGCATCGAACCCCCGCGCGATGTATGTGCTGTCCTGCTCTCTCTGGCGGAAGCCGCTTGTGAGGGTGACAGGGAGGTCGAAGGCCCACGGCTCGCTATACTGAAGCGCTATCTCCTGGGAGAGGGAGTTGTCCCTCTCCCAGTGGACATCCAGCCGGCGGGCCGTTCCGAAGAGATTGCGCATCGACACAGTCACGATGCCGGAGATGGTTCCCTCGCCGCCGCCCGGACCGGCGGGAGCGTAGCCGAGAATCCCGTCGAAGGTGCTGGTGTTTCCCTCCTCCACGTTGATGAGGAGCCCTCCGCTCCCCCCGGCGGGCCCCTGCCTGAGGTAGAGGTCGGGGCCTGAGACGCCGGCGAACAGCCCCAGACGTTTCAGCCGGTCGCCGATCCTCCTGACCTTTTCCTCATCATACGGTTCGTGCAGGCGGAGCCGCGCCTCGCGGAGAATAACCCGGTCTTTTGTCTCCCGATTCCCGGTCACCGTGATCTCGTCCACGGTTACGGCGGGCCCTTCGTCGATGCGGAGATCGACGTCCAATCCGGCCCCGGCGCTGTCGCGCTCGAGCGTGATGTTCTCCACCTCTACGCGGGCGAAGGGGCGGCCGGCACGCTCGTACGACGAGAGAACGCGGTCGATGTCCCTCTCGAGCGACGGCCCGTCAAGTGGAGAGCCGGCCTTCGTCTCGAACCCGCTCAGGAGCTGACCCGGCGAAAGCGCACCGTTCCCGGTGAGTCGGACGGCCGCGACAAGGGCGCGCTCCCCTTCGCGGATCGTGATCGTGATATCGGCCATGGCGCTGTCGGATGTGAACGCGGGACCTTCGGGAAACGCCCCGGCCTGGTAGTATCCCTTCGACCGGTAGAGCTTCACGATCGATTCCGCGTCGGAGGCGAGCTGTTCCGCGGAGAGAAGGTTTCCTTCAGACGACGCCATCGCCCCGCGGAGCTCACGGGTTCCGATCGCCTCAGCGCCCGAAAACCGGATGCTTCGAATGACGGTCCTTCCCTCCCGCGCAGACGCCGCGGCGCAAAGCGCCAGAACCCCGAGAGCAAGAACCGGCTTCATTTCATCCTTACCATGGAGCCCTAGCGGGGGCGGGTGCGCCAGACGTCCCAGATCGGCGTCTGGAGGCGGTAATCGCCGAAACCCGTGGCATCGACGAACACAAACTCGCGGTTGAGATCGTAATATGTCCAGACCTCGTACGGTTTCGAGTCGATGTCGAAGGGGTGGCGCTCGATGTTGCTCGCGGGGCCGAAGATGATGTAGACCATCCCCATGTCGGTTTTCCATCCGTCGATGTAGTGGCCGAAATGCTTGTTGGCGTATGCGACGCGGTTGTAATACTCCTCCATCAGCTCGTTCCGCTCGGTTCCCGGCGTCGGATCCTTCCTCTTCCAGAACTCGCGGAACATGTCCCTCTTCTGCTCGGGAGGAGCCTTCTTCATCTCGTCGATCTTGTCCTTCTCCGTGATATACTGCAGCTGGTCGATCGCGACGTCGAGGTCGGTGATCGAAACGGGAACGCCCCTCCAGTGCACGGAAAACGGCCGCGACGCCAGCGCGTGCGGGAGGCCTGAGTCGGCTCCGATCTTCCCGCCCGAGGGAATCCCCTCCGCCTCCAGGAGGTACTCCCCGGCGATCAGCTCGGACCCGGTGACTCTCACGAAGAGCGGCTTCCGCTCCGACGAGGCCGCCTGCATCGAGCTGTCGCGGTGCACGACGTCCCCTCGTGCGTTTCTGATCGTCATGACGATCCGGGCGGAGTCCGCCCCGAGCCGGTTATACAGCTCGCAGAAGCAGGAGAATCCCGCCGCCAGATCGGCAACGTTTCCGGAGATGTTCGGATAGATGACTTTTTTCTCCGCCTCGGCCCCGACGCGATTCACGAGCATCAGATCGCTCATGCAGAACGGGGACTTGAAAAAATCGCGTACCGCGACTTTCCGCCTCCCGCGCACGGTTTTTTTTGTGTCGTTATCGCTTACCTGGATGGTGACGGTATAGGAGGCAGGCGGCACGACGAAGGACTTTTCGCTCAGGTTGGCGGCGTGCGGAGAGACGGACTCATCGTACTCCTTTGCCTCCACCCTCTCGGTCCACACCTTTTCGGTGACGAGCTTTTCGGCCGAGTCGCTGACATCCACGGTGATGTCGTAGGAGCTGCGGAAGACGTCGTTCTCGCGCGTGAAGTGGAGCGCCTCGTAGGGAACTTCGACATAGACATCGAGGCGGCTGTCCCGAGATCGGTCGGCGGCAAAACAGAGGAGGTCGAAATAGAGCTGCGGAACGTCGGGAAGCTGGAACGATGGGGCTTCATCCTGGGCGCGGGAGGCAGGGGGCGAAGCCAGGAGCGCCAGCCCGAGTACTGCCGCCGGGATCGCGGCGCCCCGGCTCACGGGCCTCCGGCGGGAATGGCGAAGAGGTCGTAGGCGTCGGCGTCCACGATCGTGGCGCTGCAGAATGTCCCTGCCGGTATCGCATCGCCCCCCTGCACCATGACCTCGTTGTCGACTTCGGGAGCGTCCCACTCCGAGCGTCCGATCGCGGCGTCATCGGCCGCGCCGTCGATGAGCACCCTGAGCGTTCTTCCGATGAGACGTTCGTTCCTCGAGCGCGAAACCTCCATCTGCGCCTCCATGATCAACGCCCGCCGCTCCTCCTTGACCTCCTCGGGGACGGGATCGCCGAGCGGATACGCTCCGGTGCCCTCCTCCTGCGAATAGGTGAAGACGCCAAGGCGGTCGAACATTCCTTCCCTCACGAAGTCGAGGAGCTCGCGGAACTCCTCCTCCCCTTCCGCGGGGTAGCCTGTGATGAGCGTCGTGCGGAGGGCGATTCCGGCAACCGCCGAGCGGATTTCGCCGAGAAGCTTCCTGATTGCCCCGGAAGTGATCCCCCTCCTCATCGACGAGAGGACCGGATCGGATACGTGCTGGATCGGTATGTCGAGGTAGCGGCAGATGTTGGAGTGGGCGGCGAACTGACCGAGCACGTCGAGCGGAAAGCCGGAGGGGAAGGCGTAGAGCAACCGGATCCACTCGAGTCCCTCCACCCGTGCGAGCCGGTCCAGGAGTTCACCGAGCGCGCGGGTGCCGTAGATGTCGAGACCGTAGTAGGTGCTGTCCTGAGCGATGAGAATAAGCTCTTTGACGCCAAGCGCTGCCAGCCGGCGCGCTTCAAGGACCACGCGCTCCATCGGCTTGCTCCGGTGGGCACCCCGCATGATGGGTATCGCACAGAACGAACAGGGCCGGTCGCATCCCTCCGAAATCTTCAGGTAGGCGAAGTGAGACGGGGTGGAGAGCATCCGCTCACCCAACAGCTCGTGCTTGTATTCGCCTCCCGCCGCCCTGACGGCGTCTTCGACGCGGCCGGCTCCGAGGAACGCGTCGACTCCGGGGATCTCCCTCTTCAGCTCCTCTGCGTAGCGCTGTGAGAGGCAGCCCATGACGATCACCTTCCCCACGGCTCCGGTTTTCTTCTGCTCCACCGCCTCGAGGATCGAATCGATCGACTCCTTCTTCGCCGCCTCGATGAAACCGCAGGTGTTGATAATGGCGATATCCGCCTCGTCGCGCTCACCGGCGAGCCGCATGCGGTTCTTCCGGAGCTGAGCCATCAGCTCTTCCGAATCGACCGTGTTTTTCGAGCATCCGAGCGTGCGGACGCTCACCGTTCTTTTGCCTGACCCCATGCGTTAACTGAAGAGGAAAAAATCTAAATAAAGATACACAAGGGGGGCCACCAATAGCAAACTATCGAACCGGTCAAACGCTCCTCCGTGCCCCGGAATCAGGTTCGACGAATCCTTGACGCCCGCATCGCGCTTGAGGAGCGACTCGATCAGGTCTCCGAGCTGTCCGAAGACTCCCACGATGGCGCCAATCGCGATCGCGCTCCCGAGGGGAAGGTACTCGAGGATGAGGTATTTCGCTGCGACCGCGGCGCAGATTGCCGCGACGAACCCCGAAGCGGCTCCTTCCCAGCTCTTGTTCGGACTGACGCGGGGAAAGAGCTTGTGAGCCCCGAAGGCCGAACCCACATGGAACGCTGCGCTGTCGCAAATCCAGATTGTGGCGAGGATCGCAATCACGGTATTTCCGCCCCATCCGTACACGCGCTGCACGGTCGCCGGATCGGTAAAGCTCGATTCCGAGGCGAAGTATCTCAGCATCGGGAAATCGAGGGGGACGAAGACCTCGCGGATCCCGATGATCGTCCCTGCGAACAGAGCGATGTAGAGAATGCCGAACAGGGTCGCCGAGAGATTCAGGATCGGCGACCCGGCGTTGCGGAAGAGCTCCACCATGCTCAACACGGCGACGGCAAGGAGGAGGATGATCATCAGGAGCTGGGTCTGTGAGGGGAACGGCACGGCAATCTGTGCCCATTCGCCGAGACGCGCGAGCGCCAAGTGGAGCCGCGCGTGATAAAAAGAAAGGTTTACGAGAAAACCGAAGAAGAGGCCGAGACCCGCGATCGGATTCGCCCCTTTGTGACGGGCGAGCGAGTAGAACTCCGATAGCGCCACTCCCGAAATGAGGGCGACGAAGAGGAAGAAATAGATTCCGCCGGCGATGCAGAGGATCAGGATGAGCGGGATCGCAACCGCCGCGGTGACGATGCGCTGGGCCAGGTTCGTCAAGCAGCCGCCTCCAGTGTTCTGTCCCGGGGAGTCGTGACGCGAAGGAACGCCGCGGTCGATGCGGCGAACAGAATCCCGAAGAAGAGCGCCGTACCGATGAGCAGGAGCGGCGGGAGTTTCGCAGGATCGCCGGTGACGACCGCGTCCTGGTCCATGTGGAAATAGCTGGCGAAGCACGCCATCGCGTTGTTGTAAAAGTGTGCCGCCACCGACACCCATAGGCTGTCTGCGCGATAGGCGATGAAACCGAGGTAGACCCCGAGCGCCGCCAGTGGGACGAGAGAAAACGGGTTCAGGTGATACGCCCCGAAGATGATCCCCGTGAGAACGATCCCGCGTGCGGGCCCGAGCCCCTTTTCGAAGAGGCGCTGGATCAGGCCCCGGAAGAGAAGCTCCTCCGTCACCGCCGGCACGAGCGCGACGACCAGGATGACCGCCGCGAGCTCCGCCGGAGAGTTTGCCGAGAGGAGCTTCGTGTAGAGTTCGTCAAAGAGCTCTTTGAACTGCCGGACGAGGTTCTGAACCTCGCTCGGGAGCGGGATCTTGTCCTGAAGGACGAGGTAGATCTGGAGTATCTGTTGCAGGGAGAAGATTCCGACTATGGGGATGAGAAGCGCGCGGGGATCCGGCGCTCTGAGGCGGAGGAAGCGCTCCGGCGAACGCGTCGCCATGCGGACCAGCAGAAGCGTTGGGAGAAAGACGAGGAGGATTTCGCCGAGCGAGGTGGTGAGCCGGTAGATGCCGATCTCACCCGGCGCGGGCAGGGCGCCGATGAGAAAATACGTGACCAGTCCTCCGATCACCTGGTAGGCCACAAAGATCCCCGCGAGGGCGATCATCCCGAACAGCACCGGGGAAATGTTGTACCGCTCGATGAGAGGAGGCCTGGCCCCGGCGTCCGGCCGGAGCGCCTCTTCTGCGCCCTCCGAAGGCCGCGCCTCCGGGGCGGAGTCGGTAAGCTCCGTCATCGGCCGCTCAGTCGTTCGTTGATCATCGCGCACACCAGCGGGATCATGATCTCGTGGTGTCCGGTGAACATGTATCCCCTTCCCTTCTTCTTCGTCGGACGCTGAACGACGTTGACGCGTCCGCGGTACTGCTGGATCATGTCGAAATTCGCCGTCGTGAATCCCTCGGCGCGGTAGCCGAGGTTGCGCGCAACGGTAAGCGCCTTGAGAAACACTTCGGGAAGCACGACTGCGGAACCGATGTTTATCACAACCCCGCCGCCGCGCAAGTCCCTGACGACGGAACAGAGAACCTTGAAATCGCGGAACGAAAGCTCGCCGGTCGCGGCGCCGTCCATCGAAGGCTGTTGGTGAATGATATCGGTGCCGATCGCCGCGTGGACGGTCACCGGCACCCGAAGCTCCCTGCAGGTCGCAAGAAGGCTCAGGCGTTTGTTGGGCGCCTTGCGTAGCGCCGAGCCGAGCACCTCGCCGTATCCCCCGGCGTCCCCCTTCATCCCTTTGCGAAGTACGCCGTTGATGAAATCGCCCGTCTCGCGTGCCATCCCAAACGTGCCGTTATGGAGGTTCGTCTCCACGTCTTCCGAGGTCGTCCCCCAGAGGGCGACCTCTACGTCATGAATCGCCGCCGCGCTGTTCATTGCCACGCAGGTGATAGTTCCCCTTCTGATGAGATCGACGAGCAGGGGGGAACATCCGACCTTTATGACATGCGCCCCGATCATCACGATGACCGGCTTTCCGCGCTGTCGGGCCCGCACCACGTCGTCGGCAAGCCTCCTCAGATCCTCCGCTGCGAGGATGCGGGGAAACGAGCGCAGGAAGGAAGAGAACGATTCCTTGTTCGGATGGAACACCTTTGCAAATTCCCCGAGCCGCACCTTGTTCTTCCTCCGGCGGATGGGTATCGTCCTGACCCTGGTCAGATCGATTTGCTCGTAGACGGGCTTAGAGGCCAAGCGCTATTCCTCCTTGATTCTCGCGTCGATCGGACCGTTGATCCCGCTGTATTCGAGAAGCTCGGAATCGACGGAGCCGATCTTGATCTTTGTGCTCACACGGACGGGCATCCTGCGTTCGTCGTCCGTGAGCCAGACGAAGAGTCTCCCCTCGCTCCGGAACAATCCCCCTTCATGCGCCAGAGGTTCGATGACGATGCAGTTGAACTTCCCCGCCTCCACCTCGATGGTCTGGCGCCCTCTGAACTTGACATCGAGCTGGTAGGTGGAGTCCTTGTAGAAGTTCTGCAGATGGAGCTTCTGCCCGGTCTTGTACGATTTGAAATCGACCGACCGCGAAAAGTAGAGGGCGGACATCATGTCCTGAACATAGGCGGGAGTGGGGCGGGTCCCCTCGGACGTCTTCGCGAGGTGCCGGACCTGGTCGAAATCGGCCGAGAAGTCGCGCTTGTAGCCCCCCTCCCGGATATGCTGCTCGAAACGCCAGGGAAAGAGCCCTTCTGCGTCGATCACGGTGCTGTAGCGGTCGTACACCTTGTAGAAGTAATTGAAGAACGCCTTCGACACGAGCGTGAAATCCACCCGGAGGCATTTCCTTCGGTGCACGACGGTATCGGATATCTTCAACGTTGCCTCGCCCGCGGAGACGCCGAGATAGCTGACATCGAACCGCAGGTTCTCCCCCGCGCCGAAGGCCGTGTTTCGAACTTTCCGCAGGGTGTCGGGAGCCGCCCTCGATGTATCGGAGCGCGCCGCCGGCTTCGTCTGCGGAAGGGACGTCCCGGATGTGAGAGCCGATCCGATCAACGCGGCCAGAAGGATGCGCGGCAACAGCGATGGACTCATCAATCGGTTTTCACTCACTCTTCAGATATTCGCGCGACGCCCTGAACACCTCCTCGACGGATATCGAATCCATGCAATCACACCCCTGCGCGCCGGGGGAAAGGCAGCGCGAGCAATCCTCGGGTTTCCCCTCCGGAGTGAAAAGAGTTTTCTTTCCGGTGTACGGCCCCCACCGCCTTGCATTCAGGGGCGTTACCTGGGGATACAAGCCTATGACGGGCGTCCCCACCGCGGCCGCCATGTGCAAAGGCCCGGTGGAGTTCGCGATGAAGAGCGATGACAGTTTTGCGAGGGCCGCGTACTCCCTCAGGTTCAACCGGTTCACGATCTCAATCGCGGTGTTGCCGCAGATCTCCGCCACCTCCCTGACGACCCCTTCTTCCGCCTTCCCTCCCGTGATCACCAGACGGACATTCGGCAGGTCAGCGATGAGACGGGCGAGGAGGCCGAAGTTTTTCGCGCTCCAGTCTCTCGCCGAGCGGCCGCTCCCAGGGTGGACAACGACGACCCGCTCCTCCTTCTTCACGCCGAGGCGCAAGAGGAGCTCGCCGACCTCGTCGAGCGCCTCTGACTGGACCTGGAGGGAGGGCACCACAGATCCGTATTCCACCGGACAGCCGATCGATTCCAGAAGTCTGAGGTTGTATTCCAATTCGTGCCGTTTCGCGTCCTTCCGGTGCTCGAAGACCTTCCTGTTGAACAGGAAGGAATACCAGCGGTATCCCGTCCCCACGCGCACGGGAATCCCTGCGAAACGGGTTATCAGGGCGAGACGGAAGCGGGGGTGCGTATGGAAGACGACGTCAAATCGCTCCCGGCGAAGGGTCGAGGCAAGCTTGAAAAAGGGGATATTCCGGTCCCCGTCGTCGTAGTAGACGACCTGGTCGACTCCGGGATCGCCCTCTACGATTTCCGAGGTATAGCGCTGTATCAAAAACGCGATGTGAACCGGGGGTGAATGCCGTTTGAGGGCCCGCGCCATCGGGAGGGTCAGAATCACATCACCGATTCTGTCTGTACGGACGATTAAAACGCGGCGGAAAGGCTGATCCAAGCGATGGAAATCCGGGTTCTTTCGGCTGGCGGTCTATATGATCAATATAGCGGGAAAGCACTTGACTTGCAATCGGATCGGGGGTGGTCACATCGGCATGCGGATCCGGCAGGCGCCGGTTGTAGGCACCGGTTGTAGGCGCCGGCTTCAGCCGGCGTTGTCCATCGGAAGGAACGAATCCCCTTACGGCTCACCGCGCTAATCTGGTGTCACGGTCCATACCGTGACACCAGCGGGCAAGGACCTGAATACTACCTGGGTATCCCCCCGATCGAGCGCTGTAATCTGACGAATCTGGTGTCACGGTCCATACCGTGACACCAGCGAGGGGAAGGACGGCAATATCACCTGGGTATCGCCCCGATCGAACGCTGTAATCTGACGAGGAAGGAATTGTAATCCACGAGCGCCTGGATCTTCGTGATTCTGGCGTTCGAGAGCGAGAGGCGGGCGTCGGCCACGTCGATCGCCGTGCCGATGCCGGCGGCATACTGCCGGTCGACGAGCCGGAAATTCTCCTCCGCCTGCTGCTGCAGCTTGGTGGCCGCATCGATGCGCTCCCGCGCCTCGCGCAGGCTGAGGTAATCCTGCGCCACCTCCTGCCGCACCGACTCGTTCAAGAGCTCGAGCCCCGCCTGCGCGGCGTCCGCCGCCGCGCGCGCCTGGTCCACCTGCGCCTTGACCGCGAAGCCCTGGAAGATGGGAAGCGTCAGCGTCACTCCCGCGTTCCACCGGCTGAAAAGAGGGAAATCAAAATTCGTCCATGTCCACGTTCCGGCTGCGGAGAGTACCGGGAGATTCTGATTCCACGCCGCAGAGACAAGCGCCCTGTCCGCCTCCACGCGCACCCTCGAGGCGAGGATCTCGGGCCTGCTGTTGAAGGCCGCCGCCTCAGCCGAATCGAGTGTAGGTGAGAATGGCGGGACGTCGAACGCTTCGCGGACCCTGAACTCCCCCATCGAATGGACTCCCATTGCGTTCTCGAGCGCCACCCTCGCGAGGCGCACCTGATTTCTCGCGCCGATCAGGTTGACCTCGGCGTTCGCCAGATCGACCTCCGCCTTCGTCACGTCGGATTGAGGCCTCCTTCCCACGCTGTAGAAGGCCCGGGCCTGCCTCAGATGCTCTCCCGTCTGTCCGACCGCCTCAGAATCCACCAGGGAGATTTCGGCCGCCTCCATCAGAGAGTAGTACGCGAGCTGCACGTTCATGACTACGCTCTGGCGGGCCCCCTCCTGGTCGAACGTCGCGGCATCGACGAAGCCGCCGCCGGCCGAAACCTTCCCTATCGTCCTTCCGAAATCGAAGATCGTCTGCTGGACCTGCACGCCGGTCGCGTAGGTGTTGTACGACTGAGTGCGCACCGGAGGATTGAGAACGAATGCGCCGTCGCTCCGGGCGACGCTGGCCGTCCCGGTGATCGAGGGATAGTATCCGGACACGGCGCCCGTCAACCCCGCGTTCGCCGCTTCGAGATTTGCGGCCGCCACGCGCAGCGAGGGATTGTGCTCAAGGGCCAGAGACACCGCCTGCTCCATCGAGAGCGAATCGAAAGCGGGAGTTTTCGTCTGCGCCCATGCGCCGGTGGAGAACGTCAGCGCGGCAAGAAGAAGGCGCTGGGTGGTCATCCCTGGGCCGGCTCCGGATTCATCTCCCTCTTAAACCGCTCTTCGAAGAGCGTGTACAGCACCGGAACGAAGAAGAGCGTCAGCGTCGTCGATACCGTCAAACCCCCGATGACGGCGATGGCGAGGGGGGCCTGGGTCGACTCTCCACCGAGCCCGATCGCCATGGGAATGAGTCCGAGAACCGTGGCGAGTGAAGTCATCAGGATGGGCTTCAACCTGGTGATGCCGGCCTTCAGCACCGCCGCCCTCAACTCCATGCCGGCCCGGCGGAGATGGTTGGTGTAGTCGACCAGCAGGATTCCGTTGCTCACGACGATCCCGACCATCACGATGATCCCCTGGAACGAGGTGACCGAGAGCGTTGTGCCGGTCAGAAAGAGCATCCAGAAGACCCCGATAATCCCGAGCGGGACCGTGAACATGATGATGAAGGGATCGATGAGCGACTGAAACTGCGATGCCATCACGACATAGACCAAAAGGATCGCCAGTGCGAAGGCGAGAAGCAGGTCGCGGAAGGTCTTCTGCTGCTGCTCCACGTTTCCCGTCAGCCGCACCTCGAACCCCGGGGGAAGCTGGAGGTGATTGACTTTGGCCTGAATGTCTGCCGCGACGCTCCCGAGGTCGCGCCCTATGACATTCGCGGTGACATCAATCAGCCTCTGCTGGTACTTCCGGTCGATCTGCACCGGAGCGTTCGCCTTCTCGATCGTCGCGATGTTGCCGAGCTGCACGTCTTCGCCGCCCGAGGCCGCGACGACGATGTTCTTCAGATCATCGATGTTGGAACGGTAGCCCTCGCTCAAGCGGACGAGAATATTGTACTGGTTCCCGTTCACCGGGTCGGTATAGAGGGAGGCTACCGACCCGTTGATGCACGTGTTGATCGTGTTCGAAACGTCCGCCGCGTTGATTCCCAGCACCCCGGCCTTATCGCGGTCGATTCTCACGCGAAGCTCGGGAAGGTTATCCTCGCGGCTCGACTGGACGTCGGTGGCGCCTGGGGTCGACTGGACGATGCCGGAAATCGTCTTCGCAAGTTTCGTCCCGTCGTCGATATCGAATCCGCGGATCTCGACGTCGATGGGTGCGTTCGAGCCGAAGTTGAGGAGGAAGCGCAGGATCCCCCCCGGGCTGATAAAGATCGTGGCTCCGGGGATCATGGCCAGTTTCGGCCGCACCGCCTTGATGACGTCGAAGACGCTCCTGTTTCGCCGGCCCGGCTCCACGAGCGCCACCTGGATATTCGCGGCGTGGCTTCCCGAATTCCGTCCGAAGAAATTGCCGCTTCGGGCGGCGGGAACACCGATATCGGAGATCATCGCCTGCATCTCGGGGACGTTTGCCCTGAGCGTGTCTTCCACGCGCCTGACGAACTGGTCTGTCACGTCCGAGCGGGTTCCGACGGGCAGCTTCACGTTGATCGTGAACTGTCCCTCGTCCTGATCGGGGAAGAACTCCGTCCCGACGAACTTCACCAGTCCGAGCGAAAGAACCGCAAGGATGACGATGGTCCACACGACCTTCCCACGGTGATTGAGCGTCCAGGTGAGCCTCTTGCCGTACCAGGTGTCGAGGCCTTCGATGAAATCGTTCGACGCAACCCTGAGGCGGTCCGAAAGCCTGCGCGATTCCCTATCGAGGGGTTTCTCGGGGGGAAGGGATTTCAGGCACATCAGGGGCGTAACCGTCCGCGAGACGAAGAAGGAGCCGAAGAGCGCCACGGTGATCGTGACGGTGAGCGGGATGAAGAGCATCTTCGCAATTCCCGCCAGGAACACGATCGGCAGAAAAACGATCACGGTCGTGAGGGTCGAGACGAAGATCGGCGAGGCGACCTCCTTCGCCGCCTCCAGCGTTGCCTCGAGCTTCGACTGCCCTTCCTTGCGGTGGTTATAATGGCGTGAGATGGCCTCGAGCTCGACGATCGAGTCGTCGACGAGCCGCCCGACGGCAAGCGCCAGGCCGCCGAAGGTCATGATGTTGAGGGTCACGCTCCCGAAGCGGAAGAAGATGAACGCAAGGAGGATCGAGAGCGGGATGGCCACTATGATGATCAGGGTCCCGCGCAGATTGCGCAGGAAGAAGAGGATAATGAGCATTGCGAGGAATGCGCCCAGGAAAGCTTCCCTCTGGAGGCCTGAGATCGTCTGCCGGATGTACATCGACTGGTCGAAGGAGAGCGTCATTTTCACGTTCTCGGGGATCCCTGTAAGCTTTGGAATGGCGTGCAGGACGTTGTCCACCACTTCGACCGTGTTGGCGCTCGCGAGCTTCTGCACTCTGAGTGTCAGGCCCGGCTTCCCGTCGATCCTGATCAGCTCCGTCTGCTCCTGGTAGCTGTCGTCGACTGAACCGATATCCTTCAGCCGGATCGGGACGGCGTTCACCACCTTGACGATCACGTCCTCCATCGGTTTCACAACGTTGAAGCGGCTCTCGGTCTTCAGCGAATAGTCGAACCGGCCGATTCTCAGATCGCCCGAAGGAAGGATAAGGTTCGAGTTCGCGACGGCGTTGAGGACCGTCTGCATCGGGATCTTGAGCGCCGTTACGCGGTTCCGGTCGACGGTGACGTGGATCTCGCGTATCCGTCCCCCCAGCACCTGCGCCGAGGCAACTCCGGGCAGGTGTTCGATCTGCGGCTCGATGACGTTGAGGCCGAGGTCGTACAGATCGCGCTCGTCCATGGTTCCCGAAACAGCGATGTTGCAGACAGGAATGTTGGTCAGATCGAACCGGAGAACGATGGGCTGGGATACGCCGGTGGGGAGCTGGCTGATGATACGGTTGACGCGCTGGACGACGTCGACGAGGCCGACGTCGAGATTTGCGTTCCAGTTGAAATTGACGCGCACCTGTGAGATCCCTTCGCGCGTGGAGGACTGGACATAATCCACGTCGTTGACCGAGCTCACTCCCCTCTCCATGAAGACCGTCACCGATTGCTCCATATCGAGGGGGCCTGCGCCGGAGTAAAACGTCACCGTGCTGACGACGGGGACGGTTATATTCGGCAGAAGGTCAACGGGAAGCTGGCGGAAGGACACGAACCCGAGGATCAGGATCGTTATCGCGAACAAAAAGGTGGATATCGGGTAGCGAAGGGCGAGGCGCGTCAGCCACATAAGTCGGCTCTGTCAGCGTTGCAGGGTAACCTGGGCTCCGTCCTTGACGTATTGCTGCCCGGTCGTGATCACGCGCTCGCTTCCGTCGAGCCCGGCGAGGATCTCCGTGCGCGAGCTCTGCTCGATTCCGGGAGTCACATTCCTCCTACGGGCAGCCGAGCCGTCGAAAAGAAAGACGAACGACCCCTGATCGTCCTTCAGGAGCGCCTGGGTGGGTATCGTGACGGCCTTCGGGTGCACGTCGACGATCAACGTGATCCCGGCAAACATCCCCGGTTTGAGGAGATGCTCCTGATTGGGGATATCGATTTCGACAGCCATCGTGCGCGTCGAAAGGTCTACCGCGTCGCTCACGCGGGTGATCGTACCCCGGAATTGCCGGCCGGGAAATGCATCCACGGTGATGATCGCTTCCTTTCCCGCGGTGATCCGCGGAATGTCCTTCTCCAGGACGTTGACAACTATCTTCATCGCAGCGAGGTCCATCAGCGCAAACAGCGGCGTTGTGCTCGCGGTGACCACCGCTCCGGGATCGAGATACCGTTTGGTGATTGTACCCGCGAAGGGGGCCGTGATGTGGGCGTATCTCAGGCGCGTGCGCGCCGTTTCATAATTCGCCTGGGCGATCTTCATGGCCGCGTTCGCGTTGTCGAGGTCCTGTTTCGCCAGAAGATTCTGCTCGGCAAGCTCTTTCGTGCGCTCGAAATTCACACGGGCGTTCTCGTACGCCGCGCCGGTCTGCATCGCCTGCTGTGAGAGTTCCGTGGTGTCGATCAGCGCCAGGGCCTGCTCCTCGGTCACCCGGCTGCCGATATTTACGGCAACCCGTTCGAGGCTCCCGCTTACCTTCGAGACGATCGTCGCCTGGCTCACGGGGATGACATCTCCCGTAAACTTCAGCTGGTAGAAAACGGTATCCCTTCGCGGCGATTCTGCCTGCACGAGAGCCGCGCTGCGGCGGGTGAGGTCGGCGGAGCTTCCGCCCGCCACCTTGACAATCACGATAACGGCAATTCCGACGAGGATGGCCCCGGAAACAAGGAACCACAGCTTACGATTCATAAAGAGAGGACTCATCCTTCATTCAACACGGCGGGGCTGCAGACGGGTATTCCCGGAGTGCTCCACCGTTCCGATCCCGCGAAGAAAAATCTCGGCGATCATGGCAAATTCACCCCGGAGCGGCTCCAAGTTGGTCTTCACACGTGGGTTGAAAGGGGGGGTTTTCGACTTTCTGACCGAAAAGGATTGAAAGTATAACAAGGCCCTACAGGCGAGGGTTCCCGTCGCCCCTCGCTTCCCTGATGGCCGGCACGTCGAGGACGGCAAAGCCCTCTCTGGGCTCTTCCACAGACCGCACCAGGGCCGCGGTCATCTGATCGATGGTGACCAGACCGAGGCGCTTGGAGCCCCGGCTGATGACGGGGATGCGGTCTGCGACCCAGTACACGGGCTTCAGAAAGGCGGGCCATGTCCTACCGGGGCCGAGGACGTACCACGGCCTGAGAACGGTTGCGTTCAATCCGCTCGACCTGATCACGGCTTCCGCCTCGCGCCGGACCTCGCTGTACTCTCTCATTACGGGAGCGGGCTGGGCGACGCTCACATAGACGAAGTTCTGGATGCCGGATTCCGATGCGGCGGAGACGGAGGCGCAGAGAGATGTCAGGTCCACGACGCGGAACTCGTGGGCGCGCGCCGGACTCGGATGAGTGACTCCCACGAGGTGAATAAAGGTATCGGCGGGGTCGATCCGGGAAACAAAGCTCTTGCCCTCGAGGGGATTGCCCCTGACCTCGAGGCATCCGGCCGGAAGCTTCGATTCGGAGCCGGGTCGCACCAACGCGCGAATCTGGTGAGAGCGCTCGAGGAGGAGGGGAATGAGGTGCCGGCCGATGAACCCGGTCCCGCCGGTGACAAACACCGTACGGCGGCTCACATCAGGAACGCTTTTGGGATCGGGTTTCCCGTTCGCTCGGTCTCCCACACGATCGACACGACCCAGAAACGGTGTGCGTCTTTCACGACCTGAATGCTATTGATGCCCCGCTGGAACGGAGCAGGGTCGTTGGCGGTGTGGCGGGATTCGTACGTGCTGAACACGTGTACTATAGAGCCGTAGAGGCTCGTCCGGCGCGCGATTTCTTTTTCATGGAACCCCTGGCGCTCGAGCCCTGTGGTAACGATGTATTCCCGAGAGCGGGTGATGAAGCTGTCGGTGTCCAGGACGTCCACCGGCGCTCCTTTCTCCGTGCGCGGGGGGACGATTCTTCCGTATGGGTGCATCAACGCCTTGAACCTTGGGAAGTCCGGCTGCCTCCCCGGCGGGAACGAGACTGTCTCGTAGAGCGCTTTGACGATCGAGTCCAGGCTTGCGGCATCCGGATTGCGGGCGGCCGTTACAGTATCGGCTCCAGCGGCACCGGGCGACTGCTTTGCCATAGTCAAATACCTTTTGATTGTGCCCGAATATACGCTGATTGGGAATGACTTGCAACGGAGTATGGCCCCGGCGGCGCCGGCACGAACGTGGGCTGATTATTTGGTAGAACTGGTGTCACGGTCCATACCGTGACACCAGCCGGGAAGTCCAATAAAACGCGTCTTTGGGCGCGGAGCGCCCGGACTTGAAATTTGGTTTTGGCCCTCATTTTCTTTATTTTCACGCTCTCGATTCTCAACCCCCACGTAGGACGGAATTACCCATGAAAAGCAAGGCGCTTCTCTCTCTTCTTATCGTCATCTCTCTGGTGCTCTTCGGAGCATGGACATTCCCCGACGAAGGGATGTGGATGCTGAACCAGCTCGACCGCCTCCCATGGGCCGATATGAAAAAGCACGGCCTCGAGCTCACGCCCAAACAGATCTACGATCCCGACGGACCGAGCCTGAAGGATGCCATCGTCCTCCTCGGAGGCGGGACGAGCTCATTTATCTCCGCGGACGGGCTCATACTCACGAATCACCACGTGGCATTTTCCGCCATACAGTCCGTGAGCTCGACACAGGACGACTATCTGAAGAACGGATTCCTCGCTAAAACGAGGGGAGAAGAGCTTTCAATCCCCACGTACACTGCGCAGGTGGTGGTGAACCAGCAGGAGATCACCCAGGATGTGCTGGGGGGCCTGCGAAGCGACATCTCTCCCCCCGAGAAGGCTGATTCGGTCAGGGCGCGCCTGCGCCGGATCGAGCAGGCGGCTCAGAAGAAGAGTGGATATGACTGCCGCGCATCGGAGTTCTTTAACGGAGTAAAGTATTACCTCTTCAGTTACCAGGCGTTCCGGGATGTGCGCCTCGTCTACGCTCCCCCGACCGCGATTGGGAACTTCGGCGGTGAGATCGACAACTGGTACTGGCCCAGGCATACGGGCGACTTCTCCCTGATGCGGGTCTATGCCTCAGCCGACGGCAAACCGGCGAAGTATTCGAAAGAGAATGTCCCCTACAAGCCGAAGGTCTTCCTCCCCTTCTCTTCGAAGGGATTCGAGGAAGGCTCGTTCGCGATGATTATGGGCTTCCCCGGAAGGACGTTCCGGTACCGCACGTCGGACGAGATCGAGCTTGCAAGGGACGAATCGCTTCCGCTGACGATGCGCTTCTACAAGAAGCGGATGGACATCATCGAGGCGGCCGGCAAGAACGACCGGGGAGTCGAGATCCAGTACGCGTCGAAGTGGAGGGGATTGGCAAACACATTCAAGAACTACGAGGGAACTCTCGAGGGAATGAAACGTTCCGCGATCCTGAGAGAGCGGAAGGACGACGAAGCGAAGTTTCGGGAATTTCTCGGTTCCAGGCCGGATCTCCAGAGCTCGTACGGACAGGTCCTCGCAGACATCGCGAAGGCGACCGCCGATTTGAAAGTCTTCAACCAGAAGCAGATCGGCTACAATAATATGGCGGCCGGATCCGACCTCCTGGGAATCGCTATCCGCTTCAATACCCTCGCAAACCACTTTGCCAAAGACTCCGCGGGGGTGAGCAGGCCTCCGGAGAGCGAGATGCAGGCGCTCAAAGAGTTTCTGCCGAGGGCGTTCAAGGATATCACGGTCGGGGTCGACAAGGAGCTCCTTACGGGTCTCCTCCTGATGAACGCCGATCTCCCCTCAGACCAGCGACCTCAGGCCGTCGCGCGACTCGCCGGGTCCCGCACCGGAGAGGAGAGGGAGAAATCGGTAAGGGAACGGGTGAAGGATTTGTTCGAACATTCAAAGCTGACGACCCTCGAGGGGTGCATGAAACTACTCGACAAGCCGGAAAACGAACTACGCGACGACGACCTCGTGAAGTTCGCGGCCGAGCTCGACAAGGACAACACGCAGCTGCAGGCGCTCGGGTCATCGTTCAACGCACGCATCGCATCGCTCCGCTCGAAGCTCCTCGAGGCGCGCATGGCGTGGAAAGGGCCCGATCTCTATCCCGACGCCAACCGCACCCTCCGCTTCACGTATGGGACCGTCAAGCCCTACATTCCACGGGACGCCGTGCAGTACGATTACGTGACCACGCTCAGGGGCGTGATGGAAAAGGAAACGGGTGAAGATCCGTTCATCGTCCCGGCGCGCCTGAAGGAGTTGTGGGAAAAGAAGGACTTCGGCCCCTACGCCGACACCCGGACCCACGACGTACCGGTGGCGTTCATCGCCGACCTCGACATCACGGGGGGCAACTCGGGGAGTCCGGTGATCAACGGGAAGGGAGAGATCATTGGGATCGCGTTCGACGGCAACTGGGAAGCCGTCGTGGGCGACTACCTCTTCCAGGACGAGCTCAACCGTACGATCAGCGTCGATTCGCGCTACGTACTCTTCGTCCTCGATAAGTACTCGAACGCAACCGACCTGCTCAGGGAGCTGGTCGTCCACTGATCATCGGCAAGCTGGTGTCACGGTCCACACCGTGACACCCGCGGAGAGAGCCTCCGCTGATCCTCAATCCAGCTTCTTCCTGAACCTCAGGATGCTGGCGCCCAGAATCGCGGCGCCCATCAGAATGAGGAGGATCGCCTGGAGCCAGAGCGCATCGATCCCCACCCCCTTCAGGACGATGGAACGGACGATGACCAGAATGTGGCGCATCGGAATGCCCCACGAAATCATCCGCAGGAGCCACGGCATGTTCTGGACGGGGAACGTGAATCCTGAAAGATACATCATCGGCTGAAGGACCAGAAACTGGCCGATCATCATCGCCTGCTGCTGCGTGCGGGTGACGGTTGAGACAAACAATCCCAGTCCGAGGGTTGTCAGGAGAAAACAGCCCGCCAGGCCCACCAGCAAAGGCACGCTTCCCCGGATCGGTATCCCGAAGCCGTAGACCATCACGAGCATCACGATCGTCGCGTTGATCGACCCTACGATCGTGAAGGGGATGAGTTTTCCGATGATGAGCTCCGCCGGCCGGATTGGCGTGACCATGATCTGCTCAAGCGTCCCGATCTCCTTCTCTCTTACCACAGCCAGGGAGGTAAGGTTCATCGTGGTGGCGAGGAGGATAAGGACGAGAACGCCCGGGATCATGAAGTTTCTGCTTTTCATGTCCGGATTGTACCACGCCCGCACCTCCATGTTGATCCCCCCCGTCCCCTGGCCCGCTCCCGCGATCCCCGCGATGGTCTCCGAGGAGAACTGTCCCACGATTTGGCTCAGATAGCTCACCCCGATTGCCGAGGTGTTCCCTTCGCTCCCGTCAACCAGCGCCTGGAGCGAGGCGGGCTCCTGCCGCAGCAGCTTTGCCGCGAAGGTATGGGGGATGATCACTGCCATAGACGCCTTGTTGTCATCGAGATAGGCCTGGACCGCTCCGTAATCGTCCGTCGCGGCTTCGATCGTGAAGTATCCGGAGGTCACAAACTTCTCCGCCAGGCGACGGCTCTCTTCCGTCTTGTCCAGGTCGCAGAGCACGATTCCGATGTGGTTCACGTCGACGGAAGCCGCGTACCCGAGAAACACGAGCTGAATGACCGGTGCGATGAAGACAAGCGGCAGCAGCTTCTTGTCCTTGAAGAGCTGGCCGAATTCTTTCCTGAGGAGCGCTATGATCCGCCCGAGGTTCACCGTCTCAATCGGCCGTTTTCCTCAATCTCCAAGTGCTCAGAAAGAGCATAACGGAGGTGAAGATAGCGAGGTAGACGAGCTGCTGCCAGAACGCGGAGACCCCCACACCCTTCAGGACGATACTTCGGAGGATGACGAGGTAGAATTTTGCGGGCGTGATGTTCGAGAGCGCCTGGAGCCACCACGGCATGCTGCTGATCGGAAACATGAAGCCCGAGAGCATTATCGTCGGAAGCATCGCGATCAGAGATGCCAGCTGAAAGGCGACCATCTGGCTGTCGGAAATAGTCGAAACGTAGATCCCTATCGAAAGGGCCGCGATGATGAAGAGGAGTGTCGACCAAAAGAGCAGGGCGATGCTTCCGACGATGACCACATCGAAAAGAAAATACGCGGCAAGGAGCACCAGCGCGGCGGCGACGAGAGAGATGAGGGCGTACGGGATTGTCTTTCCCACGATGAGCTGTGCCGGACTGACCGGAGACACATCGATCTGCTCGATCGTGTTGCGCTCTTTCTCCTTGACGATTGAGAGCGATGTCGCGATCACGCCGGTGATGGCGAGGATGAACCCAATGAGCCCGGGGACGAGGTATTTCGCGCTCTTCAGTTCGGGATTGTACCAGATGCGCGCGTCGAACCGGACCGGCAGATAGTTCCCCCGGCCGATTTTTGCGAGATTGCTCAGGACGATCTGCTGTGAGTAATTGAGCGATACGACCTTTACGTATCCCACGATCGTCGTCGCGCTGTTCGATTCCATTCCGTCCACGAGCACCTGGACGTTGGCGGTTCGGCCTCCGGCCAGTGTTCTTGAAAAATCGGTGGGAAGTACGAGGACGCATTTCACCTTCGCGTCGTCGAGCAAGCGGGTCGCCTCCTCCGAGGACGAGAGGGTTTCCACGTAGTCGAAATAGCCGGAGGTGACGAACGCATTGATGAACTCCCTGCTCGTGGACGATTTGTCTTCGTCGTAGACGGCCATCCTGATGTGCTGGACGTCGAAATTGAGCGCGTATCCGTTGAGGAGGAGGAGGAGCGCCGGCACAAACGTGAGGATCGTGAGGACGCGCGGGTCGCGCCTGATCTGCCTGAACTCTTTGACGACAATGGGACGCAGGGGCCTGTGAAATGTCAGGCGTGGGTTCATGCGGCCTTCCCTTCCGCAGCTTCCCGCTCGAGAAGGTAGATGAACACGTCCTCGAGCGAAGGCGTAATTTTCTCGACCGAGTCGATCGTGATTCCATTTGCGCCGAGGAGGTCCCTGATCTCGTGCGTAGCCCTGCCCTCGTCCGGAACGCTCACGTGGAGAGCGGTTCCGAATACCGAGGTCTCGAGTGCCCACTTCTCCCGTTCGATCAGCGACATCGCCTCGATGACGTTCGAGCACCGCACCTCCAGAATCGGGGTCTTGATCGTCGCATCCTTAAGCTCCTTCGGAGAGCCTCCGGCGATGATCTTCCCTGCGTTGATGAGGATGATGTCGTTGCAGTACTCGGCTTCCTCGAGGAAATGGGTCGTCACGAGAACCGTCGTACCCTGTCCGGAGAGCTCATAGATCAGTTCCCAGAACTGGCGACGCATGACCGGGTCGACTCCGCTTGTCGGCTCGTCGAGAAAGACAATCCGGGGCCGGTGCAGGACAGCGCACCCCAAAGCCAACCGCTGCTTCCAGCCGCCTGAGAGCGTGCCGGTGATGCTCCGCTCCCGGCCCCTCAGGTTCGCGATTTCATAGACCCACTTCTTCCGCTCGGCAATCGCCTCTCTCGTCAGCCCGTACACGCGGCCGTAGAAATCGACGTTCTCCTCGACCCTCAGATCCTCGTAAAGCGAAAACTTCTGCGACATATACCCGATCGAGCTTTTCACCTTCTCGGGATCCTTGTTGATGTCATACCCCCCGACGGTGGCGGTCCCCGACGAAGGCTCAAGGATGCCGCAGAGCATCCGGATCGTCGTCGACTTCCCCGCCCCGTTCGCGCCGAGAAATCCGAACACCTCTCCCTGCCGTACGTCGAAGCTGACATGATCCACCGCGGCAAATCCGTCGAAGAGTTTCGTGAGTCCCCTCACCTCAATCGCATTCATGACGCGCTCCGCTTCTCGGTAGGCGCCGGCTTCAGCCGGCGTACCCCTCCTGACGAATCCTGGCCTCTCTCCGTCAGCAGAGACACGAACACATTCTCAAGCGACGGTTGCACCCGCCTCCAGCTCTCTACACTGATTCCGCCCGAGCGGAGTGCCGACTCGACCCCCGGCATGTCGCGCACAGCGTCAGAGACGAGAACGTTCAGCCGGTCTCCGAACGCCTGAACGTCCCTTGCCCGCGGATCCCTCTTCAGAAGAGCGAAACCGTCGCGGACCCTGTCGCAGACTACCTCGACGATCTGGCCCTGCATCAGATTCTTGAGGTTTGCCGGAGTATCCATTTCCATGACCTTCCCCGCGTTCATCAGGGCCACTCTCGAACAGCGCTCGGCTTCGTCGAGGTAGGGGGTCGTCATCAGAATCGTGATACCGGTCTTGAGGAGATTCGAGAGGACCTTCCAGAAATCCCTGCGCGAGACCGGGTCGACGCCGGTCGTCGGTTCATCCAGGAGGATCACATTGGGAGTGTGAATCAGGGTGCAGGCGAGAGCCAGCTTCTGTTTCATCCCCCCGGAGAGCTTCTCGGCGAGCCGGTCGCGAAACGGGGTGAGCCGGGTGAATTCGAGGAGCTCGTTTCGCCGGGCGGGGTAATCGTAGACGCCGTGAATCTCGGCAAAGAACTCGATGTTCTCGTCGATCGTGAGATCGCCGTACAGGCTGAAGCGCTGGGACAGATATCCGATACGCTTTCTCACCTCGGGGGTCTGCTTCGCGACGTCGAGGCCGCAGATCCTGAGCCGGCCTTTCGCCGGCCGGAGGATTCCGCAGAGCATCCTGATCAGAGTTGTTTTCCCCGCTCCATCGGGACCTACGATCGCGAACATCTCGCCCTCGCGGATATCGAGGGAGACGCCGTCTACGGCCGCGACATCCCCGAACTTCTTCGCGACGTCTTCAATTTCGACGATCCCCATGTTCAGCGAGCGGCGGCAGGCAGAGATGCGTCGGCCGGCATTCCCGCCTTCAGGACACCGTCGGGGTTCGGAATCTCAATCTTCACGCCGAACACCAGTTTCGTCCTGTCTTCCTTGGTTTGAATGTTTTTCGGGGTGAACTCCGCGACGGACGATACATAGGTCACCGTGCCGCTGAACGGTTTGTCCGGCGCTCCGTCGATCGTAACCTTCGCCTTCTGGCCAAGTCGCACCCCGGCGAGCTCCTGTTCGCTCACATAAATGGTAAGCTTGACCTTATCTAGATAGGTCAGCCGGAGCATATTCGACCCGTATGTAACAAGCTCTCCGGGCTCGACGGCGCGCAGCGTGATCGTCCCGGCCGACGGAGCCGTGATCGTGCAGTCGCGCACTTTCTTTTTCAGGAGCTCCATCTGGGCCGAGGCGAGATCGCGCTTCTGCCGGGCATTGTCGATCTCCTCGGGCCGCGAGCCCTGTTTGAGCTTCTCATATGTCTGCTTGGCGGCAACTTCCTTCGCGTACGAATCGTCGTATTGTTTTTGCGTGACAGCGCTCTGTGCGAGGAGATCCTTCATCCTGAGGTAGTCCGCTTCCGCGGTCTTGTACGCCGCTTCGGCCTGGACGATATCTTCCTTCCTTGAGCCCTCGGCCGCGAGACGGTAGGCCGATTCGAAGGAGGCGAGATTTGCCTGGGCCTGGCGGAACTGGATCATGTATTCGCTGTCGTCGAGGATGACGAGCGTGTCGCCCGCGCCGACGCGCGACCCCTCGTCCACACGCACCTGGACCACCTTCCCCGCGACCTCGGCGCCGATCTGCACGTCGGTTCCTTCAATAGTTCCCGACGCCGTAATGTCGGAGGCGCCGCGGCCGGAGCAGTCGGGAAGCAGGCAGAAGAGCAGGAATGCGGCGGCGAGTTTCATCAATCGACCCGAAAAGTGGTGGGTAGAACCTCCGATTTCCTTCCACTATAGGGAAATAGAGGCCCTAAGTCAAGATTTCGCAGCTCTTGCAGCTTCTGATCGTTGCGCCGCTTCGCATCGGAATGCGCCTTTTCACCGTTCGTTCGTTCCGCCGCTCCGCGGCGGAACGCATTATTGGGGCGCTCTGAGCCCCCCTCGATGAAATTGTCTCCGAAAATCCTTATGTTGAATCTGGGAATGCCCCCCTGGTATCCTCACCAAGGAGATAGTTACATGAACACGATTCAACAGCTCGACCAATTGGGTCAGAGCATCTGGTATGATAACATCAGCCGCGCCCTGATCACCGGCGGCAAGCTCGCAGCATTGGTCGAAGAAGGCCTGCAGGGCGTAACGTCAAATCCCACGATCTTCGACAAAGCGATCGGGGGCGGCCAGGACTATGACCGGCAAATCCGCGAGCTGGCCGAAAAGTCGCCCGCTCCGGCAACAGTCGGTGTTCTGCAGGAATTGATGATCACGGACCTTCGGGCAGCTGCTGATGTCCTCGCGCCCGTCTTCGAGCGGACGGGCGGGCGAGACGGGTACGTCAGCGTTGAAGTCAACCCGCACCTGGCTCACAGGTCTGAGGCCACGTGCGATGAGGTGAAGTTCTTCTGGAAAAAGATCGCCAGAAAAAACCTGATGGTCAAGATCCCCGCTACGAACGAAGGCCTCCCCGCGATCGAGCAGATGGTCTCGGAGGGAATCAACATCAACATTACGCTCATCTTTTCCGTGGAACGTTACCGGCAGGTGGCGAACGCCTATCTGAGCGGCCTTGAGAAACGGCTCGAGCGGGGAAAGCCGATCGAGAATGTCGTCTCCGTCGCAAGCGTCTTCGTCAGCCGGATCGACACGCTTGTGGACGACCTCCTTACGAAGAAGGCCGCGGCGGGTGGTCCTGCCGGAGCGGGAGCCGAACTTATGGGACATGCCGCCGTGGCGAACACACGGATGGTCTACCGCGCGTTCAGAGAAATCGTCCAGTCTCAACGCTTCGCGGCACTCCAGAGAAAGGGGGCGCGGATCCAGCGCCCCTTGTGGGGCAGCACCGGGACGAAAAACCCCGCCTACGGCGATCTGAAGTATGTCGAAACCCTGATCGGCCGCGACACGGTGAATACCGTTCCCCCCCAGACCTACGACGCCATCCTCGACCACCTGAAGCCCGCCCTGACCATCGAAGACGACCTGGCCGGAGCGGAATCGATCCTGCGAAGGCTTCAGGGGGCGGGAATCGACCTCGGATGGGTTATGCAGAAACTGGAAGACGACGGGGTTGCCGCCTTCGAAAAGTCGTTTGACGATCTCACCCGCACGCTCGAGGAGAAGCTGGGCGTTCTCATGCACGCCTGAGGAGGTCCTTCACTCGTTTGCGTAATTGACCTTTTCACTTTCTCGCCGTACATTACCGCATTCCGCGGATAAGCTTACGAGCTCATTACATCGGGGGTGCTCCTATGCGACACTTCACGCTGTTTGCCCTGCTCGCCCTCTCCTCATTCATTACCGGTAGTCCTCGTCGCGCCCTTGCTCAGTGGTCGTCCGATCCCACGGTCAACACTCCGGTCTGCACGGCGCCGAACGACCAGACTGATCCGCGCATCGTAAGCGACGGTGCTGGCGGTTTCATCGCACATGTGCAGACGCCGGCTTCAGCCTGCGATGGATGCCCCTACCTCAGAAGGGCCAGGACCTCCTGCTGCCTCGGCTCTCCCGGAACAATGACCTCCCCCTCCTTCGAGATATACACGTTGATCTCGCTCCGTATCCCGAAATCGCCGAGGAAATAGATACCCGGTTCAATTGAAAAAGAGGTCTCTGGAATTATCATCCGCTCATCCTTCGTCTCGAGGTTATCCATATTCGCCCCGCTGCCGTGGAGGTCCTCGGTGATCGAATGGCCTGTCCGGTGGATAAAGTACTCCCCCTTGCCCTGCTTGACGATGTAGTTCCGTGCCACGTCGTCCACGTCGCAACCTCGCACCGGCTTTTTCTTCGCGAACGACTCCTTCAGAAAATCGACTGCGGCGTCTCTTGCCCCCTTCACGATGTTGAATATTGAGACGTATTTCTCCGGAACGGTCCTCCCGAGGTAGCCCACCCAGGTGATGTCGTTGTAGGTGGATCCGGGCTTGTCCTTCTTCGCCCAGAGGTCGAGAAGGACGAAATCTCCCTCATGGATCTCCGAGTGCACATCTTTCGTCGGCTCGTAGTGAGGATTCCCGCTGTTGGCGTTCACCGAACAATTGGGCGCCTCCGTGGTCATAAGTCCGTTTTCCTTGAAGCGCGCGAGCATGAACTGCTGGACATCGTACTCAGTGAGGCGCTCCGGCTTTTGTACCTTTTCCGCGATATAGTTGAACGCCTTCAGGGCGATCGAGTGCATGGCCGCCGCCGTGTCGAGATTATCGCGGTATGCCTCCGCCGGCCACCTCGACTCGAAGTACTGCGCGAGATTCATGGAGGAAACGATCTCCACGCCGGTCTTTTTGACCATCTCGATCGTGCCCGCGTCGACTTTTGAGATGTAGGGGATCGCGTTCCCGGGGGAGTACTCCATCGCAACCTTTTTCATCCCCTGAAGCGTCTTTTTTAGCCCTTCTTCAAGCGACTGCCAGCTCAAGAAGATCGTCTTCTCTCCCGGCAGATGGTCCAGGTTCCACCGCTCGATGCTGTGGACGAGCTTTCGCGGCTCCCCCGAGGCGGGGATGAGGTAGAAAAACCGCCGGGTATTCAGCAGGTGAGAGGGGTATTCGAGAATGCGCTGCGCGAATTCATTCCTCTTCCAGAAATCGTAGAAGAGCCATCCGTCGAGCTTCTGTTCACGAAGGGCCGACTGGATCGAGCGGATCTTTTCCGCGGCACGGGGAGATGGAGTCGTTTCTGTCATTGCGGTACCGGGACGGAAGGTTGGGAGGTTAACGTTCTGCGCGGGAAATATACGCAGAGCAGGAGGAAAAAACAACCGCCGGCGAGCCAGAGTCTTCCCCTCCCGCCTGTGCCGCGAATTTAATTCGGCTGGGGACGTTCCACCGGCAGACAGAATGTGAATGAAGTTCCCTCGTCCTGTTGACTTTCGACCGATATCGCCTCGCCATGGAGTTCAAGAATCTTCTTTACGATCGCCAACCCTAACCCCGCTCCGTCACTCCTGGAGCGGCTTCCCCGCCCCCGGTAAAATCGATCGAAAACGTTGGCCAGATCGGCCGAAGGAATCCCGCGCCCCGTATCCGCTACGCAAACTTGAATTTTTGAACCTTCCCCCCGCACTGCCACCAGGATGTGGCCGTCCCGGGGAGTAAACTTCAGGGCGTTCTCGAGCAAGTTTTGAAGAACCCGTTCCATCATCCCTATATCAGCGCGAACAAAGGGGAGGTCTTTCGCAAAGCGCGTCTGAATGTCGATACCGCCTCTCTCGGCCTGGATGTGAAATTTCTGAGTAATGTCCTGCGCGAGCTCCGTCAGTGAAAAGGGCTCCAGCTTTGGCAGAGTTTGCTTCGCGTCAAGCTTGCTCAGTTCAAACAATTCCTGTACGATCCCGTTGAGCCTGATCGTGCTGTCGAGAATGGTTTGGAGGTATTTCCGGCGTTCGTCCTCGGAGAGCACGGTATCCTTGAGCATCACTGTCTCGACATAGCCTTGCACGGATGAAAGGGGCGTTCGCAAATCATGAGATACGTTTGCAATCAGCTCACGCCGCAGTGAATCGACAGTTGCCAGCTCATCCATGTGGCGCTGAATGGTGTCGGCCATCTGGTTGAATGCGCGCGCGGTCTTTCCGATTTCATCGTTGGAAGCCGTCGTAATCCGTTGTGCCAGGTCACCATCCCCAAACGCAGTCACGACTCGAACCATCCTGCGCAGGTGTTTCGTGAGAAAGCCAATGCTGACCAGGCCGATCACACCCGCCGCAATCAGACTTATCAAGAGTGTCCGCAACCCCATGCGAAGGATATAGTTCTGCTGTATGAACTGGAGCGCTGAGTCGTATTCTTCTCCGCCGAGAATGACATAGACATACCCTTTGTGTTTGCCCTCAACAACAAAGGGCGAGGCAGAAAACACCTTTTCCTTCCTGACCCCCCTCGGATCCTCACCCATGGTAAACTGCTTTCCATCGACAGTCAGAAATTTATGGATGGGTTCGATATCGACGTGATCGAGTTTCAGATCCCTTTTCTGCGTGGAACTCGCAAGAATCGATCCATGGTCATCGAGGAGATACACTTCAACGCTGGGATTCATTTGACGAACCTGTTGGAAGACCAGGTCGACCTCGTTCTGTTCCAGAGTATCCCGGGCATAGGGTTCCAGCACGTCGGCGATATAGCTGGCAAGCTGGCGGTGAAGTCGCTGGTTTCCCTCCTGGAAATACATTTCGGCCTGAAAAAGCGTCAGAAAATTGAAGCCGATCCCAAGCAGGAGAAGGACGAACAGAAAGACCGCCGATATCTTCCAATAGAGGCTGTTGAATGCCGACTTAGATTTCATGAGATTCAAATTCCTCGGCCTCTACGAATCGATAACCCATCCCCCACACAGTGAGGATATATTCGGGCCTGGATGGATTCAATTCAATTTTATTCCGAAGTCTGTTAATGTGAGAATTCACCGTGTGATCGTACCCATCGAAGTGGTAACCCCACACCAGGTCGAGCAATTCTTGGCGGGAGTATGCCCGCCCTGGATTCCTCATGAACAAGTACAGCAGGTCGAATTCTTTGACCGTTAGCTCGATTTTCGTTTCCTGAAGCGTCACTCTCCTTTTTTCGGGGTGCAGGGATAATTTGCCGATGCGGATTTCTTTCGCGTCAGCTCGCTGGAGCTCTTGTTTTGCGGCGTCACTTCTGCGGAAAAGTGCTTTCACCCGCGCACCGAGTTCGCGGACGCTGAACGGTTTCGTGAGGTAATCGTCGGCGCCGAGCTCGAGGCCAAGCACGCGATCAAATTCCTCTGAACGCGCCGTCAGCATGAGAATCAGGACGGACTTGTTCACTTCCCGTATCTCTTTGCAGACGTCGGTGCCGCTCAAATCCGGGAGCATCAAGTCGAGCACGATCAGGTCATAGTGCCTTGAGAATACATTCTCCAGCCCCGAAGCACCGTCTGACGCATGCTCAACTTCACAACCAAGATCGTTCAGGTGAATCTCGACCAGATCGGCAATCGCAGGGTCATCTTCAATGATCAGCACCTGTTTCACAATCCATGATCCTTTTGGCTTACCACACCCAAGATATGAAAAGTTCTCACAAAGGTATCACGGAGAAGGGACAGGCGTAACCCGCCGGTGGACTGCAAGACCCTGAAAAGTTATGCCGCCGTGACAGTTTTGTGACAGTCTACCAGTATCTTCAGACATCCCCATCCACACGTACAACCTAAATCATAATTATGTTCAAGGAGGATCCTATGGGACTCAAAACAGTCGTCGTGGTCGCCCTCACGTTATTCACCTGCGCAGCAGCCCTTTCACAGGGACCGAATGCCCGGCCTCAGTCATGGGCAGGCTGTGAGCGCTTCGACGGAGTCGTTACACCTAACTCCCTGCCCATCCAGGGGCGGTTCGATCCACTCTACATGATGCCCGGACACACGTTTAAGGACGGTGTCCCGCTCATTTCGGCGTTTAAACCGGGTGACGGCAACTACAATGGCGGCCGATGGCATCTGTTTGTCCTCAAAGAGGGAGTCGATGCGAGTAAGTATGCGGGCGCCTGTCGGGTGGAAGACCTGGACGTGAACGATTTTCAGGCGACGGATAAGTATTTCACTTGCCCGTTGCTCCCGCGGGCCAGGAACTGAGAATCCAACTCCCCTGTATGAAAACTATTGGATTCGCGCTCACCGTCGCGTTGATGGCATCGGCAGTGTCCGCGATTCACGCTCAGGTCTTCCGGCTCGATGCAAATCTGGAGTTAACGGCAGCCGGGTTCAGTCCCAGCACCGATCCCGAGCGGAATATCAACACTAATTTCCGGGATGACGATCCCTTTAACCCCGTGAGGGGGAAACTGTTCCCGCATGTCCGACTGAATGAGACGTTCGGGATCGAGGGTGAATTCCTCTTCGATAACAAGGCCAAGAGATTCGATCGCTCGGGCAATCAGCAGCTTCGCCTCGACGGCCTTTTTGGCTTCGCGCATGGTCTGTTCGAGAATCGGCTGAACTTCTGGTTCGGCCGGATTCCGACGCCGGTGGGGACATTCTCTCCGCGCAGCTATTCACACGTCAATCCGCTAATTGGGTTTCCCCTCGCCTATCAATACAAGGTCCCCTACAATGCCTTCATCCTGGCGCCCGAAAGCTCCAACCTTTTCCTACGAGATCATAATTTGGGAGCAGCGACTTCCATTTACGAAGCTTGCTGGATCACAGGACTGTCCACATTCGGGACGATCGAAGGGGTTGATTACCTCATAGCCTTAGGTCGCGGGACGCTTACAAATCCCGAGGCCTCGGCCAACAAAGGCTTCCAAATCGCGGGGCGGATTGGTCGGAAATTTTCCGATATGTTCGAAGCGGGCTTCTCAGGAGGCATCGCCCCGTACCTGGAACGAGACATAGGGCTCCCACCCGGCGTCGGGATCAGAGACCCCAAGCATCTCATTCTTGGCATCGACGCGCGATTCAGCGAGGGCGATCTCCACGTCATCGGCGAGGCATTTCTCAATTCCTGGGACACTCCACAATATCACGTCGAACGAAGCATTCAAGCCTACACGTGGTACGTCGAAGGTCAGTACTTTATTATCCCCAGCCTGTACGCCGCCGCACGCTTTAACCAAATCGTCTACGGCAGCATTACGGATCCATCGAGCGGACAAAAGACCGCCTGGGGGTACGATATTGCGAGAATCGAAGCCGGGGTCGGCCTCATGGCAACCCGGGGGCTCACTCTCAAGGGAGTGATACAATACAACTCGCTGGACAATCCCGCCACGAAAGAGATTACTGCCTTCGCCTTACAGGCGGCTTTCCGGTTCAAAAACGTCCAGTCGCTCATAGGATTGTAGCAGTACCAGGGGTATCGCGCGCGCATTCCCCCCCGAACAAACAGAAAGTCCCAACCGGCTTACACCGATTGGGACTTTCCTGAGTCCGTGAGACGGGGTCGCTTAGTACATGTCTCCCATCCCGCCGCCGTGCGGAGGCATCGCGGGAGCCTTTTCTTTCTCGGGCTTCTCGACGATCGTCGCTTCGGTCGTCAGAAGGAGCGACGCAACGCTCGAGGCGTTCTCGAGCGCGATGCGGCCGACCTTCGTCGGATCGATGACGCCGGTGGAAATCAGGTTCTCGTACTTCTCCGCCTGGGCGTTGAAGCCGAAATCGTCTTTCCCTTCCCGGATCTTGTTGATGATCACCGAGCCCTCGAGGCCCGCGTTGGTGACGATGATGCGGATGGGTTCCTCGAGCGCTTTCCGGATGATCTCGACACCGATCTTCTGATCGTCGTTCTCGACCTTCAGGCCCACAAGCTTGTCCTGGATCCGGAGGTACGCGACCCCGCCGCCGGGGACGATCCCCTCTTCGACGGCCGCCCTCGTTGCATGGAGGGCGTCTTCGACGCGCGCCTTCTTTTCCTTCATCTCTACCTCGGTCGATGCGCCGACCTTGAGAACCGCGACGCCGCCGGAAAGCTTCGCGAGCCTCTCCTGCAGCTTCTCCTTGTCGTAATCGGAGGTGGTTTTCTCGATCTGCGCCTTGATCTCCTTGATGCGCCCCTTGATATCATCCTTCTTGCCGGCGCCCTCGACGATCGTGGTATTGTCCTTATCGACC
This sequence comes from uncultured Chlorobiaceae bacterium, assembly GCA_964512655.1. Taxonomy (GTDB): domain Bacteria; phylum Bacteroidota; class Ignavibacteria; order UBA10030; family SZUA-254; genus VBOC01. The sequence continues at coordinate 96,784 of CAZEJT010000001.1, read as the reverse complement.
GTGATCTTCTTCGCGGTGCCCATGGATGAGAGTGCCGTGTTCTCGAGCTTGAAACCCTTCTCCTCGGAGATCACGATTCCGCCGGTCAGAATGGCAATGTCTTCAAGCATCGCCTTCCTGCGGTCTCCGAATCCCGGGGCCTTCACCGCGATGACGCGGAGCGTGCCGCGGAGCTTGTTGACCACGAGCGTGGCGAGCGCCTCGCCCTCGAGGTCTTCCGCGATCACGAGGATCGAGCGGCCCGACTGCGCGACCTTCTCGAGGATCGGGAGAAGGTCCTTCATCGCGCTGATCTTCTTGTCGTGGATCAGGATGTAGGGGTCCTCCAGCGAGGCCTCCATTGTGTCAGCATCGGTCACGAAATAGGGCGACAGGTATCCCCTGTCGAACTGCATTCCTTCCACCCACTCGACGGTCGTCTCGGTGCCCTTTGCCTCTTCCACCGTGATCACGCCGTCTTTGCCGACCTTCTCCATCGCTTTCGCGATCAGTTCGCCGATCGTCCGGTCGTTGTTTGCCGAGATGGAGCCGACCTGCGCGATCTTCTCCTTGTCGTCGCCGACGGTCTTGCTGATCTTCTTCAGCTCTTCGACGACTTTCTGGACCGCCAGGTCGATGCCTCGCTTCAGGTCCATCGGGTTCGCGCCGGCGGTCACATTCTTCATGCCTTCGCGCACGATCGCCTGAGCGAGCACGGTCGCGGTGGTGGTGCCGTCTCCGGCAACATCGGAGGTCTTGCTTGCGACCTCGCGCACCATCTGCGCGCCCATATTCTCAATCGGATCTTCCAGCTCGATCTCCTTCGCGACGGTCACGCCGTCCTTGGTGATCGTGGGGGCTCCGAATTTCTTGTCGATGACAACGTTGCGCCCCTTCGGCCCGAGCGTCGCCTTCACGGCGTCGGCCAGCTTGTCGACGCCGCGCTTCAAAGCCGTGCGCGCGTCCGAGCTGTACGTAATAATTTTCGCACCCATGGTTATAGTTCTCCTTCGTTTAGGTTATCGTATCGATGTGTTCGTGGTTGAAATCAGACAATTCCGAAGATGTCGGCTTCTCTCATGATCAGGTACTCGCCGCCGTTGAGAGAAACTTCCGTCCCGGAATATTTGCCATACAGAACTTTGTCGCCGATCTTCAGGTCTACGGGGACGATCTTCCCGTCGTCCGAGCGCCTGCCCGGTCCGACCGCGATGATCTCTCCCAGCACCGGCTTCTCTTTTGCAGTGTCGGGGAGAATGATGCCGCCCTTGGTCTTCTCCTCCGCGGGGGAGGGTTTCACGACGACACGATCTCCTAATGGCTTAATGTTCATAGCTGTAACTCCTTATAGAAATAAGATGTTGTAGGTTAACGGATGTTCGATGAAATGAGAATCTTCGCACCACGGATAGCGCTCCACTACCGCAGAGGTCTAAAGATAAGGATTCCTTACGAAAAAATCAAGTTTTCGGGGCAATCACGATGACAAATTCGCCCCGGATGGGTCTCCGGCTGAAGCGCTGAAGGAGGGCTTCGGGGGTGCCGCGGAGAGTCTCCTCAAACTTCTTGGTCAGTTCTCGTGAGACCGCCACTTCACGTTCTCCGATCGCCTCTTTGAGCTCGCCGAGCGTTCGGAGAAGACGGTGAGGTGACTCATACAGAACGATCGCGCCTGTTTCATCGCGCAGTCTCCCGATCCTGGCTTTCCTCCCCTTCTTCGCGGGGAGAAATCCCTCGAACGAGAACCTGTCCGAAGGCGACCCGCTCACGATGAGCGCCGACAGGAGCGCCGAGGCGCCCGGAACGGCTTTCACGGCGATCCCTGCGTCGAGCGCGGAGAGGATGATTCCAAGGGCCGGGTCGGAGATACCCGGAGTCCCCGCGTCGGATACGAGGGCGACTGACGCACCCTCGTTCAGCCGCGACATAAGGAGAGGAATCCGGCGGGATTCGTTATAGCTGTGATAGCTGACGAGGGGCTTCCGGATCGCGTAATGGGCAAGCAGAACCTTTGTTGTGCGCGTATCTTCGGCAGCGATCAGATCGGCGCCGGAAAGCGTGCTCACCGCCCGGATCGAAATGTCCTCGAGGTTGCCGATGGGGGTGCTGACGACAAAGAGGGTGCCGCGCCGGAGCGGCTCGGTCATCTGGTGAATGGGGATGCTCAGGTCCCCCAGTCGCGGGGGTACCTGAAATCGACATTGACAGTGCGGTGGGAAATCTTCGCGATCACGGGAGGCCTCCGCTTGAACTGGTTCCTTCGGACAAGCTCCCTCACCTTGATGATGAGGTTTTTTTCGAACCCCTGCTCGATCAGCTCCTCGTCGTTACGCCGCTCGTCGATCATGGAATAAAGGAGTGGATCGACAAGCGCATAGGAAAACCCGAGCTCCCCTTCGTCTGTCTGGCCTTCCCAGAGGTCGGCGGTCGGCTTCTTCTCGATGATCTGCCGCGGTACTCCAAGCTCCGCAGCGAGCTTCCAGACCTGGGATTTGTAGAGATCGCCCAGGGGGTTGATTGCGCATGCCGTATCCCCGAACTGGGTGCCGTATCCGAGCATGATCTCCGTCTTGTTGCTTGTTCCGATCACGAGAGCGCGTTCTCTGGCGGAGATATCGTAGAGGACGATCATCCTCTCCCTTGCCATCACGTTTCCCTTCCGTATGTTGTCCATCGAGCCATTGAGCCCGAAATAAGGCTCAACCATGGCGGTAATGTCGACTGTTTCGCTCTGAATACCCGACTGGCGCACGACCGACATGGCGTCCGTGGCGCTGTCTGGACTGCTGAGGCGCCATGGGAGGAGGATTGCGATGGTATTCTCCTTCCCAAGCGCTTCGGCCGTAAGGAGTGCGGCCACGGCGGAGTCCACGCCGCCGGATAGTCCGACGATACCTCTGGAAAACCCCGCGCTTCCCACCTCGTCCGTGATAAACTGAACCAGGAGCCTGCGCACAACTCCATAATCAAGCGTAAGGCCGGCTTTCGTGGCTGACGTCGTTTCCATCTGACGAAAAGATAGCAAAATGCGATATCCAATTCAAACTCCATCTCTGCGTTGGACCCCCCCTGTCCCTTGACTTTCCTGTCAAACTTTGGTAATTTTTAAGGTATAAGTACAAACCCATCCTATGAAGTCTCTGTTCCTATGCCTGATCCTGGGGATGGCCACCGCGTCCGCAGAAGCCCCCCTCGGCAAGCTTCTGGCCCTCCGGTATCCCCTCCTCGATCAGAATGAATCCACCCTTGTCCTCGTCACTTTCACCGACAAGGGAAACTCAAAAACCGGGGAGCTCCGAAGGCCTGAATCGCTCGTTTCCGAGCGCGCTTTGCGGAGAAGGCTCAAGGTACGCGACCTCAGCCGCGTCGTCGACGCTCAGGACCTTCCCCTCGAGGAATCATACGTCGCTCGGGTAACATCGATCGTGGGAACAGTCCGCCACCGGCTCAAATGGTTTAACGCCGTCAGCGCCCTCGCCACCAGGGAGCAGATCGACATTCTGAGAACGCTCCCGTTCGTCGCAGAAGTCGAGCTCGTGGGCAGATGGAAGAAGCGCCAGGGCGACGAGCTGCCTGTTCCGTTTTCTGCAGTGCAGGCGCCGCCGGCTCCGCTTACCTCCACCCCTCTCGATTACGGCACATCGATCACCCAGGTGAATCAGATCAACATTCCTGCGGTGCACAACCTTGGATATTACGGCCAGGGGGTCGTCGTGGGGGTCTTCGACAACGGCTTCAGAAACCTCGCGCATCAGGCGTTCGACTCGATGCACATCATTGCGACCTATGATTTTGTGGACCATAAGGTCGACGTGAAGCCGAACAATCCGGGCACCGGCTTCGGCTCGCACGGAGTGTGGACTCTCTCTACGATCGGAGGATTCCGGCCGGGACAGCTGATCGGGCCCGCGTTCAAATCCAATTTCATACTCGCGAGAACCGAAAACGATTCAAGCGAGACGCCGATCGAGGAAGATAACTGGGCCGCGGCCATCCAGTGGGCCGATAGCATCGGAGTGGACGTCACGAGCACTTCGCTCGGCTATCTCACCTTCGACTCCCCGTACCCGAACCTCTCCTGGCAGGACATGAACGGACACACGGCGCTCATCACGAACGCGGCCGACCGCGCGGTCGGACTCGGAATCGTCGTCGTGAACTCAGCGGGGAACTCCGGCGGCGGTGGCGGCGGACAGAATACGCTGATCGCTCCGGCCGACGGCGACAGCGTCATCTCGGCTGGCGCCGTGACGTCCTCGGGGGTCAGAACCTCCTTCAGCTCCGTAGGACCGACGACGGATATTCCGCCCCGCATCAAGCCGGACATCATGGCAATGGGACAGGGCGTGAAGGCTGCAAGCGCCACGGACACTATCAACTACGTCGGGGTAAGCGGAACGTCATTCTCCTGCCCCTTGTCGGCAGGGGTAGCGGCGCTGATCCTCTGCGCAAATCCTTCGCTCACGCCGATGCAGGTGCGCGATGCGATGAGGCAAACCGCGAACAATTCCTGCGCGCCGAACAATCTCGTAGGGTGGGGAGTGCTGAACGCGCTGGCCGCGGTCAACTATAATGCGACCCCGCCGCAGGGCTCGATCGCCGGCACGATCTTCAACGACCTGAACGGAAATGGGTCCTGGGACGGAGGAGAGCCGGGGCTATCGGGAATACGGGTGCGACTCTCGTGCTCCGCGGCCGAGACTACGTTCACCAACGGAAACGGGAGCTATGCATTCAACACGCTTTCCGCCGGGTCGTATACCGTGACCGAGGATCTCCCCGCCGGATGGATGCGGACATACCCCGCCGGTTCTGGGTACTCCATCATCATCGACAGCACGAACCTCCACCGCATCGCGGTTGATTTCGGAAACTTCCTCCCCGCCTCGATCTCCGGGTTAAAATTCAATGACTACAATGGGGACGGCATGCGCGACCCCGACGAGCCCGGAATCCCCGGCTGGCCGATACGGCTGGCGGGGGCGGAGACCCTGCGGACGGTCACCGACTCTCTCGGCTACTACCGCTTCACGGGCCTGGGCCCGGGTGCATTCGCCGTGCAGGAGACTGCCAGGGTCTTTTGGTACCAGTCTCGCCCCGCGGGAATCGGCTCGTACAGCATCTCGATCAGGAGCGGACTCGACACCACGGGGCTCGACTTCGGGAATTACTACGCGCCGCCGAGCGGCTATCCCGTGACTGCAGATTGGAACCTCCTCTCCCTTCCGAAGGACCCTCCGGACCACAGCAGGGCGTCAATCTATCCTGTGTCGGTTTCGAGGGCATTTTCCTACACTTCTGCCGGGGGATACGCTGCGGTCGACCCGATACCCAACGGCGTCGGATACTGGATCAAGTTCAGGAACGCCGGGAATGTCCCGGTCGACGGGACGTTGAGGACCCTCGACACGGTGGACGTGTTTACGGGATGGAACCTGATCGGCACACTCTCTGACCCGTTCGCTGCCTCATCCATCGTTCAGATTCCGAAAGGGATAGTCGCATCGCTCTACTTCGGCTACCATGGGAGCTACCTGTGGTCCGATACTCTCTTCCCCCATCAGGGGTATTTCGTGAAGGCGAACGGAGACGGAAAGCTGGTGCTCAGCGCGTCCGGCCCCGCCGCCTTCTCCGGGAAAACGGCGCCGGCAAAGAGCGAGTTCGACGGCAGCGCGTGCAGGATTTCAATCCGGGACACCAGAGGAGTGAGACAGGACCTCTATTTCGGTACATCAGACCTCCTTGCCTCCAACCGGAATCTCTTTGCGCTTCCGCCTGCTCCCCCCGAAGGAGCGTTCGACGCGCGCTTTTCCAATGGAAGCCTCGCGTGGGTGCGCCGTGCCGGAGACGCATCCGCAACGGCAGAGATTGTTCTGCGCGCCGCCTCGTATCCGCTCACCATTAGCTGGAACATGGCTCCGGGCGACCGCGGATATTCCATTTCGGAGGGAACGATCGACGGCGCCTCTCTCAATACCGGCGGGCGAAGAATCTCGCTCGATGCGGAAGGAACCCTGACCGTGAGCGACTCTCGTGTGGCGCGCCTGCGGCTTGAAGCCGGGCCTCAGTCCCTCGCAAAGGAGATCCCGAAAGAATACAAACTGGAACAGAACTATCCCAACCCGTTCAATCCCACAACGGACATCGCCTACCAGATTCCCGCCGCCGGGCGCGTGAAGCTGGAGGTGTTCAACGTTATCGGAAAAACGGTCCGGCTCCTCGTGGACGCCGACCAGCCTGCCGGCTCGTACACCGCCGGGTGGGACGGCCGGTCCTCCGAGGGGAGCGAACTTACGAGCGGCGTCTATTACGTCCGGTTGGCGGTCGTGGGAACCGGCGGCAGGACATTCTCCTCAATCATCAAAACAATCCTAATGAGATGAGCCCTTACACTCTGCGTTCCCCGGCAGCCCGGCGTGCGATGAGCGCCCGGCTATGCTTCTCCCTCGCTGTGCTACTCGTTCTCGCATGTGTCGCCCCCCTCTCAGCCCAACCATGGAGGGCAAACCTCCCCGACAACGAAACGAATTTCTACAGGATCCGCGCCGAGTTCAGAAAATACTGGTCGAGCCGCGCGTTCGACATCCGGGGAAGCGAAGAGGGAAAACCCTGGATAATCTATAAGCGATGGGAATGGCTTATGGAGCCGAGGTCCTACCCCACGGGCGAGTTGCCGTCTCCCGATATCCTTCAGCGCAGGATGAGGGAATTCGGCGCGGCTAAACCCCTTGGGGCTGCGCCGCAGGGCGCCGCCGCGGCAAGCTGGACCCCCCTCGGTCCCGCGGTCGTCCCGTCCGGCGGAGGCGAAGGACGGATCAACGCGATCGCCGTGAATCCGGCGAACACCAGCATCATCTGGGCCGGCGCATCCTCAGGAGGCCTCTGGAAATCCACCGACGGAGGAAGCTCGTGGTCGACCACGACCGACGCATTCGCGACGCTCGGAATCTCGGCCATCACTCTCGATCCCGCGGATCCTGCCACGATCTATATCGCGACGGGAGACGCGGACGGTCTCGACACGTACAGCGTCGGAGTGTTGAAATCAACAGACGCAGGGGTTTCGTGGAACCCTACCGGATTGAGCTGGTCGGGTTCCGCCGGATACAGCATCTATTCGCTCGTGGCCGATCCAGATAACTCGCAGATACTCCTTGCGGCCGGCCGGCAGGGAATCTTCCGTACGACAAACGGCGGCTCCACCTGGAACAACATTGCGGCGGGCAACTTCAAGGACCTTGCCGTCGATCCATTGAATTCCTCGGTATGGTACGCGGCAAGGCGTGCTGTGGGCATATACAAGTCGACAAACACCGGCGTCACCTTTACTCAGTTGACTGTGGGGCTCCCAACGACCGGCTTCACGAGGATCGCCATCGCTCTTGCCCCCTCCCAGACGTCTACGGTCTACGGCCTCTTCGTCAATGCGTTCGACGGATTCTACGGGCTGTACATGTCTACGGATGCGGGGGCAAGCTGGACGCAGCAATCGAACTCGCCCAATATCCTCTCGTGGGACGGCACCGGAAGCGACGGGCAGGGCTCATACGACCTCGTTCTCGACGTGGCGCCCAATAACCCGGCAATAGTGTTCGTCGGTGGCATCAACATCTACAAATCGACAAACAGCGGCACGCACTGGACGAAGATAACGAACTGGTACACCGGGACTCCGAATCCGTATGTCCACGCCGACCAGCACGCGCTGACATTTATTCCCGGAAGCAGCACGAGCTTTCTTGAAGGGAACGACGGGGGCCTGTTTCTCACGACGAATTCGGGATCGAGCTGGACGGACAAGAGCGCGGGACTCGCGGTGACTCAGTTTTACCGGATCGGACCTTCCGCGACGAACGCCAACCGCATTTACGCGGGCGCGCAGGATAACGGGACGGACAGGTTCCTGAGCGGGGCGTGGAGCAGGATCATCCCCGGCGACGGGATGACCGCCCTCATCGATTACACGAATGAGAGCATAGGATACGGCGAACTCTATTACGGAGACATTTACCGGACCACGAACGGTGGGAGCTCCTGGACCGAAATCAGTCTCGGAATACCGGATACGGGAGGATGGGTGACTCCCTATGCGCTGAACCCGGTGAATCCGAAGTCGATCTACGTGGGCGACAAGGGCGTTTACAAGAGCACGAACAGGGGCTCCACGTGGACCACGCTCACCGGAGCCCTCGATCCGACAGAGCTCGTGGCGCTCGCAATTGCGCCCTCCGACAGTAACCGGATCTATGCGGCGACGTATTCGCGCGCATGGGTATCGACGAACGGCGGGACTGCGTGGTCGGAGATCACTGGGGGGCTTCCCGCAGCAGCCCTGACATATCTGGCCGTCCATCCGTCGAACCCCGCGACCGCCTACGCCACGTTCTCCGGATACGGCAGCACGAAGGTCTTCAAGACCACGAGTTCCGGGGGCAGCTGGATCGATGTCTCATCCGGCCTTCCTTCCATACCCGTCAACTGCATCGCGATCAACCCTTCATCGCCGTCCGATCTGTACGTCGGCACCGACCAGGGGGTGTACTACTCCCCAACGGGCGGATCGAACTGGAGCGCGTACTCGACGGGCCTGCCGAACGTGATCGTCAACGAGCTGGCTGTCCACACGGGAACGAATAAACTCCGGGCGGCCACCTACGGCCGGGGCCTGTGGGAATCGCCGTTGGCGGCTCAGGTCACGGGGTCAATCTCCGGCATGAAGTTCAGAGACCTTAACGGCAACGGAATCAAGGACGGAGGAGACACTGGGCTCGAGGGGTGGACTATTAATCTGTCGATCGCTACCCCTGCGACAGTGATGCACACCAGCACGGACGCTAACGGAAATTACTCGTTCCAAAATCTGAACCCCGACACCTACACCGTCTCCGAGACGAACCAGCCCGGCTGGTCGACCACCCGTCCGGGTTTACAAACGTATACGGTCGTGCTGGGTGCAGGCCAGGACACGACGGGTCTCGATTTCGGGAACCACCCCGCCCCGGTCTCCATCTCGGGAACGGTGTTCGAGGATCTGAACGGTGACACCCTGCGGCAGGGTGGCGAGCCGGGCCTATTGAATTGGGTCGTGAAACTCTCAGGCGACGCAACTGACTCGACGCTCACGGATTCATCGGGCCGATATAGATTCTCCAATCTTCTCTACGGATCGTACACCGTCACGGAGGTGCTGCAGGGGGGATGGCAGAGAAACCGGCCCGCTGCGGGCGCCTACAACCTGTCGATATCTCCCGGAGACAGCGCCGCCGGGAGAGAGTTCGGCAATTTCCGGTACGCCAGCATCAGCGGCCAGAAGTTTAACGATGTAAACGCGAACGGGATCAAAGACAGCGGGGAAGTCGGGATCGAGGCCTGGGTGATCCACCTCGCGGGCCCTGCTACGCGCGGCGCATCCACGGACACGGGGGGTAATTATGCCTTTACTTCGCTTCCACCCGGATCATACACAGTCAGCGAGACCGTGCAGGTGGGATGGGCGCAGACGCTCCCCGCCGGCAACGCACCCTACATCCTCTCGCTCCGGAGCGGGCTGGACACGGCGGGATTCAAATTCGGAAACCACCAGTCGCCCGATAAAATCTATCCGGTGCTGGACGGTTGGAATCTTCTTTCTCTTCCCCGCGTGGTTGCAGACAATCACAAGCATTCCGTCTACCCCTCCGCAATCACCAATGCGTTTGCCTACGCAGGGGGATACAAGGTCATCGACACTCTCCCGATCGGGACGGGGTACTGGGTGAAATTCCCGTCGATACAGAACATCTTCATCGACGGAGCCGACGTTACGCTGGACACGGTCCAGATCAGCCCGGGGTGGAACATTATCGGGGCCCTCACCGCTTCGATGCCCGTAACCGGTATTCAACAGATCCCCGGCAGCATCGTATCATCGCCCTACTTTTACTATGGAGGTCTCGGTTACCAGATCGCCGATTCTCTTTTTCCCCATCACGGGTACTGGGTGCGGTCGGGTCCCGGAGGAAAGCTGGTCCTCTCTCACGGCCCCGTCGCATTCGGTCCGACGGCGCCGAGAATGGTATCAACTGCGTCCGAAGGGACGGCGACGATGACGGTTAGCGATGCGAGAGGACGGTGCAGGACGTTGTATATTGATTTCGCCGGAACCGTTGTGGATCGTACCAGGTTCGATCTTCCTCCCGTCCCTCCGGAAGGAGGGTTCGACGCGCGCTTCGCGAACGGCACGATGCTTGCGGCTTTTTTCGCGGGAAAAGTGGGGCCACTTCCAATCCAGATCTCCTCGGCCGCGTTCCCGCTGACGGTAGGCTGGGATATGGCGGAAGGCGCTGCGGCCTTGACCATCGATGGCAGATCGACTGCAATGGTGGGAAAGGGATCGCTGACGATCGAGAACGCTCCGGCTCGAATCGCGATCACGTTGCAAGAGCGCACGGCTACAGCTCTCCCCGACCGGTTCTCGCTGGAGCAGAACTATCCGAACCCGTTCAATCCGACGACCGAAATTACGTTCGCTGTCGGCAAGACATCACTCACGACGGTCCGAATCTATGATGTCCTGGGGAGAGAGGTGGGGAACCTGGTGAATGAGGTCAAAGCGCCCGGAACGTACCGCGTTTCATGGGACGCAAGCCGCCTCCCGAGCGGTGTGTACACACTACGCCTCCATGCCGGCTCATTCTCACAGACGCGGAAGATGATCCTCATGAGGTGAACCTCCGCGCTTGGCGGCGGATGTAGGCACGGGCTCGGTAATCTGGTGTCACGGTTCATACCATGACCCCAGCCGGGGTGTCGAATTAATCTGGTGTCACGGTCCATACCATGACACCGGCCGGGGTGTCGAATTAATCTGGTGTCACGGTTCACACCATGACACCAGCCGGGGTGTCGAATTAATCTGGTGTCACGGTCCACACCGTGACACCGGCCGGGGTGTCGAATTAATCTGGTGTCACGGTCCACACCGTGACACCAGTGTCCGGTAGGCGCCGGCTTCAGCCGGCGTTCCTCACGACCAAGGATGTAGCCGCCGGCTTCAGCCGGCGTTCTTTACGACCAAGCACAAAAGCCGGCTCCTCTGTACTAGCGAGAGGATGCCGGCTTTCGTTTTACAGGATCTGCTTGCGTGTCGGGGACGTTACCTCATCTCGCCGAGAGACTCCCTCAGGATCTCGATCCCTTCGTCCACCTCGCTCGCCTGGAGCGTGAGAGGCGGGCGGAAGCGGAGCGACCGCTCGCCGCTGCCGAGGACGATCAGCCCCTTCTCGAACGCCTTCTTCCGCACCGTAGCCCTGTCGGCGGCTGTGGGCAGATCGAGCGCGCAGAAGAGACCCCTGCCGCGTGCGTTGCTTAGGAGCTCCGGGAACTCCGACTGCAGCGCGCCGAGCCTCTCCAGGAGGTACGAGCCCACTGCCGCCGCGTTCTCAACGAGACGGTCCTCGTGGATGATTTCGAAGTACCGCTTCGAGCGGACCATGTCGGTCAGGTTGCCCCCCCAGGTCGAGTTGAGACGGCTCGCAACGCGGAACACGTTATCGGGCTCGTCGTCGATCCTTCCGCTGCACATGAAACCGCAGACCTGGACCTTTTTCCCGAACACGATCATGTCGGGGCGGACGAAGTGCTCCGACGCCCACATCTTCCCGGTCAGACCCACCCCCGTCTGCACCTCGTCGAAGATGAGCATAATCTCGTGCTCGTCGGCAATGGCGCGGAGTTCAACGAAGAACTCCTTCCGGAAGTGGTTGTCTCCCCCTTCGCCCTGGATCGGCTCGATGATGATCGCCGCGATGTCGTCCTTTCGGTCCCGGATGGCGTCTTTAATGGCGCCAAGGGCGAGTGCCTCGGTCTTCTTCACGCTCTGAAGGTTCTCCTCGTTGAGCGGGAAGCGGATCGAAGGGTTCACGATCCGGGGCCAATCGAACTTCGGGAAGAGGTCGGTCTTCGCCGGATCCGTGTTCGTGAGCGAAAGCGTGTACCCCGAGCGGCCGTGGAACGCCCTCTGGAAGTGGATCACCTGTCTCCCTCGCTCCGACGTGTACCCCTTGCGGAAGTTCTTCCGGATCTTCCAGTCGAACGCGGCTTTGAGGGCGTTTTCGACTGCGAGAGCGCCGCCTTCTATGAGGAAGAGATGCGGCAAATCGGCCGGCATCGCCAGCCGGGCGAACGCATCCACAAACTCCGCCATCTCGACCGTCAGGGCATCCGAGGAGGTCGGCTTGTTGATCGCCACGGAAGCGAGCTTGTCTCGAAACTCCGGCGTGCCCATCTTGGGATGGTTCAGCCCGATCGGAACCGACGCGACAAACGTGAAGAAATCGAGATACCGCCGGTTTCGCTTCGCGTCGTAGATGTACGCCCCCTGGCTCCGCTCGAGATCGACGACGATATCGAGCGCGTCCACGAGCATGTGCCGGGCGATGGAAGAATGGACTTCCAGGGGATCAATATGCACGGATCTCGCCCCGGGGGTGCGGGCAAAAACCAGACCCGCGCTGCGTGCTGAGGTTTTCTGGATCATAGAGCACCTTTCTGGATTAAGTTCTGGGAATAAGAGCGCTAATGACTACGGCTCTCGTTCTCTCAGAAGAATTCCTGGTGCTCGTAGAAGGAAAGAATATAGGGCCTTCCGGGGATGCGGGTTGAGCTCTGTGCGGCTCGGGGAGATATGTCGGTCCGGAAGTTCATGCCGTAATATACGAAAATGGCCCCTTCGGGTCAATGGGGTGAATCACATGTTTTTTCGACACTTTTTCACCCGCCGAGCGTTGTTGTTTGCCGTTGTTATGTGCCGGGCACGAGCGATTTGCCTTTCTCATATAAATGATACAATATTGATACAGACATTCTTGGAGAAAAACGATGCCCGTGATTAAACCCATCTCCGATTTACGCAATAAGGCTAATGAAATCTCGGATCTGGCCCACAATTCCGACGAACCGATCTTTATCACCCGGAACGGCGAAGGCGACTTGGTCGTCATGTCGATCGCGCAGTACAGTAAGCTACAACTGAAGCTCGATCTGTACGCGAGACTTGCCGTTGCGCAGAGCCAGCGGGCTCGCGGTGACCGCGGCCGTACGCTTGCCGAGGTGATGAAAGACCTCCGCACTCGTATTCGACGTGAGTCGTCGGCAGCCTAAACACCACATTAGGCTCCTCAGGGCCGCTGAAGACGATCTGACCGAGATTGTCACGTACATTGCCGCTGACCGGCCTCAGGCTGCGGAGGCATTGGCCGTTAAGATCGAAAAGGCCATTGAACTGCTTGCCTACAATCCCTACCTCGGAAAAGTTCCTCAAGAAGTCGCCCTCGCGGGTCTGGGTTATCGCTACTTGGTCGTTCAGAACTACCTCGTCTTCTACATCATCGAGGGTAAGACAGTTTACGTTCATCGCATCCCGCACGGCGCAAGAGACTATCTGAGTCTCTTTTAGCATCCCCCCCACTCACCCGTCATCTGTGCCTGGCACATAACGGGTCGGCAAACAGCGCGACACCCTTGCGAGCTATGGATCAATAGATTCGTCGCAAAACGAAAGTGTTAAGCGGGCCCACCGAGCGTCGTTGTGTGTCGTGGCTAGCTGCCGTGCTCACACAACCCGGGTCAATATGCCACTCCGATCGTCGTACTGTCAAAGCGGTACCAGTAGTAGACTATCTGCTCTCCATAGCTTGGTTCAGTTGAACAGCTTTTACATCCTGCGCCGGTGTTCGTTGTATACGCTACTTTATTCACGTATGCTGCGGAATCATTAACGAAGAACGGGAGGCCCAGAGTCAAAGCTCGATCAGGTGCGACAACGGCCAATCTCAGGGAATCGATGTGAACATCGCTGCTCGTCTCGAGTGCAAAAGCTCCTGAAGAGTCTGTCAAGCCGATCGGAGAATCTCCCTGAGCGCGAGTGGCCCTCTGAAGGGAATAATAGTTTGAATCTAACGGATTGCGCGAATGACCGAGTAATAGGATAGAAAAGTTTTGTCTACTTCCGCCCGATGGTCGCTCCGTCTGCCAGTGACGTAGAATTGATAATAGGGAGGTTGTAGGGGAGAAGTCCCCATTGACAGCAGAGCGATCAGGCCAATTTCGACCAATACACGGCTTATTTTTTCAACTCTATACCGGTTCACGCACAATCTCTCAAGAATGGCAGCGTACGTGTCGGCGAACAACGGGGCGCTTTCGCGAGCTAAAGAACACGAGATTCATCGCGAAGCAAAAGTGTTGAGCGGGCTGATGTGGGGTCTGTCTTAGAGCTCATTCGCGACCCCGTCGTTTGCCGTTGTATGGCGCCGCGTACCCAGTTCCTCAGTATCCACCGCGTTCCTTTTCTATCTCAGATAGCTTCGACCTGTATTCCTCTTGAAGACTTTCAGGGATACTACCGAGGGAGTTGCGTGCTTTGACGAAGTAACTTGCCCCCAAAGATTTGAGCTTGCTGTACTCGGTGAGAATTCGGGAAATGGAATAGTATGTATAAAAGCCAGGAAGATATGTCGCCAAACTGTCAATCGTACGAGCGATCAATGCGCTATCCTGGTCTAGTTTTACATAAGCCAACAGAGCCCGCTGGAACACCTCTCCCTTATCAATGTAATTGGGATGCTTCTTGAGGAAATCATCATAGTCAGACAGCTCGCCAACCGTGCAAAGCGATTTATCACAGGCGGGCAGCTTGTTGTGAAGTTCCATCTCTTCTGATGTGTATGTGACATACTGTCCCGCCTGCGCATGACGAAATAACTTTATGATTGGTATTGCCAAGTGATTTTTTTTGCAGCGAAAGAAGTAGGAGCCAGTCGGGTATTTCGCCACTGAAACCGCGAGCGAATCCTCACAACGGCTCAGCTGCTTGGCGAGTGGAATTTCGACGATGAACCCCTGACGATTGAAGACTTGCAATTCAACAAACGCTGGCTCGGACACTTTGTAGTAGACTGTGACGGTTGGAGACTCGAGAGTATTCTTCAGCGTGAGAATGGGACGGGGTTGGCTCAACCCTGACTCGCTGAGCTGAAAGAATAAGACAAGCCAGTAAATGAGAAGACGACATTTCAAAATGGAATGTCCTCTAACGCATGTTTCAGACCCGGACGCGTCGCGCGTAACCTTTCGGCCAACAACGCAGGACTTTTGGGTGCTATCGACGGAGCGATTCATGTTGCGAACCAAAAGTGTCGAGCGAGCTCTTCGAGCGGCGTTGTTACCACTGTCATGTGCCGTTTGCGCTGGGATGCTTGTGTAGTGTATGCCGGACATCTAACGAACCAGTAAGAGTTTTTTGACGGCGACGAAAGCACCTGCTTGTAGTCGACAATAATAGATTCCGGACGTGCAGTTGCTTGCACCCCACTGAACATTGTAGAGACCAGCGGGTCGTACTTCTGATACCAGGGTGATAACTTTCTGACCGAGCAGGTTGAAAATCTCCATTGTCACCCAACTCTGCTTAGGTATGCTGAAAGAGATTGTTGTAAAGGGATTGATCGGGTTAGGGTAATTCTGATTCAGAGTGAAACCGAGTGGGGTTGGGGAATCAGAGGATGGTCGGATGCCTGTAATCAATGGGGAAATGACCGCTACCCGCAGTAACGAATCCATCGGGTCATCGCTCAAGACCTCGACGTATGTAAGCAAATTAGCTCCGGAGTGACTCCCTGTTCGTGCCTCGAATTTGACAGTCGTACTTTCGTTAGGTGGGACGTAACCGAAGGAATCTGAGAGGATATTTAGGAACAGCGGAAAACACACGACCAAGGACATGTCGTACGCAACTCCGCTGTTTTGGATTGAGCTGACTGAATATGCTGTATCCGAAGGATAGGATTGTGATTGGACAAAGCTGCCTTTGTAAACCAGCGAAGCCGCATCATTGCCGCAGCATCCGCCCGTAGAAGCAGCAAATGTCAACGGATTATCCCATGATACTCCGACTATGCAGTACTGTCCCGAATCGATTCTGACATTAACCGTTCCTGACGAAACCTCGGTCTCCCTTGAAATTGAATCAAATTGTTGCGTTCGGGAAAATATCTTTCTGTATCTGCCGGTATCGGAATCTGCTTCAAAGACAAAAAACTCAACGTGAACAGGAGAGGCAGATTCAAATCCATAACTGAATTCGGAAACATACAAGTCTTCGGTCGCTTGCAGAACCGTACCTCTCACCAATGAATCGGCGGTCTGATTGGGAGTGCCTAGAAGGAGCGTACTATGGCCTTCAATTGCCTTTTTCCCATATCGAGTCGAAAGAACATAATGGAGAGTATCACCCCCTCGATTGGTGATCTTAAAAGAATCGATCGCATGGTCGTATTGCTGGAGATACAAGGGGATAGAATCGGGACAAACGCTGATTGTCGGTAACTGGCTAACTGCCAATGTGAAGGCACACAATAGTAATAACATTGTTCCTGAAACGATTCTAGACATTTTCATCCTCTGTGTCTAGACGCTAATGGCACATAACGTCTCGGCAAACAACACGACACTTTTGCGAACTACAAATCAGTAGATTCATCGCGAAGCAAAAGTGTTGAGCGATCCCTTCGAGCGCCGTTGTTTGCCGTGTTCTGTGCCGTGCACCGGCTAGTAGCCAAGAGACCTAAACCTACTCCTTGTTGATCAATCGTGTGGTCCTAGCCACACGATGGATGGCGCGTTCCAATTCGGCTATCCCCAGTGAGACACCCCAGTCATCTTGAACGGTTTTTGTGGTGTCATGTAAGCATACCGTGATAAGGCGTCCCGCATGATCTGACACCTGAGTGTGAGTAGTCTCAGCTGAGCCGTTAGGGAGTTGGCGAATGTCAGGCTCGCCAAAGAAACCTCGAGGCATTGAAAAAAATCCGATCTGCCGGGCAAGGCTGAAAAGAGATTTTGCGGAGTCTACATTCACTCGGTATTCTCTTCGACCAATAATAGCGACGTAGCGATCACCGCGGAATATGACTTTCCCAGTGGAGTAGATCGTTACTTCAAACGCTGGACAAGCGCCGTAGCACCCTGTTCGCGACAAAGCTACAAAGTCGGCCCTGTCATGCTGGTAGACTGAGGCTAGCAAGCACACACTGAAGAGGGCGATTGTAACCCAACCAGTCATCGAAAACTAGCCGTTTCATGGCACATAACGTCTCGGCAAACAACGCCGCGCTTTTGCGAGCTACAGATCAGTAGATTCATCGCAAAGCAAAAGTGATGAGCAAGTCCATGTGGGGTCTGCCTTAGAGCTCATTCGCGAGCGCCGTTGTTTTGCCGTTGTTAGGCGAAAGGGTTTCAATAGAGGAAAACACATGCTACCTTCTTCTAAGAGACTTATCACGGCCCTGTTCAGAACTGGTTCCGCCAAGTCGATCCCATTGAAAAATAACCAGATAGACGAATATCAATCCGACTAGAACCGCGAGCGGAGCAAAGACGATGCCGCCCCAGTAGTGCAGGTAGTTGAGATTACCCCGAACTATCCAGGAGATCCCCTGCAGAATTAAGAGCAATCCCAAAAGCACTGAGACAACCCGAAGAACTGGTTTCCTAAAGAGGACGCGCCTCATGCTACCTCAGATTTCATGATTCCGGAACTCTCAGATCCGTCTTCACGCAGAAGCATATCGGTTAACGTCTGTGGCAACAGCGCAATGCCGATGCGAGCTATTGATAAAGGAATTCAAATGCGAAGCAGCGACATTGAGCGAGGCTCTTTACCCTCTGGCCTCATTTTGAAGCGCCGTTGTTGCCACTGTTATTCGCAGTGCGGCGGCAAGTCCTACCCGGTTGCAGGGTTTCTTCGAGCCCACATTCATCAACCTTGGATTTTACAATAACCATTTCTAGTTCACGAAAAGTAAGATTATCACCGTAATAACTGTCATCATAATAATGCCAATTGCACTGGTCGTCCTGAGAAACTTGACACAGTTCTGAGGTGTAGGCTCGATTCGAAAGGCTCGCAACCAAAATCAAGGCATGTTTGTGTCCTTCATTTTGGCATACGTCTTCTCAGCCCATCCGCCCCAAATTATCCTTCCCCCAGAGATAGGCGACAACCGAATAGAAAATTAGCGAGATCCATTTTACTTTCATCTGGTGACTTTCCTTTCGGATGGTCTCGAGCAAGCCTTGGAAGGCTAAGCACCCTATTGCGAATTACGACTCGCAAAAACACGCTTCAGTCTTGTGAACCTCTCGATAAGCGCCGAGCGCAGCTATAATAAACCAATTCCGCGCGGCGGAAGGCAATGGCCTTGTGAACAAGACAGTTGAGCGAGGTTCCTATGAACTTTGCCATTTCCAGCGTCGTGTTTTTGCGTATCAGGCGCAGCCCACGTTATGGACCAATCAGACCACTGGTAACGCCGATGTCCGCTACCTTATGGTTCTCAATGAAAACGGCGAATTGCCACCGCCGAGATATCATCGATTTCTCCCACCTGGTAGTGTCGCAATAAATGTAATCGACGACATCGCCCCGCCCAATCCACTTAGTTCCCCATATGATTTGGGGATTATAGCCTAGATTCCGCAAAGTCGAAAGGGCGGCTGAGTCGCTCGTACCAACAGGAATTTTGGTCAGCAATTGATGTCTGACATCTAACGAGTCCGAGGCCAATAGAAATGTCAAGCTATCATTCAGCGTCTCGCGAGGATCGCTCTTATCACTGGCCCGCTGAGTGCACGAGGTTATTAGCGCCAATGAGATTATTGCAATCTCGAACGGTCTTGTCACGAGAAAATTAAGCCTATTCTAATACGAAACGTGGGTTGCGCCTAGCGTCCTGGCAAACAACGCAGCACTTTTGCGAGCTACAGATCAGTAGATTCATCGCGAGGCCAAAGTGTTGAGCGAGCTAATTGAGCCTCATTATTTGCCGTGCTAGGCGCTGTCCGGCAGTCCCCCCTATTGGAGTGTAATTGTGATTTGTCATCCGCTGGTCCGAGCTGGAATAAACCTGTAGTGCTTATACAACCGGAAACATGCGGAAATACCGGACGCCGGTGAGTATCCCAGGCTGTTTACCAAAGTATCCGGTTTCCACAATCGGATGCTGATTTCGTTATAGGTAATAAAAGTTTGTAAACAAATCGGTTCGTCAATTGGAAACCACATATCAGCGATTTTGAGGTCACTTTGGGCAAACCGGTTTGCTAGGCTATCAGCACGCGCGGGGTTTTGAAGAAAGCCCCATGTGGGTTCCACAGCAATGTATAACGTGAGCGTGTCGAATCGTGTTGGTAGTTGATCACTCCGGACGGTATCTACCTGAATCCTTGCCGTCCCGGGTTTGATTATCGTTGACGTCAAGTCGGTGCACGAAAGTATCGTGATCGTACCAGCGGCGTACGATATGAAGGTGAGGATTGCCACGAGGGGGCGGTTCTTACTCATATTGCTAATCTCTCCTCAAAGCCCGGGGCTATCGCTCCGACGGCCTGGCGCATAACGTGTCGGCAAACAACCCGACACTTTTGCGAGCTACAGGTCCATACATTCATCGCGAAGCAAAAGTTGAGCGACAAATTCATTCCCCATTGCGGTCGGCCATCCGAGCATCGTTGTTTGGCGTGTTCGGCGCTGTGCGAGTTACGATCCACCAAACAGCCGAGGCCGCCCATCCCAGAATCCTCTGCAATGTCCCTCGATGCATCGAATGCTATCAGGCAGATTTGGGACGATGCAATCTGAGCCGATATCCCACCTGTCGTCAAATGCCATTTGCATACTGTCAAAAGTCTGAACCATAGACAAAAGCTTTACGGTATCTAAGGAGGTAGAATAGACCAGATACACTAATGGTCCACCACATGTCTTCGAACCTAGACCAATGAACCTACATTGCGAACCACCGTCACATGAGGAGCTTGCAGCGAAGGATATGATCGCATCCCAGCGCTTGTTGAGGCTATCCTGCTCCTCCTGTTGAGTTGGGATGTGGGCCGGTGGCGGAGAAGTAGAGTGGGTACAACAGGCAATGAGACTGAGGGTCAGCCCGGTAAGGACCCAGTGAAACCATTGGTACATGTTCGATGACGACATATCCTTACGGTCCAGCACCTAACATTTGGAACAATGTAAAATTGTGCGTTTAACACTTATCTCTGTTGGGTTCGGTTGGATCCAGCGATTTGTTATCCCGCGAGGGGAGGGTCGGGCAATCACTGTCTGAATGGTCCGAGCCGCAAGGTGGTATACCAATGATGTTGGGGCTTTTAAATTCCCGGAAGAGAGCGAAACAAATCGAGGTAGGCCTTCAGCGTGCTGTGGGGAGAGTTGTGGATCTTGAGATCGTGATGGATTGGCTGAACGGAACTTATCCGTACATCCCTCCGCTGAGGTAAATATCCTCCCCTTTGCACCACAAGAAATGTGGTGCGTCTACTCAATGATAGCGAATTTAGGCGGGCATGTCAAGAAGAGTTGCGTTTCATATCCGGGGGTAATCAGACATTCCTGTCTGAAAAAGCCCTTTAGGCGTCGATCTGCGCGCGCTGGAGCTTTCCGCTGTAGTCTATGTAAACCGCCTTCCACTCGGTAAAGATGTCGAAGACGGTCCAGCCACCCTCGCGGTGACCATTGCCGGTTCCTTTGACTCCTCCGAAGGGCATGTGTGCTTCGGCGCCGATCGTCGGCGCGTTTATGTATGTAATGCCCGCTTTGATATCGCGGATCGCCAGATAGGCCTTGTTGATGTCTCGCGTGTAGACCGAGGAGGAGAGGCCATACTGAGTGTCGTTCGCGACCCGGATGGCCTCCTCAAGCGATTTTACCTTGATGACCGAGAGGACGGGTCCAAAAATCTCTTCTTTTGCCACGCGCATCTCTGGTTTCACTCCGGTCACCAACGTCGGTTGAAAGAACCACCCATCATCCCTGCCGCCGGAAGTCTCACGCTCGCCGCCGACAACAATTTCGGCGCCCTCCTTCTCCGCAATCTCAACGTAGCCGGAGACGGTCTTGAGCTGCTGCTCATTGATGAGCGGGCCTACCTGTGAGCCTGTGGCAGCCCCATCTCCCACTCGCAGGGATTGCGCCATTTCTTTGAGCATCGACACAAACTTCGCATGAACGGCCTCGTGGACGATGAGGCGCGATGTGGCGGTGCATCGCTGCCCGGTCGTCCCGAACGCCCCCCAGAGAACTCCCTCAAGCGCGAGCTCGAGATCGGCGTCATCCATGACGATCTGGGCGTTCTTCCCCCCCATTTCCAGAGCTACGCGTTTCCCCGTCCGCCCGCAGATCTCGGCAATCTTTCTCCCAACCTCGGTCGATCCGGTAAAGCTGATGAGGTCCACATCGGGGTGCTCCACCAGCGGCGCACCCGCCCCCGGGCCGTTGCCGTGCACGAGGTTCAGTACGCCGGGCGGGATGCCGGCCTCCGACAGGATCTCGACCAGTGTCGTCGCTGTCTTGGGAGTGTCCTCCGCCGGTTTGAGTACAATAGTGTTCCCGGAAACGAGAGCCGGGAAGAGCTTCCAGGTGGGAATGGCCATGGGAAAGTTCCACGGAGTGATAAGCCCGCACACGCCGACAGGCATGCGGATGGCCATGTTGAACTTGTTCGAGAGCTCGGAGGGCGCCACGACGCCGAAGAGCCGTCTCCCTTCCCCGGCGGCGTAGTACGCGGTGTCGATCCCCTCCTGCACGTCGCCGCGGGTTTCTTCGAGCACTTTGCCCATCTCCCGTGTCATCTCGTGGGCGAGGTCCTCCTTACGGGCGGTCATGATATCTCCCGCCTTGCGGATAATGTCGCCGCGCGTCGGGGCGGGGACAAGCCGCCACGTCTCGAAGGCTTCTTTCGCCGCGCGGACGGCGCGGTTGACATCCTCGGCCGATGAGAGAGGGAATGTTCCGATCACCTCGCTCCAGCGGGCCGGGTTCCTGTTCTCGAAGGTTTTTCCGGAAGCGGCATCGACCCATTGCCCCCCGATAAAGTTGCGCTCGCGTTTCATTTCAATCCCACCCTTCTGAATATTGTGTCGACATGCCTGAGGCTTTTGTCGAG
Source organism: uncultured Chlorobiaceae bacterium (assembly GCA_964512655.1). Lineage (GTDB taxonomy): Bacteria > Bacteroidota > Ignavibacteria > UBA10030 > SZUA-254 > VBOC01. The sequence continues at coordinate 74,810 of CAZEJT010000001.1, read as the reverse complement.
ATCGAAGAGCTCCTCGAGTTCTCCGTTCTTCAGGCGCGCGCTGACCCGCGGATCGGCGAGGAGCGCCTCCCGGAAGCTCTTGTGAGTGTTCCACACGTTCATGGCGTTCTGCTGCACAACCGCGTACGCTTCCTCCCTCTTCATGCCGCTTCCCGTGAGGGCGAGGAGTACCGACTCCGAAAAGACGAGACCGCCGGTGAGGTCCAGATTCTTGTTCATATTTGACGGGTAGACGTTCAGGGTATCGAGGACCTGCGTCATCGTGGCGATCATGTAATCGAGCACGATGCAGCTGTCGGGAATGATGATCCTCTCGGCCGACGAGTGGCTGATATCGCGCTCATGCCAGAGAGCGATGCTTTCCATCGAAGCGTGCGCGTTGCCCCTGAGGACGCGCGCCAGGCCGGAGAGCCTCTCGCAGGTGATGGGGTTCCTCTTGTGGGGCATGGCGGAGGATCCCTTCTGGCCCTTCGAGAAATGCTCTTCCGCCTCCAGCACTTCGGTCCTCTGCAGGTGGCGGATTTCGGTCGCAAACTTCTCGATCGAGCCGCCGACGATCGCCAGCGTGGTAAGGAACTCGGCGTGCAGATCGCGCTGCAGTATCTGGGTGGAAATCGGCGCGGGCCTCAGGCCCAGCTTCCTGCAGACGTACTGCTCGACGGCGGGCTCGAGGTGGCCGTAGGTCCCCACAGCCCCCGAGATCTGCCCCACCGAGATCGCCTCACAGGCGCGCTCCATCCGGCCGATGTTCCGCCCGGTTTCGTCGTACCAGAGGGCGAGCTTGAGGCCGAATGTTGTCGGCTCGGCGTGGATGCCGTGCGTGCGGCCGATCATGACCGTATGCTTGAACTCACGCGCGCGGCGCGCGAGAACCCGCTGGAGAGACCTGAGCCCCGCGGTCAGAAGCTCTCCGGATTCCTTCATCTGCACGGCGAGGCCCGTGTCGAGCACGTCGGATGAGGTCATGCCGTAATGGATGTAGCGCGAATCCGGGCCCACGTGCCTGGCGACGTCGGTCAGGAACGCGATGACGTCGTGCTTCACCTCCCGTTCGATCGCGAGCACTTTCCCGGCATCGAAGCCGGCCTTCTTTCGTATGCGCTTTGCGGCTTCTTTCGGAATTTCTCCCAGCCTCGCGCGCGCCTCGCAGGCAAGGATTTCAATCTCGAGCCAGACCCGGAACTTGTGTTCTTCGGTCCAGATCGTTCCCATCTCCGGACGCGTGTACCGTTCGATCATGACGGCCGCCGTTCCAGCCGCAGGCTGAGCGTCATGGCGCGGCGCTCCCTGATGATCTTCATCGCCAGGAGGTCGCCCGCTTTTGCGTCGCCGACAAGCGACGTGATGTTCTCCTCGGCGCTGATATGCTCGTTGTTCACGTCGATGATGATGTCGCCTACCTTGAAGCCGGCCCTGTCGGCGGGGCTCCCGCGCACCACCTCGGTCACGATGACCCCGTCCGGCTGATCGAGCCCGAAATACTTCGCCACCCGGGCGTCGACCGAGTTGATCTCCAGACCTGTCCAGAAATCGCGCTCGATGCGGCCCTTGTTCTTGAGATCGGCGAGGATCCCCTTCACCCTGTTGACGGGGATCGCGAACCCGAGCCCGATGTTTCCCTGGTTCGGCGTGAAGATGACCGCGTTCACGCCGATCACCTCTCCGAGGGAGTTCAGCAAGGGGCCGCCGCTGTTTCCCTCGTTGATGGCCGCATCCGTCTGGATCATTCCGCGGTAGTATCTCCCGCCCGACACGTTGAGGTTGATTCCGGTGGCGCTCACAACGCCGACCGTGACCGTGGGCTTGTCGTTGATTTCAAAGAGGCCAAATGGATTTCCCATCGCGATCACCCACTCGCCGATGATCACGTCTTCCGAATTTCCGAGGCGGACCGAGGGGAGATTCTTCCCGTCGATCTTCAGGAGAGAAATGTCCGACACGAGATCCGTCCCGATCAGCTTTGCCTTGTACCGCTCCCGGTTGGTCAGCGTCACGATGATTTCTTTGGCATTGCCGGCCACGTGGTCGTTGGTAAGGATGTAGCCGTCGGGCGAGATGATGAAGCCGGAGCCGAGCCCCTTCACCTCCTGCCTGAGGACGCGGTCTCCGAAATACTGGCCGAAGAATTGTGAGAAGGGATCTCGGTAGGTGTACTCGCGGATCTCCGTCACGTTGATTCCCACCACCGCAGGGCTCGCCTCCGCAACCGCTCGCGTGATGGCATTCCTCCTCTGGCTGGAGAGCGCCTCGCCGACCGAATCACGGACAGCCGATTGATAGGACGCGGTTTCGAACCCCGCCTGTCCGCCCTCGGACACCGTCTGCGCCGTCTCCGCGCCGGGCGTGCCGCGGTGCCCCATCGTGTATCCGGCCCAGAACCCCAGAAGCGCGGGCATCGAAAAGATCATCAACAGCAGAATCAGGTTCTTTCGCATCTTCATTGCCCTCCGTCGGATCGGATTACTTCCTTTTCCGCTTCAGCACGTTCCGGACCGCCTGCACGATATTGTCTTTGGCGATCCCGTATTTTCTCATGAGTTCGTCCCCCTTCCCCGATTCCCCGAAGGTATCCTTGACTGCGACAAATTCCTGGGGGGTCGGCTCTTTCCGAGCGAGAAGCTCGGCGACCGCGCCGCCGAGTCCGCCCTGCATCTGATGGTCCTCGGCCGTGACGATCGCGCCGGTTTCTTGTGCGGCCCTCACGACGCATTCCTCGTCGAGCGGTTTCACCGTGTGCATGTTGATCAGCCGCACCCCGATCCCTTCCGCTGAGAGGATTTCTTCGGCGAGAACCGCCTCCCACACCTGGAGGCCGCACGCGATGACCGCCACGTCCGTCCCGTCGATCAGGGTCTCGGCTTTTCCGATCTGAAGCGGTTTCGACTCCTCCGTGAAGACCGGAGTGTTGTCGCGGAAGAAACGGATGTAGATCGGGTCCTTCCACGCCACGGATGCCTTCACAAGCTTTTTCGTCTCGAGGTAATCGCACGGGGTCGCGACCGTCATGTGGGGCAGGAGCCGCATCAGTCCGAGATCTTCCAGGGACTGGTGGGTGGCTCCGTCGGGGCCAACGGTGATGCCGCAGTGCGAGGCGCAGATCTTCACGGGCAATCGGCTGTAGGCAACCGACTGGCGGATCTGGTCGAACGGCCTGCCGACGGCAAACTCGCCGTATGTCGATGCGAACGGGATCTTCCCTGCGACCGCAAGGCCCGCGGCGGTGCCGATCATATCCTGCTCGGCAACCCCCACGCTGATGAACCGGTCCGGGAAGGCCTTCATGAAGAGGTCTGTCTTGACCGATCCCGTCACGTCGCCCCCGAGCACGACGACATTGGGATTCTCACGCCCGAGCTCCACGATTGCCTCACCGAATCCGAGCCGGGTCGCCTTGAGCTCCCGTGATGTGTACTTGAGCATCTACTTCGCTCCCTCCTCGACCGGCTGCTTCTCCCAGTCGAACTCGACGAAGTCTCCGTACTTCGTGGGGGCCAGCTCGCTGAGGGCCTGCCGCCCCTGCGTCTCATCCGGGGGAATGCCGTGCCAGCGGTAGTCGTCCTCCATGAACGAGACGCCCTTCCCCATCAGCGTATGGGCGATGATCACGGTGGGCTTTCCGGTGAGCTGCTGCGCCTGCGACATCGTCTGCAGGAATTGGCCGACATCATTCCCGTCGCACTCGAGCACATGCCAGTTGAACGCCTTCCACTTGTCGGCGAGCGGCTCCAGTTCCATGACCTTCTCGGTCCGGTTGTCGATCTGGCACATGTTCCGGTCGACGATGGCGATGAGCCGGTCGACCTTGTGATGCCCCGCGGTCATCACGGCTTCCCAGATCTGTCCTTCGTCTAGCTCTCCGTCCCCGTGAAGGCAATAGACCCGGTTGGGCTTTCCGTCGAGCCGGAGTCCGAGAGCGCACCCCACCGCGATCGAGAGGCCCTGCCCCAGGGCGCCCGAAGCTACCTCTGCGCCCGGGACCCCGTGTGTCCACGGCGGCGCAGGATGACCCTGGAGCCGTCCGTTGATCTTGCGGAGCGTCGTCAACTCGGAGATCGGGAAGAATCCCCGCCTGGCGAGCGTAGCGTACCAGACCGGGCAGAGGTGTCCCGCGGAAAGGAAAAAATAATCCCGTTCGTTCCAGCGCGGATTCGACGGGTCGAGCTTCAGTATGTTGAAATAGAGCGAGGCGAAGACATCAGCCAGGCCGAGCGTGCCCCCTGAGTGCCCCGATTTCGAGATCATCAGCATCTTCATGATATCGCGCCGGATCTGCCGGGACATTTCCTGAAGCTCTTCGACTGTGGATTGGTGCATGGTTGGTTCGATCAGTGTGTTGTGCGGAATTTTCCCCTTAGACCGGCCACGGTGTCGACGTGACGGATCAGAATGAGGAGTGAGATCATAGACATCAGCAGAACGGTATTCATCGTATCACCCCCCTCCGGCCCGGGCCGGAGGAAGCGGAGAACCGGTAGTGCCGCAGGCGGCGTACAGATCGAAGCGAGGATGTTCGAGCCGTGGACGCTCCGGGAAAAGCCAAACACCATCAGCCATACGAGGCACCAGATGACGACGAGCGGCCAGCTTACGGCGAACATCACTCCGGCGGCAGTCGCGAGCCCGCGCCCTCCCCTGAATCGAAGCCACACCGGATAATTGTGCCCGGCGACCGCTCCGAGGCCCGCCGCGCCCCTGATCCAAAACTCGTCTCCCCCAAAGAGGCCGGAGCAGATGAATACTGCGCACATCCCCTTTGCGAGGTCGAGAATCAGCACCGCGGCTCCGATAAGCTTGGAGCCGCTCACCTCGGATGCATTCAACGCGCCTACGTTACCGCTTCCCGCTCCCCTCACGTCGATGCGCGATTTCCACTTCACCAACAGAAAGGCGGTCGGCAGCGAACCGATGGTGTACCCGAGAACGAAACTGCAGATAGGGGCGAGCAAACCGGATTTACGCGATTCCCTGACCTCTGATGGGTTAAAAATACGAAGAATCGCCCTAACATTCAAGGATTTTGGGGCATTCCGTGAGACCCCCTTTCGATTGACGCTGCGCACAAGGCTTGATGAGTCGCACAGGACGCCTCAAGAGGTTGTAGTATCTTGGGTCAGTAAGTTGTTCCTCCTGACAGCTTACCTTGTGGATTGGTGGGAACCCGGTTCAGCATTAGCTGGACCGGGTTTTTTTATTGACTTTACGAATCGTTCATCGTATCTTTTTTTGGCCCCCCGCAGAGCCATTCCTGCCTGTTATTCCTGGGAGAAGAGAGGGATCCTTATTCACTCATTCACAAGGGGGTTTCCCATGAATACTTATTCCAGTCTTCGCCCGCAAAGCTCTCCGGTACTCTTCACTCTTTGGCTTCTGTCCCTTGCACTACCCCTCGTTTCCGTCCAGAATTCGCTGGCCGTCCAGCGTCAGCCGAGGCCTAAGGCCAACTCGACGCAACTCCGCACGATGGAGGCCACCCGGCAGTTGAGGGACTACCGCCGGAGGATCGGGCTCTCTCAGGGCTTGAGAGCGCCGTTTTCTGCCGGCCCGGGGGCGACTCTCAGAATCGACAAATCGTTCAGCACCTCGTCAACGATATTCTTCGAAGACAATATGGAGGGGGGAGCCAACGGCTGGACCTCCGTGGCGTATTCGGGCTCCGATCTCTGGCACCAGTCAACCCTGAATTCGAATTCGCCGACCCACAGCTGGTGGGCGGGGATCGAGGGACCCGGAACGTACGGCAACGGAGGCCGGATCAATTCAGCCCTCATCTCTCCCCCGATCGATCTCACGGCCGCCGCCGGGTCTGTCAGCCTCCTCTTCGCGGAGAATTACGTGACCGAAGCCGGGTGGGATTTCTGCATGGTCGACGCGAGCACGAATGGCGGAGCCAGCTGGACCTCTCTTCGGGGAGGATACGGGTCGGCTCCCTCAGGCGACAGCTACGGATGGGTCGTCTCGTCTCTCAATCTTACGCCGTATGCGGGTCATACCCTCAGACTGCGATTCTATTTCGACACGGGCGATTCGCTTGAGAACGATTTCCCAGGCTGGTTCGTGGATAATGTCGTCGTCTTCGACCAGGGAGGGAGGATCGCGGGCAGGACATTCTTCGATGTGAACGACAACGGAATGAAGGACAGCACCGACCGGGGCGTAAAGAACTGGCTCGTCACGGCGAGCGGGCAGGGCATCACGATTTCAACGAAATCGAATTTCAGGGGAAGATTCTCCCTGCCGCTCCCTCTCGGCTCATACACGATCACCGATGAACTGATCTCCGGGTGGACCCAGACGTTTCCGTCCCCCTTTCCCTCCGGGTACAGCATAACCATGTCTGCTCCCGACACGCTCGTCGACAGCCTCTGGTTCGGGAACTTTACGAATGCGAGCTTCGTGAACGGGAAGGTCTTCAACGACGTCAACAAGGATTCGCTTTACGAGGGGGGAACCGACTCGCTCCTCGGCGACTGGCGGGTGATTCTCTCCGACACGAACGGAGTCCTTGTCGACTATGACTATACGGATTCGCTCGGGCGCTACCAGCTCTTCGTGCTCGAACCAGGATCGTTCGTGGTGAGCGAGGCCCCCGGAAAGCTCCATCACGGATGGGTCGAATCGTTTCCCGCGTCCGAAACCTATCCGGTCGTTATACCGAACCTGAGCACGAATCTGAACGGCCTCGACTTCGGGAACTACTTCTCTCCCCTGACGAATACTATCATCGGACAGAAGTTCTACGACCGCAATCGCAACCAGATCTTCGATCCCGACGAGCAGGGAGTCGCGGGGTTTGTGATTCACTGCGTCATACGCGACTCCGCCAATCACAAGATCTACGACAGGAAACGCACCAGCGACAGCAGCGGCTTCTATCTCTTCCAGGGCATTCCGCCCGGGAAATGCACCGTTTCCGAACTGCTCACCCAGGGGAACGTCGGCTGGTGGCCTTCCACTCCCGACACCCCGTATGTCCTGACCATGACCCCGGGCGCGACGCTCGACAGCGTCGATTTCGGAAACTACCAGATCCTCCCGGGGAGTATCGCGGGGATGAAGTTCAACGACATCGACGGCAACGGGGTGAAGGACGGCGCCGACTCGGGACTTGCGGGGTGGACCATCCAGTTGTCGACCGTCGGGACTACCCCCTACGGCACGACGGCGAACGCCACGGCCCACACGCAATCCGACGGGAGTTACTCTCTCCCCGGTCTCTGGCCCGGCAAATACACGGTGAGCGAAGTGTTCCGCTCGAACTGGCGTCAGACCCGGCCCCCGAATCTTGCCCCGCACGTCGTCGATCTCGGACCCGAACAGGCCCTCTTGGGGATCGATTTCGGGAACACGCGCGACTCGAGTTTCAGCCTTTCCTTCAGGACGTTCCTCCCCGAAAGTCTCGCCCTTGCTAAAAACCAGAAGGGGAAGCCCAAGCCGGTCGCGCTCAAGCCGACGAAGGTTGAGTTCACGCTGGGCTTTCAAAACACGGAATCGAACGATTCGGTGGTGCAGAAGCTCGTCGTAAAGTTCAAACCGGTCCTGCTCGACACGCTCCAGATCAGCCGGCCGGCAACTCAGGTCATCTCCGAGAAGAAAGACAGGGCCGACATTACCTTTGCGGCGCCGGTGGATTCGGGGGACACGATCATCATCCACGGCTTCGGGGTCAAGCCCGTCGACGAGACCGGTGCGAAATGGTGGTGGGTCTTTCCCGGAGGTCACAGGAGCGTGGTGGGGACGCCGGCGGCTTTCGTCAACAATATCCTCCGCTGGCCGATGCCGAACGCCATCAATGTCCTCTCCGCAGGGGGTGCCTCAAACCTGCGCGTCGGACTCGGAGGGCCGCACACCGTCCTCCATTTGAATTATGGCGACGTGATGAAATCTCTGATCGACGGAAAGGGGCGCATGCACATCGGAGACCCCCGCTGTCTCGGCGTCTTTGCCAACACGTTGAAGCCGATCAAAAAGCAGCAGAGACACCTCACCCCGACGCAGGGAAACGACAGGCTCTTCGCCGAAGCGGTCGCGCTCCAGTGCAACATTAAGGCGAGCGACCTGGGCCTGACCCCCGGCGGCTTCGGGAACCTGATCTTCGACGCAGGCGGGAGCAATCCCTTCAACGGGAAGACGATCCGCGACATTGCGGGCACGCTCGATTCGTACATGTCCTCCTACAAGGACACGGTCGGTAAAGACCACTGCGCTATTCCGCCCGGGTACGAGGCGCTCGATTCCATCGGCTTCTTCGGAGTCATCCGGATGATCGATTCGGCGTTCTCGGGCCCTCTCGATACGCTCGGATTTGCAACGGGACTTCAACTGACGCCCGTCCGGCCCCTTTCCCAGGTGTCGTTCCTGCGCCTTGACAGTTCGTTTTCGGCTGTCGGGACTCAGGCGGCTGCGGGATCGAATTCCTTCGGCTTCCCGGAGAGGATCACGCTGGAGCAGAATTATCCCAATCCGTTCAACCCGTCGACCACGATCGAGTTCTATCTCGTCCGGCCGAGCGTCGTGACGATGAAGATTTACAACACGCTCGGGCAGGAAGTCGCCACGCTCCTCAACAAGGAGACCCTCGACGAGGGGTGGAATCAGGTTCAGTTCTCCGCAGTCGGGTTGAAGCTGGCGTCGGGTGTGTACTTCTACCGGATGGTGGCCGAGACGTTCACCGACGACGAAAATCCCGTCGCCCAATCGTTCACGCTCGTCAAGAAGATGATGATGCTCAAGTAGGCGCCGGATTTAACCGGCGTCCATCAGGACGCAACTGAGGTTCGCGCCGCCACTCTTCGTCGCCGGTAGGCGCCGGCTTTAGCCGGCGTGCCCTCCATCTCCTTGCTTCTCCCCCCAAAATCGAGTATATTTTGCCGCCATGACGAAGGAAGAGCTCAGGCGTCTTCTCGAGCGGTACAAACGCGGCGACCTCGAGGGAGAGAGCGTGGTGCGATCGATTGCCGCTCTCCGCTCGGAATCGCTCGGCTTCGCGACCGTGGATCACCACCGCCAGCTGCGGCAGGGATTCCCCGAAGTCATCCTCTGTCAGGGGAAAACTCCGGCGCAGGTAGCGGAAATCGCCGTGCGGCTCTACAAGCGCGGCCAGCCTCTCCTCGCCACGCGGGCTACGAAAGATCACTTCAGGAGCGTCAGGCGAAAGATCCGGACCGCCCGCTTCCACGATGCCGCGCGGATCATCACCGCTAACGAGCCCAGCCGGCCCGCAAAGGGCCTCGGAACGATCCTCGTGGTCACGGCGGGGACAAGCGATATTCCTGTCGCCGAAGAAGCCGCGATGACCGCCAGGATGCTCTCCAATCCCGTCGAAACCCTGTACGACGTCGGCGTCGCCGGCATCCACAGACTTCTCTCCCAGAGCGAAAAACTCGCGCAGGCGTCGGTCATCATCGTCGCCGCGGGGATGGAGGGCGCCCTCCCGAGCGTCGTCGCAGGGCTTGTGGACGTCCCGGTGATCGCTCTTCCGACCTCCGTGGGGTACGGGGCGAGCTTCCAGGGGATCGCCGCCCTCCTTGCCATGCTCAATTCCTGCGCCAGCGGCGTAACCGTCGTGAATATCGACAACGGATTCGGGGCGGGCTTCGCCGCGAGCCTGATGAACAGGACGCGCGCGCCTCACCCCCATACCGCCCGTAACGGCTGATCAGGCCGGCACTCAAGGACACACGATGCTCTCCGACCCCTCCCGGCTGAAAGTCCACGACTCGATTGTCGCCACGCTCGGCAACACTCCGATGGTCCGCCTCCACAAGGTCACGAGGGGTTTCAAGGGGAATTTCTTCGCCAAGGTGGAAACCTTCAACCCCGGCGGCTCCGTGAAGGACAGGATCGGCCTCGAGATCATAGAAGAGGCGGAACGCGAAGGGCGGCTTCGGCCGGGCGGCACGATCGTCGAGGCGACCTCGGGGAACACCGGCATGGGCCTCGCGATCGCAGCCGCGATCAAGGGATACAAGTGCGTCTTCACGATGCCCGACAAGATGAGCATCGAGAAGATCCGTCTCCTCAGGGCGTTCGGCGCTGAGGTGATCGTGACTCCGACCGCCGTGCCGCACGATTCGCCCGAGAGCTACACCGAGGTGGCGAAGCGCGTCGTGAGGGAAACTCCCAATTCGATTCTCGCCAACCAATATTTCAATCCCAAGAATCCGGAGGCCCATTACCGCACCACCGGCCCGGAGATCTGGGATCAGACCGGGGGACAGATCGACTACTTCGTCTGCGGCGTTGGGACCGGCGGAACTATTTCGGGCGTGGGGCAGTACCTTAAGGAAAAAAACCCGGCCGTGAAGGTGATCGGGGTCGATCCCAAGGGCTCGATTCTGCGGGAATATTTCTACACGAAGAAATTCTCCCCCATCCTCAAGACCTACAAGGTGGAAGGAATCGGACAGGACTGGCTCCCGGGCACGCTCAACTTCGGCGTCATCGACGACATGGTAGAGGCGACCGACAAGGAATCGTTCCTGATGGCGCGCCGGCTGACCCGCGAGGAGGGGATCTTTGTCGGGGGATCGTGCGGAACCGCCATGGCGGGCGCGCTCAAGTACGCCGACAGGATGAAGGACAAGGAGATCATGGTCATCCTCTTCCCCGACACCGGCGAACGGTACCTGAGCAAAGTCTACAACGACGACTGGATGAGGGAAAACGGATTCCTCATCCCGGACCGCGTCACCGCGCGGTACGTCCTCCAGAGCAAGGCAAGAAACGTTCAGCAACTCATCGCGATCGATCCCACGACGACCGTGCGGCACGCGCTCGATTTGTTCAAAGAGCACGACGTCTCGCAGCTCCCGGTCCTCGAGAAAGGGCGGCCGGTGGGAACGATTATCGACAACGATCTGATGTCGGCGGTGCTCGAAGACAACGCGCGCATGAACGCGGAGGTGCGCCAGCTTATGAAGCCCCCCTTCGCCGTCATCGGAGCCGCCTCCCCGATCGAGCACGCGATCGATTTTCTGAAGAAGAAGGATTCCGCGGTCCTGATCGAAGAGGATCACAAGCTTGTGGGCATCCTCACCCGCTACGACGTCATAGAATACATGGCACGATAAACGATGCGCTTCTCGACGAAAGCGATCCACGCCGGACAGTTTCCCGATCCCCTCTCGGGGGCGGTGATGACGCCGGTCTACCTCACCTCCACGTACGTGCAGGAAGGGCTCGGGAAAAACAAGGGCTACGAGTATTCCCGCGTCAACAATCCCACCCGTGACGCCCTCGAGCGCAATCTCGCCGCGCTCGAGAACGGCAAGGAGGGCATGGCGTTCGGATCGGGGATGGCCGCGATCGACGCCGTGTTCCGGCTCCTGAAACCGGGGGACCACGCCGTCGTCTCCGACAGCGTGTACGGCGGCACCTACAGGATCGGAAAGTTCATTCTGGAGGAGTACGGGCTCCGGTTCGATTTCGTGAGCACGACGCGGCTCGACCTCGTCCGCAAGGCGATCCGGAAAAATACGCGGATGCTCTTCATCGAAACCCCGGCCAACCCGACGATGGAAGTCACCGACCTTTCCGCCGCGGCGAAGCTCGCCCGCTCTAAAGGCATCCTGAGCGTGTGCGACAACACGTTTGCGACTCCCTGTCTCCAGCGGCCTCTCGAACACGGCTTCGACATCGTCGTGCACAGCCTGACAAAATACCTGAACGGCCACAGCGACATGCTGGGGGGGATCGCGATCGCGAACAGGAGGGCGGTCGTCGAGCGCCTCAGGTTCTTGCAGAAGGCCGCCGGCGGGATTCTCAGTCCGTTCGACGCGTGGCTCTGCCTCCGGGGCGTCAAGACCCTCGCGGTGCGCATGGAACGGCACGGGGCAAGCGCGATGAAGGTCGCCTCGTGGCTTTCCAGGGAACCGAGAGTGTCTGCGGTGTACTATCCGGGCCTTCCCGCCCATCCCCAGCACCGGCTCGCGCGGAGGCAGATGGCGAACTTCGGCGGTATGATCTCGTTCGATCTCGGCGGCCTTCAGAAGGCGAAGCGGATGCTCGCACGGGTGCGGCTCTGCGCGCTTGCGGAGAGCCTCGGCGGAGTCGAAACGCTTATCTCGCATCCCGCGACCATGACGCACGCTTCCATCCCCCCCGCCCAGCGGAAGAGCATCGGCGTGACCGACGGCCTTATCAGAGTTTCGGTGGGGCTCGAGGATCCGGACGACATCATCGCCGACCTGAAACAGGCAATTCGCGCATAGGGACTCTTGCGGCCCCGCGTCGAATCTTGCTATGAACTCCTAATTTTCTTACATTCACGGGTATTTTTTTTGCCAGGAACAGCGTGAGCGCATTACAGGAATGAAGATCAGCGATATCCTCGAAGAAAAACTCATCAGGACGAACCTCCCCGGCCAGTCGAAGGAAGAGATCATCAATGCGATGGTCGAGCTCGTGAGCCAGTCACCCAAGGTGCTCGACCATGACAAGGTCAGAACCGCGATCCTCGACCGGGAGAAGATCATGTCGACCGGAGTGGGGAACGGTTTCGCGATCCCGCACGGGAAGACCGACGCCGTCGCCGACACGGTCGCGGCGTTCGGCGTGACCGCGCAGCCCATCCCGTATCAGTCGCTCGACGAAAAGCCCGTCCGGCTCGTCTTCCTCCTCGTGGGTAAGGACAACATGGTGGGCCCGCACATCAAGCTCCTCAGCCGGATCTCGCGCTTGATGAACAAGGAGGATTTCCGCAACCGCCTTCTGGAGACGAAAACTCCCCGCGAGGTTCTTGAAATCTTCAGGCAGGAAGAGGCAAGCTATTCGGAGATGTAACGCCGCCCGGACCGCCCGGGCTCCCTTCCCTCCGCACTCCGCCCCCGCCAGAGGGCCCATGGAGCAGCGGTGAAATTCAGATCGATCAAAGGCACGCACGACATTCTCCCGGGCGAAGTTCACCGGTGGCAGTTCGCCGAGGAGGCGGTCCGCTCGGCAATGCACTCCTTCAATTATCTTGAAATCCGGACGCCCGCGTTCGAGGAGACCGCCCTCTTCTCGCGCAGCATCGGCGAGCTTACGGACATCGTCGGGAAGGAAATGTACACGTTCGCCGACCGCAGCGGGACGAGCCTCACGCTGAAGCCGGAGATGACCGCTTCGGTCATCCGCGCCTACATCCAGAACAATCTTGGCGAACAGCAGCCGCTGGTGAAAGTCTATTACATCGCTCCGATGTTCCGCCAGGAACGGCCCCAGGCGGGGCGGTTAAGACAGTTCCACCAGTTCGGCGCAGAAGCGATCGGATCCGCCGGACCCGCGGTCGATGCCGAGATCATCGCACTCTCGGCGCGTGTCTATGAGAGCCTCGGCCTCCGGAATTTCGCCGTCAGAATCAACTCCGTGGGATGCCGGGAGTGCAGGCCCGCCTATCGAAAGCTTCTGACGGGGTACCTGCGGGAGCGCCGCGATCAGTTATCGGAGGAGAGCCTCCGCCGGCTGGAGCAGAATCCCCTCAGGATTCTCGATTCGAAAGACGAGGGAGACCGCCGGGCGACCAAGGACGCGCCGCTCATGATAGAGCACCTCGGTCCGGAATGCAGCGGGCATTTCGAAGGCCTCAAGTCGATGCTCTCGGCGGCGGGAGTGACATATGAAATCGACGGGAGAATCGTCCGGGGGCTCGACTACTATACGAAAACGGCGTTCGAGATCACCAGTTCCGATCTCGGCTCTCAGGATGCGCTTGCGGGAGGCGGGCGCTACGACCTGCTGGTAAAAGACCTCGGCGGGAAAGACACTCCCGCAGTCGGTTTCGCGGCCGGCATGGAGCGTCTGCTGATGGCGATGGAGAAGCAGCCGCATGACGCCAACGAGCCCCCGCATCCGACGGTGTTCATCGCCTCTGCTGACGAGAAAGCGAGGGAGTTGGTAGCGTCCTTAGTGTTGAAGCTCAGGAGTAAAGGTCTTGCGACTGAATCAGATCTGCTGGGAAGGAGCCTCAAGTCCCAGCTCAGAGAAGCGAACCGCCAGAATTCAGACCGGCTTATCGTCATCGGATCCGAAGAGATTGAAAAGAACCGGGTGACGGTGAGAGGACTGCTCTCGAAGGATGAATTCTCCATTCCGCTCGACAGGGTCGCCGACGAGCTTCCTTCACGGCTGAAGGAAAAATGAAGCAGGGTAAGCGGATCAAGCGGGCGTTTCCGGCCGAATACCGGCTCCTGATCGACCAGAAGCGGAAGGAGCGCGAGCAGACAACGGTCACCCGAGCGGCCTTGCGAACCGTGAACGAATTCACGAACTTCCGGTATGAAATCGTGGTTGAACCGGTTCTCGAGGGGAAGACGATCCGGCTGAGCATCCACGGCCTTCGCGCGCCTCAGGTGACGATCCCCGGAACCGGACCCGCGGTCTTCGAAACGGAGTTCGAGGGGCTCCGGGGGACGTACACGGTCGTCGTTTCGAAGCTCGACCGCGAAGAGAACCAGTTCACAATCTCCATCTCCGCCGAAAGCGTGACCCTCAAGAGCCCTGCCGGCGGAGGGTTCGTCGACCTCGTGACGAACGTTCAGGAATGGTGATGGCGCATCCCGCGCCTTCTCATATCGACCGTAACTAATCCCGGCAACTTCGGCCTTCTCATGCACCCAAAACTCTTCACCATCGGCCCCCTTACGATTTACAGCTACGGCCTCATGCTCGGGGTGGGCTTCATCCTCGCGAGCATCGTCCTCACAAAAGAGCTGCGCCGCAAGGGGCTCGATCCGAACCTCGGGAGTACGATCACTCTCCTCGCTATCGTCTTCGGCATCGCGGGCTCGAAACTCCTCTATCTGATCGAGAATTGGGAGTATGCCTCGCGCGACCCGTTGGCGATGGCATTTTCTCCGGGAGGACTGACGTGGTACGGGGGGTTTATCCTCGCCACGCTCGCGATCATGATTTTCGCCCGCAGAAAAAAGATTCCGTTTCTCGTCGTGTGCGACGCCGCCGCCCCCGCCCTTCTCCTGGGATACGGGGTGGCCCGTATCGGCTGCCATCTTTCGGGCGACGGCGATTACGGGATGCCGACCGACCTCCCCTGGGCGTGCGTCTATTCGAACGGGACCTACCCTCCCTCGATGGCCTTCAAGGGTTTCCCCGAGATCGTTCAGCGATATGGCGTCAACGGCGTCGTCCCCGATACGATCCCGGTCCATCCCGCCCCGATCTACGAGTTCATCGCGGGCGTCATCCTCTTCGCGCTCCTGTGGAGCGTGCGGAAGAAATTTCGGATCGACGGCCAGGCATTCATGCTCTACCTTATTCTCTCGGGCTCCGCGCGCTTTCTCGTCGAGTTCATCCGCCTCAATCCCCGACTCCTCCTCGGACTGACCGAAGCGCAGCTCTTCTCTGTCGTGATGATCGCCGCCGGCATCGCCGGTTTCGCCCTTCTCTCGCGGAAGAAACCCGAGGCGCTCCCGGTCTGATGGTCGTCGTAGAGATCTTCTCCGCCCCCGAGTGCAGCCTGTGCGTCAAAGCAAAGGAAACGCTGCTGGGGCTGAGGAAGAGGTTTCCATTCGAGCTCCTTGAGACCCTCATTGGCGAGGGCGACCCCCTGTACGGGGAAATGAAGGAGCGGTTCCCCGTCATCCACATCAACGGAGCGTACGCCTGCCACTTCAGGATCCGCGAAGAGGAGTTCATCCCCATGCTGCGGAATGCCGCCGGGGGCCGCCGGTGAGGAGACGATACATCGCAGGAAAAGTTCTCGAGGCAGCCGGAATTGCGGCGCTGATCCTCGGGCTTGTGCAGGGAATGTACGGCGACATGTGGGGGGATCTCTATATGCTCCTCGCAGGGATCGTGGTGTTTGCCGTCGGATACCTTCTCGAGAAACCGGCGCGAACCGGGGGCGGGAACCGTGAGAGCGCGGCATGACGTTTACTAAGTACGGGGGGCAGAGCGTGAACCCGATATGTACGCAGAGGAGATCATTCCGCACCAGACCGCTCCCGAGCCGGGCGTGAGCCAGCGCAGGCCGGACTCCAACATCCTTGCCGGCAGGAATCCCGTTATCGAAGCCCTCAAGGCGGGAACCATCATCGAGAAGATTTTCATTCTCTCCGGCGTCAGGGGAAACGCCGTCGAGAAAATCAGGGCCCTGGCGAAGCGCGAGCGCGTGCCGTGCGTCGAGGTCGGGAAGCAAAAATTCCGCGAGCTCGCCAGCGATACGACGACGCAGGGAATCGTGGCTATCGTGGGGACGAAAGCGTACGTTGAGGTGGACTATATCCTCGATGCCGCGCGCCAACGGGGAGAGCCCCCTCTGGTCCTCATTCTCGACGAGATCGAGGACCCTCACAATCTGGGCGCTCTCATCCGCACGGCCGACTGCGCGGGGATTCACGGCGTGATTATCCCAAAGCACCACGCCGCAGGGGTCAATGCGACAGTCGCGAAGACGTCGGCCGGTGCCAGCGAGCACATGCCCGTTGCGAAAGTCGTCAACGTGGCCGCCACGATCGAGGAGCTGAAGGGGAAGGGAATCTGGGTGATCGGGACCGATAGCGGGGGAGAGAAGCTCTACACGGAAGCGGATTACACGGGTCCGATCGCTCTCGTCATCGGAAATGAGGGGAAGGGAATGCGCCAGCTCGTCAGGGAAAAGTGCGACTTTCTCGTCCGGATTCCCCACTTCGGACGCATCGAATCTCTCAACGCCTCAGTCGCGGGGGCGCTCGTCATGTACGAGGCCGCGCGAAACCGCAGGAAATTGTAATCGCGTGCGGTAGGCACAGGCCGTAGGCGCGGGCTTCAGCCCGCGTTGTTCTCACGGGGTGGAACTGATGACAAGCTGGTGTCACGGTCCGTACCGTGACACCAGCCGGCGTGCGCTCCACCGGCTATGCCTCTCCCCCTTCTCCTCCCCGCTCCAACCCGTATTTCTTGATCTTCGTGTACAGGTGGCTCCGCTCCATCTCGAGAGCTTCCGCGGTCTTCGACACATTCCAGCCGTGCATTTCGAGTTGCCGCTTGATGAAGGCCGCCTCGGCGCGGTCCTTGAACTCCTGGAAGCTCGCGCTCGAGTGGAGGATATCGTCGATCTCGCCTTTGGCAGCGGGGCCCGGAAGCGCACCCCCGGCGTCCTCGATGGTATCCCCCGGCGACATGATCACGAGCCTCTCGACGATGTTTCTCAGCTCGCGCACATTCCCGCTCCATTCCATGCGGCTGAGCGCCTCGAGCGCCCGGCCTGTTATCGATTTCACCGCCATGCCGTTTCTCGCGCAGGTGTCCTCGATGAACGCTTTCACAAGAATCGGGATGTCCTCCCTCCGTTCGCGCAGGGGCGGGACGACGACCGGTATCACGTTGAGGCGGTGGTAGAGGTCCTCCCGGAACGATCCTTTCTTCACCTCCTCGGGAAGGTTTTTGTTCGTCGCCGCGATGACCCTCACATCGACCGGGATCACCTGGTTGCCGCCGACTCGCTCGATCTTCCCCTCCTCCAGAACGCGCAGTACTTTCGCCTGGGCCTGCAGGCTCATGTCCCCGATCTCGTCGAGGAATATAGTCCCTCCGTCTGCCTGCTCGAACTTTCCGATCCGCATCGCCGTCGCCCCCGTGAACGAGCCTTTCTCATGGCCGAACAGCTCAGACTCGATCAACTCGGCGGGAATGGCCGCGCAGTTAACCTCGACGAGCGGCATGCCGGCCCTTTTGCTTCCCCGGTGGATGGCCTTCGCCACCAGTTCCTTGCCGCTGCCGCTTTCTCCCGCGATGAGAACCCGGGTCTCCGTCGGGGCCACCCGCTGGATCAGGGCGGCGATCTCGCGGATCTTGGGGCTGTCGCCGAGGATGCGCTCCTTGCCGCGCACCCTGCGGAGCTCTTCCGCGAGCGTGGAGCGTTCGAGAGCGTTTCTGAGGGCGATCAGGAGCTTTTCCCTGTCAAGGGGCTTAGGGAGATAGTCGAAGGCGCCGAGCTTCGTCGCCTCGACCGCGGTCTCAAATGTGCCGTGTCCCGAGATCATGATGACCGGGAGGCCCGCGTTCATCCTGCGGAGCTCGCGGAGCACTTCGATTCCGTCCATACCCTGCGGCATCTTGATGTCGAGGAGGACGGCGTCGACCTGCTCTTCACGAAGGGCCTGGAGGCCCTTCCGGCCGTTCTCCGCGAACAGGACCCTGTACTTCTCATACTCCAGTATCATCCTGATCGACTCGCGAATGCTCGCTTCGTCGTCGATGACGAGAACCGTTCTCACCGGCGGCCTCCTTCCCCCGCCCCGCTGGCGGGCGCGGCGCCCTGGTGTATGCGCGCCGTGTCGGGCGTTCCGCTCAGGAAGCGCGAAGGATAGCGGCGGTTGTCCTCCAGGAGTGCCTTGCCGAACCGGCGGCCATCTCGGTCTGCCCGGAGATCGCGCTCGTCCTTGACTCCCCCGACTATAAAAATGTCCTCTCCCTCTTCCACGAATACCCCCGTCCGGTCGGCGCCCGATTCCGACTCGAACGCCACCGTGAGGAATGCGGACCCGAAAAAATGCTGCAGCTTATCCCGGTCGCCCGCCGGTCTGGGCGGCGTGTCGGGGTAGATGCGCGCGGGAAGCCGGCTTACCCTCCGGTCGAACTCTTCCTGCGATTCGTTCGAGAGGGGGAAGTAGAACTGGAACACGGGTACCTTCAGGCCGACCACGCGGTGATCGAAAGTCGCGATCGCGGCGAGGAGAAGGGCGATCGCCGTGTTGTTGTCCGTCAGCTGCATCGAGCGCACGTAAATGGCGTCGAGGGCGCGGCGGTCGCCCAGCCGGTCCTTCAGGCGGTGGAAGGCCTTGCTGCGGAGGAATTGCTTCATCTCGATCCCGTGCTGGATGAAGAACGGGGGAAAGTAGGTAAACAGACAGCTCAGGGGCGGGTCGTCGTGGAACGTGAAGTACGGGCGGAACGCCGCCACCGAATCCGGGGGAAGCGTCTGGGCCGGAAGGAGCCGCGGGGCCGATGCTGCCAGCATGACGGCGGCTGCAAAGAGTCTCATGCGTTACACCTGGATCACGCCAGGGTTGAATCTCGGCAGGTCGGGGTTGTTCGAGGCGATTCCGATCGCCCGCGAGATGATGCCTCGCGTCTCCGCGGGGTCGATGATCCCGTCGACCCAGAGCCGCGCGGCCGCGAAGTACGGATCGAGCTCGCTTTCGTACCGCCCGGAAATCTCTTTCAGGAGCTTCTCCTGCACTTCCTTCGTCACAGGCGCGCCCGAGGGACCGGCCATCTGCTGCAGTTTAATGCTGAGGAGCGTCTCGCTCGCCTGCTTCCCTCCCATCACCGCGATCTGCGCCGTGGGCCACGCGAAGATGAAGCGGGGATCATAGGCCTTCCCGCACATCGCGTAGTTGCCCGCCCCGTAGCTGTTTCCCACGATAAAAGTGATCTTCGGGACGACGCTGTTGGCCACGGCGTTCACCATCTTCGCCCCGTCCTTGATGATTCCTCCCCGCTCGGCGCGAGAACCGACCATGAATCCGGTGACGTCCTGAAAAAAGACGAGCGGGATCTTCTTCTGGTTGCACGCCATAATGAATCGCGCCCCCTTGTCGGCGCTTTCGCTGTAGATCACGCCCCCCACCTGCATCTCGCCCGACCGCGTCTTCGCGACGGACCTCTGGTTCGCAACGACGCCGACTGCCCAGCCGTCGACTCTCGCGTATGCCGTGATCAGCGTTTTCCCGTATCCCTGCTTGTATTCCTCGAAATCGCCCTCGTCGAGGATCGTCGAGAGGACACTGTGCATGTCGTAGGGCTTCGCCCTGTCCTCCGGTATCAGCCCGTAGACCTCGGTCGGATCGAGACGCGGGGATTTCGGCGCGATTCTGTCGAAACCGCCCGCCGGGGAGTGGCCGAGCTTCGAGATGAGCCGGCGGATCGTTTCCAGGCAAGCGGAGTCGTCCGGCATCTTGTAATCGGTGACACCGCTGATCTCGCTGTGCATCTCCGCCCCCCCGAGCTTCTCCGCGTCGACTTCTTCCCCGATCGCCGCCTTTACGAGGAACGGCCCGGCCAGAAAGACGCTTCCCGTCCCGTTTACGATCAGAGCCTCGTCGCTCATGATCGGGAGATACGCGCCCCCGGCAACGCACGGCCCCATGATGGCCGCGATCTGGGTGATGCCCATCGACGACATGACGGCGTTGTTCCGGAATATCCGGCCGAAATGCTCTTTGTCGGGGAAGATTTCGCTCTGGAGGGGAAGGAAGACCCCTGCGGAATCGACCAGGTACACGATTGGAAGCCGGTTCTCCATCGAAATTTCCTGGGCGCGGAGGTTTTTCTTGCACGTGATGGGGAACCAGGCGCCGGCCTTGACGGTGGCGTCGTTTGCGACGACGACCACGTCGCGGCCATGAATCCTCCCGACGCCGAACACCGTCCCGGCCGAGGGGGCACCGCCGTACTCCTCGTACATGCCGTAGGCGGAGAAGAGGCCGATCTCAAGGAACTCGCTCGAGGGATCGATCAGCTTCGCGATCCTCTCCCTCGCCGTCAATTTGCCTCGCTTGTGCTGCTTATCAATTCCCGCCTTGCCGCCGCCGAGCCGGACGGTCTCGGCCCTGGCCTTCAGGACGCGGAGGAGATTCTTGAGGTTGTCCTCGTAGGTGTGGAACGCGAGGTCTTTTTTGACCGCAGGGCCGGAGGTGGACATGCAGGGTTACTGCGGGGAACGCGTTAGAGTTGGTTCAGCAGCTCGCGTGCAATCACCATCTTCTGGATTTCCGTGGTCCCCTCTCCGATGGTCACGAGCTTGACGTCGCGGTACAGCTTCTCGACGGGGAAGTCCTTGATAAACCCGTAGCCCCCGTGGATCTGCACCGCCTCGTTTGTCGCGCTCACCGCGACTTCGCCGGCGAAATACTTCGCCATCGACGACTCGAGCGTTATCTCCTTCCCCTGGTTCTTGAGATGCGCCGCCCGGTAGGTCAGCAGCCGGGCCGCCTCGATCCCCGTCGCCATGTCGGCCAGCTTCCACTGGATCGCCTGGAACTCGCCGATCGGCTTGCCGAACTGCTTCCGCTCCCGCGCGTATTTCAGGCTCGCGTCGAGCGCTCCCTGGGCGATCCCGACGGCCAGTGCCGCGATGCTGATCCTGCCGCCGTCGAGAACCGCGAGCGCCTGGTTGAATCCGGTCCCTTCCTCGCCCAGGAGGTTTTCAGACGGGATGCGGCAGTTATCGAACGCAAGCGCCGAGGTATCGCAGCAGCGCATGCCAAGCTTGTTCTCCTTCTTGCTGACGATGAAGCCGGGCGCGCCGTTCTCCATCAGAAATGCGGAGATCCCTTTTTTCCCCTTCGCGCGGTCGTGAATGGCCATGACGACAGTGACTCCCGCGACGGAACCGTGGGTAATGAAGTTCTTGCTCCCGTTGATCGTATACCCGTCGGCGCCCTTTACGGCCGTCGTCAGCATACCTCCCGCGTCGCTTCCGGAGGTCGGCTCGGTCAGCGCCCACGCCCCGATCATCCGCCCTGAGGCGAGTTCGGGGAGAAACCTCCTTTTCAGGGCTTCGGAGCCGAAGGTATAGAGGTGGTTGCAACAAAGGCTGTTGTGCGCAGCAAGGCTCAGGCCGATCGACGGATCGACGCGAGATATCTCCTCGAGCATCGTTACATATTCAAGATACCCGAAACCGGATCCGCCGTATTCTTCCGGGAGGATGATGCCCATGAAGCCCAGGTCTCCGAGCTTGCGGATGATCTCGTGGGGAAATTCCTGGGACTCGTCGTACCGCATGATGGAGGGCCTGATCTCCTTCTCCGCGAAATTCCTCGCGGTCTCCTGTACCATCCGCATGCTCTCGGTGAGTTCGAACTCGGGGGCGGCCAGCTCCATTGTGGCCTGTTCAGGCATCGGCGTTCTGGGGAATGGTCAACGCCCTAATGTATGACGATTTCGCCAAAATTGCAACGTACGTAGAGCCCAATATCGATCGGTTAGACTGGAGTCACGGTCCATACCGTGACACCAGCAGTGAATGGCCTGCATGCGGCGGGCGGTTGCGCACGCTTCACCGGGGCGTCCCTGCCAGGCTTGGCTGCAGGCGCCGGCTTCAGCCGGCGTTCGCTCCGCCGCCGCTCCCGAAATCTTTCAGGAGCCGCTCCGCGATGTCGTACGGCGTGGTCTTTGCGGAGAGGACTCCGTCGATCTGCTCCATCAGCAGCTTTTCCCTCCCGTCGTCCCAGAACTCGATTCTCATGCGGTCGCTTATGATCTCCCTGATTCGTTCCACCGCGCGCTCCTTCCGCTTCCTTAAGAGGCCTCCACCTTGCGTGAGATAGTTCTTGTGAGCGGCGATCTCCTCCTCGATCCGCGGAATTCCCTTACCCTCGGTCGCGACGCTCTGAATGACGTCGGGTTTCCATCCCTCGGTCTGAGGCCTCATTCCCAGCACCGTCTTGATCGCCCTCACGGCCTGGTCCGCCCCCGCGCGATCGGACTTATTCAGCACGAAGAAGTCGGCAATCTCCATCAGGCCGGCTTTCATCGCCTGGATCGAGTCGCCCGACTCGGGGACTAGGACCACGATCACCGTGTCGGCCGCGCCCACGATGTCGAGCTCGGATTGACCGACCCCCACCGTCTCGAAAAAAATGACGTCGCAACCCGATGCGTCGAGAATGTCCGCCGCCTCTTTCGCCTTTCTGCTCAGCCCCCCCAGGCTACCGCGGGAGGCCATGCTTCTGATAAAGACCCCCTCATCGAGTTCCACCTCAGTCATGCGGATTCTGTCGCCCAGGAGGGCGCCTCCTGTAAATGGGCTCGACGGATCGACGGCGATGATCCCTACTCGCAGCTTCTTCGCCCTGAATGCCGCGGCAAGCTTATTGGTGATCGTGCTCTTTCCGGAGCCCGGCGGCCCCGTGACCCCTATGCGGTGGGCCCTTCCCGTCGACGGGAATACGCCTTTCAGGAGGGAGAGCGCGTCCGCATGGCCATTCTCAACCATCGAGATCGCCCTTGAGACCGCTGTGCGGTCGTTCCGCCGGATGCGGCGAATCAGTTCCTCGTCCACCGGCATGGGCTAGGGGTCGCTCCTTTCCCTGAAGTGCGCAACGGTGCGGCGAAGGCCTTCCTCGAGGCCCACCGCCGGCTTCCACCCGAGGCGTTGGCGCGCCCGCGATGAGTCGATTGAGCTCCGCAGCTGCTCGCCCTTCTTCGCCGGGCCGTGTTTCTCCTGGCACTCGGGCATCGCCATGCTTCTGATAATCTTGAAGAGTTGATTCACCGATGTTTCAATTCCGGTCCCCACGTTGAACACCCCGGAGCCCCGGTGGCTGAGCGCGAGGAGATTTGCGGCCACCACGTCGTCAACGAACACGTAGTCCCGTGTCTGCTTGCCGTCGCCGTTGATGATCGGGGTCTCCCCGGCGAGCATTCGGCTCGTAAAGATGCCTACCACCCCCGCCTCTCCGTGGGGGTTCTGCCTCGGGCCGTAGACGTTGGCGTACCGGAGGGATACGTGCTCGAGTCCGTGCACAGCGGAAAAATAGAAGAGATAGTTCTCCACGGAGAGCTTGGAGACGCCGTAGGGCGAGAGGGGCCTCAGCGCGTGGTCCTCTCCCGCGGGGAACGTATCCTGCTCCCCGTAGATCGCCCCTCCGGTGGACGCGAAGATGACTCTTTTGACGCCGTGCGCTGCGCAGTGCCGGAGGAGGTTCAGCGACCCGAGAATATTTACCTCCGCATCGAAGAGGGGATCTTCCACGGATTTACGGACATCCATCTGCGCGGCGTGGTGCATGACCGCGTCGAACGCCCCCTTGCGGATGAGATCCCCGAGTGCGACATCACGGATATCCATCTTCACAAACTCTGCCGCGCCGTTGACGTTCCGCCTGGCACCGGTCGAGAGGTCGTCCACGACGGTCACCCTGTGCCCGAAGCCGACGCACGCGTCGGCGACGTGCGAGCCGATGAAGCCCGCTCCTCCTGTGACGAGGATATTCATTCCACTTCCGCCCTCGAGATTCCTTTCAGACGCGCGACGGCCTTCCGGCCGATGTCGCTCCGGTAGTACGCCCCGTCGAACGTTATCTTTCGCACCGCCCTGTACGCACGGTCGACCGTGCCTTCCCCCGTCTGGTCCGCCCCGAACGCCGTAACCCCCACGACTCTCCCCCCTGCGGTGACGACTTCGCCCTTGTCGTTCGCGGTGCCGGAGTGGAAGATCACCACATCGGCCTCCTCTGCCGCCCGGTCGAGTCCGAGGATCGGCATCCCGGTACCGTACCGGTCGGGGTACCCGCCGGAGCCGATGATAACGCATACCGCGACGGATTCCTTCAGCCTGATCTCTCTGCCAGAGAGTGTCCCGCCGGCGGCGCCCATCAGGAGCTCTACGATATCGCTGTCGAGGAGCGGAAGAATGACCTGTGTCTCGGGATCGCCGAAGCGGCAATTGAACTCGACCACCTTCGGACCGGTCTCCGTGATCATCAGGCCCGCGTAGAGGCATCCTCTGAAAGGACGCCCCTCCTTCTTCATTCCGAGGAGCGCAGGCCTGATGATGGAGCGCTTGATCGTTTCGAGCATCTCCACATCCACCGCCGGCGCGGGGGCGAAGGCCCCCATCCCGCCCGTGTTCTTACCCTGTTCTCCGTCGAGGATCCGTTTGTGGTCCTGGGCCGGCGGAAGGATCAGGAAATCCGTGCCGTCTGTGATGGCGAGGACCGACGCCTCTTCCCCCACGAGAAACTCCTCGATGACCACCGTCGTTCCCGCCTCACCGAAGACCTTCATGTCCATCATTCCTGCGATCGCTTCGAGGGCCCCCTCCTTCGTTTCGCACACGGTGACCCCTTTTCCTCCCGCCAGTCCGTCCGCCTTGATGACCAGAGGGACAGGCATCTCGTCGATATAGCGCTCCGCGTCGAAGCGCCGGGAGGCATCGAAGGAGCGGAACTCCGCCGTGGGGATTCCATGGTTCTTCATGAATTCCTTGGCAAAGACCTTACTCCCTTCAATCAGGGCGGCGGCCTTCGAGGGGCCGAAGACGGCGAGACCCTTCTCCTCGAAGGCGTCCGCGATCCCGTCGACAAGCGGCTGCTCGGGCCCGACGACCGTGAGATCGATCCCCTGATCGACGGCAAACCTCAGGAGGGCGTCGATCTCGGCGGACTTGATCGGAACGAGATCGGCGATCTCGCCTATGCCCGGGTTTCCCGGGGCGCAGTAGATTTTCGTGACCAGGGGGCTCTGCCTGATCTTCCATGCGAGGGCGTGCTCGCGGCCCCCCGATCCGATCAGGAGAACCTTCATTCTGCCAAAAATCCGAAGATGATCGACAGCTCGCGGGTGAGCCCCACCCGGTCGAACCGGGCAACGACCTCCGGATCCGGTTTCGGGAGCCCTTTGCCGCTGTAGTCATTATAAAAGCGCGAGATAGCCCTGGCGATTCCGTCGACGTCTTCCGGATCGACCGATATCCCCGCCTTCGCTTCTTCGACCGTCTGGCGGATGAAACCGTCGGGGACGCAGGCGAGGACCGGTTTCCCGGCCCCCAGATATTCATAGAGCTTGCCGGGCGACTGGCGGTCGTTGGTGAGCATCATCCAGAGAACGTCGGAGGCGAGAAGCTCCTGCGCGCAGCGGGCATGATCGAGGTAGCCCGTGGTGGAAACGGCGTCGGAAAGGCCCAGCTCTGTGATCATCCGGAAATGGTCGCGGTGCATGACCCCGACGAAGCGCGCTTCGATGCGCCCCTTGAGGCGGGGGTTTTCCGTGAGGACTTTCTTGAGGGCCGTGAGAAAATACTTCGGGGTCCGGTCCCCGTAAAAGACGCCTGCGTGCGTGACGCGCATGACGCCCGGTGCCTGCGGCGCATTGGTGCCATTCCGGAAATCCTCGGGGTCAAACCCCTGCGGGAGAATGACCACGTCGTCGTAGCTCAGAAACGAATGGCGGTTCAGAATCAGTTCTTTTACCCGGCGGTTGGTGGTGATGATCCTGGACGCGGCGTGGAGCGCGCGCTTCTCGTGCCGGGCGGTCAGCGATTTGTGCAGAGGCGTCGGATAGTACTTGAACGGAAACTCAAGCCACGGATCGCGGTAATCCAGCACGAGGGGCCTTCCCCAGCGGCGGTGCAGCTCGAGGCCGATCAGAAAATCGGTGAAGGGGGGTCCAGTGGCGAAAATGACGTCGAAGTTCTTGCGTTCGTGCAGCCGCTCCGCAGCGCGCACCGCCTTTTGTTTCCACAGCACCTTGTTATCCGGAACGAAGAAGAGGTCGCTGGCAAACGTGAGCACCTTGCGGGTCCGTTCGGAGGGCATCCTGACCACTCCCTTCTTCTGGAAGAGTCGGTTCGGGTCGAGCGATCCCACGCGTTCGATCTCAACCTGACGCCCGCTGATCTCCTCGAGGAGCCCGTAATCCCGGGCAAAATACCCGGTGGGAGTCACCGTGAGCACCGTCGGTTCCCACCCGAAATCGGGGAGGTATTTGACGAACTTCAGCGTGCGTTGCACGCCGCTCAGGCCCATCGGAGGAAAGTAGTAAGCGACGACAAGCACCTTCCGAAGTGAGGGTGTCTGTCGGCTGCCCGTGCTTCCGGTCCCCATGGTCAGAGAACGATCAGCTCCTTCGACGACCGGTTCAACACCTCGCAGTGGTCCGCGCGAATCACCACGTCGTCCTCGATCCTGACCCCTCCCAGTCCCGCGACGTAAATCCCGGGCTCGATCGTGACGACGTTTCCGGGCTCGAGCACCGATCTGCTCAGCACCGAGATCCGTGGAGGCTCGTGGATCTGGAGCCCGAGCCCGTGGCCGAGCGAGTGACGGAAATACCTGTCGTACCCCTCCTTCCTGATCGCGGATCTCGCCACCGCGTCCAGATCGCCGGTCCTGACTCCCGCCCTGGCCGCTTCGACGGCGCGCGATTGCGCGTCGAGCACCGTGCGGTAAATTTTCGCCGCCTCGGGATTGGGCCGTCCGAGGGCCACGGTTCTCGTCATGTCGCTGTGATATCCGCGGTAGACGCAGCCGAAGTCGAGCGTGACCATCTCGCGCTGACCGATCTTCTTCATCGAGGCGCGGCCGTGCGGAAGAGCCCCCCTTTCACCGCTTGCGACGATCGTTTCGAAGGCGTCTCCCTCCGCCCCGTATTTCAGCTGGCGGTAGGAGATCTCAGCCGCGATGTCGAGCTCGCGGATTCCCGGCCTGATGAGGCCGAGGATGTCCGTGAACACGCGGTCGGTGATCGCGACCGCCTTCCGGATGTTTGCGATCTCTTCCTCGTCCTTGACGACCGCGATGTTCTCCACGCAGTCGACCCTCGGCCGGAAGGTGACTCCCGGAAACGTCTTCTTGAAGAGCCGGTACTGGGCATAGGTGATCGTGTTGCCGTCGAATCCGACCCGCTGGCTGGTCACCAGGAGCCTGCGGCGCCCGAGTTCTTCGAGGAAACCCTCGCGGCATATTGCGATCTTCCACCCCCGTACCTCTCCCCGAACCTGATCGGCGTACCGACCGTCGGTGAGGAGCACTGCCGTGTCGGCCGTAACGAGGCCTGCACCCGCCGAGCCGGAAAACCCGCTGAGGTACCGGAGATGGGGCTGAAACGTGACCAGAAACGAGTCGACCCCGATCCGGGCGAACTGGTCGCGGAGCTTTCGGAGTCTGGTATGAGTGGGAAACCGGGCCGGCCGGCGCCGTGCGCGGGTCATGAGAAGTAGTTAGGGGGCTCCTTGGTGATCGACACGTCGTGAGGGTGGCTCTCGCGGTTGCCGGCCTCGGAAACTTTGACGAAGCGGGCGTGCTCCTTCATCTCGGCGATTGTCGCGCATCCGCAGTACCCCATCGCGGCCCGCAGGCCCCCGGTGAGCTGGAAAACGGTGTCGGCGAGCGGCCCCTTGTAGGGCACCCTTCCCTCGATCCCTTCCGGAACGAGTTTCGGCAGGTCGTCTTCCACGTCCTGGAAATAGCGGTCGCTGCTCCCTTTCTTCATCGCCTCAAGCGAGCCCATCCCGCGGTACATCTTGTAGCTCCTCCCTTCGAACAGAACTTTTTCTCCCGGGCTTTCGTCCACGCCCGCGAAGAGGTTTCCCATCATGACGCTGTCCGCGCCGGCCGCGATCGCCTTGGCGATATCGCCCGTCTGCTTGACTCCCCCGTCGGCGATCACCGGAACTTTTGAACGGGCCGCAGCCCTGGCGCAATCGTAGATGGCCGTCACCTGGGGGACGCCGACTCCGGCGATGATGCGCGTCGTGCAGATAGAGCCCGGACCGATGCCGATCTTGACCGCGTCGGCGCCGGCCCTGATCAGATCCTGTACCGCCTCGGCCGTGGCGACGTTCCCGGCGATCAGCTCGCA
The DNA here is from genome assembly GCA_964512655.1 of uncultured Chlorobiaceae bacterium. GTDB lineage: Bacteria > Bacteroidota > Ignavibacteria > UBA10030 > SZUA-254 > VBOC01. Next base: position 46,526 of record CAZEJT010000001.1, on the reverse strand, counting down.
CTCGGGAAACTTCTTCTTGATGCTCCTGACGGCCTCCAGGACGCCCTTCGAGTGCCCGTGCGCGGTGTCGACGATGACCACGTCTGCGCACGCCTTCAGAAGGGCGGCCACGCGCTCGACGGAATCCGGGGTGACCCCGACCGCTGCGCCCACTCTCAGCCGGCCATGCGCGTCCTTGCACGCGTTCGGATGGCGTTTCTTCTTCTGCATGTCCTTGACCGTAATCAGCCCCCTGAGCATCCCCTTTGCATCGACCACAGGGAGCTTTTCGATCCGGTGCTTCTGGAGAATCTGCTCCGCGCGTTCGAGGGTGGTCCCGACGGGAGCGGTCACGAGGTTCTTCGACGTCATCACCGAGGATACCGGCCGGCTCATGTCGGGCTCGAAGCGGAGGTCGCGGTTCGTGAGGATGCCGGCGAGCGCGCCGCGGTTGTCGACGATCGGAATGCCCGAGATCTTGTGCCTGCTCATCAGCCCGACGGCGTCCCCGACCGTCTGCTCGGGACTCATGGTGACGGGGTCCAGGATCATGCCGCTCTCCGAGCGCTTGACGCGGTCTACCTGGGCCGCCTGCGCCTCTATCGACATGTTCTTGTGGAGGATTCCGATGCCGCCTTCGCGCGCGAGAGCGACGGCCAGATCGGCTTCGGTGACCGTGTCCATCGCGGCGGAGACGAAGGGGATGTTGAGCGAGATGTTTCGCGAGAGCCGGGTCGAAACGTCGGCGTCCCTGGGAAGGACCTGCGACCGTCGGGGCACGAGCAGCACGTCGTCAAACGTGATCGCCTCCCCCAGAAATTTGTTCCGCGCGTTCATCCGGCTTTTGGTAGTGCCTGCGTCTTGGTTTTCGTAGTCGCCGGCTTTAGCCGGCGTAACTGCCTGAGGCGCACCCCAGAACCTGGACGGGCCGGCCGATCATGTATAGGCCGGCAGTCCCGTGATGTCCTCTCCGACGATGAGAGTGTGCATTTCGTGCGTCCCCTCATAGGTCTTCACCGATTCCAGGTTTGCCATGTGGCGCATCACGGGATACTCGTCCAGAATCCCGTTTGCGCCGAGGACCTCCCTCGCCGTCCGCGCAATCTCGAGTGCGTGATGCACGTTGTTCCTCTTCGCCATCGAGACCTGCTGGAATCGAAGCGTGCCCTGGTCCTTCAGCCGGCCCAGCTGGAGAGTGAGCAGCTGGGCTTTCGTGATCTCTGTGACCATATAGACGAGCTTTTCCTGTATCATCTGGAAGGACGCGATCGGCTTGCCGAACTGTATGCGGGATTTCGCGTAGGCAAGCGCCGTCTCGTAACACGCCATGGCAGCCCCCGTGGCGCCCCATGCGATGCCGTAGCGGGCCTGGTTCAGGCACATGAGAGGCGCCTTTAGGCCCTCCGTCTTCGGCAGCATATTGTCTTTCGGAATCATGCAGTCCTGGAAAATCAGTTCGGATGTCACTGAAGCTCGGAGGGAGTGCTTTCCCGTCATCTCGGGTGCGTTAAACCCCTTCGTTCCCTTCTCTACGAGGAATCCGTGGACGACCCCGTTGAGCTTCGCCCAGACCACAGCCACATCCGCGATCGTGCCGTTCGTGATCCACATCTTGGCTCCGTTCAGCACATAGCAGTCGCCTCGTTCCTCCGCTCTCGTGATCATCCCGCCGGGATTGGAACCGTAGTCGGGCTCCGTCAGGCCGAAACATCCGATTTTCTTCCCGGAGGCCAGCCTGGGAAGCCAGTGATCCTTCTGCGCCTCCGATCCGAAGGTGTATATGGGATACATGACGAGTGCGCTCTGAACGGAGGCAAAGCTCCGCACGCCACTGTCGCCCCGCTCCAATTCCTGCATGACGAGGCCGTATGCGACGTTATTCATCTCTGCGCAGCCGTACTTTGCGGGGAGCGTGGATCCGAACATGCCCAGCTCGGCCATCTTTTCCACGAGGGGCAGCGGAAATGTCCCTGCGCGGTTGTGTTTCTCGATAATGGGGAGTACTTCGGACTCGACAAACTCGCGCACGGTGTCACGGACAAGGACCTCCTCCTCGGCGAGGAGTCTCGTGATATCATAATAATCTACGCCCTGGGTGACAGGCATGGAAGGCTGATCATCTGAAAATATACAAGAAACGCCCCGTCCGCAGATCCGAACTCAGGGCGCCATGTGCTTCAATCCGGCGGAAAATTACGAAAAGTTCGCCGGAAAGTCAAACATCGACGGTAGGCGCCGGCCGTAGCCGGCGTTCGCTCGGCTACTCGATAATGATCCCGTACTCCTTGATCTTGAGGTAGAGGCCTTTCTCGCTTATGCTGAGGGCTTCGGCGCTCTTCTTGCGGTTTCCCTTGAACATCTTCAGCACCTTCTCGATGTGCTGCTTCTCGACATCCTCGATCGCCAGCGTCTCGGGCACCGGATCGGAGTGCCTGTCGTTCAGGTGAAGGTCGGCCACCTCGATCACCTGCCCGGGAGAGAGGATGATCGCGCCCTCGATGACGTGCTCCAGCTCTCGGACGTTTCCCGGCCAGTCGTAGAGCATCAGGGTCTCCATCGCCCGGCTGCTCACCTTTTTCGGATCTTTTGATTTCGATTTCTTTCGGAGGAAAAAGTCGACAAGCGAGGGAATGTCCTCGCGGTGATCCTTGAGGTGAGGGACCCGGATGGTCACCACGTTTAACCGGTAGAAGAGGTCCTCCCGGAAGCGCCCTGCGCGGGCTTCCTCCTGAAGGCTCTTGTTGGTCGCGGAGATGACGCGCACATCCGCCTTCAATTCCACCGTCCCTCCCACCCTGCGGAAATCGCCCGTCTCAAGGAACCTCAGGAGCTTCGGCTGGATGACCGGGCTAATGTCTCCCACCTCGTCGAGGAAGAGCGTGCCGCCGTTGGCGACCTCGACAAGCCCCGGCTTGGCAGCATAAGCGTTGGTGAACGCGCCCTTCTCGTGCCCGAAGAGCTCGCTTTCGAGTAGGGAGTCGGGAATCGACGAGCAGTTGACCGGTACGAAGGGGCGGTCCTTCCGGGGGCTGGACGAATGGATGAGGTGCGCGATCAGCTCCTTCCCGGTTCCGCTCGCGCCGTGGATCAGGACGATCGAGTCGCTCGCAGCCACCCGCTGCGCGCTCTCGACGACATCCCTGAGCGCTTTGCTCTCGCCGACCAGCTCCGACGGGCCCGCCTTCCGGTCCAGCTCCGTCTGCAGGAGCTTGTTGTCGATGGTAAGCTTCTTGCGGTCGATGGCGCGCTGGATCGTCTGCTCGATCTGCTCGATATCGTACGGCTTGCCAAGCACTTCGTACGCCCCGAGCTTGGTGCTTTCGACGGCCATCTTGAGATCGGCGAACTGGGAGAGGATGATGACCTGGGAGGAGGGGGAGTGCGACTGGATGAACTGGAGGACCTCCCGGCCGTCGACCCGGGGCATCTTCATGTCGAGCAGGACGACGTCGTAGATCTTCTTCTGGATGAGGTTGATGCCTTCGGCGCCGTCGAACGCCAGGTCGACTTCATAGGACTGGTGTACTTCGAGCTCTTCCTTCAGGAGCGTCGTGATCGACGCTTCGTCGTCAACGATGAGGATCTGGTAACGCTGCGGCATCGGGAGCGGAGGAATCTACTCGCTCAGCACGCGCTCGATGGTTGTCAGGAGGTCGACGAGATCGTAGGGTTTGCTCACGAAATCCTCAGCCCCGTGCTTTTTGGATTCGATCGCGTTTTTGAGGTCGGCAAAACCGGTCAGCATGATAACCTTGAGCGCCGGGTATCCCTTCTTGATGAATTTCAGGACCGCGAAGCCGTCCACCCGCGGCATCTTGATGTCGAGGAGGACGAGGTCAAACTTCCTGTTCTGGACCGTCGAGATGGCCTCGTCGCCGTCGGAGGCCGTCGCGACTTCGTAGCCCGCTCCGCTCAGTTCGTTGCTGAGGACGGACCGAAGGGGTTCCTCGTCATCGACAACAAGTATGCGACTCTTATCGGCCATACGCAGTCCCTTTGGGGAGATTCATCCCTGTTTAAGCCCCGGTTTCTGAATTATCTGGCATGAAGGTAATCAAATCGCACAAAAAAAGCAACCAGGAATCGGGGAATGCGCGCCCCTCTCAATGCGCCGCCTCAACACAATCCAACGCGCGTACACCCCGGTTGCAGGCGCCGATCGTACGCGCCGATCGTACGCGCCGGTTGTACGTGCCGGTTGTAGGCGCCGGCTTTAGCCGGCGTCGCTATCTCCGTTTCATTGCATTTCGCTCCCTCGAGTGGTACATTCGCCTATGAGATTTTCTTCTGAGAATTGGTCCAGGCGCACCATCAGAATCGTCTACCTCGTCGCTGCGTTCCTGGCCTTTCTCGTCACCACGTATCACATCCTCGACCTTCTGCTTTTCAAGGGGATCAGCAACGATCAGTGCGTGTGGAGAGCGCCGGAGCGGGGGAAGCGCGGACTGGTGATCAGCGACGTTATCCCCGGGGGAGTAACGGATCTGGCGGGCATACGGAACGGGGATACGCTCCTTGAAATCAACGGACGCCAGATCGACCTCCGTACCGCCGGCTCAATCCTCAACGCTCTCCCCGCGGGCGCCACCGCAACGTATCTTGTTGCCCGGGGAACCAGCCAATTCCACGCCACGATCAGTATCGTTAAGCTCTTCGAGGTCTTCAGTTTTTCGCTCTATTTGCTGGGACTGGGGTTTCTCGTGGTGGGAACGGTCGTCGTCCTGACCAAGCCCGACGGGAACATCCAGAGGATGTTCGCGCGCTACGGAATCGTCTGCATGCTTGTCTTCGGCATGTTCACGCTCAACCTCGACGCCGCCGATCCGGCGTGGAAGAACTCGTTGTTCGCCCTCACGTTTCTCCTCCCCCGGATTTTCATCGCTCCGGTGATGATCGGCTTCTTCCTCCACTTTCCGGTACGCCACCCGCTCCTCGACCGGCGATGGATCAGGCCGGCCCTCTACATCGTTGGGTTAGTGCCCCTTCTGTTCTTTCTGTTCAGCCGGGTTCTGGCCTTAGGTCAACAGGCTACGCTGTATCTCGCATCGGCGCCCATCACCTTCTTCGTGACGGGCCTCTGTTTCTTCGTCGCCCAGTATGCCGCGCGCGTTCCGCGGGAGCTCCGGCCCCGTCTCAGGCCGGTGGTCATCGGGGTAATCGCCGGCGTCCTCGTATTCTCGTATATCGCGATCCTCACTGCCGTCAATCCGTTCGCGTTCTTCCTCCGACCCACGTTCATGCTGCCGATCCTCCTGATCGTTCTCACGCCGGTGATGTTCGGATATGCCATTTTCCGCTACCGTCTGATGGACATCGACCTGGTCGTGGAGAGGAGTCTCATCTACGGCGTTGTCACCGCGTCGTTGGCCGCGATCTATTTTGCGGTTGTCTTCGGCATAGGAAGCCTGATCGCGCTGGTGATGGGGAACTCGGACAGCAAGATCCTGAGCGCGGCCGCCCTGATTGTCATAGCGTTCGTCTTCGATCCGATCAAGAGAAGGGTGCAGGACTCCATCGACCGCACGTTCTACCGGGATCGTAGAGACTACCAGCGGGCCCTCCTGGAGTTCAGCCAGGAACTCCCGCGCTACATCAACCTCGAACAGATCATGGATGTGATCGTCGCGCGAATTTCCGGGACGATGCACGTCGACAAGATCGCGGTGATTGTGTGCGGCGAGCATCACGGGCTGATGAGCATGTCGCGGAATATCGACCGGGAGTGCTGCGACTTCTCGAACACGCGCGACGGACTCCTCGAGCATCTCCGGCTGAACAGGACCGCGCAAACCCTCTACTTTCTCGGCGAAGAGTCGGGAGGAATTGTGATCAACGAGGCCGACCAGCAGAAGATCCTGAGGTCGGGGATCGTGCTGGCCCTGCCGATGCTTATCCAGGACCGGCTCATCGGTCTGATCGCGGTCGGGCCAAAACTCTCGGGCAAGGTGTACTCGCAGGACGACATAGACCTCCTGACGACGGTCGCAAGCCAGGCGGCGATTGCGATCGAAAACTCCCGTCTCCACCGCTCCGAAATCGAGAAGGAAAAGATCGAGGAGGAGCTCGGGATGGCCCGGCGGATCCAGCAGGGCCTCCTCCCGAAGGCGACTCCGCGGGTTGCGGGCCTCGACGTCACCGGGATAACCATTCCGGCCTCGTTCGTCGGCGGCGATTATTTCGACTTTATCACGCTTGATCCGAAGCATCTGCTCGCGGTCGTGGCGGACGTCTCGGGAAAGGGCATGTCGGCGGCGCTTTACATGTCGAAGGTCCAGGGGATGATACAGCTCGCCGCGGGAATGTATCGCTCGCCCAGAGAGATGCTCATCCACGTGAACCGCCTCCTCTACGGCGGGATCGAGCGGAACTCATTTATCACGATGATTCTCGGCCTCTTTGATGTGGAGCGGGGGTGTGTGCGGGTCTGCCGGGCGGGGCACAACAAAGCCATCCTGGGGCTGGGAGACGGGATCTCGGAGCTGAGCGCAGGCGGTATCGGATTAGGGCTGGAGCGCGGGGTAATTTTTGAGGAAACTCTGCAGGAAGTCGAGATTCCGCTCAAGCGCGGGTCGCTCTTCGTCTTCTACTCCGACGGTCTTTCGGAAGCGATGAACACCGATCGGGCTGAATTGGGAGAAGACGCGCTCTGCAACGTCATCGGCTCGAACGGCGGAAGGAGCGCGAGAGAGCTTCAGGACGCGCTGATCGCGGAGGCGGCGCGTTTCCGCGGCGACGCCGAGCAGAACGACGACATGACAATTGTGGTGGTTAAAGCGGACGGACTGCGATGATCTCCAGAACTCCGGGGGTGATCACGAGCGTGTGCGGCGCCGCCTCGCTCCTGCGCCATGCTTCCGAGATTTCTTTTGCGCGCGCTTCGGTGATCCAGCCGAGCTCACCGAGCCGGTCGAGCCCGACGTCAATGTATGCCCTCGGCCACTCCCAGACATAGTTGGAGCGCGGCACGACTTCGATGATCGGCCGCAATTCTTTCAGCTCGAATCCTTCCTGCTGGAGCCAGTTGGGCAATTCGAGGCCGATGTCTGGCTCTCCGCCGCTGGCCCTCCAGCTTTTCATCACCAGACCGACGAATTCCTCAAGCTCGGGCGACCGGGGCGCAAGCCGCCACGTGGAGTAATCAAAGTATTCGTGTATGACAAGCGTTCCACCGGGTTTCACGCGGGAACAGACCCGCGCGAGAAGTTCGCGCGGGTGCTTCACAAAAAGAAAAATCCATCGCGACCACGCCGCATCCGCCTCCACGAGGGGCAATTCCCCCTCATCGAGATCGAGTTCAACCGGTTGAATGTTCTTCAGGCGGCGTTCAGTCCGCGAACGCTCCAGTGCGTCAAGAAACCGCCTCGACCTGTCAATTGCAATGACCTTACCTTCTGGTCCAACGATTTCCGCAAGGTCCATCGAGGCATATCCGGGGCCGCAGCCGATGTCAAGGATCGTCTGGCCGGCGGTAAAACCGGCCCGTCTCCAGGCGTCAAGCACCCTCGGTTTCCACACACGGTTCTGCAATCCGAGACGCTCGATCTCCTCGTCATGCGTCCCGAGGACGTAATCTTTTTCCTTTGCCATGCGAAAGGGTGGTAATTAGGTAAGATCTAACGGTCGGGATCACGGCGCCGGAGGCGCCACGGCCCGTTCGTCGGGATGGCGAGATTCGAACTCGCGACCTCCTGCGCCCAAGGCAGGCGCGCTAGCCAGGCTGCGCTACATCCCGATTGGCTCGGTGTCGAAATATAAAGAATTAAGCGTGGAGGTGCAATGAGTTGCCGCTGGCCCTCGCCGCCGGCTCTAGGCGCCGGCTGTAGGCGACGGCTGTAGGCGACGGCTTTAGCCGGCGCAGACCGAATGTCCACAACGGACGCCGGGGAAGTTCAATGCCGGTCGCTTTTGATGTTCGGTTCCCCGAGCAGCGGGCCCAACGGCTCCTCGAACACCCCTTTCCAGATGCTGAACGCGTATTTGCCCTCAACCAGCCTGACCCTGGCGGGCGGCATGGCAAATGCGGCGGCATATGACGCGATAAGGTCGTCCGTCAGGAGATTGTACACGGAGATTTCATCCTGCTTTGCCCGAACCAGATACTTCTCGCCTCTGTATTCTCTTCCGGGGAAATACTCTTCGAACTTCTTGCTCCTCAAACCGCGGAGAGAGCCCCGCGGCGGCAATAGAAGAAAATCTCTGAGGAGAAAGTGGTATCCGTTCGTGTCTTCAGAGACGCTGGCGGAAGTATCTGCGTAGAGAGACCGGGCGTGGTTCGTCTGATCTTCGAGCAGAATGACTTCGGCCTTCGTGGATTTCTTCAAATAGAGCTTCCAGGCCGGGTCGCTCGCCAGCTCATCCGGATCGATCTGAACCGCTGCCCGATCCCCGGCTGCCCCGCTGTGTCTCCTGTACAGCGCCAGATAGGATTGCATCCCTCTCGTCTCGATGAGGAACATATTGTATAGGCCCGAGGCGGGGTAGCTGATGGAGGCGTCTAGCTGCTCGAATTCTCCCTTGTTAAGAAGAGCCGGCAGATCGGCGAGTCCCGAAGCGTAGAGAAACCTTCCCATGGATTTCAGAACACCGGGCGCCATGCCGCCTCTTCCGCCGAATGCAACAGCCAGGCCCTCTTGCAGGAACGGGTGTGTGAAAAGCGGCAGAGATCGCAGCTTGAAATTCACAAGAAGGTGGGTCAGCTCATGGAGGTGAGCGGGAAATACCGAGGCCACTGCGTCGTAGGCAAGGTTGCAGATTCCTCTTGTGCGGAAACCCGTCAGTTTTTCTATTTCATCCTCGTCCCTGCAGAGGTAATAGTAGATCTTCTCCCTCTTCAGGGTGCGCATCTCCTCCTCCCGAAAGGAGAGCATTTCCGCCATCCGGTGAACAAATGCCTCAAGCTCCCCGCTGCAGTACGGATTGAAGAGGCTCGAATCGCTCACGACAAATCTGAAATGGTCGGACTCGAATGTTTTCCATCCCCGCGTCAGATAGTCGAGAGGAGACATGCAGCGGTTCCCCTTGAAATAGAACCGCCAACTGCCCTGCAGGCCGTCATACGAAATTGTGACGAGGGCACAGCCGTCATCAAGGCTGTCGATCGTCATCGAGTGCCCCAGCCCCCTGGTTCGCACCATTGCCCTGACACTGTCGTCGATATCGTACCCGATCAGGTTCTTATATTCGACTCCTTCGTATTCGATCCCAAGACGGCGGGCCGTCCTGACGCCCGATTGGTCGAACCAGTACGCCAGCGAGTCCCTGCGCCATACAAGATCGCGGACGAATTTCTCCGCTTCCTGTTTCTCGAGGGTTTGAGAAAACGCGCAGAATGGAATTGAGAGCAGGAAGAGCGCTCTCACCATGGTGAAGAGTCGGGGATGTGCCTCCCTCACCCCCCGGCTCCTAGCGAAGGTATGCTGAGATGGGGTCCCAGTAATGGAGCTTCCACCCTGCCGCGAGATGATCGCGCGCCCGGGGAGGGAAGGCGGTATGGTCGAATACCAGGTGCGTCCCCGAGCCCTGCCGCTTGAATTCGAACTTCACGATCGAATAGACGCCCGCGGGCCACTCTTTGTCATGCCATGCCTGCACGATCCGCTGATTCGGAACCAGTTCAATGGTTCGGCCGGTGATATATCCGTCGAAGAGAGTGAAAGCGCCTCCTTCGGCCCTGTCTATCTTCGCGGAACCGGCGGAAAACTCCTTCGATTGCGCCGTGAATTCGGAGAACTGCTTCGAATCGAGCAGGGCATCGTAGAGGCGCTCGGGGCTTGCCTTGAAATCGACCTCCTGGTGGATGCTGACCGCTTCCTGTGTTTCATGATTCGCTGCGTGCCGGTCCGCTTTGCCGCTTTTTGTCTGAGCGGGCACAGACCGGGACGCAAACGAGAGTAGCGCGAAGAGAGCAACGCATCTTGATAGACGGGTTATCACAAGGCACCTCTTGCTGGTGTGTGGTTCGGGTACTATCCGGGGGAGCTTCATCTGAGGAGAAGGGCTTTCTTCGTCTCCACAAATCCTCCCGCGGTAAGTCTGTAATAGTATACGCCGCTCGACGCTTCGCGGGCATCCCAATCAGCCGAGTAGGTTCCCGGCGCCCGTTCCTGGTCGACGATCGTTCCGATGAGCCGGCCAAGGAGATCAAAGACCTGGAGCCTCACATGAGCGCTTCGCGGAATCCCGTAGGAGATCGAGGTCGACGGATTGAACGGATTCGGATAGTTCTGGGCGAGAGTGAATACCCCGGGCACCCGCCCTTTCAACCCCGCTCCGCGCTCATCCGGCGGCGGAGGAGGGAGTTCAGAGATGGGCTCGATCCGGATCGGGGATGAACCCGCTCCGAACGAGGATGCCAGAATCAACGAGCCGGGCTGGTTCACGCGCACCCAGTATCCTTTCCCGGGCTCGACGGTGGAACTTGCGAAGTAGCTCCCCGCGTATCCGAAGAACGGCGACGTTACCATACCCCCGGGGACCGATGTGATCTGGACCGCGGGAAGCGATTGCGCGATCGATCCGATCATGTTCCACCCGGTGACAACGGCGACTGTATCTGTGTATCGGGGTACCCCTGCTAATCCCATGGTGGCGGAATCCGGGAACTTCAACCAGAAACCTGGGCCTACGGGGACAGTATCCCCCGTCGAGTATCCGACTCTTGGATCATACACGAAAGCCCTCGACGCCGAAGATGGAAAGAGAACCGTCCGTCTCCTGTCCGGCGGGTCGACCGGAACCGAAATCATATTCCATCCCGCGTAAAGATGATAGAGTACGGATGCTGGCGCAGTCGTGAATCTCCGGAAGGGCGTGTACGGCGTGCCGCCAGCCCCGTTTATCGCGCGCACTCTCCAGAAGAGAAGGGTCGAGTCGGGGAGCGGGCCCGCTTCATGGGCCGTGTCGGTCACCGTGCTGTCGTCCACGACGAGCGATGCGAACGCCGAATCGACTGCCACCTGAAACCGGTACTTTACGGCCCCGGCCGAAGCGGTCCAGAGGCACTGCTCGATTTTGGGCTGCGCCACGGCGCCGTCGGAAGGCGAGAGGAGCGTGAAGGGTCCCGGGGGACTTCCCCAGATCTTGTAGATTTTTCCCGCGGAATACTCACAGACATAGATCTCTCCGTTCCTGTCCGCGCCGAAGGAGGAGATCGCCGTTCCCGCCCCGAGAAGATGCTTATTGACGGGAGGAGACGAGGGAACGGGCTGCAGATCCCAGATCTCGCCCGAGCAATAATCGGCATAGAGATACTTTCCGGTGAGCGACGGAGCCGCCGACCCCCTGTACACGAAGCCCCCTGTGATGGAGCAGCGTCCGCTGTCGTGGTGATAATTCCAGATCGGGAGGATGAGACCGCTCTGGTTGCATCCGGTCGAGGGGCTGTAGCAGTGGAATCCCTCCATGATGTTCCAGCCGTAGTTCCCTCCGCTCACAATGGTGTCAATCTCCTCCCACTGATCCTGTCCCACGTCGCCGCACCAGATTGTCCGGCCGTCGAAGCTGAATCTCCACGGGTTCCGCAACCCGTACGAGTAGATCTCCCGTTTCTTCGACGTGTCCCCGTAGAACGGGTTGTCAGGAGGTATGGCATAGTGCTGCGCCCCGGCCGCAGAATCGATGTTAATGCGAAGAAGCTTGCCGAGCAGCGTCGAGGTGCTCTGGCCGTTTCCTTGAGGGTCCCCCCCGCTCCCGCCGTCTCCGAACGCGATGTAGAGATAGCCGTCGGGGCCGAACGCGAGCTGGCCGCCGTTATGATTGGTGTAGGGCTGCGGCTGCTGGAGAATGATATACTCGCTCGATGGATCGGCGGAATCGGGATTGGAGGCGCTCACCCGGAAGCGGGAAATCACGGTTCGAAGCGGGCTGTTCCGCGTGTAATCGACGTAGAAATACCCGTTCGACGCGAAGTGAGGATGGAAAGCGAGCCCGAGGAGGCCGAGTTCTCCGCCGCTGATCACGTTGGAGTGAATGTCGAGAAACGTTTTCGTTGACGACGCCGTCGAATCGATCGGGAAGATGCGGATAACTCCCGCCTGCTCAAGGACGCAGAGCCGGTTGGTTGTGTCGTTCGTCGGGTAGAGTCCCAGGGGCGAGCTGAACGAGAGAGCGGGGAACGCACTTTTGAGGAACACCTGCGGGAGCGCGACCGTCTGGGAGAGGAACACTGCCAGGCCTGCAAGCAGGATCCGCCTCCGCACAGATTCAGTACGCGCCCCGATGATTCCCTTCCGGGATACCGGGGACCGATCAGCCGCTTTCATTCACCCCGCATTGTGCGACAGCATAATATAAACGATGGGTCGGGCATAGGCAAGCGCGGAGCGCGGCACGGAAAGGCCCGGAAATTGCTTTTGAGGCGATTTTTCGACTCATTGGAAGAAGGGCCTCATGGTTTTTCCCCGATCGATCTAACGGATGGTGTTTCTTAATCCCCTGGTCCTGTTCGGACTCGCAGCGGCTGCAATACCCCTCATCCTGCACCTCCTCAACCTTCGGAAGCTTCGCACAATCGAGTTCAGCACGCTGACGTTCCTGAAGGAGCTTCAGCAAACGAGGATCCGCAGGCTGAAACTCCGGCAGCTGCTCCTCCTCCTGATCAGAACTCTTCTGATCGCGTTCATCGTCCTCGCCTTCGCCAGGCCGGCGCTGCACGGGACGATGTTCGGCGGATTCGGCTCGCATGCCAATTCGACGATCGTATTCATCCTGGATGATTCGTTCAGCATGATGGGCGCCGACGAGCACGGCGAGTATTTCAAGCAGGCAAAGGACGCCGCCGGGAAGCTGGTCGATCTTCTCAAAGAGGGAGACGAGGCGTATCTCCTCAAACTCTCGGATCTCCCCCGCGCGTCCGTGAGCCCTGCGACGCACGATTTCGGCGCTCTCAGGACGGTGATCAGGGAAGCCCGGGCGACGATGATCCGCCGCTCCGCCGGGGAGGCGATCCGCCTTTCCGAGAGCCTCCTGCGCGACTCGAGGAACGCCAACAAGGAGGTCTACCTCATCAGCGACATGCAGCAAACCCTCTTCTCCGACGGCGCGGCGGCGCCGAAGGCGCCTCAGGATTCGACGTTCGATCCCTCGGTGAAACTCTTCACCGTAGAAATCGGCTCGAAGCCCGTGCCGAATCTGGGAATCGATTCCGTGGAGGTCCGGACGCAGATCTTTGAAAAGAACAAACCTGTGAAGGTCTACGCATCGATCAGGAATTTCAGTGGTGTCCCGGTGCGCGATTACGTGGCAAGCGTTTTTCTCGACGGCGCCAGGGCGGCCCAGGGCAACATCTCCGCCGGCGCCTGGGAGTCGACGGGGAAAGAGTTCAGCGTCACGCCGAAGAAATCGGGGTTCGCCAGGGGTTACGCGGAACTCGAGAGCGACGCGCTCGAGCCGGACAACCGGCGGTATTTCACGCTGGCGGTCCCCGAACGGATCGGGGTGGCAATGGTCTCCGGCGGGGCGCAGGACGTGCGTTACATTTCCCTCGCGGTCCAGGCGGGCCGGACGGGCGAGGGTGGCGGTCTGCTCGTCAACGTGTCCGAGTCGACGCCGCAGAAGTTCCCGTTCGTCAACCTGAAGGATATCGACGTCCTGGTGATCTCCAACGTGCGCTCGTTCTCGGCCGCCGACGCGGATAAGATCGCGGCCTTTGTAAAGCGGGGCGGGGGTTGTATCATCTTCCCGGGGAGCGACATCGACCGTGATCATTATAATTCCGTCCTCCTCCCTCCGCTGGGCATTCCACCCCTCGAAGGGCTCACCACCAACGACGCGCGCACGCCGCTCTCGTTCCGCGCCGTGGACCTCGACCATCCCCTCTTCGCTACGATGTTTGAGGAGCAGGGCAGGACGAAGGGCGCGGTAGAATCCCCGTCGATCCTCAAGGCACTGAGACACCATACCGGAAGGCAGGGGCGCACGCTGATCTCGTTGAGCGACGGAGGCGCATTCCTCTCTGAATACAGAGCGGGCGGGGGAAGGGTCCTCCTGTTCGCCGTTGCGCCGGATCTCTCCTGGTCCGATTTTCCAATCAAGGGCCTCTTCGCTCCGCTGATCTACCGGTCGCTCATCTACCTCTCTTCGCTCGGCGAAGCCATCCCCGCCTACACGGTCGGGGACGAGCCGGCGGTGTCCCTGAGGAACTCCCCCGATCTCAAAGGCGGCGCGTACTCGCTTGTCTCCCCCGACGGATCCGGGGAGCTGATCCATTCGGCCGTCCAGACACAGGGGATCTCGTCGACTGCGACGCTCTTCCGCCTCAGAAGGCTCATCACTCCCGGCTTTTATGAAATAATCGGCGGAGCGGACACGCTGACGGTCTTCGGGGTGAATACCGACCGGCGCGAATCGGATACGAGAAAAATCTCCGGGGAGGATCTCGGCAAATTCTGGAAGCGCGCCGGCATCTCCGCAGCCGCGGTCCGGTCGATCGACCGGACCGATCAGCTTCAGACGACGATCCTTCAGTTGAGATACGGCGTCGAGCTGTGGAAACACTGCATCGGACTCGCGCTTCTGCTGGCCCTCCTCGAAATGGCCGTCGCCCGCGACGGCAGGGCGGCCGCGCAGCATCCCTCGCCGACCGCGGCATGAGGCTCGTCGAGACTTCGGGGCGCGAGAGCGCTCTCGTCGTGGGGGTCGCAACCGGGCGGACGGATCGCGCGAAGAACATGGAGTATCTCGACGAGCTCGTGCTCCTGGCGGATACGGCCGGAGTCGACGTGCGCCGGAGAGTGACGCAGGAGCGCGGGCGGCTTGATCCGGCCCTCTTCATCGGCCGCGGCAAGGCGGAGGAAATAGGCGCCATCGTTGCCGAAGAGAAGATTGATGCGGTGATTTTCGATGACGACCTGTCGGCGGTCCAGATCCGTAATCTTGAAAAACTCATACCGTGCAAGATCATCGACCGGAGCAGCCTGATCCTTCAGATTTTCGCGTCACGCGCGAAGACGAAGGAAGCGATGACACAGGTCGAGCTCGCCCAGCTTCAGTACCTTCTCCCCCGCCTCACGAGACAGTGGACGCACCTTTCGAAGCAGTACGGGGGCGTGGGCACGAAAGGGCCCGGCGAACAGCAGATCGAGACAGACCGCAGGGCTATCCGCACGCGAATCAGCCGCCTCAAAGAGAAGCTGGAGCGGATCAGCAAGGAACGCGAGGTTCAGCGCAGCGGAAGACGCGGCCAGCCGCGCGCCGCCATCGTGGGATACACGAATGCGGGTAAATCGACGCTCCTCAACCTGATGTCCGGGGCGGATGTTCCCACCGAAGACCGCCTGTTCGCTACGCTCGACACGACGGTCCGGAATGTCGAGCTTGAGGGTGGGAAAAGCATCCTCCTTTCGGACACGGTCGGATTCATCCGGAAACTCCCCCCGCACCTGATCGCCTCCTTCAGGAGCACTCTCGCCGAAGCATCGGAGGCCGATTACCTCCTCCACGTCGTCGACATCAGCAACCCGGCATTCGCAGAGCAGATCGAGGTCGTGAAAGCGACCCTCGACGAGCTCGAGGCCTCAGGAAAGCCGACGATCTTCGTCTTTAACAAGATCGACAGGCTGGCGGACCGCTCGATCATCCCTTCCCTCGCCGAGGCCTACACCCCCTCGGTGTTCATCTCGGCGGCGCGGGCAATCAACATATCGGCGGTGGAAGAAGCCCTTCTCGAGCTCCTCGACAGGGGCACCGCCGAGGAGACGATCGTCGTCAGGCAGTCCGACTACCGCACCATCGCCAAGCTCCACGAGCTCACGGAGATCGTCGCCAAGGAATACGAGGACAACAGCGTGCGCGTCCGGTTCAGGGTGAACCGAAAAAATATCGACCGCGTGAAGAAGCTGCTCGCGCGAGCGAGCGGCGTGGACCGAACCCCCGCAGCCCCCCGATCGGCTTGATCCAGACAGCAATAGAGGCGGCCCGGGAAGCCGGCAAGCTCCTCAAGCATCACCTCGGGAGGGTGAGAGAGATCCGGGAGAAATCCGGACAGGAGAAGAACCTCGTGACCGAGGTTGACAGGAAGTCCGAGGATCTGATAATCGGGATCATCCGGCGGCGCCATCCCGGCCATGCAATCCTGGCGGAAGAGAGCGGAAGAGGCGGATCGGATTCCGAGTTCAAGTGGATCATCGACCCTCTCGACGGCACGACGAACTATGCGCATGGTTTTCCGGTCTTCTGCGTTTCCATCGCGGTAGAACGAAAAGGAACGGTCGTCGCGGGAGTGATTTACGATCCGAACCTCGACGAGCTCTTCACGGCGGAAAAGGGAAAGGGAGCTTATCTCAACGGAAAGCGTATGAATGTCTCCCGGATCGACTCGCTGGGCAGGAGCCTGCTGGTGACCGGCTTTCCGTACACGATCGCCGATAACCCCTCGCACGCAATAGAGCATTTCATCAGGTTCCTGCGGAAGTCGCAGGCGGTGCGGCGGATGGGCTCGGCGGCAATCGACCTCGCGTACGTCGCCGCCGGCCGCTACGAGGGCTTCTGGGAAGTGGCGCTCAATCCGTGGGACACTGCCGCGGGGGTTCTGCTGGTGGAGGAGGCGGGCGGGCGCGTGACCGACTTTTTCGGAGGACCGTACAGCATTTACAAGCCCGAGGTTCTGGCAAGCAACGGCCTCGTGCACCGGCAAATGGCCGACACCCTCGCCGCGGCTCCGGCTCCACTGTGACCGCGGGCTTTCGGCGCCGGGTGTATGCACCGGCGGAATGGGCCGGATGTAGGCGCCGATTCAACTGGTATCACGGTCCATACCGTGACACCAGCGCGAGCTTTAGGCGCCAGCTTGAGAGTCTCCCGGACAATAACTATTTTGTGAACCCATGGTCGGCACCGTAATCCTTCAATACAAGATTCTCGAAAAAGTCGGCGAAGGCGGGATGGGCGTCGTCTACAAGGCCCAGGACACCAAGCTCGACCGGACCGTCGCCCTGAAGTTTCTCCCCCCTCACCTCAGCGCGTCCGAGCAGGACAAAGCCCGTTTCGTGCAGGAGGCCAAAGCCGCCGCAACGCTGAATCATCCGAACGTCTGCACCATCCATGATATCCTCGAACACGAAGGGCGGATCTTCATCGTGATGGAATTCGTCGAGGGTCAGACCTTGCGTGAGAGGTTTTCAAGCATCAACCAGCATAAGGCCATCGACATCGGAATCCAGGTCGCCGAGGGCCTCTCCGCGGCCCACGAAAAAGGAATCGTCCATCGCGACATCAAGCCCGAAAACATCATGATCCGCAAGGACGGCATTGCGCAAATCATGGATTTCGGACTGGCGAAGCTCCGGGCCGGGGGCAGCAAGATCACGCGTCTCACAAAAGAAGGGAGCACCGTCGGCACCGCCGGGTACATGTCCCCCGAGCAGGTGCAGGGGCAGGAATCGGATCACCGCTCCGACATCTTCTCGCTCGGCGTCATGCTCTACGAAATGTTCACGGGTGAACTCCCCTTCAAGGGCGTGCACGAAAGCGCCCTGATGTACGAAATCGTGAACGTCGACCCCCCTCCGATGAGCGCAGTCAGGAGGGACGTGGGCCCCGAGCTCGACCGCATCGTGTTCGAATGTCTGCAGAAAGATCCGGACGAGCGGTACAACGCGGTGAAAGACGTTGCCAAGGACCTGAAGCGGTTCAAGCGCGAATCGAGCCGCACGCGCATGTCGCGCACGTTCCCCGCGTTGACGACAGAGCGCGCGGCCACGGCCCCGGCCGCTCAGCCGCCCGCCGGGGTTGAGGCGGCGCGGCCGGCCAAGACCGCTGCGAAACCGGCTCTCTGGATCGCCGCGGCATTCGCCGCGGGCGTGATCGTGACCGGCTTATTCTGGCGCCCCTGGAGCGGAGCAGAGCGTCAGGCCCCTTCGTCCATGCAGTTTACGGTGAAGCTCCCCGACAGCGCCTCGATTCCCATAGGGTTTTCGGCGGTCGATATTTCTCCCGACGGCAAATTCATGTCGTTCATCATTCAATCGGGCGCACAGGCCCGGCTCATGCTGCGACCCACCGATCGGGATGTTCTCGAGCCTGTTGCAGGTTCCGATATCCCGCTCTCTACCGCGACATATTTCAGCGCCTTCTCAGCCGACGGTCAATGGATTGCCTATGCCGTGAACACTCTCATCCGGAAAGTGTCGGTGTTCGGCGGAGCCGCCGTTACTGTGGGGGATGCCGGGGGCGCAATCCGGGGAATGAGGTGGGGAGCCGACGGGAACATCTATTACGGCGTCATCAGCGGAGGCGTGTACCGGATCAATGAAAACGGAGGCACGCCCGAACAAATCACTCAGATCGATTCCACCGCGGGGGAAATCAGCCATCGGTTTCCCGATCTCCTCCCCGGCGGAAACGGCGTACTCTACACGGTGAAGTTCAATACCATTTCTTCATTCGAAGAGGCGGCGATCGCCGCGTACGACATGAAAAGCCGGTCGAAGAAGGTCCTGATACGCGGCGGAGCGTTCGCACGGTATGTCCCCACCGGTCATCTTGTGTATGTCCGGGGAAGTTCCGTGTTTGCCGTTCCTTTCGATGCCGGGAAGATGGAAGTGACCGGCCCCCCGAAGCAGCTCTTCAGAGGCGGCTGGATGAATCCTTTTTCCGGAGACGCCAACTTTGCCTTCTCCCGTGACGGGATTCTTCTCTATGTCCCCCGGGGAATCGAGTTCTATTCCATCAGCAAAGTCAAATGGATCGACATGCACGGGAACCTGAGTCCCCTCATTGATACCGCCAATTCGTATTACGCTGCTTCGCTCTCGCCGGACGGGCAGAAAGTCGCGGTCCATATCCAACAGGCGAATGATGACATATGGCTGTATCATATCGTACGGAAAAGCATGACGCGTCTGACATTCGGAGACGGGAATAACGGCTTCCCGGTCTGGAGCCCGGACGGAAAGTATCTGTACTATACTTCCGAGCACAGACACGCACCCAATCTCTACCGGAGGCCTTGGGACGGTTCCGGCAGCGAGGAACGGTTGACGACGAGCTCTCACTTTCAACTCCCCAAATCGATTTCCCGGGATGGAAAATACTTGACGTTTGTGCAGGACGGGGATATCTGGCTGTTATCTCTCGACGGGAGCGGGAAAACATCGGCGTTCATTCATTCCGCCGCTACCAAGGGAAACCCCGTTTTTTCACCGGACGGCCGCTATCTCGCGTACGAATCGAACGAGTCCGGTAAATACGAAGTGGTCATCGTCCCGTTCCCGTCGCTCAGCGGGAAATGGCAGGTTTCTTCAGGCGGGGGAACGAATCCGATCTGGTCGCCGTCGGGAAACGAGATCTACTACACGCAGGGGTCCACGGTCTTTGGGGTAACCATTCATCCGGGAAGCGCATTTGACTATTCCTCCCCGAGAAACGTCCTCGAACTTCCGCCCGACGGCACGGTACTCAGCGGCATATCGAATGATGGCGGGAAATTCGCCCTGATTGTGCTGCCCTGGAAGGACCTGAGCACCCCGGAGTTCACGCTGATCACGAACTGGTTTCAGGTCCTCAGGAATACGTTCGCGACACAGTAGCTTCCTCCCCGCCCGCGTCGTCACGGCGTGACCGGGTTCTCTCAGGTTTCCCTGTTCGTCGGAAGGGAAAAATAAAACGTGGCGCCGCGGCCCACTGCTCCCTCGGCCCAGGTCCTCCCCCCGTGACGTTGAACGATCCGCCGGACGTTCGCCAGCCCGATTCCGGTTCCTTCGAATTCCTCCGCCTTGTGCAGGCGCTGGAACACGCCGAAGAGCTTGTCCGCGAACTGCATGTCGAAACCCACTCCGTTATCGCGCACGTAAAACGAGGCTTCGTGTCCGTTGCTTTCCACCCAGCCTACTTCGATCACTGCCTTCTTGCGGGGACGAGTGTATTTGACCGCGTTCGAGAGGAGGTTTTCGAAGACGAGCCGCATCAGCGAGCCGTCCGCCTCCACTCGGGGCAGCTCGCCGATCTTCCATTCGATCTCCCTCTTCTTCGTGTCGGGCTCGAGCGAACGGATGGTCTCTCCCACGATCTCTGCCAGATCGATATTCGACCGCTGAAGCGCCACCCGCGCCATGCGCGAAAAGAGGAGGAGGTCGTCGATCAGCGTCCCCATCTGCGTCGTCGAGCCCGAGATGACCTCGATGTAATGGCGTCCCTTGGCGCTCTGCGAGCCCCCAAGCTCTTCCTTCAGGAGGTCCACGAAGCCCCCGATGTGGCGGAGCGGCGTGCGAAGGTCGTGTGAAACGGAGTAACTGAATGCCTCGAGCTCCTTGTTCACCGCGTCGAGCTCGGCGATGCGGCGCTCCAGCTCTTTCGCGAGACTCCTGATCCGCTGGCCGCTGTCGCGCACGGCTTCCTCTGCCGTTTTCTGCGCGGTGATGTCCCTCCCTTCAGCCACGATGTAAAGCACTCTTCCGTCCCTATCCTTCACCGGCACGAGGCTGAAGTTGATATGGATGACCTTCCCGAAGACAAAGAGCTTCTCGTCGTAATTGACGGGCGTTCCGGCGCTGGCCTTCTGGAACGCCTCGCGGACGCGCGAGTGGACCTCGGGATCGAACGACCACCATTCCCCGTCCAGGAAGTTGATCTTCATCAGCTGTTCGAGGGGAAGGCCGGTGCCGAGCTGGGCGATCCTGTTGACGAGGAGAAGGCTCCCGTCGAGGGAGACCTTGGCGCTCAGGGTCGCCATGCTGTCGATGAACTCCTGCAGCTCCTTCCGGTCCCGCCGGAGTTCCTCTTCCGCTTTCCTCCTCGACGTAATGTCGCGGGTGATCGCCGCAAACCCCTGAAGACGCCCGCCAGACTCCCTGAGGGCTGTGATCACGACGCTCGCCCAATAGAGCGAGCCGTCTTTGCGCAGCCGCCACCCTTCGTCCTCCAGCCTCCCCTCTTCCCGCGCGATCTCAAGCTCGATGTCGGGTTTCCCCCATTTCAGCTCCTCATCGGGGTAGAGCACCGAGAAATGACGGCCCGTGATTTCATCCGCATCGTATCCGTGGATCGCTCTCGCGCCTTCTCCCCAGTTCACGATGATCCCCTGGGGGTCGAGCATAAAGATCGCGTTGTCCGTGACCCTCGAGAGAATGAGCCTCAATTGTTCCTCGCCCTTCCGCCGCTCCTCCTCGGTCTGCCTGCGTCCGTCGGCCTCGGCGCGGAGCGCCTCGTGCGCGGTTTTCAAATCTCCCGTCTTTTTCCGCACGATCGATTCCAGTTCCCCCCTTATATCTATCAGCTCGCGGTTCGATCTCCGGAAATTGTCGATCGCCGCGGCAAGGATCAGCACGGGAACCGAGAGGAAACCGAGATAGGTCTGCAGCTGCGACAACCCGCCGTCCGCCGCGGATGTGCTGAAGGGTCCCCGGCCGGTCGTCGTGCTGGCAATCGCCACGATGGATACCAGAAGGAGGGAGACTGTGACGCCCCTCCGTCCGAAGCGGAGAGCCGCCCACCCGACAAACGGGATGATCAGATACGGCGACGGGTAGTGAATTCCGGGAACCGAGAGGGGCCACTCAAACACATACTGGCACACAGCGAAGGTAAGGAGCACGAGCGCAGCCCCCTCGAAAAACCTTCGCGCATTGAACTTCACTCTGGGCATGCTGCTCCAGGTCAGGAGGAACGGAGCGAACAAGATGACCCCCACTCCGTCGCCCGTCCACCAGGTCCACCAGAGGTGGCTGTAATTCTCCCAGGGGGCATAGCCCGCAAGACAGAGCGCCGTCACGCCAAACGTCGGAGCCACGAAGCAGCAGTACACCTCGATAACGACCAGAGCGAACACGCTCTGCGCGCCGTCGAGCGGATCTTTGGAGCCCACGAACGTGCGGATCATCAGGGCGCCGAGAACCGCCTGAAGGGTCGATCCTATGCCGATGGTGGACGAAGTCATGAACGCGAGCATCGAGAACGGGTTGGTCACGCCCGCGAAGAACCACGTATTCGCGATGAACGAGCCGAGCCAAACGCCGAGCCACGCCCGCTCGCCGAGCAGCAGGATCGCCGCGAGAGCGATTCCCGAGGGGGGCCACACAACCGAGACGTTTCCGGGGGCGATCGCCATCGAGAAGCTCATCTTTGCGGCAAGCAGATACGACGCCGCGATGACCACCGTCTCGATGATGCGCCGGGATACGTGCACCCGGTCCGGATGGGCGAAGAGGAGCGCAAGAGAAAGGACGAGCAGCGACCAGGCGGTGTGGACGCCCATGCGGGCGTAGAACGGAGTGCTGTCGAGCGACTCAACCGCAAACGCATGCCCCACGACGGCGATCGTGGCGATCGTCATCACGACATACGTCAGGATCCTGACCAGGCGGAGATTGCGCCTGACCTGAAGGAGCGAGAGAGCCGAACCGAGGAACATCAGAGAGCAGGAGGTCGCAAGCGGAACTCCGGCATGCGCTCCGGCCGCGCCCGCTCCCGCCCTGATTTCCGCGAGCCAGAAATCCGGGCCCACATCGATGCCCAGCAGGAGCTCTCCGAGAGAGAGAAATCCGATGAGCGCAACCAGGAAGGAGAACACCTGCGCCATGATCCTGATGGCAAGCGGCCGATGCCTGGTCTGCAGAGTCATGAGCGCGATCCCGGCGAGGGCGAACGCGAGCCCGGTGCTCGGGTGCATCGCGCTCAGGCCCGGCAGAACGCTCGTGAGTGATTCATTCCCGACGAGCCAGCCGACCAGTACGGCGCCGCCCAGGGATGTTACAAGAAGAGCCCCCGCGAGGGAGAAAGACTTGAAAGAGAGCACTTAGCCTCGTAGTATCAAATCTTGCTAAATCTCGCTAAATTTTTCATTCAATATAATAAACACCCCTACAATGTCAAGCATTTTGAACGTTTTATTTGGGTCCCTGAAAATGAGCTAGTCGCGGGCATTAGCCCGCGTTCCAGGGTTACGGACTGAACAGAGCTGGGAGTTGTAAGGGGTGTTTGCTTCCCGCGCAGCGAAAGCGGGTGGGGTAGGATAGAGTACGCTCGGTGAGGCGTCGTCAGCGGCCCGTCGAGATTTCAATAAGAAGTTTTATGGTGATACCCAGAACCGCGCCGCCCGCGATCAGCCATATGAGGAGCATTGCCAGCCGCTCCTTCGTGAGCTCCCAGTCGATGGCGACGGCCGGGTACATCCTGATCGTCATATCCTTCGTGAGATTGATCCGGCAGGCAAGCCGCACGTTCTTCGGGATCTTCCGCCCGTAGAACGGAGCGAGCCCGACCAGCGCGCTTTCTTCCAGAGGGCCCATCGGCGGCGCCCCCTTGCCGTCGACGACCTCGATGCGGCAGGTGCCGCAGAGGCCGTTTCCGAGACAGTTCAGAATTCGGTCTTTGCCGATATACGGGGAAAGCCCGTTCTTCAGAAGCGTCTTGCGAAGGTTTGCGCCCTCGGGCGCTTCAATCGTCTTTCCGCTGTCCGCAATGGTGATGACCGGCATTCAACTGCTCCTGGGTAAATGTGAAATGAATTCAGACGCCCTTGCGGGGCTCGGAATCGGGCGGGAGATGAAACATGTAGTTAGCGAGAAACTCAAGCTTCTCTTCGTGAAAGACGTGAAAAAGATAAAAAATTAATCGTGAGATTTCAACTTGCGATGCCCGGCCGCCCTCCGGCGGGGCCTGGGATGAACCCCCTGCGCATCGACCATGGAATGAATGAGCGGAGGAAGGGACACGGGTCCCTCCGATATCTTAAAGGTCCTGCCGATCCATTCGGCCAGCTCCGCCGCGATCTCTGTCCGGTCGGTGTACATTACGGCCACTGGTTCCCCTTTCTCTACCCGGTCGCCGGCCTTCTTTTTCAGCACGATGCCCGCCTTGGGATCGATGGCCTCCTCGGCGTTCACCCGCCCCGCCCCGATGCCGATGGAGGCAAGACCCAGCTCGAGAGCGTCAATCGAGCCGATGATGCCGCCCGAAGGGCTCCCGATCTCAAGAACAGCGCGGGGATCTGGGTACGGACTCCCCCCCTCAAGCGCCGCCAGGTCTCCCCCCTGGCGGCGGACCACTTCCCGGAACTTGGCGAGAGCCCGGCCGCTTTCGACGGCCCCCCTGCACAGATCGATTCCCTCCTCGATGGTCGCCGCTTTCCCCCCCACCATCACCATCGCCCCTCCGAGGGTGTAGGTGACCTCCATGAGGTCCGGAATATCGCGCCCTTCCAGGCACTCGAGGCACTCCTTCACCTCGAGCCAGTTACCCACGGCGAGCCCGAGGGGCTGGCTCATGTCCGTCAGAAAACCTATGGTCCTTTTGCCGAAGGCGCCGCCGATCGCGATGAGGGTTTTTGCCAGCTCGGTCGCCTTCTCCTCCGTTGCCATAAAGGCGCCCCGCCCGACTTTGACATCGAGCACTAGGGCGTCCATTCCTTCGGCGATCTTCTTGCTCATGATACTCCCGGCAATCAGAGGGATGCTCTCGACCGTCGCCGTCACATCGCGCAGCGCGTACATCTTCCGGTCGGCCGGCACGATCTCGTCTGTCTGGCCGATCATCACCGCTCCCACCTCCTCGATCACGGAGCGGTACTCCCGGAGCGTGAGACGGGTGTTGAACCCGGGGATCGATTCGAGCTTGTCGAGAGTGCCTCCGGTGTGCCCCAGTCCGCGGCCGGAGATCATCGGGACGGGAACTCCGCAGGCCGCCACCATCGGAGCGAGGATCAGCGAGACCTTGTCGCCGACTCCCCCCGTCGAATGCTTGTCGACCTTGATCCCGGGGACCGAAGAGAGGTCCACCACGGTGCCCGAACGCAGCATCACCTCGGTGAGGGTTACAGTTTCCTCGAACGACATGCCCCGGAAATAGACCGCCATGAGAAAGGCGGACATCTGGTAGTCCTTCACCTTGCCGTTGAGGAACCCCCCGATGAGGAATTCCAGCTCCGCGCGGTCGATGGAGGATCCGGCCCGTTTCTTCCGAATAATCTCGGCAGGATTCATGCGGAGAAGCTCTTCAGAGCTCGACCTTTACCACGAATCTCCTCCTGCACCGGTTGCACTGAAACTCCACCGTCACCCAGTTGTTCCGCTCATAGTACGAAAGCTCGGCGAGCTCGCCGTCGCAATCATGAACGACGCACCGCTTCAGATCCACCCGGTACGCCCGCGCCTTCGGTTCTCCTTGGTATGCTCCGTCGGTCATTGCCTTACTCCTTCCTGGTTCTCCGGTCGGCCAGGAGCGTGCCGCAGATGGTCTTGGCGTCCTTGATCTCGCCGCGCTCGATCATCCCGATCACCTCCGCGATCGGAAATATCCGCATGGTCATCGTCGCCTCTCCTTCTTCGAGCTTTCGCTCTCCCGGTTCCGAGAGTCCTCGCGCCATGAAAATGTGCAGAACCTCGCTGCAGAACCCGGGGCTCGTATAGATCGATGTCAGCTTCTCCCACGAAGAGGCCCTGTAGCCCGTCTCTTCCTCCAGTTCGCGGGTCGCGCCGTGGAGGGGGTCTTCGCCCGGATTCAGCTTCCCGGCGGGAAGCTCCCACAGGAACTCGTTGAAAGGGTACCGGTGCTGATGGACGAGAACGATGCTGCGGTCGGGGAACATGGCCAGTGCCACCGCTCCACCGTGGTGCTCGGCGACCTCCCGGATCGACTTCTTGCCGGAAGGATATTCGACGTCATCGACGATGACGTTGAACACTCTTCCCTCATACAGCCTGTTACGTTTGATCAGCCTGAGGTTCACCGGTTTTTCAATGGGGACAATTCGACGGGGCGGCTTCCCGGCTTCTGGACAGGCACTCCCGCCTTGCACAGGGGGCATGCGGCGGCCTCATAGGTGATTTCATCGAGGATGAGAGGTGCGTAGAGCTTCGGAAGGCCGGAACGCCCTCCGCTCCGGTCGACGACTGCGCCGATGCCGGCAAGTACCCCGCCGGATGTCTTCACGATCTCCACCGTCTCTCGCACGGAACCGCCGGTCGTGATCACGTCTTCGCAGACCAGGACGCGCTCCCCGGGCCGGATCTCAAATCCTCTTCGAAGCCGCAGCGCTCCATCCTGCCGTTCCGCAAACATCGTGCGAACGTCGAGCTGGCGTCCGACCTCCTGCCCCACCACGATCCCGCCGAGGGCCGGCGAGATCACCGCATCGACCCGCGCGGACCGAAAGTGCGCCGCGATCTCTCCGCAGAGGCGCCCAGCTCGCCCCGGGTACTGCAGGACCTTCGCGCATTGAACATACTTCGGGCTGTGCAGCCCGGAGGTGAGAACAAAGTGACCTTCCAGCAGGGCGCCCGTTTCCCGGAATAACGCGGCGGCTTCTTCCTGCGTCACAACGAGTCGATTTGCTTTGCGAGCTGAAAATCCTTCTCCGTCAGGCCGCCGGCGCTGTGCGTGCTCAGCGCGAGAGTGCAGCGGTTCCATCGGATGTCGATGTCGGGGTGGTGGTTGGCGCGCTCCGCCAGGAGCGCCACCGAATTGACGAAACCGATGGCGTGGACAAAGTCCTTCAGCTCGAGCTCTTTCCGGATTTCGTTACCGGCAAGCCTCCACCCTTTCAGCTGCTTGAGCTCTCCTGCAATTTCGCCCTCATTGAGAAGAGGCATGGACCCTCCTTGGTTTGTGGTACGGCGGCTCGCCCGGATGACCGGACGCGGGCGCCGCGGCCTTTAGTTCCGGCTGCCAACGTAGGCGCGCTGCACCCCGTCGAGGAGTTTCCAGAGAGCCCTCGACGATCTGCGCGCGGCTTCGATGCACGAACGGCGATCAGCGGGATCGATCGCGTGCTCTGCGAGGATCGCGCGCTCGGAATTCGAGTGCTCAACGTCGGCTTCCTGGTGCACCGTGAAGAACTCAAGTGCTCCGGGATCGGCAATCCCATAGAAGCGCTTCAAACCGTCGATCTTTACGCCGGCCACTTCCGGAATCTGCGATTCGTACGCATAGAGCGCGGCAACTCCCTCCAGGTAGGATGATGCGCGCGTGAGCGAGCGGAGCTCTTCCAGCGCGTTCTCTGTTTCCGGAAGAAGATCGGCGTCTGCCGCTTCCTCGGGAGAAACTCCCAGCGACTCGCAGAACCGCGCCCAGAGACCGGGATGATTTCCCGGACCCCGCTCTTCCTCCATCAGATTCTCCAGGAGGACCTGGCGGGTTTCCAAACGGGGCGTGTTCGCGTGCGTCGCGCTGATGAGCGTCGGAAACACCTGTACGAAATGATAATACTGCTTCACGTAGCCGCAGAGGGCGTCGCGCGACAGCATGCCGGCGCTCCACGTCTGGTAAAACGGATGGCGGAGCATCTTGTTCTCCTCCACTGCGGCGTCGAGTTCTTTCAGGAATTGTTCGGCGGATGTCATTGGTTCTCCTGTGATTGATGTCCGGAAATTATTTCAAAATCCTTCGGCTTTCCTCACTCTCCCCAGCGTCTGGCCGAGAAAGCGTTCACCCACCTCGGTAAACCGGTAAGGAATGTCGCTGACGTAGAACTGAACGTTGGCTTTCTGACTGCTCGGGTTCCTGAGCGAGATACGGTCGAGTGCCTCTTCCACTTCGAGGGAGGTGGCCTCTCCCGAGTCGATCAATTCGGCGGTTCCGTCAAAGACGCGTTCGATGGCGCTCCGCAGGATCGGATAGTGCGTGCAGCCGAGAACAAGAGTGTCAATCTTCTGCAGCTTCAGCGGGAAGAGATACTCCCGCGCGATGAGCTCCGTGGCCTTCTGTTCGATCCACCCTTCTTCGGCAAGCGGCACGAAGAGGGGGCATGCCTGGCCCACAACTGACATCTCAGGGTCAAGCTGACGGATCGCATTCATATATGCGCCGCTTGCGATCGTGCCGATGGTTCCGATCACCCCGATGCGCTTGCTCTTCGTCGCCCTCACCGCCGCCTTCGCTCCCGGAACGATCACCCCGACCACATGGACCTTCGCGTGTTTCTGCACGATTTCGAGGGCCACTGAAGAAACGGTGTTGCAGGCGACCACGATCATCTTGACGCCGTGCCCTGCCAGAAACTGCGTGTCCTGCGCGGCATATTCCCTCACGACCTGCGCTGATTTCGAGCCGTAAGGTACGCGCGCCGTGTCGCCGAAGTAGACGATATTCTCGTGGGGGAGACGCTTCATCAGCGCCTTCACAACCGTAAGACCGCCGATGCCGGAGTCGAACACGCCGATCGGCTTGGCTTGTTCGGGCGTTGAAGTCATCTGTTGCCGGAAATATAGGAAAAGCGGGCCGTAATCTCAAGCAGAAGAGATGCTGCTGATGCGGGCGAGGTGGTGGTCGTCGTGCTCGGCGACGAAATGGCACCACTCGGCCAGGCTCATCTTCACGCGGAGCCGCGGATGTTCCGACGTGCGCACGACCTCTTCCTCGGCCAGCCCCTCGAGCTTGCGGACGAACTCCTGGCGCGCGGCGCGGAACTCGCCGAGGATCGCTTTCACGGACCGCTCGTTGTGTTTTGCTTCGGCGGTTTTTCGGTTCCGGAGGTCGGCGATTGTCAGAATCGGCCTCCCGGCGGCATAATCGGCGAGGCGCGACTCGTCGAGCTCGGAGAGGTCGAGGAGATGTCCCGCATGCTCCTGGATGGACCATGCTCCCCCGGGTTTTCGCGTGAGGTCGGCGGGAGAGAGGGTCCTCGTCAGCTCCTCGAGGCGCGCAGGGGCGCCGCGCAACCGTTCGATGATGCAGGGGAATACCCCCGCGGGAATCTTCACATTGAACGAGCGCTCAAACCATTTCATCTGGCTTACCATGACGTCCTCACAGAAGGTGATTGAAGGCCGGATCGGCTATGTGGCTCTTGGCTCGGGGCCCGGTTTCGAAGCGACGATCAGGAAATTCTGGTGGAAAGGGTAGAGGGTCGCTTTTGCGACGCCTTCGATCAATTCGTATGTCAGGACCGAGAGAGCTGAATTCATAAGGGGCGACTTGAACCCGCACGTGAAGTTTCGGGGAAGCCAGGCATAGCGGATCACGAGCCGCACGTCGAAACCGGCGTTTTCCCAGAGCCTGCGGATATCTCCAGGAGTAAACCGATAGCGGTGATGGAACTTCGACGGGAAAAGATGTCGCGTAAAAAACTCTATCCAGCTCTTCCGGTTGGGGAAGTGCGCGCAGATAAAGACACCTCCCGGTTTGAGTATGCGGCAGATCTCCGACAGGCTCGACTCCTCTGTCCCTCCTGTTTCCCGGACATGCTCCAATACACCCATGCTCACGACTGCGTCGAATGATTCCGGCTCAAACGGGAGAGCCGATGGCTCTGCCTCAGACCCCTGGACGAAGCAGAACCTGTCGCCGTAGCGATGCAGGAGACGGGGGCGTTCCAGGAAGGAGAATCCCGTCGTCCGGAATCCCGTTCGCAGGAGAAAATATGAGAAATGCCCGTTCCCGCATCCCCAATCGAGGACGCTGGCTCCCTTGGGCAGATACCTGAGAGCGGCCGCGTAGACCTTTCGGTATTGTCCCGAGGAGACTCGGTTCCCGAACACATCGAGATCGAGCGTAGTGTCGCGCCATCGCGAAGCGATGAGTTCTTCGACGACCGCGTCGGCGTTCTTCGCATCAGGAGGATTCACCGGGAGGTATCATAGGCAAAAACGGCGAGGCAAGCAAGAACGGGGCGTCTCGAGGCTACAGCAGGAACGACGTCCTCTCCTTTTGTAGCCGCGGGCTTCAGCCCGCGTCGGCTGAATCATCGGATCGGTAGCCCCGGGCTTCAGCCCGCGTCAATGGCAGAGGGCCGCATCGCTTTCCTTGAGACTCTCGAAAACATTTACTATCTTGCACCCCTTCGGCGGGGTAACCCGGCGTCTCTGAAAAGCGTACAACCGTGCTTCACGAACTCAACCTCCTCCTCCATCTGGTCGGCTTTGGCCTCCTTGCGACAACTACGGTCGCGGGCATCATCCTTCATCTGCAGTACCGGAAAGCCAAAGATCTGCCCGCGAAAGCTGTCGTCCTTCAGGCGATGAGGCCGATCGGTCTTCTCAGCCCTGTGGCGGTGCTTATACTACTCGCAACCGGCATCGAAAACATGCGGCAGATCGGCGTGGGGCTCCTTACCCTGGGCTGGCTTACGGCGAAGATCATCTTCTTCGCGCTCGCCGTGATTAGCGGCATCCTCTTCGGGATCAAATCCAGGGCGCGAGGAACTCTTGTCCAGAAGATGGTCGCCGGAAACGCACCCCCCTTTGCACCAGAAATGCTCCAGTCTCTCGATCGCCAGATCACCCTCTCTTATGTGGTCATGCCCCTCCTTCTCCTCGTCATTCTTTACCTCACCGTCATCGGCCGGCTCGGAGCCCAATAGGATTTGCGAGAGTACCTCCTCTATATCGGCGGCGAATTCGTCGAGTCGGCCTCTAAAGAGCGGTTCGAATCGATCAACCCGTTCAACGGCGAGGTGGTGGCGAGCGTTGCGCGCGCCAGCCCGGATGACGTCAACAAAGCCGTGACCGCGGCAAGAACCGCCTTCGACAAAGGTCCCTGGAGAAGCATGCCGAACGCGGAACGGAGCGCGCTGCTTAAAAGCCTTACGGACTCGATCAACGAGTCCAAGGGCCTGCTCGAGGAGCTCGAGGTGCTGGATTCGGGATCCACGATCCGGAAGGCAAAAGAGGACGTCTTCCTGAGCGCCCGTGCCCTGAATTACTTCTCGAAGCTCGCGGCCTCCGACTTCACGGAGCAGATCGAGGGACTTTCGAAGCCGGGCTTTAGCCGCAACAGCATTGTGAGGGAGCCGATCGGGGTCGTTGGAGCGATCATCCCGTGGAACTTCCCTCTTAAGATGGCCATCTGGAAGCTCGGGCCCGCCCTTGCAGCCGGCAACACCGTCGTCCTGAAGCCATCCGAGCTCACTCCGGTGACAGCGATGGAGCTCGCTCGGCTCATTCAGAAAACCGGCTTCCCGCCCGGCGTTGTCAACGTCGTTCCCGGTTTCGGGGAGGAGGCGGGCGAGGCTCTTGCGAAACATCCGCTCGTAGACAAGGTCTCGTTCACCGGATCGACGGCGATTGGGAAGCGAGTCATGAGTCTCGCGGCTGCGACTCTGAAGAAGTGTACGCTCGAGTGCGGGGGCAAATCGGCGAACATCGTCCTCGACGACGCGGATCTGGACCTTGCCGTCGACGGCGCCCTCTATGCGATTTTTTACCACCAGGGACAGTGCTGCGAGGCCGGATCTCGGCTCTTTCTCCCCGAAATACTCCGCCAGGACTTCACTGACCGGATGGTGGAGAAG
Organism: uncultured Chlorobiaceae bacterium; assembly: GCA_964512655.1. Lineage (GTDB taxonomy): Bacteria > Bacteroidota > Ignavibacteria > UBA10030 > SZUA-254 > VBOC01. The sequence continues at coordinate 15,391 of CAZEJT010000001.1, read as the reverse complement.
ACCAAAAAGATCAGACTGGGCGATCCGATGGATGCTGGAACGGACATGGGACCCCTCATCTCGGAGCGCCAGCGGCAAAGGGTGCTGGGGTATGTGAAGAGCGGTCTGGACGAAGGAGCGAAACTGGCCACGGGAGGCATCCCCCCGACGGACCCGGCTCTCGGGAAGGGCTTCTTCGTCGAGCCCGCCATTTTCACCGGGGTCAGGAATTCGATGAAGATTGCGCAGGACGAGATCTTCGGTCCCGTCCTCTCGGTGATCGCGTATGCGAATGCCGACGATGCGGTCGCGATGGCCAACGACAGCATTTATGGCCTCGGCGGAGGCGTCTGGTCGCGGGATCCTGAAAAAGCCATGGATGTCGCGCGCCGGCTCCGAGCCGGGACGGTCTGGATCAACGAATGGCACCTCCTCTCGGAGAAAGCCCCGTTCGGAGGATACAAGCAGAGCGGGCTCGGGCGGGAGTTCGGCCTCGACGGACTCAGAGAGTACACGGAGGCGAAGCACCTGCACGTCGACGAGGTCGGCCTTCGCGGCAAGAAGTTTTGGTACGATACGGTAGTTCCGAAATAGGCAATCTTCGATCACCATCCATCAGGGAGTCGCCGATGAAATACGCTTATCTGATCTGCTTGATCCTCCTACTCCTGCTCCAGGCCTGCGAGAAAAAGACTCAGCCGGTTCCTGTCGGGCAGATGAACGAGTACCGCGACCCGGGGTACGGATTCAAGATCCAGTATCCGCAGGAATGGAAGCAGTTCGGGACGACTGGAAAGGCAGTGTTCGCGAAATCGCAGGAAGTCCTGAACAGGTTCCTCGACCCGACTTCAGGCGAGCCCGGCGGCGCGGTGACCGTGGAAGTGATCCGCTACATGGGGAAAACGCTCGACCAGATCGTCCAGTCGGCCAAGGACGACATGAAGCAGGCCAATATGGAGCTCAGTCCCGACGAGCAGGCGACGGCGGGAGGGAAGCAGGCCCCGAAGATCCCGTACCTCATCAAGGCCACGACAAAGACGAACATCTCGGGGTACGATATCTTCGTCCCCGGAGACACGGCCGTCTACAAGCTCGAATTCGAGGGCTACGGAGATCAGTTCGCCGCGCATCAGGCCGTGTTCGACGCGATGCAGAAATCGTTCGAGATGCCGGTCGTCGTCGCCCAGAAACCCGACGTCTGGACTCCTTCCGGAAACATGGAGACGCTCGGAAACTCGGACTATTTCACCATGCAGTATCCCGACAACCTCGGGATCGTGCCGCTGACCGCGCGCGACAAGGAAGGAAAAGACTACGTCGTCGAGATGCGAGCCGACAGGCTCGATTGCAGCATGCATATCGACGTCTTTGGAGCGAAGAAGCTCACCGTCGACAAGGTGTGGGAACAGAACAAAGGGAAATATAAGTCGAAGACATCCGGCCAAACCACCATCGACGGGGCGAAGGCCTACTGGGTGGATTATTCGCTCCGGAAAGACATCGCAAGCCGCGCCTATTTCGTCGTCAAGAACGACAAGGTCATCAGGACAACGCTCAACTGGTACGCGCCGCAGAAGGACATCTACTTCACCGCGTTCGAGAAGTGCGTGAAATCGATAAAACTTAAATGAGGGATCAATGGACCATTCTCTGATAACCACGGCATTCACGATTGACGGCTACCGGGTCGTCAAGCAACTTGGCCTGGTGCGCGGAATCACCGTCCGGTCGCGATCGATCATAGGGAATATCGGCGCCGGCATCCAGATCCTCTTCGGGGGGAACATCACTCTCTACCAGGAGCTCTGCGAGCGGGCCCGCCAGGACGCGTACCTGATCATGATCGAGCACGCCCGCCAGATGGGCGCGAACGCCATCATCGGGATGCGGTACGACGCGAACGAGATCATGAACGGGGTGACCGAGGTCCTCGCCTACGGCACCGCGCTCGTCGTCGAACGGGCCTCCTGACCGGCTCATGGACATAAAAAACCGGACGGTCCTCGTCCTCGGGGGCGGCGGACTGGTCGGCCTCGCCATCTGCCGACAGCTCGTCGAGGAGAAACCGGGACGGATCATCGTCACCTCGCTTCAACGGCGCGAAGCGGAGGAGGCAGTCCGGTCGCTCCGCAAGGAATTCCCCCACGCCCCGAAGAGGATCTTCGTCCCGTGGTGGGGCGATATCTTCGTCCGCGAGACCCTCAAGGATACGCCGCGAGATCAGCTCATGGACGATCCCTCCACCAGGGCCCTCCTGATCGGAGACATTCTCGACGAACTCACCGAGGAGGGCCTCCGGCGCTCGACCATTTTCGGCCTCCTCGACGCATTCCGGCCCGAGATCGTCATCGACTGCATCAACTCCGCGACTGCAATCGCCTATCAGGATATTTTCCAGAGCGCGCGGAAAGTCCTTCAGCAGCTGAAGAAGAATGAGCGCGCCGATAACAGCGCGGGCGTCAAAGTGGCCACCGAACGCCTCCTCTGCACCCTCTATACCCCTCAATTGATCCGGCACGTCCAGCTCCTCTACCGCTCCATGCACAGGTCCGGGACGGTCATCTACGTGAAGATCGGCACAAGCGGTACCGGGGGGATGGGGTTAAACATACCGTACACCCACAGCGAGGAGCGACCCTCGAGAGTGCTGCTCAGCAAATCCGCCGTGGCGGGCGCCCACACGCTTCTCCTCTTCCTCATGGGCCGGACCCCCGACGCGCCGATCACGAAAGAGATCAAGCCGACGGCGGCCATTGCCTGGAAGCGGATCGCGTACGGGGAGATCAAAAGACGGGGGAAGCCGGTGCAACTATTCGATTGCTCCCCCGCCAAAGCGGTGAAGCTCGGTAAAACGCTGGAGCTCCGGATGACCGACGCCGCGCGCGCGACGGGCAAGTCGCTCAAGAGTGTCTTCATCGATACCGGTGAAAACGGGCTCTTCTCGAGGGGCGAATTCGAGGCGATCGCGACTCCGGGCCAGATGGAGTTCGTGACGGCCGAGGAGATCGCGGAGGATGTCATCTACGAAATCCGCGGCGGAAACACCGGACATGACATCATCAACGCGCTCGATAACGCCACGCTCTCCCCCACCTACCGGGCCGGGTACCTGTTCCACGCGGCAAAGAAGAGGCTCGAGGAGCTGGAGGGAAGGCACCGTGTCCGCAGTATCGCCTTTGAAATCCTCGGCCCTCCGCGGCTCTCCAAGCTTCTCTACGAAGCGCACCTCCTCGAGCGCTGCTGCAAGAATGCGAGGGCAGTGCTGGCAGCTTCCGCTGCGGATCTCTCCCGGAAACTCCGGAGAAAGATCGAGTCCGACAGGAAACTTCGCGCGGATATCATTTCGATCGGGATCCCCATCCTGATGCCCGACGGGAAGACGCTCCTCCGGGCAAACGACATCAAGATCCCGCCCCATCAGGGCGAAAATTATGTCCCGGTCACGCCGAAGAGCGTGGACCTGTGGGCGCACGACGGGTGGGTGGATCTTCGCCTCGCGAACATGAAGAGATGGAAGGAACGGTTCCGGAGGATCATCGCCATGGTCGACGAGGTCCCCGCTCCCGATACCAGCTCGCAGTATATGTACACGCGGAAGTACTGGAACGATTTCCGGGACATCGATCCCGGGAAACTCGCGGGCTGGATCTTCAGCATCGAGGAAGAAGGAATGCGAATGAAAGCCTGATCGCATCGCTCGGGCCGGTATGCGTCAGCCGAAAATTGGTGTCACGGTCCATACCGTGACACCAGGTCGGAAAGAAAGAGTAGGCGCCGGTCGGTAGCCCCGGGCTTCAGCCCGCGCAGCACAATAAAAAAACCCCGGGTTTCCCCGGGGTTTTTTGTCCCTATACCTGGCAGGCGGATTACCGGATCAGCAGCATGCGCCGTGTTGCCTGATAGACGTTGCCGCCCCCGTCCGGGCCCGTCGCTAGGATTCTGTAGAAATACACGCCTGAGGAGAGAGCCGAAGCGTTGAATTCGACCGACTGCTCTCCCTCTTCCATCGTCTCGTGATTGAGCAGGGTGGCCACCTCCTGACCCAGCACGTTGTAGACCTTGAGCGTCACGATACCAGGCTGGGCGAGGTTGAACTCGATCACAGTCGTCGGATTAAAGGGGTTCGGATAGTTCTGTGATATCGCGTACTGTTCCGGTGCCGCGTCGAGAATAGACCACCGGGAGAGAGTCGGATTGACCGGCGCCGCAGCCGGGTTCGGGTGCAGGAATGAGGGAAGCGCATTGGTCCCTTCGATTCTCAGGGGGCTGAACGACGAGGCGACGATGGGACCGTCGAACGCCCTGTTCACGCGGCTGATGCAGGAATCCTGGCCGAAGTAGAAGGAGGCCGGGAACTTGCCGCAGTACGTGAGGCCCGAATCGGTGAGCGAGATGATCTGCCGGATCGTCATGTTGTTGCACGGGTCGGTCGGGTTCCCTCCATCGTTGTAGATGAGGTCTCCCAGCCGCGTGCTCCCGCCGTCGAACGGAGCGGTGACTCCGGAATCGTTCGCGATGACGGCGATCAGGAGCGCATGCACCTCTCCGAGGAGGTGGTTATTGTGCTTTTTCACATGAGGGTTCTTCAGTTCTCCGGCGAAAGAGCGCGTGCCGTTGTCCTCGGTCCGGATAAAGTCGAAGCAGCGAGAGCTGTCGGTGTGCGGGAAATACTTCCTGTCGGCCGTCTTGTAGCGGATCCATCCCACGCCCGGAGTATCGGTCTTCATGCCGATGATGACGCCTTTGGGCCTGGTGACCACGTGCTTGTACATGAACTCAAACACATTTCCACCGCCGGGCTGCACGATAATCGCAAATGTGCTGGCTGGCGGGAGGTTCGTTTGGGCCGGCCCCCTTGCGCCGTTCACGTCCCACCACCATTTCACTGCGACGACATCGGGGTGCTTCTTCTTGATCAGAACCCGGATCGTCACGGAGTCGTGGCCCGCGACGCTCCTTCCAGAGAGATCGAGCCCTCCTCCCTCTTTCTTTTCGACCGCGGTGAAACCGCCTGAGTCCTCAACCGCGAGGACATGGCCGTTGAATTTCACATGGAGGCTGTTGACCGCAAATGCCGAGTCGTTGTGAAACGTGAACCAGGCGCGGATCGACTGGACGGTTCCGACCTTCTTCAGCTTCTTCGAGGCGAATTCGGTCTGGCTAAACGTCCGGTACTGAATCGGTTGCGCCGCGGAGAGAGAAGCGAGAATCAGGATGGCCGTCGCTGCGACGGTTAGTCGTACAACCGCTCTCAAGAGTCTGTTCGTCTGCAAGGAAGGCATGGGTTTTCTCCTCAGCGAATCATGATCAGGAATGCGGGCTGAAAGAGGCTCTATTCAAAGTAATCCCCTCGCCTTCGAGAATCAAGTTAAAATATCTTCATAATGCCGAAAATTGAGGAAATCGGAGAGGATGTGCGGTGAACAGGAAGAAACAGTAGGCGCCGGCTTTGGTAATTGGTGTCACGGACCATACCGTGACACCCACCTGCGTTACCTGGAGCGCGCCCTGGACGGCGCGGCTACCGGTACTGCGAGGGATTATTCGTACCTGAGGGAATCTATCGGATCGAGGTTCGACGCCTTCCAGGCCGGATAGACGCCGAAAATAATCCCGATGAGAGAGCACGCGCCGAAGCCTATCGCTGCCCAATCCCACGGAATAACGGGAGGTGCCTCGAGGAAGATCGCCGCAACGTTTCCGCTCGCGATCCCGAGGAGTATGCCGATGATTCCCCCGAACTCGCTCAAGACGATCGCTTCGAGGATAAACTGCGTAAGGATGTTGCTCTTCTTTGCTCCGATCGCCTTCCGGATCCCGATCTCCCGCGTGCGCTCGGTGACTGAGACGAGCATTATATTCATGATCCCCACGCCGGCCGCGAGGAGGGCGATCGCGCTGACGCCCAGGATCCCGAGCCGTACATACTGCGTCGTCTCGTTAAACATCTGGATGATCGAATCGTTCGAAAAGATGTAAAAATCATCGTCCTCTCCGGGGGAAACACGCCGGGCCGTGCGGAGGATCCCCCGTACCTGCTCCATGCAGTCCTCGTATGTGTCGGCTCCGGTCGACTGAACCATGATATGGAGGTCGCGCTCCTTCCCGTATCCCTCGAAAAACGTCGTCAGGGGGATTGCGACGAAATTATCCTCGTTGCCCCCGAGCATGCTCCCCTTTGATTCGATGACGCCGACGACCTCGTATTCTCTCCCGTCGACACGGACGTTCTGGCCGAGCGGATTGATCCGCGGAAAGACTTTCTTGACGACGCCATCCCCCAGAACCATCACGTTTTTGGCGGTGTTCAGCTCATCCTGGGTGAAGAGCCTTCCCTGGCTGATCGTCCAGTCGTTCGTGATAAACCCTTCGAGATCTTCCCCGCAGACGGATACGTTAGGGTTGGTCTTCGTCCCCAGAGGACTCGCCACGACCTTTCCAAAGTCCCATGATTCGAGTCCCACCGCCTTGGCGAGAGTCGTCTTCTCCTTGACCACGGCCCCCTGCTCGTACTTTATGAACTTCCGATTCCGCAGTTTCGCCCGGTCGCGCGCATTGTTAGAGCGCATCATCGGCATCCGCTGAATTTGAAACGTATGAGCGCCGAGCTGGCTGATGCCGTTCTCGATGCCGTTGACGAGGACCCCCATCGCGGTCATCACCGCGATGATCGAAAAGACCCCGATTGAGATCCCGAGTAGCGTCAACGCGGAGCGGAGCCGGTTGGTCCTCACGGCAACGAGAGCCATCGTGAGGCTTTCACGAAGCTCGTGCATGACTCGTTCAAAAGGCCGGATCATAGGGCTCTATTCGTAACGAAGTGCTTCGACCGGATCCATTTTGGCTGCGCGATACGATGGGAGAAAGCCGGAGATGACCCCCACGAGCAGCGACACGACGAGTGAGAGAATCGCGACGGAGACGGGCATCGCCGTCGGAAGAATCTGGTTCACGATCAAACTGAGCGGGTACGCGATGATCAGTCCGATTATCCCGCCCATGAGACAGATGAGGGCCGATTCCACCAGGAATTGCAGGAGAATCGTTCTCCGGCGCGCTCCTATGGCCTTACGTATGCCTATCTCGCGCGTGCGCTCCGAGACGGAAACGTACATGATATTCATGATGCCGATCCCGCCCACAAAGAGGGCAAGGCCCGTGATAACGAACCCCACAAGCGCAATCACGTTGGTAACGGTTGCAAAGACCCTGAGAAGGAGGTCCTGCTCGTTGATGTTGAAGTCGTCTTTCTGGCCCGGTGTGAGATGGCGGAGCTTCCGCATGATCCCCCGGAGCTCTTCCTTCGCGTCGTCGATGTCGGCGCCGGTGGCGACCCGCACGTTGAGAGTGATGTCGCGGTGCGACCCGAACTGTGAGAGGAAGGAGTTAATGGGAAGATAAATCCTGTTATCGGACGTGAACTGTCCGAACATTCCTCCCTGCTTTTCAAAAACGGCGAGAACGGTATAGGGATATCCTCCTACCTTGATAGTCTGCCCGATCGGATCGACCGAGGGAAAGAGCGTTTCGGCGACGTTAGCCCCGATGGCACAGACGGGACGCCCTCCGTCCGACTCTTCCTGCGAGAAAAACCGCCCGTCCTGGATTGTGGTCCCTGACGCCTGCTGATACTGGCTCGTCGTCCCCGTCACGAATGCCCCGAGCATGATGCGGGAACCGAATCTCGCATCCTTCGAAGTGCTCGCGGCCGGGGCGACCGCATCGACCAGCGTGGCCTGCCGGGCGACCTGCTCCGCGAATTCGACGCGGAGGTCTCTCCTGTTCCGGAAAGTCCACCAGTCGTCGTCGCTCACCCAGGGAAATTTCTGGATGTACAGCACCTTCGAGCCGAACGCCGAAGCGCTCTTTTCGAATGAACGGCTCACCCCCTCAATGAACGTTGCCATCATCGTCACCGCGACGATGCCGATGAGGATGCCGAACGTCGTGAGCCCCGAGCGCATCTTGTTCGCACGGATCGCCCGGAGCGAAATCAGGATCCCCTCTTTGACTTCAGTGATGAAGTGCACAGCGTCTCCTCAGGCGTTGGCTGTTCGGACCCGCGAGCTGTCGACCCTTACGTCGCTCTCCACGAGGCCGTCGCGAACCCGGATGATCCGGTGAGCGTGTTCGGCGATCGACTCCTCGTGCGTGACCAGAATAATCGTGTTCCCCTGGCGATGGAGCTCTTCAAACAGGAGCATAATCTCCTCACCGGTCTTGCTGTCGAGGTTCCCCGTCGGCTCGTCGGCAAGGAGGATCGAGGGCCTGTTCACGAGGGCCCGGGCGATGGCAACTCGCTGGCGCTGCCCGCCGGAAAGCTCATTCGGTTTATGGTGCTGCCGGTCGCCGAGCCCCACGTGCTCGAGGGCTTCGTGTGCAAGCCGTTTGCGCTCGGCGGCGGATACCCCGCCGTAGATCAGGGGAAGCTCCACATTGTGAAGGGAATCGGACCGCGCGAGGAGATTGAAGGTCTGGAAGACGAACCCGATCTCCTTGTTCCGGATCTTGGCAAGCTGGTTGTCGTTCATATCGCTGACGTTGATCCCGTTGAATTCGTAGAGGCCAGACGTCGGCGTGTCGAGACAGCCGATGATGTTCATCAGGGTCGACTTCCCGGAGCCGGAGGGACCCATGATGGCCACATATTCGTTCTTGCCTATCTGAAGCGAAACCCCCTGCAGCGCCTGGACCTCCTCGGCGCCCCCCATGTCGTAGCTTTTCCTGATCTGCTGAAGGTTGATGACTGTGTGATTCTCCATTCGTTCTCCGGTTGATTGATTGCGGCTCTATTTCTTGTCGGTGTCCGAGGGCTTTTTCTTCATGTTGTCCACCTTCACCTTGACTCCGTTTTCCAGTTCACGGTTGATGGCCTTGTAGCTTCCGGAGACGACTTCCTTGCCCTCATCGATCCCCGAGACGATCTCGGTATACGAGTCGTCCGAAATCCCGCGTTTCACGTTGACTGTCTTGGCGCTGCTGTTGTCCACGATGAAGACGAGTTCTGTCGGCTTCTCCGCCTTCTGCTTTACCTTGGCGTCGTTGGCCGCCATCTCGTCGGGGGCCGCCCCGCCGCCCATATTCCCCATGTTGCCCATCTCTTTATTCGGGGACCTTGTCGTTACGCTCTGGATCGGTACCGTAAGTACGTTCTTTTTCGTTTCCGTCTCGATTGTGGAAGTCTGCGACATCCCCGGTCGCAGGACCACGTCCTTATCGGAGATCCTCAGCCGGACCTCGAAGTTCGTCACTTCCTCCTGAGTCCCCGTGCCCGTGGTCTTGGCCGAATTGCCAATCTGGTAGACGATGCCTGTGAGCTTCTTGTCGGGAAATGCGTCGACTCCTACCCGCGCCGTATCCCCCGGCTTGATCGTCACGATGTCGTTCTCTCCCACGTCGACTCGCGCTTCCATGCGGGAGAGGTCCGCGACGGTCATGACTTCTGTACCCTGGAATTGGCTTGTCCCGAGGACCCGCTCGCCGAGTTCAACTTTGAGACCGGTGATCGTTCCATCCATCGGGGCGTAGATCGTGGTCTTGCGCAAACTCTCCTGTGCCTGTTTGAGCGCAGCATCAGATTGGTCGTATGTCGACTTAGCGACCTCATATGCGGTGTTGGCCTGTTCCAGCTCCGAGGCAGAAATCAATCCCTTCCCCGACAATTCGTGCGCACGCTTTCGGTCCGAATCGCTCTTTTCGAGGCTTGCTTTCGACGAGCTGAGCTGCGCGGCTGCGCGGTCGCGCTCGGCCACATAAATATCGGGCTTGATCTTCATGAGAAGGTCGCCCTTTTTCACCCTGTTCCCCTCCTTGACCGGCAGCTCGATGATCTCGCCGCTCACTTCCGGCGTGATCACTACCTGCACCTCCGCGTAAATCTTCCCCGTGGCTGTCACCGTCTGTGTGATGGTGCGCCTGCTCACCTTCTCGGTCTGCACCGTGACGACCGTCTCCTTCTTGCTCCCGAGGATGACGAGGAGGGTCAGCACGATCAGGAGCGCGCCGATGATCGAAAAGATGATGACTTTCTTGCGTGATTTCGAGTTTGCCATGTCAGTGTCCCTTCAAGGAAGCCTGTTCACTTCGCCAGCGAGCCGAGCGCATACTCGGTCGCCTTCTTCGACAGGAGATATCCGATCACGGCGTTCACCTTGTTGCTCTGCGCCGTCGTGTAGTTTGCCGTGGCCACCAGAAGATCGAGAAGTGTCCCGGCCCCAAGATTGTATTTCTCTTCCGCGATCGTGCGGTCCATCGCCGCGGACACCACGCTCGACTGCGTCACGGAGACCTGCTTCTCCGCGGCCTCCAGGTCCAGCAGCGCTTTCCGCACGTCGACGCGCACCTGCCGCGCAGACTGCTTCACCTGTTCGTCGGCGTTCCGTCTCTGGACCTGCGCCTGCTCGATCGAGTTCTGGGTGGAGAAGCCGCTGAAGATCGGAAGATTGACGTTGACCGCGAAGTAGAGGTTGCGGTTGTCGGTCAGAGTGCTCAGCTCGGTGTTATTGTATCCGTACGAGCCGAAGAGGCTGACCGTCGGATAGTACCCCGAGCGCGCCACTGTCACGCCCGCGTCCGCCGCGTTGTAGTTCTCCACAGTCGCCAGGTAGTCGGGCCTCTTCCCCACGGCGGAGTTGTACAGGTTGTCGAAGTTTGCGTATTGCGCGTTCAGCCCGGCGAACTCCGTCGTGTCGATGCTGTCGGGGACGCCGGTGAAATCGAACTTGTACTCCTTGTCGAAATCGATCCCCAGATAGGCGATCAGATCGGCCTTCGCCTTTTCGTGGTTGCTCTCCGCCTGGATCAGGGCGAGCTCGTCGGAGCCCACCTGTACCTTCTGCCTGTAAACGTCGGCCACAGCCACCGCGCCCACTTTGTTCGATTCCGTGATTCTTTCGAGCTGCCGTTCGCTTCGCTTGAGATTATCCTGGTTCACTTTCAGAAGCTGAAACGTCTGCACCACGCTGAGGAAGAGCTGGTTGGTCTGGTAGATCGCGCCCTGGACCGTACGATCGAGCGATCGATCCGCGGCGTTCGCGTTCGAAGTCGCCCTGCTTACTCCCGAGGTGTTTGCGAAACCGTTGAAGAGCGTCACCTGGCTCGAGAGGCCGCTCGAGAAGGAATTGTTCGCGCGAAAATTAGTTCCGGCGCCCACGGGGATCGGGATCCCCTGGTAGAATACGACTCCGGCCGCCTGGTCGCTCCAGGTCTGCGAGCGCGAAAAACTTCCGCTCAGGTCGAGGTTGGGAAGCATCGCCCCCACTGCGGCCGTCTTGGCCGACTGTGAGGCCTCGAGCGTGTTCCGGGCCTGGATCACCGAGACGTTCTTCTCGATTGCGAGATCCACGGCGCTCTGCAGCGTGATCGTCTTCGCCTCCTGCGCTACTGACATCGCCGCGCAACAGAAGATCAACATAACGGCCGGGAACATCCTAAAGGGGTGCTTCATCGTCTGGACTCCTGAGACTCGGTGGATAAGAAGAAAGGTTTCACGCGTGCTATCCCTCATAACGAAAAACCGGGGCAAAAGTTGCAGAGAGGGTAACGAAAATCAGGGGTTTTCCTGGAGGACCTGATCCTTTATTGACAGAAGGTAGGCAAGGGCGGCGGCATGTTCGTTGGGGATCTCCCCGTCGAGAATTGCCTCCTCAATCCTTTTCTTCAGAATCCCGACCGTCCGGCCGGGTTCCAGGCCGCAGACTGCCATAATCTCATCTCCTCGCACTGGGGGCTGCCAGTTTCTCAGCCGGTCCTTCTCCTCCACCTCGCGCATCTTAGCCATCACAATATCGTAATTTCTCATGTAACGGGCAACCCTCGCCGGATTCTGCGAAGTGATGTCTGCGCGGCAGAGCATCATCAGATCGTCAATCAGCTCCCCCGACTCGAAAAGGAGCCTCCGGACCGCTGAATCTGTCACCTCCTCGCTGACGAGCACCATCGGACGCAGGTGAAGCCGGACCAGCTTCTCGACATAGGGAAGCCTCTCCATGGGGAGTCTCATTCGGCGGAAGACGCTCTTCATCATGCGGGCGCCAAGCTCCTCGTGCCCGTGAAATGTCCAGCCGATTCCTTCTTTGAACGCCTTCGTCCTGGGTTTGGCGATATCATGCACCAGCGCCGTGAAACGGAGCCACAAATCCGCGCCCGCCTCAGCGATGTTGTCCACGACCCTGAGAGTGTGCAGGAAGACGTCCTTGTGATGATACTCCTTCCTCTGCTCCACTCCCACCATGTCTACCAGTTCGGGGAAGACGTGCGAGGCGAGCCCCGTGTCTTGGAGAAGCTTGAGCCCCGTCGAAGGCCGGGGGGAGCCGAGAATCTTGAGAAATTCCTCGGTGATCCTCTCCTGCGAGACGATCGGCGTGCGGTCGCGCATCTTTCGGATGCCGTCGAGCGTCCCGGCCTCGATCCCGAACCCGAGCTGGGATGCGAAGCGAATGGCGCGGAGCATCCGCAGCGGATCGTCGTCGAATGTGCGGTCGGGCGCCAGCGGGGTCCGGATGATTCGCTTCGAGAGGTCGGACTTCCCGTCGAACGGGTCGACCATCGTCCCTCGCTGCTCACCGTTCAGCGACACCGCGATGGCATTGATCGTGAAATCTCTCCGTGAGAGGTCGCTCTCGAGAGACGCTTGTTTGACCGTCGGTTTTCTCGAGGAGGGTTCGTACCGCTCTTCCCGCGCCGTCACAAACTCCACCTTCCGGTCCCCGAGCGGGATCATCGCGGTGCCGAACTTTTCGTATGTGACGATCCTGCCGCTCCCGAGCGCGCGGGAGACGGCGGACGCGAACGCGATACCGTCGCCGATGACGAGGATATCGAGATCCGTTCCGGGACGGCCGAGGAGGCGGTCGCGCACGTATCCACCCACCACGTACACCTTCGTCCCCGACGTGTCGCCGATTCTTCCGGCGGCGAGAAGGATGTCGTCCTCGATCTCAATCGTTGCGGCGCGGGCGGTCATCTCTCAGAACGCAAGTTTCTGCTGGCGGATTCGGGCCATGATGTCGTGCGCGACGGTGAGCGCGCGGAGCCCCTCCTCGCCAGAAACGGCAGGCTCCCCGCCGTGGCGGGCGCAGTCGATGAACCGCTCCAGCTCGTACTTGAGCGCGTTGACTTCCTTCACCTCGGGCTGTTCGTACACGATGGTTCTCTTCGCGGAGCCCGAGCCGATCTCGCCGAGCAGCATGGTCCCGGGCCCCGCCTCCTCGCCGTCGGCACGCAGGCGGAACACCTCCGCCACGCCGTCTGAGAAGTCTACCGAAATGTACGCGTCTTTCTGGAAGAGGCGCATCTTGCGCATCTTCTTCTGGGAGATCCTGCTCGCGGTAACGTTTGCCACGCACCCGTTCACGAACTTCAGCCGCGCATTGGCGATGTCGATCGTGTCCGATACCACCGCGACCCCGTTCGCCTCGATGGCCTCGACGGGCGAACCGGCCAAGCTCACGATGATGTCGATGTCGTGGATCATCAGGTCGAGCACCACGTCGACGTCGGCCCCGCGGGGATTGAACTGCGCGAGGCGGTGCGACTCGATGAACATCGGCCGAAGGTGGTACTTCTCGAGCGCAAGGAGCGCGGGGTTGAAGCGCTCGATATGGCCCACCTGCACCTTGACGCCGCGCTCCCGCGCGAGGTTCACGAGCTCCTCGGCCTGCGCGATCGTGGAAGCGATGGGTTTCTCGACAAAGACGTGGACTCCCGACTCGATCGCGCGCTTTGCCGTCTCGAAATGGGCCTGCGTGGAAGCCGCGATGCTCACCGCCTCCACGCGAGCGAGAAGTTCGGGCGCAGTTCTGAACGAAGCGACGCCCAGCTCGCCGGCGATCGCGGCGGAGCGCGAAAAGTCGAGATCCATCACTCCTACAAACTCGGCAGCGGGAATCGATGCAAACATCTTTGCGTGCAGCGACCCGAGATGCCCCACCCCTATGACCCCGACGCGGAGTTTCTTCATCGGGCCCCTCCCGGCCCGCCGGCGCCCGACCACCGCAGGAACCACGCGTTGACCGAGAATGCCACTGCCGCGCAGAGCGCGACCCCCACGTCGCGGATGATCTCGAATGCGACGAGGTACAGCGCGATCAGGGCGAAACTCGCGAACACAAGGTCGAGCGCCTTCGCCCCGAAATAAGGGTCGAGGCCGAGCTTCCGCCCGAGCGCGATGATGAGCATCCAGAGAGGGCTTGTCACTCCGTAGGTTGGCTCTCCCGGGTTAAACCCCACTCCATGCCCCGCGCCCACATTTCGCGCGAATTGGAGGTAAATATACGTGTCGTCCGGAGTGTAGGAAAAATGGAGCCCCGCCGTCGCATAGAACAAGCCAACGATAACGGGCAAACTGAAAAGCAGAAGGCTGCGCAGCCGGCGTTCCTCGTTCAACGTCCGGACATCAGATTATGCGGCACAAATATGTAGTCAATGGGCGACAAAATATACCAAAAAATCGAGGGAGTTTCAAAGAACCGCCCATCCCGCGCCCTTGAAATCTTCACGAATGATCTGATGTCACGGTCCATACCGTGACATCAGCCAGGATGAATGCAACACACCTTGGTGCGCCCCGCGCCTTCTTCGTCTTTGGTAGCCGCGGGCTTCAGCCCGCGCAACCCACCCGTTTGAAAAATTCATCAGTATTTTCGTATATTTGCCCCACACCTTTACCATCCGGCCATGAACTACCACGACATCGAACAAGCCTTGGGCGCAGAATCGAAGTCTCTCCTGGAGCACACCTGCAAGACTGTTCCCAGCGCGATGCTGCACCTCCCCGGACCCGACTATGTCGACCGGATCTACGCCCTCTCGGACCGCCCTGCTCCCGTTCTGAAAAGCCTGAACTGGCTCATCCATCACGGCAGGCTCGCCCACACCGGATATCTCTCGATCCTCCCGGTGGACCAGGGGATCGAGCATTCCGCGGGGGCATCTTTCGCTCCTAATCCGATCTATTTCGACCCCGAGAACCTCGTGAAGCTGGCCATCGAGGGAGGCTGCAACGCGGTCGCCTCAACGCTTGGGGTGCTCGGTTCGGTCGCCCGCAAGTATTCTCACAAGATCCCGTTCATCCTCAAGATCAACCATAACGAATTTCTCTCGTATCCCAACTCGTTCGACCAGATTTTCTTCGCCCGCGTGAAACAGGCGTTCGACATGGGGGCGGTCGCCGTCGGCGCCACGATCTATTTCGGATCGGAAGAATCGAAGCGGCAGATTCAGGAGATCGGGCTCGCATTTCAGCAGGCGCACGAGCTCGGGATGGCAACGATTCTCTGGTGCTACCTTCGGAACGCCGCGTTCAAGACCCCCGAGAAGGACTACCACCTCGCCGCCGATCTGACGGGCCAGGCCAACCACCTCGGCGTCACGATCGAGGCGGACATCATCAAGCAGAAGCTCCCCGAGAACA